>NZ_CALRWD010000046.1:0-34689 GCF_943371775.1 Nocardioides psychrotolerans
CCCCCCCCCCCCGCGCCGGTCACGACCTCTCGACCCACCAGACCCCTGAGGGAGACACACACCCATGGCGAACATCACCGCCGCTGACGTCAAGAAGCTCCGCGAGACTTCGGGCGCCGGCATGATGGACTGCAAGAAGGCGCTCACCGAGGCCGACGGCGACTTCGACAAGGCCGTCGAGATCCTGCGGATCAAGGGCGGCAAGAAGATGGCCGAGCGCGCCGCCGAGCGCGAGGCCTCCGCCGGCCTGGTCGCCACCTCCGGTGGTGCCCTGGTCGAGCTCAACTGCGAGACCGACTTCGTCGCCAAGGGCGACCAGTTCGTCACCGCGGCCCAGCAGATCGCCGAGGCGGCCGACGCCGCCCAAGCGGCCGACGCCGAGGCCCTCAAGGCCGTCGAGCTCGATGGCAAGACCGTCGGCGAGGTCGTCAACGACCTGGCCGTCTCCATCGGCGAGAAGATCGAGCTCGGTCGCGTCGCCTACTTCGGTGGCTCCACGGTCGTCTACATGCACAAGCGTGCAGCCGACCTGCCGCCCGCCGTCGGCGTGCTCGTCGAGTACGACGGCGACGCCGACGCCGCGCGCGCTGCCGCGATGCAGGTCGCCGCGATGTGTCCGCAGTTCCTCACCCGTGACGAGGTCCCCGAGGACGTCGTTGCCAAGGAGCGTGAGATCGCCGAGGCGACCTCGCGTGAGGAGGGCAAGCCCGAGCAGGCGATCGCCAAGATCACCGAGGGCCGGCTCAACGGCTTCTTCAAGGACGTCGTGCTGCTCGAGCAGCCGTCGGTCGTCGAGAACAAGAAGTCGGTCAAGACGGTCCTCGACGAGGCCGGGACCACCCTGAAGCGGTTCGTCCGCTTCGAGGTCGGCGCCTGAGCACTCGCTCCTCGCACGACCCCTCCAGCAGCGCTGCCGTCCACGGCAGCGCTGCTGGTGGTTGAGGGCCTTCGGCCCTGTCCGACCCACGTCGCCGCGGTGATGATCGAGGCATGACAGACATCTGCGTGGTCGACGTCGTGGAGCAGCCGACCGCAGGAGTGCGTGCGTCGGTGCCGATGAGCGAGCTGACCGAGTTCTTCGGACGGGCCTTCCAGGAGACGATGACGGTGCTGGAGTCCCAGGGCGTGACACCCGTGGGTCCACCCTTCGGGAGGTACTACGGCGCGCCGGGCGCCGTGATCGACGTCGAGGCCGGCTTCCCGGTGGCAACGGCCGTCGTGGCGGCGGACACGGTCGTGCCCGGCTGCCTGCCGGAGGGGAAGGCGGTCGAGGCGATCCATGTCGGTGCCTACGACACCCTGGAGAGCACGTATGCGGAGATGGAGTCGTCTGGCGCCGACCGGGGGATCTCGCTCGGCGCGACCATGTGGGAGACCTACCTGAGCAACCCGGAGGACGAGCCGGAGCCGGCGACGTGGCGCACGCGCATCACCTGGCCGATCGCCTGATCCAGGGCGAGACCACAGGCGTCGCGGTGTGATCCACCGCGCGTGCGCGCGGGTCTCGTGCGGACCGGGTAGCGCGAGCAGGGCACGCGGGCAGGTAACCTCGCTCCGACCGCCCAGCAGGGCGGCCAGCAAGGCGGCCAGCAGGACGGAAGGACCCGATGACCGGCTACAAGCGTGTGCTCCTCAAGCTGTCCGGAGAGGTCTTCGGTGGCGGCAAGGTCGGCGTCGACCCCGACGTCGTCCAGGCCATCGCCCGCGAGATCGCCTCGGTGTCCAGCGCCGGTGTCCAGATCGCGGTCGTCACGGGCGGGGGCAACTTCTTCCGAGGGGCCGAGCTCCAGCAGCGTGGCATCGACCGGGTCCGTGCCGACTACATGGGCATGCTCGGCATTGTGATGAACTGCCTGGCCCTCCAGGACTTCCTCGAGAAGCTCGGCGTCGACACCCGGGTCCAGACCGCCATCACGATGGGCCAGGTCGCCGAGCCCTACATCCCGCGCCGGGCGATCCGGCACATGGAGAAGGGCCGGGTCGTCATCTTCGGCGCCGGCATGGGCATGCCGTTCTTCTCGACCGACACCGTCGCCGCCCAGCGAGCACTCGAGACCAAGTGCGAGGTGGTCCTGATGGGCAAGAACGGCGTGGACGGCGTCTACACCGCCGACCCCAAGCTCGACCCGACGGCCACCAAGCTCGAGCACATCACCTTCAACGACGCCCTCCAGCAGGGCCTCAAGGTGGCCGACGCCACCGCGTTCGCCCTCTGCATGGAGAACAAGATGCCGATGATCGTCTTCGGCATGGAGCCCGAGGGCAACATCCTCCGCGCCGTGAAGGGTGACAGAATCGGCACGCTGGTCAGCGCGGACTGACCCGCCCGACCCCGAGCACCGGCACCAGACCAAGGCAAAGGAAGCACCGTGATCAACGAGATCCTCAAGGAAGCCGACACCAAGATGGACAAGTCGGTGGAGTCGACGCGCGAGGAGTTCGCCGCGATCCGTGCCGGTCGTGCCGCGCCGAGCATGTTCAGCAAGATCGTGGTCGACTACTACGGCTCGCCGACCCCGCTGCAGCAGCTCGCGTCCTTCACCGCCCAGGAGGCCCGCGTCATCCTGATCGCGCCCTACGACCAGGGTGCGATGGGCAACGTCGAGCGCGCCATCCGTGACTCCGACCTGGGCGTCAACCCCTCCAACGACGGCAAGGTGCTGCGCTGCGTCTTCCCCGAGCTCACCGAGGAGCGCCGCAAGGAGTACATCAAGGTCGCCCGCGCCAAGGCCGAGGACGGGCGCGTCGCGGTCCGCAACCTGCGCCGCACGGCGAAGCAGAACCTCGAGAAGCTCGAGAAGGACGGCGAGGTCGGCAAGGACGACGTCACCGGAGCCGAGAAGAAGCTCGACGGGGTCACCAAGACCCACACCGACGCCATCGACGAGATGCTCAAGAACAAGGAAGCCGAGCTGCTCGAGGTCTGAGGACCCGACAGCTCACACCCCGATGACGGAGACCTCACCGACGGCGCCGCCGACCAAGGACCACGGCCGAGCCGGGCGTGACCTGCCGGCGGCGATCACGTCCGCGGTCGTGCTGCTCGGTGCCATCGCGGCATCCCTGTTCTTCTGGAAGACCGCGTTCATGCTGATCGTGGTCGTCGCCGTGGTCGTGGCGATCTGGGAGCTCCGCAAGGGCATGCTCGCCAAGGACATCGACCTGCCTGAGCAGCCGCTCATGCTGGGCGGTGTCGCGATGGTCGTCGTCGCCTACTACTGGGGTGCCCCGGCGCTGGTGACCGCCACGGCCGTCGCCGCGCTGGTGACCATGCTCTGGCTGCTGCAGCGGGGGATCGACGGCTACGTGCAGAACGCGACGGCGTCGGTGTTCACCCTCGTCTACGTGCCCTTCCTCGGCTCGTTCGTCGCCCTGCTGCTCTCCGAGGGTGGTCGCGGCAACACCGCGGGCCTCGACGACGACGGTGTCAAGGCGATCATCACCTTCATCCTCGTCACCATCGCCTCCGACACCGGCGGCTACATCGGCGGCGTCCTGTTCGGCAGGCACCCGATGGCGCCGGTCATCTCGCCCAAGAAGTCCTGGGAGGGCTTCATCGGCTCGATCCTGGCGACGATCGGCGCCGGCATCGTGCTGGTCGTCTACCTGCTCGAGGCCGACTGGTGGATCGGGGTCTGCCTGGGCCTCATCGCCGCGGTCATGGCGACGCTCGGCGACCTGTGCGAGTCGGTGATCAAGCGCGACCTCGGCATCAAGGACATGAGCCAGGTCATCCCCGGCCACGGCGGCCTGATGGACCGGCTCGACTCGCTGCTCGCCACCGTCGCGCCGATCTGGCTGCTCCTGCACTACCTCGTCTTCACGTGACCCTCTTCCTCGTGCGGCACGGTCGCTCCCTGCCCGAGAGCGGCCGCATCCCGGCCGCCTGGGAGCTCGATCCGGCCGGGTTCGACGACATCTGGGCGCTGCGTGAGTCGGGGCGGCTGCCTCAGGACGCCGCGTGGTTCTGCTCCCCGGAGCCCAAGGCGGTCGGCACGGCCCAGCTCCTCACCGAGGGCGACGTGGGCATCGTCGAGGACCTCGCGGAGCACCGCCGCGAGACGGCCGACTGGATCGACGACTTCGCCGGCGTCGTACGACGAGCCTTCGAGCACCCCACCACCTCGGCGTACGACGGGTGGGAACCGCTGAGCGCCTGTCGCGGCCGTGTGGTCCCCGCGGTCCGTCGCATCCTCGACGTCCACGCAGGAGAGGACGTCGTGCTCGTCGGGCACGGCACGGCCTGGACCCTCACCGTCGCCGAGCTGACCGGCAGCGTGCCCGACCTGGACCGCTGGGCCGCCCTGGCGATGCCGGACGTCCTCGTGGTGACCCCTGACATGCTGGCCCCATGACGTCCTGGAGCACGCTGCGCAGCCGCCGAGGCCTGCGCACCCTCGCCGCCACCGGCGCGGCCGCCTTCGCCAGCGCTGGTCTCGGTGCGGCCGCCACGACGCCGGACACCGACTGGTACCTCCGGCTCGAGAAGCCGCCGTGGGACCCGCCGACGATCGCCTACCCCCTGGTGTGGACCCCGCTCTACGCCGACATCGCCCTCACCAGCGCCGCTGCGCTGACCCTTCTCGAGCAGGAGGGGCGCCACGACCAGGCTGCCGCGCTGCGACGGGCCCTCGCGACCAACCTGGTGCTCAACACCGGCTGGAGCGTCCTGTTCTGGCGGGTGCGTCGACCCTGGCTGTCCGCCGCCTGGTGCGCCGTCCTCACGGCCCACTCGGCCGCGCTGGTCAAGCGGGTGGGCGACGTCGACCCGTCGCTGGGCACCGCGCTGGCGCCCTACCCGCTCTGGTGCGGCTTCGCCACCGCGCTCAACACCTCGATCGCGCGCCGCAACGCCTGATCCGGTGACATATTGGGCCCCATGAGCGACCAGGCGTCTCCGGGCAAGCCGCTGCGGGCGCTGCCGATCATCGTCGGCATCGTGCTGCTGGTGCGTGCCGGGGTCTGCGCGTCGCTCTTCCTGCCCGGATCCTTCTAGTCGATGTATCCCACCCTCGGTGGCGTGCCCACCCACGAGCTCTTCGTCCTGCTCGGCGTGATCGTGGCCGGCGCCGTCTTCACCCTCGAGGCCCGCCGTCGTGGCCAGACCGACGAGCGGCTCGCCTTCGTGATCCTCGGCGCGGTCGTGGGGGGCGCGGTGTTCATGCGGATGGGCACCTGGCTCCAGCACGTCGACCTGCGGGACAACGCGTCGTTCGCCGAGCAGTGGCTCTACGGCAACCGCTCGATCCTCGGCGGGCTGGTCGGCGCCTGGCTCGGCGTGCACGTCGCCAAGCGCGCGGTGGGCTACAAGATCCGCACCGGTGACCTCTTCGCGCCGGCCGTCGCGCTGGGCATGGCCGTCGGCCGCATCGGCTGCCTGCTCACCGAGGCGCCGGGCACCCCGACCGCCGGCGGTTGGGGCATCACGCTCGACGCCGCGGCGGCCGAGCGCACGGGTGCGCCCGCGGGCGTCGGCCTGCACCCGTCGTTCGTCTACGAGATCGCCTTCCACCTCACCGCGTTCCTCGTGCTGTGGCTGTGGCTGCGGCACCGCTCGCTCCCGCCGGGGGAGTCCTTCGTCTGGTACGTCGCCGCCTACGGCGTCTTCCGCTTCCTCGTCGAGCTCGTCCGCGGCAACGAGGTCGCCTGGGAGGGCCTCACCCGCCCCCAGCTCTTCCTGCTCATGACGATCCCGCTGGTCCTGGCGCGGATCGCGCTCCAGGTGCGTCGCGGTCGCTACCGTGACGCGCTCCGCCCCGCCTCCCGAGAGCAGGTCACCGCATGACCCAGCAGACGTCGAAAGGGTCGGCCGCTCGGGGTCCTGGCATGCCGCTGCGCGGGGACCGCATCCACCGCTACGTCAACGCCTTCTGCCCCCTGTGCCACGAGGAGGTGCCCGACCGCCCTCTGGCCGACGTACGCCGTCTCTCCGGGTGGCTGGTCGAGCGCGACGACCGCATCTGGCTGGAGCGCGGCTGCCCCGACCACGGCCTGGTCCGCACGATGTACGACGAGTCGCCCGAGATCCTGCGCTACCTCGAGGAGTGGACCGCGCCGACCAAGGTGCACGAGCCCGACCTGCGCGGCAACTTCAAGCCGGTGCCCTCGGCCTACGAGGACGGGCTCCCGGAGATGCAGACCCAGCACACCTGCATCCTGCTCGAGGACCTCCTCGACCACTGCAACCTCAAGTGCCCGACCTGCTTCGCCGAGTCGTCGCCGGCGCTCGCATCGGTCGCGCCGCTGGAGGCCGTGCTCGCCTCGATCGACGCCCGTCTGGCCCGGGAGAACGGCCGCATCGACGTGCTCATGCTCTCCGGTGGGGAGCCGACGCTCTACCCGCAGCTCGCCGAGCTGCTCGAGGCCGTGGTCGCGCGACCCGTCGTGCGGATCCTGATCAACACCAACGGCCTGCTCGTGGCGCAGGACGACGTGCTGCTGGCCCTGCTGACCCAGCACCGCGAGCGTGTCGAGATCTATCTCCAGTACGACGGGGAGTCGGCGCACGCGTCCACCTACCACCGTGGTGCCGACATCCGGCGCTTCAAGGACCGCGCGATCGAGCGGCTCTCCGCGGCCGGGATCTTCACGACGCTCACGATGACCGCGGCGCTGGGCGTCAACGACGACGAGATCGGCTTCGTGCTCAAGCGCGCCCTCGACACGCCCTACGTCGGCGGCGTGACCATCCAGCCGGTCTTCGGCAGCGGACGCTCCGGGGCGATCGACCCGCTCGAGCGGCTCACCCACACCGGCGTCCTGGCGCGGCTGGAGGAGCAGACCAACGGGGTCGTCACCTGGCGCGACCTGACCGCGCTGCCGTGCTCGCATCCGCACTGCTGCTCGGTGGGCTACCTGATGCGCGACGACTCGGGCTCGTGGAGCTCGCTCACGGCGCTGATCGGCCACGACCGGCTCAAGCAGTGGCTCGACCTGGAGCCCGACCTGCTGGCCAACCGGATCGCCGACGACACCATCCCTGATGCGATGAAGCAGGTCGTCAAGGGCTCCCTGCTCGACCTGCTCTCCGAGCAGTCCTCGCTCTCGCACCCCTCGATGAGCACGATCTGGCGCGACATCTGCCAGAACTGCGACATCGGCATCGGCACCCTGACCGCGCTCGCCTCGAGCAGGCTGCCGGGCCAGCACCAGCGGCTGCGCCGGATGCTGGGGGAGCGGGTGCTGCGGGTGACGGTCAAGCCGTTCATGGACATGGACACGATGATCGAGGAGCGGCTGACGCAGTGCTGTGTGCACGTCGCCACGGTCAACGAGGACTCGGGCGCCCACCAGTGCGCGCCGTTCTGTGCCGTGCAGGCGTGGATGCCGTTGAGCCGCACGCGGATCTCCACGGCGACGGGGCAGCGGTCGTGAGCCACGACCCGCGGGTCGTCGAGCCCCAGCGGCTCGAGACCACGCCCCGCGAGCAGTCGGGTGACGCGGCGCCGTACGACCCGCTGCGGCTGTGCGTCTATGCCACCGTCGCGCTGCTCGCGTGGCTGCTCGGGCCGGTGGCGGTCGTGGGGTTCGCGACGCTCGGCTTCGTCGGCTACTGGCGGGCCCGACGGGCCGGTCTGCTGCGCAGCAGGTGCAAGCTCGGCGACACCCGGATCGTGCTGGTCTACCTCGCCGCGCTGGTCGCGGCAGGCGTCGGCGGGATCGCGCTGGGCTGGTGGGTGTGGTGATCGCCCCATCCCGGCTCCCCGCGTTCTACTCTCGGGGGGTGACGACGAGGCGCGGGAGGTGGGGGCGATGACCGAGCCGCCGACCCCGCCGCCGGGCTACGGACCGCCTGGCTACGGACCGCCCTACCCGCCGCCCCCCTCGCCCTACCAGCAGCAGCCCGGCATGGCCGGGTGGTCGAAGGTGCTGATCGGCGCGGTGCTCGGGATGGTCGGCGGCGTGATCGTGCTGGTCGCGGTGCTGATCATCATCGGCTCCACGGTCAGCAGCGACACCAGCATCACCGGAGAGATGGTCTTCGCCCTGTGCGTGCTCGTGCCGACGCTCCTGCCGGCGCCGATGCTCTTCTTCCGCGCGACACGGATGTGGGCGGTCGGGCTGATGATCGGCGCCGGGCTGAGCACGATCGTCCTGGCCGGCGCCTGCGCCTACATCATCCAAGGACTCACGGAAGGCTCCGCATGAGCACCGAGCAGCAGGACGAGCGTGCCGAGCCCGACGAGCAGGCCGAGACCGAGCAGCGTCAGCCGGACTGGTGGCACCGCGACCACCCGACGTTCACCGCGCTGACGGGGTTCTTCACGGGCCTGGCCTTCGTGATCCTCGTGCCGGGCGCCTTCGCGGCGATCCTCAGCGCGATGTTCGACTACGGCCGCGCCGAGGAGCTGTTCCCCTTCGTGCTGCTGACCCTGGGCGTCCCGATCGGCCTGGTGGCTGCGCCTCGCACCCGACGATTCGGCCGCTACATGCTGATCGGGATGTCCACCACGTTGGTCGTCGTCGTGGGGGTCGCCGCGCTGGTCGTGTGGTTCCTCGTCGAGGTCGAGGGCTGAGAGTCTCGCCCCCGGTCGGTTTGAGCCGCCTCCTACGGGCAAGGCTGTGACGGTCGCCACATCCGGCGGCATGTCTCGGGAGGACATCGACCATGAAGCAGAAGAACCCGCTCGTCGGGGAGCTGTGCGCGGAGTTCGCCGGCACCCTCATCCTCATCCTCTTCGGCGTCGGGGTGGTGGCGCAGGTCAGCACCAGCGCCGACGGCAGCCTGGGTGACCACGACTCGATCGCCTGGGCCTGGGGCCTGGGCGTCACCCTCGGTGTCTATGTCGCCGCGCGCCTCTCCGGCGCCCACCTCAACCCCGCCGTCACCTTGGCCCTGGCGGTCTTCCAGGGCTTCGCCTGGCGCAAGGTCCTGCCCTACGCCGTGGCGCAGACGCTGGGCGCGTTCGTCGCGGCCCTCATCGTGCGGGTGTCCTACTCCGACCTGATCGCGGCCGTCGACCCCGGCCACACGATCGCCACGCAGGGGATCTTCTCGACGCTGCCCGGCAACGGCGTCGCCGACGTGAGCCTCAGCTCGGCGTTCGTCGACCAGGTCGTGGGGACCGCGATCCTGGTGTTCGTGATCTTCGCGCTGACCTCGGCGTGGAACAACCCGCCCATGGCCAACCTCGGGCCGGTCGTGGTCGGCCTGCTGGTCGTGGCGATCGGCATGGCGTGGGGCGCCAACGCCGGCTACGCCATCAACCCCGCGCGCGACTTCGGCCCGCGCCTGGCCTCGTTCATCACCGGCTACGGCGGCGCTTGGCGCGACCAGGACGGGGGCCTCTACTTCTGGCTGCCGATCGTGGCGCCGCTCGTCGGCGGCCTCGTCGGTGGGGGCCTGTTCAAGGTCCTCATCGAGCGCCACCTCGCCGAGGAGCCGGGCGAGGACGAAGCCGTCGGCGAGCCCGTGCCCGAGACGGTCCAGAGCCGCGACCGCGAGTCCGCCGGCCGCCGATGAGCAAGCCCCAGCACGCACCCACAAGCCCATGCAGCAGCGAAGCACCGAGGAGAGATGACCATGGCTGAATACGTCGGAGCCGTCGACCAGGGCACCACCAGCACCCGCTTCATGATCTTCGACCACGCCGGGGAGGAGGTCGCCCGCCACCAGCTCGAGCACGAGCAGATCATGCCCAAGGCCGGCTGGGTGGAGCACAACCCGGTGGAGATCTGGGAGCGCACGAGCTCGGTGATCCAGACCGCGCTCGGCAAGGCCGGCCTGAGCAGCAAGGACCTCGCCGCGGTCGGCATCACAAACCAGCGCGAGACGACCGTCGTGTGGAACCGCACCACCGGACGGCCCTACTACAACGCGATCGTCTGGCAGGACACCCGCACCGACAAGATCGCCTCGAAGCTCGAGCGCGACGGGCACGGCGACCTGATCCGCAAGCGGGCCGGGCTCCCGCCGGCGACCTACTTCGCCGGCGGCAAGATCCAGTGGATCCTCGAGAACGTCGACGGGGTCCGCGAGGCCGCCGAGGCCGGCGACGCGATCTTCGGCACCACCGACTCCTGGCTGATCTGGAACCTCACCGGTGGCACCGACGGTGGGGTGCACGTCACCGACGTCACCAACGCGAGCCGCACGATGCTGATGGACCTCGAGACCTGCGAGTGGGACGACGAGCTGCTCGCGCTCTTCGACATCCCTCGCGCGATGCTCCCCGAGATCCGCTCCTCCAGCGAGCCCGGCGGCTACGGCACGACGCTCGCCAACGGCCCGTTCCGCGGAGAGGTGCCGATCACCGGCATCCTCGGGGACCAGCAGGCCGCCACCGTGGGGCAGGTGTGCTTCGAGCCCGGCGAGGCCAAGAACACCTACGGCACCGGCAACTTCATGCTGCTCAACACCGGCACCGAGCTGGTGCGCTCCGACAACGGCCTGCTCACCACGGTCTGCTACCGCTTCGGGGACGACAAGCCGGTCTACGCGCTCGAGGGTTCCATCGCCGTCACGGGCTCGGCGGTCCAGTGGCTGCGCGACCAGCTCGGCATCATCTCCGGGGCCTCCCAGAGCGAGTCGCTGGCGCGTCAGGTCGACGACAACGGTGGGGTCTACTTCGTGCCCGCCTTCTCCGGGCTGTTCGCGCCCTACTGGCGTTCCGATGCCCGTGGCGCCATCGTCGGGCTGTCGCGCTTCAACACCAACGCCCACGTCGCACGGGCCACGCTGGAGGCCATCTGCTACCAGTCGCGCGACGTCGCCGAGGCGATGGAGCAGGACTCCGGCGTCAAGCTCGAGGTCCTCAAGGTCGACGGCGGCGTGACCGCCAACGAGCTGTGCATGCAGATCCAGGCCGACGTCCTCGGTGTCGAGGTGAGCCGGCCGATGGTCGCCGAGACCACCTGCCTGGGAGCGGCGTACGCCGCTGGGCTGGCGGTCGGCTTCTGGGCCAACACCGACGAGCTGCGCAAGAACTGGAACGAGGGCAGGAGATGGTCGCCACAGTGGGATGACGAGCAGCGCTCGACGGGTTATGCCCAGTGGAAGAAGGCGGTCGAGCGCACGCTTGACTGGGTCGACGTCGAGTGACGCCTTCGATCGACTGCTACACCTGAAGCACGTCCGTCGCAGCATCCCCCACGGAGAGGCCACCCATGAGATCCGTCGCCCTGTCACCCGCGTCCCGTGAGGAGTCCCTGCGCCGGCTGGCCGAGGACGAGCTCGACATCCTGGTCATCGGTGCCGGGGTCGTCGGTGCCGGGTCCGCGCTCGACGCGGCGACGCGCGGGCTCTCCGTGGGGCTGGTGGAGGCGCGCGACTTCGCCTCCGGCACGTCGAGCCGGTCCAGCAAGCTGATCCACGGCGGGCTGCGCTACCTCGAGATGCTCGACTTCGGGCTGGTCGCCGAGGCGCTCAAGGAGCGAGGCCTGCTGATCCAGCACCTGGCACCGCACCTGGTCAAGCCGGTCGCGTTCCTCTACCCGCTCCAGCACCGCGGGTGGGAGAGGATCTACGCCGGGTCGGGGGTGGCGCTCTACGACGCCATGTCGCGACTCTCGGGTCGGGCCGGGGTGCCGTTGCACAAGCACCTGACCCGCAAGGGCGCACGCCGCCTGGCTCCGTCGCTGCGCAAGGACGCGCTGGTCGGTGCCCTGCACTACTACGACGCCCAGGTCGACGACGCCCGGCACACGATGTTCCTGGCGCGGACGGCCGCCGCCTACGGCGCGCATGTCGCCTCACGCGTGCGCGTCGTCGAGCTGCTGCGCGAGGGCGAGCGGGTGACCGGGGCGCGGGTGCGCGACCTGGAGAGCGACACGACCTTCGACATCCGGGCGCGCCAGGTCGTCAACGCCACCGGCGTCTGGACCGACGAGACCCAGTCGCTCGGGGGACAGCGAGGCCAGTTCAGCGTGCGGGCCAGCAAGGGCGTCCACCTCGTCGTCCCCAAGGACCGGATCCGCTCCGAGGTGGGGCTCATCCTGCGCACGGAGAAGTCCGTGCTGTTCGTGATCCCGTGGGGTCGTCACTGGATCATCGGCACCACTGACACCGACTGGGACCTCGACAAGTCGCACCCGGCGGCCAGCCAGGCCGACATCGACTACCTCCTCGAGCACGTCAACAGGGTGCTCGAGGTCCCCCTGACACGCGAGGACGTCGTCGGGGTCTACGCCGGGCTCCGACCGCTGCTGGAGGGGGAGTCCGACGCCACCTCCAAGCTCTCCCGCGAGCACGCGGTCGGTCACCCCGCGCCGGGCCTGGTGGTCGTCGCCGGCGGCAAGTACACGACGTACCGGGTCATGGCCAAGGACGCCGTCGACGAGGCGGTCTACGGGCTCGACACCCACCTCGACCGGCGAGTGCCGGACTCGGTCACCCAGGACGTCCCGCTGCTCGGGGCCGAGGGCTACCACGCCCTGTGGAACAACCGGCACCTCCTCGCGCGCCAGGCGGGCCTGCACGACGTGTGGATCGAGCACCTGCTCGACCGCTACGGCTCGCTGGTGCACGAGCTGCTCGCGCTCGTCGAGGACGACCCGTCGCTGGGGGAGCCGCTCACCGGTGCGGCCGACTACCTGCGGGTGGAGGCGGTCTACGCCGCCAGCCACGAGGGTGCACGACACCTCGACGACGTGCTCACCCGTCGCACCCGCATCTCGATCGAGACGTTCGACCGCGGGGTCGGTGCCGCCGCGGAGGTCGCGGAGCTGGTCGGCGACGTGCTCGGCTGGAGCGCGGAGCAGCGGGCGTTGGAGATCGAGCACTACCGCGCCCGGGTCGAGGCCGAGCGGGAGAGCCAGCAGATGCCCGACGACGAGACCGCCGACGCGGCCCGTCTCGGCGCGGCCGACGTGGTGCCTCTCAGCTGATCGGCCACCCCTCCACGAGCGGGGCGGTCGTCGTTTCGCGACGTCCGCCCCGGGAGTGGGACAATGGGTCTGATGTCAGAGCCGATCAAGACCCTTCCCCTCGTCTTCGACGAGCCGCGTGGCCGCAAGAAGCCCCCGCGGCACCTCGCCGACCTCACCTCGCCCGAGCGCAAGGCGCTCCTCGAGGAGCAGGGCCTGCCCGGCTTCCGTGCCAAGCAGCTCTCCACGCACTACTTCGGCCGTCTCGTCGACGACCCCGAGCAGATGACGGACCTGCCCGCCGGCCAGCGTGCCGACCTGGTCGCGGCCCTGCTGCCGAACCTGATGACGCCGCTGCGCACGATGGAGGCCGACAAGGGCACCACGCGCAAGACGCTGTGGAAGCTCTTCGACGGCGCGCTCGTGGAGTCGGTCCTGATGCGCTACCCCGACCGGGCCACCGTCTGCGTCTCCAGCCAGGCCGGTTGCGGCATGGCCTGCCCCTTCTGCGCCACCGGTCAGGGCGGTCTGCAGCGCAACATGTCGACCGCCGAGATCGTCGAGCAGGTCGTCGCCGGCGCCCGGTCGATGGCGCGCGGCGAGGTCCCCGGCGGGCCCGGGCGCGTCTCCAACGTGGTCTTCATGGGCATGGGCGAGCCGCTGGCCAACTACAAGGCCGTCATCGGCGCCGTACGCCGCCTCGTCGACCCCTCACCCGACGGCCTCGGCATGTCGGCGCGCGGCATCACGGTCTCGACCGTCGGCCTCGTGCCGCGGATCAACCAGCTGACCGAGGAGGGCATCCCGGTCACGCTCGCGCTCAGCCTCCACGCGCCCGACGACGAGCTGCGCAACGAGCTGGTCCCGATCAACACCCGCTACTCGGTCGCCGAGACGGTCGAGGCCGCGTGGAACTACGCGCGGGTCACCAAGCGCCGCGTCTCCATCGAATACGCCATGATGCGCGGCATCAACGACCAGGCCCACCGCGCCGACCTGCTCGGCGACGTCCTGCGCTCCTACGGCGACTGGGGCTGGGTCCACGTCAACCTGATCCCGCTCAACCCGACGCCCGGCTCCAAGTGGACCGCGTCCGACCCCGCCGACGAGCGTGAGTTCGTCCGTCGGCTCGAGGCCAAGGGTGTGCCCACCACGGTCCGCGACACCCGCGGCCGCGAGATCGACGGTGCCTGCGGGCAGCTGGCGGCGACCGAGGCCTGAGGCGTGTCGCCGCGGGAAGTGGTCGACCCCGCGTGCGAGCGTGAGCAGATGGAGTCCCGCCTGACCCCCGAGGACGTGGCCGCCGCGTGCGCGGCCTGGACCTGGGTGCCGGAGTCGGCGACGACGGTCGAGACCGACGAGCTGCTGCTGGTGCGCTACCCGGAGTGGTTCACCCAGCCGCTGGCCTTGCTGCGCCTCGAGCCGCGTCGCCCGCTCGATGAAGCGGTCGGTGAGGTGATGGAGCGCGCTCGCGAGCACGACGTCGACGAGCTGCTCTGGTGGGTCCGGCTCGGCTCGCCCGAGGGCCTGGAGGACGCCGTGGTCGGGCTCGGGGGAGTCGTCGACGAGACGCTCGACGTGCTCGCCCTGGACCTCACCGGCCCCGCGGTCGACCTGGACGTCCCGACCGACCTGGAGCTCCGGTGGAACACCGACGTCGCCACCGAGCGCGACGCCCAGCTCGTGCAGACCAGGGTCTTCGGGGACGAGATGCCTCCGGACGAGGAGCTCGCGTCAGCGGCGCGCACGGCGGCCACGACCGTGCCCGCCGGGGAGGGCGGCTGCCTGGTCGCCTACCTCGACGGTCGCCCGGTCGGCGCGGCCGGCCTCGCCGTGGGCGAGCACGTCGCCCGCCTGTGGGGCGGCTCGGTCCTGGAGGAGGCCCGCGGCCACGGTGTCTATCGCGCGCTGCTGTCCGCGCGCCTCGACTACGCCCGCGAGCACGGTCTCACGATGGGCCTGGTCAAGGGGCGCGTCCAGACCTCCGGACCGATCCTGCGCCGGGCCGGCTTCTCCGTCTTCGGCCAGGAGCTGTCCTACGTCGTGCCGCTGCGCTGACCTCGTCGAGGCCCGCAGACGCGTGAGCGGCGGCGACCCGCTGGGGGAGAGGGCCGCCGCCGCCGTCAGGGGAGGTCGCGTCAGAGGTCGACGGGACGCAGCACCCGGTCGATGCCGTGGGCGACCTGCTTGTTGCCCCGGTTGAGGTCGAGCAGGCGCGGGATCGCCTCGGCGTTCTCGTCGTTGCGGTCCTTGTCCTGGATCTTCACCACGCCCTCGTGGTTGACGACGACCTTGAAGGTGGTCCCCGCGGCGGTGCGCACGTAGGAGCCGTCAGCGCCGACGACCTTCTCCGAGACCAGCGTCCTGCCGGCGACCACGTGGTAGAGCAGCACGGCCTCCACGGTGTCGATGCCCAGACCCGCGACGGCGTCGAAGGTCTTGGCCTCCGTGCCCGGCTTCGTGCCGGTCAGGTCGCCCACGAGCAGGCGGAAGGCGTTGTCCGTGGGCACGAAGACCGTCGCCCGCTTCGAGCCCTGCGTCAGCAGCGTGACCGCGCTGTCCGGCTTGGCCTCCAGCACGGCCAGGACCGCCTTCTCGGTGATGTCGAAGTCACCCCAGTTGCGGTCGAAGCGGTTGCCGTCGGCAGCCAGGACCTTCGCCACGCTGCGGTTGCCCTGAGCAGCCTCCGCAGGCAGAGCGGTCAGCGCGGTGGCCGATGCGGCGAGAGCGGCCACGAGGCCGGCGGTGGTGCGGTGGAGCTTCTTCATGGTTTCCCTCTCCTTGGTGGTGCGGTGGACACGAGCCGCGGGTGCGGCTCAGACAGTGGGCTCGTAGGAGCCGCGCAGGACCGACGTGACCGAGTGCTGCGGGTCGCCGTCGTCGGCCTCGAGGCTCACGTCGACGGCGCCGTACGCCGCCAGCAGCTCGTCGTCGACGCGGAAGGTGGTGCCGTCCCCGGACACCAGTCCGAGCGACAGCATCTTGTTGGTGGCCGGGTCGAGCAACCAGGCCTGGTAGAAGTGGCGGGCGTCGGTCCCCGGCAGGTCGGGTGCGCTGATCGTCATCAGGGTGCCGCGGTCGTCGCGCACCATCGTGACCTCGCCGGTGGCCGTCCCCTCGACCGCGTCGAGGGTGATGACCTGCGCCGGTGCGGCGACCGGCGGCGCCTGCTGGGGGTCATCCCCGCTTCCGAGCGTCAGGGCACCGACGGCCACGGCGCCGACGGCCACCGTGGCCGCGGCGGCCAGGAGGAAGCCTCGGCCGCGGCGGACGGGCGCTGCGAGCGCCGGCAGGTCCCGTGCGTCCCAGGGGTCGGTGACGGGTGGGGTGCTGCTCATCGTGTGCACGGCGCGCGCCAGCAGCGCATGACCGACAAGGGTGTCGACGAGCTCCTCGCGGCACGGGGCGCATCCCTCCAGGTGGTCACCGGCAGCGAGGACCGCGTCGTTGGAGAGCTCACCCTTGACCAGGGCGAAGAGGTCGGGGTGCTGCTCGGGTCGGTGCGAGCTGTTCATGGCATGCCTCCTTCGTCTCGTTCCCTCCGGAGCAGGTCCTCCAGGTGCCGGGTCCCACGAGCGGCCCGAGCCTTGACGGTGCCGAGCGGCACCTCGAGACGGGCCGCGATCTCGCGCTGGGTCAGGTCGGCGTAGTAGGCCAGCTCGAGCACCTCCCGCTCGTGCTCGGGGAGCCGGACCAGCGCGGCGCGCACCTCGGCGGCGTCCGCGAAGCGCTGCATCGTCTCCCGGCCGTCCTCGCCGACCAGGTCACGCACGGTCTCGACGTCGACCACGGGGTGACGTCGTTGCCGCAGGCTGTCGACGGCCCGGCGGTGGGCGATGGTGAAGAGCCAGGCACTGAAGCGCTGCCCGGGCTCGTAGCGCCCCGCCCCCTTCCAGGCGTCGAGGAACGTCTTCTGCAGCACGTCCTCCGCCTCGTCGGGTCCCACGTAGCGGCGCAGGTAGGCCAGGAGTCCCGGGCCGTAGGTCGAGTAGGCGTCCTCGAGCGCCAGCTCGTCGCGTCGCGCCAACCGAGCCCCGATGCTCTGCCCTCCGTCCATGACCAGTACTTCGTGCCCAGCAGGTCGACCGGTTGCAGGATCGGGAGAAATTCTTCTCGCCGGGCACCTCGGCGCGGCCTCCGCCCGTCCCACGACGTTCACGCACCGGCCACGCAGCGATCGGCGGGCGTTGCTGCGGCGCTCCTAGCGTCACGGTCATGGCCGACCTGATCGAGCTGCCCAGGACCACCGCCCCCACCGACCGCCTCCGCGTCCTCGTCGTCGCCGAGTCGTTCCTGCCCCAGGTCAACGGGGTCACCAACTCCGTGCGCCGGGTGCTCGAGCACCTCGCCGCGACCGGGCACGATGCCGCGCTGGTCGCGCCGACCGGCCCGTCGTCGTACGCCGGCTTCCCGGTGCTGCACGCCCGTGGCGCCAACCTGCCGCTCTACCCCGACTTCCGCATCGGGCTCGAGACCCGGCGCCGGCTGCGCTCGATCATGGAGCGCTTCGCGCCCGACGTCGTGCACATCGCCTCGCCGGCGACGTTGGGCTACCAGGCGGCGAAGGCCGCCCAGAGCCTGGGGATCCCGACGGTCGCGATCTACCAGACCGACCTCGTCGGCTTCGCCGAGCGCTACGACGTGCCCGGCGGCGGCCGGGCGATGGCGTCGCTGACGCGCCGCATCCACACCAAGGTCGACCGCACCCTGGCGCCCTCCTCGGCCAGCCTCGCGCAGCTGCGCGACCTCGCGATCCCGGGGACCGCCCTGTGGCCGCGGGGCGTCGACCTCCAGGCGTTCCACCCGGTGTGGCGCTCCGCCGACCTGCGTCGACAGCTCGCCCCCGACGGCCGACTGCTCGTCGGCTACGTCGGTCGTCTGGCGCCTGAGAAGGAGCTCCACCTCCTGAGCCACCTGGCGGACGACCCCCGCTACGCGCTGGTGGTCGTCGGAGGTGGCCCGGAGGAGCAGCGGCTGCGCAGCCTGCTCCCCGGTGCCACCTTCCTCGGGGTCCTCCACGGCGACGACCTCAGCCGCGCCTACGCCTCGCTGGACGTCTTCGTGCACACCGGACGCCACGAGACCTACTGCCAGTCCGCGCAGGAGGCGCTCGCCTCCGGGGTGCCGGTCGTCGCGCCGCGCTCCGGCGGTCCGATCGACGTCGTCACCGACGGCGTGGCCGGGCACCTCTACGAGCCGGGCGACGGCGCCGACCTCGCGTCGTACGTCGACGGCCTGGTCGGCCACAAGCTCACCCGTCGCACGATGGGCCTCGCCGCCCGGCGCAGCGTGCGTGACCGGTCGTGGCAGTCGGTCAACGAGGCGCTGGTCGATCACTACCGCGACGTGATCGCCGTCCGGGCCGCACCCGCACGTCTCGCCGGCTGACGCGTCAGCCGGCGTCGACCAGCGCGACGGCCTCCTCGACGGTGTCGACGAGGTGCACGTGCTGTTCCATCGCGCGACCGCGAGCCAGCGCCTGGAGCAGGGGCCACGCGGGCACGGTCTCGGTCCAGTGCTCGCGTCCGACCAGCACCATCGGCGCCACGGACGACTCGTCGGCGTAGTAGTTCTCACAGGCGTCCTGGAAGATCTCCTGCACCGTCCCCCCTGCCCCCGGCAGGAAGACGATGCCGGCGTCGCACACCTCCAGCAGGATCGCCTCGCGCGTGGAGTTGCGGAAGTACTTCGCGATCGCCGTCGCGAACAGGTTGGCCGGCTCGTGCCCGTAGTGCCAGGTCGGGATGCTGAGCCCCTCCCTGCCCTCGGGGAAGTCCGAGAGCACCGCACGCGCCGACCCCACCCACGCCTCCACCGAGGGGTGGTACGACGGCACGGCCGCCAGCAGCGCGAGTGCAGCGTCGAGGGCCCCGGGGTCGCGGCCGGCGAGGCGGGCGCCCAGGTTGGCCGCCTCCATCGCCCCCGGGCCGCCGCCGGTCGCGACCACGTGGTGGACGCCCAGACCGGCACCGAGGCGCACCGCGTCGGCGTAGGCGGGCTGGTCGCGGGTGAGCGCATGCCCGCCCATGACGCCGACCAGGCGGCGACCGTGGGTCCACGTCGCCAGTGCCTGGTCGATCGCGTGGTCGTGCAGCGCCCGGGCGAGCGTGTCGTCCTCGCCCTCGCCGTGCTGCGACCAGGCATAGGCCCGGGCGTCCAGCGAGTCGGCGTAGGACGCCGTGTCGTAGAGGTCGTCCACCGCGTAGAGCCGTGACCGGTAGACGTCGACCGGCACGTGGCCGATCGCGGGCAGCACCAGACCGCCCGCTTCCTCGACCCGCTCGCTGTCGCCCTCGGCGAAGGTGCACCCGAGGAAGGTCGCCCCGGAGACACGGCACGTCGCCAGCTGCTGGGAGCGCGAGCTCAGGTCGACGCCGTAGAGACGCCATCCCGACAACCGATGGGCGCCACGGGCGATCCGTCGGTCGAAGTCCTCGAGGGTCTCGATGCGGACGCCACGGCCCCGGGTGCGGTTCACGGGGCCGAACCTAGTCGACCCCGTGAACGACTCAGAAGGCCCGCGCCATCAGCTCCCCGAAGAGCTCCTGCTCGTCGACCTCGAGCCCCCGCGAGCGGAACCAGGTGGCCACGTTGGTGCAGTCGCGCAGCAGGAAGTCCATCCCGGCGGGGTTGGCGACCAGGTCGACGACCTGCGGGAGGTCGATGACCACGAGCCGGTCGCCCGCCGCCAAGATGTTGTAGGGCGAGAGGTCTCCGTGGACGATCCCGTGCTGGACCAGGATGGTCAGGGTGTCGACCAGCTGTGCCCAGTAGGACTCCAGGCGCTCCCGGTCGGGCCGGGTCTGGGCGAGGCGCGGGGCCGTCTCCCCGTTGACCTGGACCCACTCCATGAGGATCTCGGTCCCGTCGATCTGGACGGGGTAGGGCACCGGGACGCCGATCTCGTGGAGGCGCACGAGCGCCTGCCACTCCGCCCAGGCCCACTGGCCGGCGGCGACCGCCCGGCCGTGCGCCGACTTCTTGGCCAGGGCGCGCGCGTCGCGGGTGTTCCGCATCTTGCGGCCCTCGGTGTAGGTGCTCGAGCGGTGGAAGGAGCGGTGCTCCTCGCCGCGGTAGCGCTTGGCGGCCATGACGACCGACCGCTCCGGGTCGAGGGGGTCGGCCCGCTCCAGGAGGAAGACGTCGCCCTCCTTGCCGGTCTTGAGGATGCCGAGGTCGGTGTCGATGGCGCCCTGCGAGGTCACCACCCAGGGGGGACGGGGCTCCGGGCCGCGGCAGAGCGGCTCGACGGAGAGCCAGGTCGACCAGCGCTGGGCGGGGTCGTCGAGGTCGTCGTAGGCGGTGAAGTCGAAGGTGAAGGACGGATCAGGGGCGTCGTCCGGGGACGACGAGAGCTGGGATGACAAGGGTGCTCCAGTGCGAGGAGGAGAGGTGGTCTGAGGTCAGGCCAAGGACAGTCGTCGACATGTCACGCTCCTCGTCGTCGGGCACCGGCAGGCACCGATGGCTGGCTCCAGGGTGGGGCCGCCCGTGGTGGAGGTGCAACCGATTTTGCGACGACGTCGTCGGGGACCGTGCTGCCCCGCGTTGCGGACCCCGGTGCGGGCGCGCGCTGGACTAGGTTGAGCCGCATGAAGCCAGCAGCAGCGGCGTTCGCCGCCGTGGCTCTGGTGCTCACGCTGGCGCCGTCGGCCGACGGTCGCCCCGCAGGGGGGCCGGACCGGTCCGACACGGTCGCGCGGTCGGGATCCGACGGCATCGGCGACGACTACTTCCCCCTCGACGGCAACGGCGGGATCGACGTCCAGCGCTACGAGATCCACGACACCTACCGCTTCCGGTCGCGTCGGCTGAGCGGGTGGACACGCCTCACGATCACCGCCACCGAGCCGCTGACGACGTTCAACCTCGACCTGCTGCTGCCGGTCACGGGCGTCACCGTCGACGGTCAGGCGGCCGCCTACGAGCGGCCCGACCCGCACGAGCTGCGGATCACCCCGGTGCGGCCGCTGGCCGCGGGCCGGACGTTCGACGTCGTGGTGCGCTACCTCGGTCACCCGGGGGACATCGCCTGGGAGGGGGAGTCCAACTGGGTCGCCAGCAGCACCGAGGTGATCGCGGTCAACCAGCCCCACATGGCGACCTGGTGGTTCCCGGCCAACGACCACCCCCGCGACAAGGCCCTGATGGACATCTCGATCAGCGTGCCGCGCGGCAAGGTGGTCGTCGCGGGTGGTCAGCGCGTCGGCCGTGAGGTCACCGGTGCCTTCGCCACGACGAGGTGGCGATCGGTCGAGCCGATGGCGCCCTACCTCGCCTACTTCGCCGCCGGGCCCTTCGAGGTCGAGCGCGGCACGCACCGCGGCCTGCCGTGGGTCACCGCGGTCTCGCGCGCCATCCCCGCCGCCGACTTCCGGCGCTCGCAGCGCTTGATGCGGCACTCCGCGCGGCTCACGTCCTGGCTGCAGACCCAGCTCGGCCCCTATCCCTTCGGCTCGACCGGGGGAGTGACCACCAGCCTGACCACGCCCTTCGCCCTGGAGAACCAGACCCGGCCGGTCTATCCCGTCCTCGCGCCCGGCTCCGGCCCGGTCGTGGTGCACGAGCTCGCCCACCAGTGGTTCGGCGACTCGGTGTCGGTCGACAGCTGGCACGACATCTGGCTCAACGAGGGGGCGGCCACCTTCATGGAGGTCCGCTACGGCGAGACCCGTGGCCGGATCGACGGCGCCCGCTGGCTCCAGCAGCAGTACGACGAGCACCACGGTGACGCCGACTTCTGGCAGGTCCGTCTCGACGACCCCGGGGTCGAGCGGCTCTTCGACCACGCGGTCTACGTGCGCGGCGCCATGCTCCTGCAGGCACTGCGCGGCGTGGTCGGCGAGCGCGACTTCTGGGCCCTGCTGCGCCGGTGGGTCGACCAGCACGCCGGCGGCAACGCCTCGACCGAGGACTTCGAGGTCCTGGCCGAGCAGGTCACCGGTCGCGACCTCGCCGACTTCTTCGCGGTGTGGCTGCGCGGCACCACCCGCCCGGCGCGCACCAGCGCCAACGGGCTGCTCTGACCGCCCACCGAGGCGTCGAGACCATCCGTCGGCCGGGCGGGCGGCCTCAGCCCAGCAGCGGCGCGACGACCCGAGCGGCCAGGCTCTGCCGACGGGTCAGTGACTCCTCGGCGTCCGCGAGGGTCATCGCGCGCAGCCCGACGTTGATGCCCAGCCAGCGCAGGGGCTCCGGCTCCCACGGACGTGACGCGTGGCCGACCCACGGCAGCCGCGACAGCTCGGTGTCGCGGCGCAGGACCAGGTCACGCAGCGTGCGGCCGGCGAGGTTGGTGGTGCCGACGCCGTCACCCACGTAGCCACCGGCCCACCCGAGCCCCGTGGTGCGGTCGAGGCCGACCGAGGCGCACCAGTCGCGGGGGATGCCCAGCGGTCCGCCCCAGGCGTGCGTGACCTTCGAGCCGGCCAGCACCGGGAAGAGGTCGAGCAGGGTCGTCCAGAGCCCGGCGTGCACGCGTGCGTCGCGGTCGAAGTCCGGACGCACGCGCGAGCCCCAGTGGTAGGGCGCGCCGCGGCCGCCGAAGGCCAGGCGGCCGTCGGCGGTGCGCTGTCCGTAGATGATCAGGTGTCGGTGGTCGCTGAAGGTCTCGCGCTCGCGCAGCCCGATCTCGTCCCAGACCGCGTCGGGGAGCGGCTCGGTCGCGATCATCAGCGAGTAGACCGGCGCCACCGCCCGACGCACGCCCGGCAGGCCGGGCGTGAAGCCCTCGGTGGCCCGGATGACGTGCTCGGCCCGCACGACTCCGTGCGTGGTCACCGCACGGCCGGGCACGATCGAGGTGACCCGGGTCTGCTCGACGATGCGCACCCCGCGCCGCTCCACGGCCACTGCCAGCCCGCGCACCAGCTTGGCGGGGTGGATCGCCGCACAGTCGGGGGTGAAGGAAGCGCCCCGCGTGCGGGTAGCCCGCAGCCGCTCGTGCGTCTCACCCCGCCCCATCAGCCGTACGTCGGTCCCGTCGCGGCCCCAGGTGCGTGCGGACGCGACCTCCTGCTGCGCGCGCTGCCACTGGGGTCGCGAGCGAGCCAGCGTGATCGTGCCGCCCTGGGCGATGTCGGCCTCGATCCCCTCGGCGGCGGCCACGCGGACCACCTCGTCCACGGTCGCGCGCATCTCGCGGTGCTGGGCCAGCGCGGCGTCACGACCGGCCAGCCCGGCCAGGCTCGGGAGCGACGCGGGGAAGAGCGCGGAGCACCAGCCCCCGTTGCGGCCCGACGCCCCGAAGCCGGCGGTCTCGGCCTCGATCACCACGATGCGCAGCGACGGGTCCGCCTCGGCGAGGTAGTAGGCGGTCCACAGCCCCGTGAACCCCGCACCGACCACGACCACGTCGCAGTCGGTGTCGCCGTCCAGCGCCGCCCGCGGTGACCACCGGTCGCCCGCAGTGGCGTGCCACAGCGACAGGTCGGCGTACGTGCTCAGCGCACGCCCCACGAGTAGGTCTGCTTGCGCAGCTTGAGGTACATGAACGTCTCGGTCGACACGACGCCCTCGACCTCGCGGATCTTGCCGGAGATCAGCTCCAGCAGGTGGTCGTCGGTCTCGGCCACGACCTCGACGAGCAGGTCGTAGCGGCCGGCGGTGATCACCACGTAGTCGACCTCCTCGAGGTCCGCCAGTGCGTCGCCCACCGACTCCAGCGGCCCGTCGACGTTGACGCCGATCATCGCCTGGCGGGCGAAGCCGAGCTGGAGGGGATCCGTGACGGCCACGATCTGCATCACGCCGCTCTCGATGAGGCGCTGCACGCGCTGGCGCACCGCTGCTTCGGAGAGGCCGACCACCTTGCCGATCGCGGCGTAGGAGCGACGCCCGTCGGCCTGGAGCTCTTCGATGATGGCCTTGGAGACCTCGTCGAGGGTGATCCCGGCGCGCTCCTGCTTCCTCGTCATGGGCGTCAAACTAGCCGGTCGACCGGCTGGGGGCACGTTTCGGCGGCGCGTCGGTCGCAATCGATTTCGTTGCGAGCGGGTTTCATATCGACTGGATCCCTTGTCGAGCCCCGACCGGCATGACACGATCCGATGGATCGGTCTCGCAACAGAGGGAAGTCGTATGCCGCCTGACGAACTCGCACGCCGCTCGACCCTGTCCCGTCGGGGGATGCTCAAGGGCGGTGGCGCGGTCGCGTTCGCCGGCGTGAGCCTCGCCGCGCTCAAGCTGCCCTTCTTCTCCGTGGACGGGGCCGCCCAGGACCCGATGAAGTGCCGTGCCGCCGATGTGTCGGCGCGGGAGCGCTCGATGGTCATCTCCAACTGGACCGGCTACATCGACCCCCGCAAGCAGCCGACCTCCACGATGGCGGAGTTCCAGGCGCAGACGGGCATCACGGTCGACTACAACGTCGATGTCAACGACAACGCCGAGTTCTACGCCAAGGTGAAGAACCAGCTCGGCTCCTGCGACCCGATCGACCGCGACATGATCGTCCTGACCGACTGGATGGCGGCGCGGATGATCGGCCTCGGCTGGATCCAGCCGATGGACAAGGCCGCGGTGCCCAACCTGCACGCCAACATCATCGACTCGCTGCGCGACAAGCAGTGGGACCCCGATCTCGCCTACCACGCGCCCTGGCAGAGCGGCCTGACCGGCATCGCCTACAACGCCGCCGAGGTGGGTGAGGTCGGCAGCTTCGAGGAGCTGATCAGCCGCTCAGACCTCACCGGCAAGATCACCCTGCTCACCGAGATGCGCGACACCATGGGCTTCATGCTCAAGGTCGTCGGGGCCGACCCGACCGACTTCACCGAGGACGAGTGGCAGAACGCGCTCGACCGGCTCCGCAAGGCGATCGCCGACGGGCAGCTGCGCAGCTTCGCCGGCAACAACTACCTGCAGGAGCTCTCGGGCGGCAACGTGCTCGCCTGCGAGGCCTGGTCCGGCGACGTGATCCAGGCCCAGTTCGAGAACCCCGACATCAAGTTCGTGGTGCCCGAGGAGGGGCTGTCGCTCTGGAGCGACAACATGATGATCCCCAACCAGGCCACGCACCAGGCCAACGCCCAGCAGTGGATCGACTACTACTACGACCCGGCGGTCGCGGCCAAGCTCGCCGCCTGGGTCAACTACATCTGCCCCGTCGCCGGCGCCCGCGAGGAGATGGAGAAGCTCGACCCCTCGCTGGTCGACAACCCGCTGATCTTCCCCGACGAGGAGTTCCTCGCCAACACGTTCGACTTCATGCCGCTCGACGACCGGCAGAACGCGCAGTACGAGAAGGAGTGGGCCGATGTCACAGCTGGCTGAGGACGTCGCGGCACAGGCCGCGAGCGACCCGACGTACGACGGGCTGCGGCTCTCGCAGCTCACCAAGTCCTTCGGTGGGGGGTTCACCGCGGTCGACGCCCTGGACCTCGACGTGCCCAAGGGGTCGTTCTTCGCACTGCTCGGGCCGTCAGGGTGCGGCAAGACCACCACGCTGCGGATGGTCGCGGGCCTCGAGACACCGACCTCGGGGTCGATCGTGCTCGGTGGCAACGACATCACCTACGCCAAACCCTACCGGCGTCCGGTCAACACCGTCTTCCAGAGCTATGCGCTCTTCCCGCACCTCGACATCTTCGAGAACGTCGCCTTCGGGCTGCGCCGCCGCAAGTCCGCGCAGGTGAAGGAGAAGGTCGAGGCGATGCTCGAGCTGGTCGAGCTCACCTCGCAGGCGCGCAAGAAGCCGGCCCAGCTCTCGGGCGGCCAGCAGCAGCGGGTCGCGCTCGCGCGGGCCCTGATCAACGAGCCCGAGGTGCTGCTGCTCGACGAGCCCCTCGGCGCCCTCGACCTCAAGCTGCGGCGCGCGATGCAGATCGAGATCAAACGGATCCAGACCGAGGTCCGGCAGACCTTCATCCACGTCACCCACGACCAGGAGGAGGCCATGACCATGGCCGACACGGTCGCGGTGATGAATGCCGGGGTCATCGAGCAGATGGGTGCACCGGCCGAGCTCTACGAGAACCCGCGTTCGACGTTCGTGGCCAACTTCCTCGGTCAGTCCAACCTGATCTCGGGCACCGTCGTGTCCCGTGCCGCCGACGTCACCACCGTCGACATGCACGGCATCCAGGTCTCGGTGCCGACCGAGAGGACCCACGTCGACGGCGACCAGGGCTGGGTCGGCATCCGTCCCGAGAAGGTCCTGCTCGGGGAGCCGGGCGAGGAGCTCGACGCCCCCGGCAACACCATCCCCGGTGGCGTGATCACCGACGTCAGCTTCGTGGGGGTCAGCACGCAGTACCTCGTGCGCATGCCCTGGGGCCAGGAGCTCCAGGTCTTCGAGCAGAACACCGGACGGCGACGGATGTTCGCCGTGGGGGAGAAGGTCGAGCTGTCCTGGCGACCTGAGTACGCGTTCCTCCTCGACCAGTCCCAGGACGCGACCGCCGGCGCCCAGCGAGACGATCAGTGAGCGAGACCGTCCGGCGCAAGGGCAAGATCGGCTACCTGCTCCTGTTCCCGGCCGCACTGTGGCTGCTGCTGTTCTTCGTCATCCCGTTCTACTCGCTGGTCGCGACCAGCCTGTTCGACCAGGGCGGCTCGGACTTCCGCGGCTACGAGATGACCTACGCCTTCAGCAACTACGTCGACGTGGTCCGTGACTACGCCGGCCCCTTCGGCCGCTCGCTGCTCTACGGCGCGATCGCCACGTTGTTCTGCCTGCTGCTCGGCTACGTGCTGGCCTACACGATCGCGTTCAAGGCCGGCCGCTGGAAGAACCTCATGCTGGTGCTCGTCATCGCGCCGTTCTTCACCAGCTTCCTGGTCCGCACCCTGTCGTGGAAGCTGATCCTCGCTGACGACGGTTTCGTGGTGAACACCCTGCAGACGCTGCAGATCCTCGGTGACGACGGCCGGCTGCTCGCGACTCCGATCGCCGTCGTGGCGGGCCTGACCTACAACTTCCTGCCGTTCATGGTCCTGCCGCTCTACGCGAGCATCGACAAGATCGACCACCGGCTGATCGAGGCCTCCAGCGACCTCTACGCCAACCCCTTCGTCGGGTTCTTCAAGGTCACCTGGCCGCTGTCGCTGCCGGGCGTCGTGTCCGGGACGCTGCTGACGTTCATCCCCGCGGTCGGTGACTACATCAACGCGCAGTTCCTCGGCAGCACCAACGAGCGGGTCATCGGCAACGTGATCCAGGCGCAGTTCACCGACGCCAACAACTACCCGGTCGCCTCGGCCCTGTCGGTGCTGCTGATGGTGCTGATCCTGGCCATGGTCCTGGTCTACGTGCGCCGGGCAGGGACGGAGGAGCTGCTGTGAGGTGGATCCGTGAGCACCTGGTCCTGATGCTCGGACTGCTCGTGCTCGTCTACACGTTCATCCCGATCTTCGTCGTGGTCGGCATGAGCTTCAACGACCCCGGCGGCCGCAACGTCTACAAGTTCGGCAGCTTCACCCTCGACAACTGGCGCAACCCCTGCGGCCCCGACGACCTGTGCAGCTCGCTGCTGACCAGCATCCAGATCGGCTTCCTCGCCACCCTCGTGGCGACCGTCCTCGGCACCCTCGCGGCGTTCGCCCTGGTGCGGCACGACTTCGCCGGCCGCTCGGCGTCCAACCTGCTGATCTTCCTGCCGATGGCCGCGCCCGAGATCGTGCTCGGCTCGTCGCTGCTGGCGCTCTTCGTGGCGTCGGGCTTCGCCGGCCAGCTGGGCTTCTGGACGATCCTGATCGCCCACGTGATGTTCTGCCTGTCCTTCGTCGTCGTCACCGTCCGAGCCCGCTTGGCGGGCATGGACGACGACCTCGAGCAGGCTGCCATGGACCTCTACGCGACACCGGGCCAGACGTTCTGGCGCGTCACGTTCCCCCTGGTGCTGCCCGGCATCCTCGGCGCCGCTCTGCTCAGCTTCTCGCTGTCCTTCGACGACTTCATCGTCACCAACCTCAACTCCGGCAACACCACGACCTTCCCGATGTACGTCTACGGCCAGGAGCGGGTCGGCGTCCCGATGCAGGTCAACGTCGTCGGCACCCTGATGTTCGTCGTCTCGATCCTGCTGGTCCTGGGCTCCGAGGTCCGCAACCGGCGCCGCGCCCCGGCCTGACGCCGAGTCGGCGTGATGTTGCAGGGGGTGGGCCGAGTCGGCGTGATGTTGCGGTTCACGTGAACGTACGACGCCGCTCGAGCCTCGCGCGAGCTGCCGCCGCGGTGCGGCGCAGCCGTTGCTCCGCTTCCTGGTGGTGGCCGAAGACGTGCCTCTTCACGAACACCTCGATCTGCCAGGTGCGCTCCGATGCCATCCACGCGCGCCTCGACTCGTCGTGCGCGGCCTGCTCCGCTCCGTGCCACTCCACCCCGTCGTACTCCGCCGCCAACAGCCACTCCTCGAGACCCATGTCGAGGAAGAACCACGCGACGCCGTCGACCTCGACGGGGATCTGGGTCTGCGGCCGCGGCAGCCCCGCGTCCCACCACCGGTTCCTCAGTGCGGACTCCCCGAACGACGCTGCACCACCGTCGGCTCGCAGGGCAAGCTCGCGCAAGAGGACGACGCCCCGCTGACGGTCGAAGCGCCGCACCTCGGCGAGGAGCTCGTCGTGCGTGAAGAGACCGAGCCGCAACATCGCATCCATGCCCGCGAGCCTCAGGTCGGCGGTGCGCTGCAGGCGCCCTAGGTCGAGGGCGGTGCGCAGCGGAGTCGTGACGCGCAGCCCGTGCAGCTCCATGACGTCCGACGGGCGGATGCGGCGCTCGCCGCTGGCCGCGACCGGGTTCCTCAACCGGCCGGCGTCGCTCGCGCGGAACATCGAGATGAGCGGCACGCCCAGGTGCTCCCCGGGCGCGAGTGCGCCGGTCGCCCCGTGCAGCCACGCCGCTGTCCGGTCGCAGATGAAGACGTCGGCCGGGACAACCAGGCTCAATGCCTCACAGCGCAGCACGATCGAGTCTGCGACGTGCGCCGGCACGTAGACGCCGTTGAGCATCCGTCTGAGCTGCCCGTCAGCGGTCAGGCGCGACAGCTGCGTGCGGTCGACGCCCGAGTCGTCGGCTTCAGCGATGGTGAACGGGCGGGTGGGCAGGATCGTCAGGGTGGGGTGCGGATCCATGCGGGGCGGTCTGCCCGGGCCACGCTCGGTGCAATCCGACCGGATCTGTGCCTGTGGACGACCGCCTCAGGACGAATGCCTGAGGTGCTGCAACATCGCGCCGACTCGGCGTACGGGCTGCAACATCGCGCCGACTCGGCGTCAGAGCAGCGTGGACGCCTTGTCGAGGACGACGCGCAGGATGTGCTCGATCTCGTCGAACTCCTCCTGCCCGCAGATCAGCGGGGGAGAGAGCTGGATGACCGGGTCGCCGCGGTCGTCGGCGCGGCAGTAGAGCCCCTCGTCGTAGAGCGCCTTGGAGAGGAAGCCGCGCAGGAGCTTCTCGGACTCCTCCTCGTTGAAGGTCTCGCGGGTGTCGCGGTCCTTGACGAGCTCGATGCCGTAGAAGTAGCCGTCGCCGCGGACGTCACCGACGATGGGCAGGTCCTTGAGGCGCTCCAGCGTCGAGCGGAACGCACCCTCGTGGGCGCGCACGTGCTCGAGGAGACCCTCGCGCTCGAAGATGTCGAGGTTGGCCAGCGCGACCGCGGTGGAGACCGGGTGGCCGCCGAAGGTGTAGCCGTGGGCGAAGGACTCGTGCCCGTGGAGGAACGGCTCCATCAGCCGGTCGGACGTGATCATCGCGCCCAGTGGCGCATATCCCGAGGTGATGCCCTTGGCGCAGGTGATGATGTCGGGCTGGTAGCCGTAGCGCTCGGCGCCGAACATGTGGCCGAGGCGGCCGAAGGCGCAGATGACCTCGTCGGAGACCAGCAGCACGTCGTGGCGGTCGCAGATCTCGCGCACGCGCTGGAAGTAGCCCGGCGGGGGTGGGAAGCAGCCGCCGGCGTTCTGCACGGGCTCGAGGAACACCGCGGCCACGGTCTCGGGGCCCTCGTTGGCGATCGCGACCTCGATCTGGTCGGCGGCCCAGCGGCCGAAGGCCTCGGGGTCGGTGTGCCCGTCGAGGAACCCGCCGGTGATCTCGTGGGCGCGGTAGGAGTTGGTGTTGGGCGCGCGGAACGTCGAGGGCACCAGCGGCTCGAACTGCGCCTTCAAGCCGGGCAGGCCGGTGATCGACAGGGCGCCCGCGGTGGTGCCGTGGTAGGCGATGGAGCGGCTGATGACCTTGTGCTTCATGGGCTTGCCGGTGAGCTTGAAGTAGTTCTTCGCGAGCTTCCACGCCGACTCGACGGCCTCGCCGCCGCCGGAGGTGAAGAACACCCGGTTGAGGTCGCCCGGCGCATAGCCGGCGACGCGCTCGGCGAGCTCGATCGCGGTCGGGTGGGCGTAGGACCACAGCGGGTGGAAGGCCAGCTCCGAGGCCTGCTTGGCGGCGGCCTCGGCGAGCTCAGTGCGACCGTGACCGACCTGCGACACGAAGAGCCCGGCGAGACCGTCGAGGTACTTCTTGCCCTGGGCGTCCCAGATGTAGGCGCCCTCGCCCTTGACGATGATGGGGACGTCGGAGTGGTCATAGGTCGAGTGGCGCGTGAAGTGCATCCACAGGTGGTCCTTGGCCGCGCGCTGCAGGTGGTCGTAGTCCAACGTCATGCGGTCATCCTCCCCGTCAAGTGCTCCAAGAGCAAGTGGATCCGTCGTTAGTGCGGGGCCTGAGCGACGGAATTCGTTGTGAAGGCGCGCGGCTTCGCCTGGTAGACATGCGCCATGACGACCACGGTCTTCCGCAACGGCACCCTCTTCGACGGTCATCGGTACGTCGGTCCCGGTGCGGTCGTCGTCGTGGACGGGCGCATCGCGGACGTCCTCGTGGGTGACCCGAGCGGCCACACGCTCCCCGGCGGACGGGTCGTGGACCTGGCCGGCGGCCTCCTCGCCCCGGGCTTCGTCGACGCGCACGTCCATGCGGTGCAGGGCGGGCTCGAGCGGATCCGCTGCGACCTCTCCGAGCTCGACGGTCGCGAGGCCTACCTCGAGCACATCGGCGCCTACGCGGCCGCCCACCCCGAGCTGCCGTGGATCCTCGGTGGCGGCTGGGCGATGTCGGCCTTCCCCGGCGGCACGCCGACCGCGGCCGACCTGGACCGGGTGGTGCCCGACCGGCCGGTGTTCCTGCCCAACCGCGACCACCACGGCGCCTGGGTCAACTCACGGGCGCTCGAGATCGCCGGCATCGACGCGACCACGCCCGACCCGGCGCACGGACGCGTCGAGCGCGACTCCGACGGCAACCCGACCGGCACCCTGCACGAGGGGGCCATGCACGCCGTCGCCCGCCACACACCACGCACGAGCGAGGAGGAGTACTACCGGGCGCTCCTGGCCGGACAGGCCCACCTCCATGCGCTCGGCGTCACGGGCTGGCAGGACGCGATCGTCGGCGCCTACGCGGGGATGGACGACCCCGGCCCGACGTACCTCCGCGCCGCGCAGCGCGGTGACCTGACCGCCGACGTCGTCGGTGCCCTGTGGTGGGACCGCGACCGGGGCGAGGAACAGGTCGCCGACCTGGTCGAGCGGCGAGCGCTCTACACGCACGGACGTTTCCGGGCCACGAGCGTCAAGGTCATGCAGGACGGGGTGGCGGAGAACGGCACGGCCGCCCTGACGGCGCCCTACCTCGATCGCTGCGGTCACGCGACGACCAACACCGGCCCCTCCTTCGTCCCCCCGGAGCGGCTGCGGCGCTACGTCGCCCGCCTCGACCTGGAGGGCTTCCAGGTGCACGTCCACGGCATCGGCGACCGCGGGGTGCGGGAGGCGCTCGACGCCTTCGAGGGCCTCGACCCCGGCCATGACCGCCGCCACCAGATCGCCCACCTCCAGCTGGTCCATCCCGACGACGTGGCGCGCTTCGCCGCCCTCGGCGTCGCCGCCGATGTGCAGATGCTGTGGGCCTGCCTCGACGAGCAGATGGTCGACCTGACGCTGCCGTTCCTGGGGGAGGAGCGGGCTCGCTGGCAGTACCCCTTCGGAGACCTGCACCGCGCCGGCGCCCGCCTCGTCGCCGGCAGCGACTGGCCGGTCAGCACGCCCGACCCGCTCCAGGCGATGCACGTCGCGGTCAACCGCACGGCCCACGGCGAGACCGGCCCGGCGGGGGAGCAGCCCTTCCTGCCCGAGCAGGCCCTCGCGCTCGAGACGGCGTTCGCCGCCTACACCTCCGGGAGTGCGTGGGTGAACCACCGCGACGACGCCGGGGTCCTGCGACCCGGTGCGGTGGCCGACCTCGTCGTGCTCGACCGCGATCCCTTCGCCGGGCTGCCGGGCGAGATCGGGGCGGCCGGGGTCGTCAGCACGTGGGTCGACGGACATCAGATCCACTGATCTGCCTTGTGTTGCGGGGGAGTGGCGACGAAATCCGCATCAAGTCGTCCCTCAGGGCTACAGATATCGTCGTCCTCTGACTAGGCTCCCCACATGGCTGACCAGACATTCAGGAACATCGTCAACGGCGAGCTCGTCGACGCCTCGGCGGGCGAGACCTACGACGTCGTCGACCCGAGCACCGGCGAGGTCTACGCGCAGGCCCCCATGTCGCGGGCCGAGGACGTCGACCGCGCCTACGCCGCTGCGGATGCCGCGTTCGACGCCTGGGGTGAGACCACGCCGCAGGAGCGGGCCCGCGCCCTGCTGCACATCGCCGACGCCATCGACGCCCGCGCCGACGAGATCGTGCGCGTGGAGAGCCGCGACACCGGCAAGCCGCTGGGCCTGACCGCCTCCGAGGAGCTGCCGCCCAGCTCCGACCACTTCCGCTTCTTCGCCGGTGCCGCCCGCGTGCTCGAGGGCAAGTCGGCCGGTGAGTACCTCGCCGACCACACCTCGTTCATCCGCCGCGAGCCGATCGGTGTCGTCGGCCAGGTGACGCCGTGGAACTACCCGCTGATGATGATGATCTGGAAGATCGCGCCCGCCCTGGCCGCCGGCAACACGATCGTCCTCAAGCCGAGCGACACCACGCCCGCGAGCTCGACGCTGCTGGCCGAGCTGTGCCAGGAGTTCCTGCCGCCGGGCGTGCTCAACGTGGTCTGCGGTGACCGCGACACCGGTCGCGCGCTCGTGGAGCACAAGACCCCGCAGATGGTGTCCATCACCGGCTCGGTCCGCGCCGGCATGGAGGTCGCCGGTGCTGCGGCTGCCGACGTCAAGCGGGTCCACCTCGAGCTCGGGGGCAAGGCGCCGGTCATCGTCTTCGACGACGCCGACATCGAGAAGGCCGCCGCCGCGATCGCCGAGGCCGGCTACTTCAACGCCGGCCAGGACTGCACCGCCGCCACGCGCGTGCTCGCCGGGCCCGGGGTCTACGACGACTTCGTGGCAGCGCTGGCCGAGCAGGCCAGGGCCACCCGCACCGGCATGCCCGACGACGAGGACGTCCTCTACGGCGCCCTCAACAACGAGCACCATCTCGCCCGGGTCGCCGGCATGGTCGACCGGCTGCCCGACCACGCCAACCTCGAGGCGGGTGGCTCGCGCCAGGGCGACCGCGGCTACTTCTACACCCCCACCGTCATCTCCGGGTTGAAGCAGGACGACGAGCAGGTCCAGGACGAGATCTTCGGTCCGGTCATCACGGTCCAGAAGTTCGGTGACGAGGCCGAGGCCCTGCGCTGGGCCAACGGCGTCAAGTACGGCCTGTCCTCCAGCGTCTGGACCAAGGACCACGCCCGCGCCATGCGCATGTCCAAGCGTCTCGACTTCGGTGTCGTGTGGATCAACACCCACATCCCCTTCGTCTCCGAGATGCCCCACGGCGGCTTCAAGCAGTCCGGCTACGGCAAGGACCTCTCCATGTACGGCCTCGAGGACTACACGCGCATTAAGCACGTCATGTCCTACATCGGCGAGTGAGCGCCGCGATATCGGCGCGCTGCCGGCGTTGTCGGCGCTCGACGGCCCGCTTCGCTCCCAGGCCACCTTCGCGCGTCCGCCTTGGCATCACACCGATCTCACGACGCTCACGATGACTTCAGAGAAATGGAAAAGCGCATGAGGATCCTCCTGGTCGGCGCCGGCGGCGTCGGGTCGGCCTTCGCCGCGATCGCGGCCCGCCGCGACTTCTTCGAGACGATCGTGGTCGCCGACTACGACGAGGCCAAGGCGCGCACCGCGGCCGCCATCGACGAGCGCTACGTCGAGGCGCGCGTCGACGCCTCCGACGCGGCGTCGGTCACCGCGTTGTGCCGCGAGCACCGGATCACCCACGTGATGAACGCGGTCGACCCCGTGTTCGACATGCCGGTCTTCGAGGGGGCCTTCGCCGCTGGGGCCGACTACCTCGACATGGCGATGAGCCTGTCGCGGCCGCACCCCGAGTCGCCGCACGAGAAGTGCGGGGTCAAGCTCGGCGACGAGCAGTTCGCGGTCGCCGCCGACTGGGAGGAGGCCGGCCGCCTCGCGCTCGTCGGGATCGGCGTCGAGCCCGGCCTCTCCGACGTCTTCGCGCGCTACGCCAGCGACCACCTCTTCAGCGAGATCGACGAGCTCGGCACCCGCGACGGCGCCAACCTGGTCGTGACCGACGACGACGGCAACGAGATCTTCGCGCCGTCCTTCTCGATGTGGACCACGATCGAGGAGTGCCTCAACCCGCCGGTGATCTGGGCAGGGGACGGCACCGGGGCGGGGGACTGGCACACGACGGCGCCGTTCAGCGAGCCGGAGGTCTTCGACTTCCCCGAGGGCATCGGCCCGGTCGAGTGCGTCAACGTCGAGCACGAGGAGGTGCTCCTCATGCCGCGCTGGATCGACTGCAAGCGTGCGACGTTCAAGTACGGGCTCGGCGACGAGTTCATCACCATCCTCAAGGTGCTGCACACGCTCGGGCTCGACAGCACCGAGAAGGTGCGGGTCAAGACCGCTTCCCAC
>NZ_CALRWD010000047.1:0-33665 GCF_943371775.1 Nocardioides psychrotolerans
AGCGGCTCTCCACAGGCCCCGGCAGGGCCGGGGCGCGTGCGGGTGGGTCAGGAGGCAGAAGGAGCCGGCGCCGACGGCTTGGGGTCGGCCTTCTTCTCCGTCTTCGTCTCGGTCGTGGTCGACGTCGCGGAGCTGCTGTCGCCGGACGACGAGGAGGACGAGGCGGCCGGCTCGGAGGCGGTCGAGCTCGACCGGCTGTCGGTGCGGTAGAAGCCCGAGCCCTTGAAGACGACGCCGACGGCGTTGAAGACCTTGCGGAGCCTGCCCTGGCACTGCGGGCACTCCGTGAGGGCGTCGTCGCTGAAGCTCTGGAACTGCTCGAAGTCGTGCCCGCACTCGGTGCAGGCGTACTGGTATGTCGGCACGGTTCTCCTCAGGTGGCGCGTCGGTGCGGAGGGGGTCATGGGGTCCCGTTCTGGCACTCCGCCCTGACGACTGCCAATTCTAGGGCACGGCGACAATGAGTGTCGCCATGACCGAGGACACAGCGCCGCCCGAGCCAGCCCCGCGCGCCCAGCGCACCCGGTGGCAGACCTTCCGGTCGCTGCCGCGCGCCCTGCGCGTGACGTCGTACGTCGCCGTCGGACTGGTCCTGGTGCTCGTCGCCGGCCTCGCCACGGGCGTCGTGCTGGCGCGCCGTCCGCTGCCCCAGACCTCCGGCACGATCGAGGTGCCCGGCCTCGAGGCGGGCGTCGAGGTGGTCCGCGACGAGCACGGCATCCCGCAGGTCTACGCCGACACCATGGACGACCTGATGCGCGCCCAGGGCTACGTGCAGGCCCAGGAGCGGTTCTTCGAGATGGACGTGCGTCGGCACGCCACGGCCGGGCGGCTGGCCGAGATGTTCGGCGAGGACGCCCTCGAGACCGACCTCTACGTGCGCACGATGGGCTGGCGCCGGGTCGCCGAGCGCGAGCTGGCGCTGATCGAGCCCGACACCCGCGCCGCGCTGGAGTCCTACGCCGACGGGGTCAACGCCTACCTCGCCGAGCACTCCCCGTCGGAGATCGCGCTGGAGTACACCGTGCTCAACGCCGGTGGACTGGGCTACGTCCCCGAGGACTGGACGGCCGTCGACTCGCTCGCCTGGCTCAAGGCGATGGCCTGGGACCTGCGCGGCAACATGGGCGAGGAGATCGACCGGGTCCTGACGACCGACGCCGTCGGAGCCGACCGGGCCATGGAGCTCTACCCGGCCTACGACGCCGAGGACCAGGCGCCGATCGTGGACCAGGGCGCCGTCGTGGACGGGGTCTTCGAGCAGGACGCCACCACCGGTGGCACCCGCAACCCACGACGCCCCGCCTTCACCGCCGACCAGGTGGCGCCGCTGGCGTCGCTGCGCGAGGGTCTCGAGCGGCTGCCGGCCTGGCTGGGGCGCGGCGACGGCATCGGGAGCAACTCCTGGGTCGTCGACGGTGACCACACCTCGACCGGCGAGCCGATGCTCGCCAACGACCCCCACCTCGGCATCGGGATGCCGGGCGTGTGGATGCAGATGGGCCTGCACTGCCGCGAGATCACGGCGGCGTGCCCCATCGACGTCGCGGGCTTCACCTTCTCCGGCGTGCCGGGCGTGATCATCGGGCACAACGCCGACATCGCGTGGGGCTTCACCAACCTCGGCCCCGACGTGACCGACCTCTACGTCGAGCGCATCACCGGCGACACGTGGCGCCACGACGGCCGCGACCGCCCGCTGACCGTGCGCACCGAGACCATCGAGGTGGCCGGCGGCGACGACGTGGAGGTCACGATCCGCGCCACCGCGCACGGCCCGATCCTCTCCGACGTCGACGACCAGCTCGCCGAGGTGGGCGAGGTCGCGCCGCTGTCGCGTCCGGCCGACCTCGCGCCCGGGGAGGAGCACGCCGTGTCCCTGGCCTGGACGGCCCTCACGCCGTCGCCGACGGCCGACGCGATCCTCGGCCTCAACGCCGCCACCGACTGGGACTCCTTCCGCGCGGCCGCCGCGGACTTCGCGGTGCCGGCGCAGAACCTCGTCTACGCCGACCCCGCGGGCCACATCGGCTACCAGGCGCCCGGGTCGATCCCGATCCGCAAGTCCGGCAACGACGGCCTGTTGCCGTCGGCCGGATGGCGCTCGGAGAACGACTGGACCGGGGAGCACGTGCCCTTCGACGGGCTGCCCACCGTGCTCGACCCCGAGGAGGGCTTCGTCGTCGCGGCCAACCAGGCCGTCGTGGCCGACGACGACTACCCCTACTTCCTCACCGACGACTGGGACCGCGGCTTCCGCTCGCAGCGGATCCGCGAGCTCCTCGAGGAGGAGGGCGAGCTGTCGATGGCCGAGATGGCCGAGCTCCAGCTCGACGACCGCAACCCCATGGCGGCGACGCTGGTGCCCTACCTGCTCGACGTCGAGCTGCGTCGCGGCTACAACGACGATGGTCAGCGGCTGCTCGACGACTGGGACCTCGACCAGCCCGCGGACAGCGCCGCCGCGGCCTACTACAACGTCACGTGGCGCAACCTGCTCGAGCTGACCTTCCACGACGACCTGCCCGAGGACGTCTGGCCCGACGGGGGTCAGCGCTGGATGGCGGTCATGGAGCGCCTGCTCGCCGAGCCCAACTCGCCGTGGTGGGACGACGTCACCACCGAGCTGGAGGTCGAGACCCGCGACGACGTCATCCGCGCGGCACTGCTCGCTGCCCGCAACGACATGACCTCCCTCCTCGCACCGCACGCCGGCGACTGGTCGTGGGGCGCCCTGCACACCCTCGACCTGCGCTCGAGCACCCTGGGCGAGTCGGGCATCGGCGTGGTCGAGCGGCTCTTCAACCGGGAGGGCTGGGAGGTCGGTGGCGGCAGCGCCACCGTCGACGCCACCTCGTGGGACGCGGCGGAGGGTTATGCCGTGACCGCGGCCCCGTCGATGCGGATGATCGTGTCGCTCTCCGACCTCGACGACTCGAGGTGGATCAACCTGACCGGCGTCTCCGGGCACCCCTTCAGCGAGCACTACACCGACCAGACCGACCTGTGGGCCGAGGGCGAGACGCTGCCGTGGGCCTTCAGTCGCGAGGACGTCCTCGCCGCCGAGGCCGACACGCTGCTGCTGGTGCCGCCGGAGGACTGAGCACGTCCCTGCGCACGACCTAGAAGACGCGCAGACCGCTCGGCGTGACGGCCGCGGCGACGGGCCTGTCGTGGGGCTCCACGGGCACGTCGCGGCCGACCTCGTCGTCGAAGAGCAGCACGCAGGTGAACGTCCCGACCGGCACCCGGGCCAGCGCCCGGTCGTAGGACCCGCCGCCGCGCCCCATCCGCATCCCGCGGTCGTCGACCGCGAGACCCGGCACCAGGACGACGTCGGGTGTGGCGATCGCGTCGACACCGAGCCGGGGCCCGGTGGGCTCCAGCAGGCCGAGCCGGGCTGCGGCCAGCGACCCCGCTCCTGCGTAGGCCGCCCAGTCGAGGTCGCCATCTGCGAGCAGCACCGGCAGGAGGACCCGTGTGCCGGCCGCCACCAGCGCGTCCAGCAGGGGAGCGGTGCCGGGCTCCGTGCCGACCGAGACGTACGCCGCGACGCTGGCGGCTCGTCGTACGGGATCGGCGGCGAGGAGGTGGGCGCAGATCGCCTGTGCCGACTGGCCGATCTCGACCACGGGGCGTCGTCGACGGGCGGTGAGCAGCTGGTCGCGCAACGCGGCCTTGGCCATCGGACCTGGGCTGGGTTGCGACGGGGGCACCGGTCAAGCCTACGATCGGTGGCATGGGTAGTGCTGGACTGAACAAGGCGCGCGACAAGATGCTCGACGCGGGGGTGGACGAGGTCGCGATCGAGACCTTCGCCCACTACTTCCGGCTCCTCGAGCACGGCGAGACCGGGATGATCCCGGAGACGTCGATCGACCCCGTCGACATGCCGGCCCTGACCGACGTGCAGGTGTCCGACGAGGACGCCGCCGCGGCCGTGCGCGCCACCGCCGTCATCAAGCTCAACGGCGGTCTCGGCACGTCGATGGGCATGGACCGCGCCAAGTCGCTGCTGTGCGTGCGTCGCGGGCTGTCCTTCCTCGACATCATCGCCCGCCAGGTCCTGCACCTGCGTGAGCACTACGACGCCACGCTGCCGCTGATCTTCATGAACTCCTTCCGCACCTCTGCGGACACCCTGGCCGCCCTCGGTCGCTACGACGCGCTGCAGGTCGAGGGCCTGCCGCTGGAGTTCCTGCAGAACAAGGAGCCCAAGCTGCTGAAGAAGGACCTCTCACCGGTGTCCTATCCCAAGGACCCCGACCTCGAGTGGTGTCCGCCCGGGCACGGCGACCTCTACACCGCGCTGCGCGGCACCGGCCTGCTCGACCTGCTCATCGAGCGCGGCTTCCGCTACGTCTTCGTGTCCAATTCCGACAACCTCGGCGCCGTGCCCGACGCGCGCGTCGCCGGCTGGTTCGCCACCTCGGGTGCGCCGTTCGCGATCGAGGCCGTGCGTCGCACCGCCTCCGACCGCAAGGGCGGCCACTTCGCCCGTCGCAAGAACGACGGCCGCATCGTGCTGCGCGAGACCGCCCAGACGCCTCCCGGCGACGCCGCCTCCCTGGCCGACCTCGACCGCCACCGCTTCACCTCGACCAACAACCTGTGGTTCGACCTGGTCGCGATGAAGGAGGCCCTGGACGTCCGCCAGGGCATCCTCGGCCTGCCGCTGATCCGCAACGTCAAGAACGTCGACCCCGGCGACTCCTCGACCCCCGAGGTGATCCAGATCGAGACCGCCATGGGCGCGGCGATCGAGGTCTTCGAGGGCTCGCAGCTGATCGAGGTCGGGCGCGACCGTTTCGTGCCGGTCAAGACGACCAACGACCTGCTGGTGCTGCGCTCCGACGTCTACGAGATCGGCGCCGACTTCGTGCTCGACCAGGTCGCCAGCGACCTGCCGTTCGTCGACCTCGACACCGACCACTACAAACTGGTCGGCGAGTTCGACAAGCGCTTCCCCGAGGGTGCGCCCTCGATGCGCGAGGCCACCTCGCTCAAGGTCGAGGGTGACTGGACCTTCGGCAAGGGCGTGCAGATCGTCGGCGACGTCGCGCTCGACGCCACCTCTGCGCAGCGGGTCGCGCCGGCGACGGTGCTGGGCGGCCCGACGGATGGCTGACGCCCTCCTGTCGGTCGACGACTTCCGCGCCAAGGTCCTCGCCGACCTCGTCCCCGCGGAGCCAGCCGACGTCGCGCTGCTGGACGCGCTCGGCCTGGTCTGCGTCGAGGACGTCACCGCCCCCCTCTCCCTGCCGCGCTTCGACAACTCCGCGATGGACGGCTATGCCGTGCGCCGTGAGGACGTCCTGGCCGCCGCCGAGGACGCGCCCGTGGAGCTGCCCGTGGTCGGCGAGATCGGTGCCGGCAGGGCCGGTCCCGCGGGGATCGCTCCCGGCGCGGTCGCCAAGATCATGACCGGCGCGCCCCTGCCGGAGGGTGCCGACGCGGTCGTGCCCTACGAGTGGACCGACCGTGGTGCCGACGTCGTGCGGATCACCCAGGCTCCCGCCCTGGGCCAGCACATCCGCCGCGCGGGCGGTGACGTCCGCGAGGGCGACCACCTGATCTCGGCAGGCACCCCGCTGGGTCCGCGCCACCTCGGCCTCCTGGCCTCCGTCGGTCGCCCGACGGTCCGGGTGCGGCCGCGACCCGTCGTCGTCATCCTCTCGACCGGCTCCGAGCTGCGCTCGCCGGGCGAGGAGCTGGGCGCCGACTCGATCTACGACGGCAACTCCTACCTGCTCGCCGCCTCGGTCGACCGCGCCGGCGGGGTCGCCCGCCGGGTCGGCATCGTGCCCGACGACCAGGACGCGTTCCTCGCCCTGCTGCACGAGCAGCTCGAGGGCGCGGACCTGGTCGTGACGTCGGGCGGGGTCTCGCAGGGCGACTTCGACGTCGTCAAGGCCGCGCTGCGCACGCTCGGCACCGTCTGGTTCGGTGGCGTGGCGATGCAGCCGGGCAAGCCGCAGGGCTTCGGGGTCGTCGGTGAGCGGCAGGTCCCGATCTTCACGCTGCCGGGCAACCCCGTGTCGTCGTACATCTCCTTCGAGCTGTTCGTCCGCCCGGCCATGCGCACCCTGATGGGCCTGCAGCCGATCGTCGAGCCGACCGTCACCGCGACGCTCGAGGGTGGCGTGTCGTCGCTGTCGGGCAAGCGCCAGTTCCTCCGCGGCCGTTTCTCCCGCGACGAGTCCGGCGCCACCGTCACGGTCAAGGCGGTCGGCGGCTCCGGGTCGCACCTCGTGGGTGACCTCGCCGCCTCCAACGCGTTGATCGTCGTGCCCGAGGAGCTCACCGAGGTCGTCGACGGGGCGCAGGTGCAGGTCGTGGTGCTGGACAGAGGAGCGACCGATGGCTGACGCCGGGGGACAGGGCGGGCTGACGCACGTCGACGCGAGCGGAGCCGCCCGCATGGTCGACGTCTCCGCCAAGGACGTCACGGCGCGCGAGGCACGCGCGTCGGGTCGCGTGCTGCTGTCGGCCGAGGTGATCGCGCTGCTGCGGGGGGAGGGCGTGCCCAAGGGCGACACCCTCGCCGTCGCGCGGCTCGCGGGCATCATGGGCGCCAAGCAGACGCCCGCGCTCATCCCGCTGTGCCACCCGCTCGCGCTGTCGGCGGTGTCGGTCGACCTGAGCGTCACCGACGACGCCGTCGAGATCCTCGCGACCGTGCGCACGACCGACCGCACCGGTGTGGAGATGGAGGCGCTGACGGCCGTCTCGGTCGCCGCGCTCACCGTCATCGACATGGTCAAGGCGGTCGACAAGGCCGCCGTGATCACCGACGTGCGCGTCGAGACCAAGACCGGGGGCAAGTCGGGGGACTGGTCGCGATGACCTCAGGTGCCGAGGGACTTCCCGCCGCCGTCGTCGTCGCGTCCAACCGCGCTGCTGCCGGTGTCTACGAGGACACGACCGGCCCGCTGATCGTGTCGTTCCTGGCCGAGCTCGGCTTCGTGGTCGGCACGCCCGTCGTCGTACCGGACGGGGAGCCGGTGGGCGAAGCCATCGCGGCCGCGATCGCGGCGGGTGCGCGGGCCGTGCTGACGACCGGTGGCACCGGCCTCACCCCGACCGACCGCACGCCCGAGGCGACCCGGCCGCTGCTCGACCGCGAGGTGCCGGGCATCGCCGACGCGATCCGGTCCTACGGCGTCGCGGCGGGCATCCCCACCGCGATGCTGTCGCGCGGCCTGGCCGGCGTCGCCGGGAGCACGCTGGTGGTCAACCTGCCCGGCTCGCGCGGGGGCGTGAAGGACGGTCTCGAGGTGCTGCGTCCGGTCCTGGTGCACGCGGTCGAGCAGATCGTCGGGAGCGACCATTAAGGCATGGCCGGTCCGCCTCTCCTCCGGCACCTCGCCGGTCGTCACGCTGCGGCCGCTGGCCCGGCGTGACGTCCACGCCTGGCGCTCGGCCCGCCAGCGCAACGCCGCGTGGCTGCTGCCGTGGGACGCCACGGTGCCCCCCGGCACGAACGCGCGCGCCACGACGTTCCGCGCGCTCGTGAGGCGCCTGCGCCACCAGGCCGACCGGGGCACGACCTACCCCTTCGCCGTGGACGTCGACGGCCGCTTCGCGGGGCAGCTGACGGTCAACAACATCGTGCGCGGCTCGGCGCAGTTCGCCTCGATCGGCTACTGGCTCGACCGCGACGTCGCCGGCCGCGGGGTCATGCCGCGGGCCGTCGCGATGGCGATCGACCACTGCTTCACCACCGCCGGGCTGCACCGCATCGAGATCGCGATCCGCCCGGAGAACTCCAACTCCCTGCGGGTCGTGGAGAAGCTCGGCCTGCACGAGGTCGGCTACGCCCCGCGGTTCCTGCACATCGACGGCGCGTGGCGCGACCACCGGATCTACGCCGTCACCGTCGAGGAGTGTCCCGGGGGGATGGTCGCGCGGCTGGACGCCGGGACCTGAGCGCGGACCCAGAAATCACACCAGCACCACGAGCAATTTGCGACACACCACTAGACATCCGCCCCAGATCGGGGTAGCGAACCTAACCTCAGTCCCGTGGACCTGAGCGCACTCATCTTCGTAGCCCTGGCAGTGGCGTGGGCCGTCTATCTCGTCCCCAAGGCGCTCAAGCACCACGAGGAGGTGGCCCGCACCCGCTCGGTGGACCGCTTCTCCCACACGATGCGCGTGCTCGCCCGTCGCGAGCCGACCAGCCGCAGCAGCGCCCGGCTCGTCGTGCCGGGCAAGCCCGCTGCCGCCGCGGAGTCGACGAGCGTGGCCGTCGCGACCACGGCCGCTCCGGCCGCGCCGGCTGCACCGCCCACCCCCGTCCAGCTCCGCGCCCGTCGCGAGGCCGCACGCCGTGCCGCCAAGCGTCGCCTGCGGGTCGTCTCGCTGATCCTGGTCGCCACCGTCGTGGTCGCGATCCTCGCGGCCACGTCCGTCGTCGCCTGGCCCTCCCTCGCCGTCCCCGCGGGCCTGTTCGTCGCCTGGTTGGTCGCGTGCCGACTGATGGTCAAGCGCGAGCGTGCTGGTGCCCCTGCGGGCCGGCTGCCCCTCCTGGTCGAGGAGCCGACCGACCTCGACGATCCGGTCACCGAGGAGATCGTGGCGGTCGTCGAGGAGACGGTGGCGGTCGAGCGCCCCCGTGACCCGGACGCCTGGGACCTGGTGCCGGTGACCCTCCCGACGTACGTGACGAAGGAGCCGGCCACCCGCCGCACGGTCCGCACCATCGACCTCGACTCCACCGGCGTCTGGACCTCGGGCCGCACAGAGATCGACAGCGCTCTCGCCCGTGGGGCCGAGGAGGCCGAGCGTGCCGCCAAGGCTGCGCGCAAGGACGACGAAACGCGTCGGGCGACCGGGTCCTGACCGATTCGGCCGGCCCGCACGGCTGGTGCTAACGTTTCGACCCGCGACGTCGGTCACCCCGACGTCGTGATGGGGCTGTGGCGCAGTTGGTAGCGCGTCTCGTTCGCAATGAGAAGGTCAGGGGTTCGAATCCCCTCAGCTCCACCACCAGAGAAGGCCCGTCACCGGCAGAGACGCCGGTGGCGGGCCTTTCTCGTGCCCGGCGCGTGCGTGACGCCGCGCCGTCGCCGATCGGGCGGATCGACCTCTCAGCCCGGCTGCGCTGACGAGTCGGGCAGCTCCAGGGTGAAGCAGGCGCCTCCACCCTCGGCGGAGGAAACCGTCAGGGTCCCACCGTGTCGGGCGACCACCCGACGCGCGAAGGCGAGCCCGATGCCCGAGCCCTGCTGGAGCGAGCCCGCCCGGCCACGCATGAACATGTCGAAGATGGTCTCGCGCTCCTCCGGAGCGACCCCCAGGCCGTTGTCGCTGATGGTCAACCGGACGGCCCCGTCCACGACCTTGCCGTCGACGTGCACGACCGGTGCGTCGGAGTCGCCGTAGTTGATCGCGTTGACCACCAGGTTCTGGACCACCCGCTCCAGGAGTGCGGCGCAGCCGCGCATCGACGGCAGGTCTCCCACCTCGACCTCCGCCCCGCGAGCGACGATCAGCTCCTCGAGGTCGCGCAGGACGCTGGCGGTGACCTCGCCCAGGTCGACCACCTCCAGCTCGAGCGCCGTGGTCGTCGCGGTGCTGTAGGCGAGCACCGCATCGATGAGGTCGGACATCCTGGTGGCCTGGCGTCGGACGGCGCCCAGCGCGCTGGTGCCCTCGGCACTCAGGGAGGCAGCCTCCATGTCGGCGATCAGCTCGGCATAGCCCGAGATGGTCGCCAGGGGTGCCTTGAGGTCGTGAGCCGCCACGTGCGCGAACGCCGCGAGGTCGCGGTTGGTGGCCTCGAGCTCGCGGGTCCGCTCGGCGACCCGGCCCTCGAGCTCGTCGAGGAGCCGGATGCTCTCCATGGCGACCGAGGTGCTGTCGGCCAGCGCCAGCAGCAGCTCCCGCTCGGCGGGGGTGGCTTCGTGCTCGTCGGCCCAGTAGGTGCCGATCGACCCCACGGGCTCCGCCGTGCGGATCGGCGTCATCACCAGGCTCCGCACGAACGTGGGTCGGTAGGCGACGTGAGGGATCCGGTCGTCGAGGTAGATGTCGGGGATGACGACCTGCTCGCCGTTCAGCATCGCCCAACCGCTGATGCAGGCCTGGAGAGGAAAACGCTGTCCACGCCACAGGGGCTGGATGGCGTCCTCGTCGACGTAGAAGCACTGGCCCGCGTCGCGCAGCACGAACGTCGCACCGTCGGCGTCGACCAGCTCCCGTGCCGCGTGACGGACGATCTCGACGATGCGCTCGAGGTCGCGCGCGGCCGCGAGGTCGCGGACTGCCTGCACGAGGCGGCTCATCGCCGGCAGCGACGGTGCGGATGGGGCGGGGGGGAGTGCTTCGGAGTCCACCAGGCTCAGCGCAGGCACGCTCATGGTCCACTCCCTCCCGCGCACGGACCTCCAGCCTAGGGACGACCCCGGGTGGGGACATGGTCCCTTCGGACAGATCTGCCTGGTCATCGCGGTGAGGACGGGTCTCGGTGTCGAGAAGCGCCGCCCGGTTCCGTCCCAGAGGTGACAGCGACCAGGATGGGTCGCACCGACGAGGAGGAACACGATGGCCAAGTACCTGCTGCTCAAGCACTACCGAGGGGCTCCGACCGGGGTCAACGACGTCCCGATGGACCAGTGGACCCAGGACGAGATCACCGACCACATCCAGTACATGAACGACTTCGCCACCCGGCTCGAGGGCACCGGCGAGTACGTCGACGGGCAGGCGTTGTCGCCCGAGGGCACGTTCGTCCGCTACGACGGCGAGGGGCGCCCGCCGATCACCGACGGCCCGTTCGCCGAGACCAAGGACCTGATCGCGGGGTGGATGGTCATCGACGTCGACACCTACGACCGCGCGCTCGAGCTCGCGGGTGAGCTCTCGGCGGCCCCCGGGGCCGGCGGCAGGCCGATCCACGAGTGGCTCGAGCTGCGTCCCTTCCTGACCGAGCCGCCCACCATCACCGACTGAGCGTGCTGTGACCCATCAGGTGGACGAGGTCCTGCTGCGCGGCCTCACGCCGGCCGTGATCGGGATCCTCGTCCGCCGTGGGGCCGACTTCGCGACGGCCGAGGACGCCGTGCAGGAGGCCCTGGTCGAGGCGTGGCGGACCTGGCCCGACGACCCGCCACGGGATCCCAAGGCGTGGCTGGTCACGGTCGCGTGGCGCCGCTTCCTCGACGCGAGCCGGTCGGAGGTCGCCCGTCGTCGGCGCGAGGAGCGGGTCGAGGAGGAGCCGACTCCCGGACCGACGCACGAGCTGGACGACACGCTCCAGCTCTACTTCCTCTGTGCGCACCCTTCCCTGACGCCGTCCTCCGCGGTCGCGCTCACCCTGCGCGCCGTCGGCGGGCTCACGACGAGGCAGGTGGCGCAGGCCTACCTGGTGCCCGAGGCGACGATGGCGCAGCGGATCAGCCGCGCCAAGCGCACGGTCGCCGCGGTGCGGCTCGACGAGCCCGGTGACGTCGCGACCGTCCTGCGGGTGCTCTACCTGGTCTTCAACGAGGGCTACTCCGGCGATGTCGACCTCGCGGTCGAGGCGATCCGGCTGACCCGGCAGCTCGCGGCGATCGTGGAGCACCCCGAGGTCTCCGGCCTGCTCGCGCTGATGCTGCTCCACCACGCGCGCCGGCCCGCCAGGACCGCTCCCGACGGCAGCCTGGTCCCGCTCGCCGAGCAGGATCGCAGCCGGTGGGACACAGCCGCGATCGCCGAGGGCATCACGATCCTGCAGGCCGCCCTCGCCCGCAACCGACTGGGGGAGTTCCAGGCGCAGGCCGCGATCGCGGCGCTGCACGCCGACGCGCCCGCCGCCGAGGAGACCGACTGGGTGCAGGTCGTCGAGTGGTACGACGAGCTCGTGCGGCTCACCGACAGCCCCGTCGTCCGGCTCAACCGCGCGGTCGCGGTCGGTGAGGCCGACGGCCCCCGCGCCGGGCTGGCCGCCCTCGCGGGCGTGGGGACCGAGGTGCCCCGCCACACCGCCGTGGCGGCGTACCTCCACGAGCGCGACGGCGACCTCGCCCTGGCCGCCCGGCTCTACGCCGATGCCGCGCTGCACGCGCACGACCTCGCCGAGCGCGACCACCTGACCCGGCAGGCGGCCCGGCTCAACGCCCGGCTGCGGGGGTGATCGCCGGGGTTGTTCACCATCTCCCGGGCTCCTGTGGAGATGATGGGGTCGCGACCGCCCGTCCCGTGCCCGACCGAGGAGGAGCCGATGACGACCGACCGGATGCCCCGGACCTCCACCGAGGGCAAGTTCTACGACGCCGCGCTCGACGTCCTCGCCGACGAGGGCTACGGCGCCCTCAAGGTCCGCGCCCTGTGCCGGCGGATGGGGCTGACGACCGGCGCGTTCTACCACTCCTTCAGCAGCTGGAAGGAGTTCACCGACCAGCTGCTCGACTTCTGGCGTGAGGACGGCACGCTGCGCGTGGCGAGGCTCGCGGCCAGCCAGCCCGACGACCTGCACCGGCTCGACGACCTCGTGGCGGCGGCGATGGCCCTCCCGCACCGTGCCGAGGCCGCCATCCGGGTCTGGGGCGGGATCGACGCCGACGTCGGCCGGGTCGTCGCCCAGGTCGACCAGGAGCGCCTCGAGGCGGTCAGTGCCGCCTTCCTGGCGGTGACCGGTGACCCGCACCTGTCCGCGAGGCTCGCCAAGGCCGGCATGTACCTCCTGGTCGGCTTCGAGCAGAGCCACCTTCCCGAGGACCCGGCGACGCTGGAGTGGGCACTGAGGCTCGTCGAGGCGCTGGCGCTCGACGCAGGGGCCGTCGCGCCTTCCTGATGCTCAGCAGCCCGCGGGCTGCTCGAGGCGGCCTGCCTCCAGGAGGTCGTGGATGCACGTGACCAACCGATGGCCCTCGAACGGCTTCGGCAGGAAGGAGTCGGCGCCGGCGTCCAACGCTGCCCGCACGTCGCGGCGGCCGTTGAGCGCCGAGAGCATCAGGAAGATCGGGCGGCGGCAGGGCTCGAGGTCCTGGCAGATGCGGAGGACCTCGAGGCCGGACATCACGGGCATCGTGTTGTCGAGGACGACCAGGTCGTAGGCCTGGTGCCTGATCGCTGCGACGGCGGCAGGCCCGTCAGCGACGGTGCTGACCTCGTGGCCGGCCACCTCGAGGATGAGCGCGACGATCTCGCGGATGTCGGGGTCGTCGTCGGCGACGAGGATGGCGGCCATGTCACCAGGTTGGGGGCAGGGCGCCGCCTGGCGCAGCCGTTGGCGGTGCGACACGTGAAGGACCCGTAAAGGACCGATGTGTTTACCTTCCAGCGCTCGGCACCATAACGTGAGCCCATGCCGACGGTGCTGGTGATCGAGGACGACAAGGAGATCAACCTCCTCCTCGAGGAGCTCCTGGTGCACTTCGGCTACCACGCGCTGTTCGCGTCGACCGGCGCCCAGGGGCTGGACCTGGCGCGTCGCCAGGAACCCGACCTCGTCCTGCTGGACCTCGGGCTGCCCGACATGTCCGGGATCGACGTCATCAGGGAGATCCGCAGCTGGAGTGCGGCTCCGCTGCTGGTCCTGAGCGGGACGAGCCGCCGTGGCAGTCGTGCCGACGCGCTGGACGCCGGTGCTGACGACTTCCTCCAGAAGCCGTTCGAGCCCCGCGAGCTGGCAGCGCGTCTGAGAGCGGTCGCGAGACGGGCCGCCACGTCCCAGGACGACGGCGGTCTGCGCCGCTGCTTCGGGCCGGTGTGCGTGGACGTCGAGACCCAGCGACTGCTCCTCGACGGGACGGAGGAACGTCTCACCTCCATCGAGTGGCGACTGCTGGAGGCGCTCACGCGACATCCCGGTCGGCTGCTGACGCACCGCTGGCTGGTCACGCAGGTGTGGGACGCCACCCACGGAGCCGAGACCCAGACCTCGTTGAGGGTCCACATGCGCTCGTTGCGCAGCAAGCTCCACGACGACGTCAAGGAGCCGCACTTCGTGCGGACCGAGAGCGGGGTCGGCTACCGCTGGATCGCTACTGCCACGGCTGCGGTCGTGCCCTCGCCGGTCGGTGGGCCCGGCTCGAGGTCCACCTTGGCCGAGCTCGAGGCGGCCGTCGCGGCGCTCCAGGTGGCGGTCCACACCGCGGCCGCTCCGGGCAACGACCGCGAGGCTGCGCTGGGTCGTGCGGCCGAGCTCGCGCGGCGTGCCGGTCAGCTCGTCCGGGACGCACGCACGGCCACGGAAGGCTCCGCATGACAGGGATCTCGGGTGGCCGGAGCCAAGCCGGCGCCTTCGCGGTCTGGTGGGCGGCCTTCGCACTCCTGGTGCTGCTGAGCCGGTCCACCGCTGCCGATGCGTCGTCCGTGGGCTTGGTCGCGCCCGCGGCGGGCCTGGCACTCCTGTGGCTGATGTCCCAGGAGACGACGCGTGGAGCCGTGCTCTGCCTCGCCGCCATGGCCGTCACCCGCGGCGTGCTCTCGACCGTCAGCGGTGCCGCACCAGGAGTGACGGCCGCGTTGGTGGTCGCGGGATTCGTCCAGACACTGCTGATGGTGACGCTGCTGCGGCGCTGGTGCCCGGGCATCCTCGGAGCGGGCGGGTCCGTGAGCGTGCACGAGCCCGGTGTCCTGGTGCGGGGCAGTGCCGCGGTCCTGGTCGCCACCGGTGTGGGCGCGGTCATCGGCGCGGGCGTGGTCACGGCGACGGACGCACCTGTGCAGGGGCTGGTCCTCCTGGACTGGTGGGCGCGCAACCTCGCCGGTGTCTTCCTCGTGGGCGCCGTCGGGCACCTCGCCTGGGAGTGGGTCCGCGAGTCTCGGTCGAGGGGGCGATGGGTGCTCGTGCCACGCTCGCGTGTCCCTGAGCTGATCGGGCTGCTCGCGGTCTCGGTCGCGGCCTACGGCGCGGTCTTCCTCCAGTCGGGGCTGCCCCTCTCGTTCCTGCCGCTCGTCATCGGTGTCTGGAGCGCCACGCGTTTCCCGACGTTCGCCGCGGCGCTGCACTCGGCCTGCTTCGGGGCGTTGGCGCTGGTGGCGACACTGGCGGGCAGGGGGCCCTTCGGGGACCTGGGTGCTGTCGAGACGCAGGCACTCGTGACCCAGGCCTACCTGCTGACCCAGCTCCTCACCGTGCTGGCACTGGCCACGGGCCGCGACCAGCGCGTCTCGCTGGTCCGCGAGCTGCGTGACTCCCAGCAGGAGACGGCAGCGCGCGCTGAGCTCCTCGACGCGATGACCGAGTCGATGAGCGAGGGGCTGGTGGTCATCGACCACCAGGGCACGCTCGTGCGGACCAACTCAGCCGCCCGGTCACTGCTGGCGTCGAGCACCACGGGCTACCGGGAGTCGGCCCGCGACTACCAGGTGCTGCGCCTGGACGGCACCGAGCTGCCTGCCGATGAGCATCCATCGGCGCGCGCTCTCCGTGAGGGCACGGTCCCGGCGCACGACCTCGTGCTCTGCCGGGGTGACGGCAGCCAGCGGGTGCTCTCGGTGACGGCCTCGGCACTGACCGGTGGGGATCAGGGGGGCGCGGCCACGGCGGCGATGGTGGTCTACCGAGACGTGACCGACGAACGCGACCACAGCAACCGGCTCACCGAGTTCGCTGAGGTGGTCGCCCACGACCTGCGCAGCCCCCTGACCGTCATGCACGGGTGGTTGGACGTGGCGCTCGGTGGGCTGGTGCCCGACCTCGAGGGCGGTGAGGTCGGGGCGCAGGGCCAGCCCCCCATGGTGCGTCGCGCCATGGAGCGAGCCCTCGTCGCGACGGTCCGCATGGAGGAGCTCATCTCCGACCTGCTGCTCCAGGCGACTGCCGCCGGGGGCCGGATGGAGCCGGTGGCCTGCACGTTGGGCGGTGACGACGGCCTCGTCACGGAGGTGGCGGGCGAGTCGGGAGCATCTGCCTCGGTCTGCGTCGGACCCATCCCACCGGTCCTCGTCGACGTCGACCTGGTCCGCCAGCTGGTGTCCAACCTGATCGGCAACGCCCTCAAGTACGTCGCACCGGACACGGTGCCGCGGGTGGTCGTGAGCGGCACCCGGGCCGGGGACCGGGTGGTGGTCGAGATGACGGACAACGGCATCGGGGTCCCGGCCCAGCAGCGTGAGGCGATCTTCGACCGCTTCCACCGCGCGCACGCCGAGGACTCGAGCTATGTCGGGACAGGGCTGGGACTGGCCATCTGCCGCACCATCGTGCAACGCCATGGTGGCGAGATCACGTGCAGGTCAGCGCCGGAGGGACACTCGAGCGGCACGACCTTCGCCTTCGACCTGCCGGCTGCGTGAGCAGCGACCGCACCGCGGGCCACGGCTCAGCGGCCGCGGCCCTCGAAGCACTGCGGCGAGCAGACCATGCCGGGTCGCTCGACCGGGACGGTGCGGCAGGTGCGGCACGAGCGACGCATCAGCAGGCGGCTCGGCACGATCGTGAGCAGGCGGGTCATGAGCCCACGGTGCCCGTTACCGACGGTCTCAATCACCGGTCTGGACCGCGCGTGTGGCCCGCAGATCGACCAGGATTGCCGCAGTGTCGGACGGGCCGGATATTCTGGTCACCGGCCCGGCACGAGTGGGGGTGATGGCCGATGCGCAGTGCGTTCGTGATCGCGCTCGCCCTCGTGGCGGTCCTGCTGACGACCGGGTCCACGGGCCAGCCGCCCAGCGAGACCCTCCGGGGCAGCCTCGCCGGCGAGGAGGTCCGCCTGACCACGCCCGGTGAGGGCATCGAGCCCAAGGGCCTCGTGGTCTGGTTCCACGGCCAGGGCGGCAACGTCAACGACCGCATCGACGGCCCGTGGCTCGACGCGCTGCGTCGCGAGGGCTACGCCATCGCCTCGTCCAACTTCCACGCCCAGTCCTGGGGCAACCCGGCCTCGACCCGCGACGCGGAGCTGCTGGTCGACTGGGCCGAGGAGAGGACCGGCCTCCCGGTCACCCTGTGGGTCTCGGGCTCCATGGGTGGCTCGGTCTCGCTCAACGCCCTCATCCACGGCGTCAAGGCCCCCAACTGCTGGTACGGCGTGAAGCCGGCCATCGCGCTCACCGAGATGGACGAGGTGCCCGGTGGCCCGGGCTTCATCTACAAGGCCTTCGCCGGCCAGGTGCCGCCCGACCGCAATCCCGTGGCCAACGTGGAGTCCCTGCCGGTCAGCGTCCGCTACCGCATCGTCGCCTCGCGCGGCGACCAGTGGGTGATCTTCAAGGAGAACGCCGGGCCGCTGTCGTCGGGGCTGCGCGAGCGCGGTGCCGACGTGACGCAGCTGATCGTCGAGGGCTTCCACGACGACCCGTCCCACTTCAACGCCCGCGACCTGGTCGCCTACGCCGACTCCTGCCTCGACGAGGCGCCTCGGGACGAGTCAGCCCAGGCCGGCTGAGAAGAGCCCGGTCGAGCCCACGAAGCGGTCCACGTCGATGCGGATCGCCACGCGCGTCGGGTTCTCCCGCGGCACGCGGTAGCGCGAGGCGTAGCGCTCGCACGCCCGCGCCACCGAGGCCGCGTCGTCGACGACGACCCCGTGACCCTCCAGCGTCGACCACCGGGCCCCGTCGACCGCGCACGCGGCCACCTGCCCCCGCTCGAGCAGGTTGAGCGCCTTGCGCGACGTGGCGCTGGTGATGACCCAGGCGCACTGCTCCTCGTGGTCGAGCGCGACGCCCACCGGCACCACGTGGAGCCGGCCGTCGGGGCGCAGCGTCGTCAGCGTGCACAGGTGGCGCTCGGTCCAGAAGTCCAGCAGGGGCTGGGGGAAGTCTCCCCAGCCGGGGCGCCACGAGGTCATGGTCCGAGACTAGCGGCGGCCGGGTTGGGGGCCGGGGCGCTGGGGCCCTAGATCCAGCGGGTGAACCAGATCCGGTCGAGCCACTCGGCCCGGGTGAGCAGCTCGTGGGTGTAGATCGGCCAGAACCACGCGAAGTTGATCAGCACCAGCACGACGAACGAGCCGGCCAGCACCACGCCCGTCGTGCGACGGGGCGAGGGGTGGGAGGAGGGGCCGACGAGCCTGCCGATGGCCAGCGTGATCGCGAGGATCATGAACGGCAGGATCGGCATCGCGTAGAACAGGAAGATCGGCCGGTCGTCGTACTGCAGCCACGGCAGCCAGGTCGACGCGGCCCCGACGACGGTGAGGCCGAAGCGCCAGTCCCGGGCACCGACCCACATCACCATGGCGAAGAGCAGCGCGACGATGCCGCCCCACCACAGGACGGGCGTGCCCAGCAGCAGCACCTGGCGCAGGCAGCTGCTGCCCTGCGGTGCCTGGCAACCCCGGGTGCCGGGCTCGATGCCGGTGTCGGCGGCGACCCCGACCGGCCGGTTGAGCAGGAGCCAGCCCCGGGGCTGCGACTGGTAGGTGTGCTCGCTGCAGTTCAGGAAGTGCGCGTGGAAGGTGTAGAGGTCCTGGTGGTAGCTGGTCAGCGACCGCAGCGACTGCCAGGCCTCGGCGACCCCGGTCGCGTCGGGCTCGGTCGCGGTCGGCCACCGGTCGTCGTCCAACGTCGGCTCGTCGTCGCAGGTGGCACCCTCGGCGACGAAGCGGGTGTACTGCGTGGAGGAGAGGGCGTCCTCGTAGGCGCTGGCGTTGAGCAGCCAGCCGGTCCACGTCGCGACGTAGACGAGGAACGCGACCACCACCAGCTGCACGAAGGCGGGGACGCCGTCGACGACGGCGGAGCGCAGCACCGGCCAGCGCACGCCGACCGAGCGGCGGGCGCCGGCGCTCCACAGCCACACCAGGACCCCGAACGCCGCCAGGGGGAAGGCCGCGGTCCACTTCGTGCCGAGGGCGAGCCCGAAGCACACCCCGCCGAGCAGCAGCCACGGGCGGACCAGCAGCGGGCGGACCGGCCCCCACGACCGGGCCGCGACGAGACCGTCGGTGCCGTCGACCTGGACGGCGCGCGCCATCCGGGCGCGGTGCCAGTCGCGGTCCACCACCAGGCAGGTGACGGCGCTGAGCAGGAAGAACGCGAGGAAGATGTCGAGCAGGGCCAGGCGCGACAGGACGAAGTGCAGGCCGTCGAAGGTCAGCAGCAGGCCGGCGACCAGCCCCAGGGCGGTCGATCCCGTCACCCGCTTGGCCAGGCGGCACATCACCAGCACCATCAGCGCACCCACGACGGCGGCGGAGATGCGCCAGCCGAAGGGGTCCATCCCGAAGGCCTTCTCGCCCAGGGCGATCAGCCACTTGCCGACCTCGGGGTGCACGACCATCGAGGGGTCGGCGTTCCAGATGCCGGTGGTCTGGCCGTCGAGGATGCGCTCGTTGGCGTCGTCGACGTAGGTGCGGACGTAGCCGTGGTTGAGCATCGACCACGCGTCCTTGGCGTAGTAGGTCTCGTCGAACTCGAAGACCTGGGGCGAGCCCAGGTGCCACAGCCGCAGCACCAGCGCCAGCAGCGCGACGCCGATCGACGCACCCCAGCTGGCCAGCGGCTCCTCCAGGGTGCCGCGCAGCCGGGCCGGGGTCCTCACGCTGGAGAACGATACGGGGCTGTCGCGAGGGGGCTGCCATGATCGGGACCGTGACTGACAAGAGCCCCGTGGACACGGCTGGGGGAGCAGGCGGCGCCGGCGTGCTCGTGCTCGCCGCCACCCCGATCGGTCGGGTCGCCGACGCCCCGCCGCGCCTGGCCGACGAGCTCGCGACCGCCGACGTGGTCGCCGCCGAGGACACGCGGCGGCTCAAGCGGCTGACCAGCGACCTGGGGGTCACGATCACCGGCCGCGTCGTGTCCTACTTCGAGGGCAACGAGTCGGCGCGCACGCCGGTGCTGCTCGAGGCGCTGCTCGCGGGGGAGCGGGTGCTGCTCGTGACCGACGCCGGCATGCCCAGCGTCTCGGACCCCGGCTACCGGCTCGTCGCGGCCGCCGTCGCCGCCGACGTGCTGGTCACCGCCGTGCCCGGACCGTCCGCGGTCCTCACCGCGCTCGCGGTCTCCGGGTTGCCGGTCGACCGCTTCTGCTTCGAGGGCTTCCTGCCGCGCAAGGCCGGCGAGCGGGCCCGACGCCTCGGCGCCCTGGCCGGCGAGGAGCGGACGATGGTGTTCTTCGAGGCGCCGCACCGCACCGAGGTCGCGCTGCGGGCGATGGCGCAGGCCTGGGGCGATGACCGCTCAGCGGCCGTGTGCCGCGAGCTGACGAAGACCCACGAGGAAGTGCGCCGTGGCCCGCTGGCCGACCTCGTCGCCTGGGCCGCCGAGGGCGTCCGCGGCGAGGTCACGATCGTCGTCGAGGGCACGAGCGGGCCGGTCGTCTCCACGGACGAGACCAGCCTGCGCGCCGCCGTGCAGGAGCGGGAGGATCAGGGCATGAGTCGCAAGGAGTCGATCGTCGAGGTCGCCAAGCTGGCCGGCGTGCCCAAGCGCGAGGTCTACAACCTGGTGCACGGCGCGTGAGCGCCCGGATCACGGAGGTCCACCGCGCGGGGCTGACCTTCGACGTGCTGGACGAGGGCCCGATCGAGGGTGACGTCGTGGTGCTGCTGCACGGCTTCCCCGAGCGGGCGACCTGCTGGCGCTCGGTGGCGCCGCTGCTGCACGAGCGGGGCTACCGCACGCTGGCGATGGACCAGCGCGGCTACGCGCCGCGCGCCCGACCACCGCGCCGGCGCGACTACCGGATCACCGAGCTCTCCGACGACGTGGCGGCGCTCGTCGCGGCGGCCGGAGCCGGCGGCCCGGTCCACGTCGTCGGGCACGACTGGGGCGCGATCGTGGCCTGGGCGCTGGCCCTGCGTCAGCCGGACCTGGTGCGCACCCTGACGGCCGTCTCGGTGCCGCACCCCACGGCCTTCCTCCGCTCGATGCTCTCGAGCAACCAGCTGCTCCGCTCCTGGTACATGCTGCTCTTCCAGCTGCCGCGGATCCCCGAGCTCAGCGCCCGCAGGCCGGGCTCGGTCTTCGACCGGTCCCTCGCCCACGCCGGCATGACCCCCCACGAGATCGCGCGCTGCCGGCGCGAGGTCGTCGACGACGGCGCCCTGACGGGCGGGATGAACTGGTACCGCGCGCTGCCCTTCCTCGACCGGAGCCTCGTCGGCCAGCACGTCACCGTCCCGACCACGCTGCTGTGGAGCGACGGCGACGTGGCGCTGGGTCGCAAGGGCGCCGAGCTGACCGAGAGGTACGTCGACGCCCCCTACCGCTTCGTCGCGTTGCACGGCGTCACCCACTGGATCCCCACGCAGGCCCCCGAGGCCTGTGCGGAGGCGATCCTCGACCGGGTCGGTGCGTGATGAGCGACGGCGCCACGAGCGAGCCGACCCGCTCACGCGCCCCGACCGAGGAGAAGAGCGGCAGCCGCCGCGACCGGGAGCGACCGCCGGCCCCCGAGCCACTGCCCCATCCGGTCGTCGACAACCACTGCCACCTCGACATCGCCGACGGTGACTGGCTGGCCACCGAGGAGGCCATCGCCGCCGCGGCCGCCGTCGGGGTGCCGCGCATCGTCCAGATCGGCTGCGACCTGCCCGGCGCCCGCTGGGCGGTCGAGGCGGCCGAGCGGCACGACGCGCTCGTGGCCGGGGTCGCCCTGCACCCCAACGAGGCACCCCGCCTGGCGGAGGCCGGCCTGCTGGACGAGGCGCTGGACGAGATCGAGCGACTCGCCCAGGCGCACGACAAGGTCCGCGCGGTGGGGGAGACCGGCCTCGACCACTTCCGCACCGGCGAGGAGGGTCGTGCCGCCCAGGTGGCGTCGTTCCGGCGTCACATCGACCTGGCCAAGCGACTCGACAAGACCCTCGTGATCCACGACCGCGACGCCCACGAGGAGGTGCTGGCGGTCCTCGACGAGGAGGGAGCGCCGCAGCGCTGGGTCATGCACTGCTTCTCCGGGGACGTCGCCTTCGCCCGCCGCTGCCTCGACCGGGGTGCCTACCTGTCCTTCGCCGGGACGGTCACCTTCAAGAACGCCCAGCCGCTGCGCGACGCGCTCGCCGTGGCCCCCCGGGACCGGGTGCTGGTCGAGACGGACGCGCCCTACCTCACCCCCACGCCCTACCGCGGTCGCCCCAACGCCTCCTACCTGGTGCCGCTCACGATGCGGCTGATGGCGCAGGTCCGCGGCGACGACCTGGAGGAGCTGTGCGTCGCGGTCGACACCAACACCGAGGCCGCCTTCGGGGGGTCCTGGTAGGCCGCTGAGCAGGTAAAACGGGGAGACGTGGCTCACGCCGCCCCGCCTGGGAGGGGTCGAGGGTTTGCAAATCCCACCGCCGCGCTGTTGTTCTGGAGGACAGACAGCCGGGATCGGGATCGATCTGACCAGCGCTCACCACCCTCCGTGCACCCGTCGCGCAGCCCGCGACAGCTCCTCCGCGCGGCGCGCCGGCACCCGAGGACCGGGCAGGACGACGTTCGGAGAACCGTGCCCAGCAATGAGCACTCAACGCTAGCAAGACTGGTCCGCAGTAAGCGGGCCCTGGCCGCCCTCGTGGGTGTCGCCGCCATCGCCGTCGCGGGCACCACCTACGGCTATGCGTCGATGGGCACCACCGTGACCATGTCGGTCGACGGCCGCACGCAGGAGGTCACCTCCTTCGCGGACACCGTCGGCGAGGTCCTCGAGGACGAGGGCATCGAGGTCACGGACCGCGACGTCGTCGCCCCCGGTCTCGACGAGACCGTCTCCGACGGCTCCAAGATCACCATCAAGTACGCCCGACCGGTCGACCTCAACGTCGATGGGGTCGAGACGACGCACTGGGTGACCGCGACCGACGTCGCCTCCGCGCTCGGGCAGATCGGCCTCACGCTCCGCGACGCCGACCTGTCCACCAGCCGTGGCGCCCCGATCAGCCGGGACGGCCTCGAGCTCGAGGTCGTGACCCCCAAGAACCTCACCTTCAAGATCGGGCCGAAGAAGGCCGTCAAGAAGACGGTCGTGGCGCTGACCGTCGAGGACGCGCTGAAGGAGATGGGCGTCGTCCTGCACCGCACCGACGAGACCCAGCCGGGTCCGGCCTCTGTGGTCGCCGACGGTGACCGGATCGTCTTCACCAACGTCCGTGTGGTCCGCAAGAGCGTCCAGGGCGAGCGGGTCGACTTCGGCACCGTCGAGCGCGAGGACGACTCCATGACCGAGGGCGAGACGAGCGTCGTGCGCAGCGGCCGCGACGGTCTGCGCAACGTCACCTACCGCCTGGTCTTCCGCAACGGCGAGCTGACCGTGCGCAAGGTCGTGCGCCAGCAGGTGCTCCGCGCTCCGGTCGACGAGATCGTCGAGATCGGCACCGCACCGGCGGTCGAGGCCTATGCCACCGGCACCACCGTGTGGGACGCCCTCGCCCGGTGCGAGTCCGGCGGCAACTGGGCGATCAACACCGGCAACGGCTACTACGGCGGGCTGCAGTTCAACCTCGGCACGTGGCAGGCCTACGGCGGGACCGGTCTCCCCAGCGAGAACAGCCGCGAGACCCAGATCGCCGTGGCGACGCGTCTGCGCGACGCCACCGGAGGCTACGGATCGTGGCCGGGCTGTGCCGCCTCCTTGGGTCTGCCGACCTGAGCACTAACCTCTCCTGCATGACCTCCTCCGCCGCCCCGAGACTCCTCGGGGCGGCGGACGTGCGTCAGCTGGCGGCCCGGCTCGACCTGCGGCCCACCAAGCAGCGGGGGCAGAACTTCGTGATCGACGGCAACACCTGCCGCCGCATCGTGCGCGAGTCGGGCATCACGGGCGACGACGTCGTCGTCGAGGTCGGCCCCGGACTGGGGTCCTTGACGCTGGCCCTCCTCGAGGTGGCGCAGCGGGTGGTCGCCCTCGAGATCGACGACAAGCTCGCCGGGCTGCTGCCCGAGACGATCGCCGAGCACGCGCCCGAGCAGGCCGATCGCTTCGAGGTCGTCCTCGCCGACGCCATGCGCGTCACCGAGGTCCCCGGCCCGGCGCCGACCGCGCTGGTCGCCAACCTGCCCTACAACGTCTCCGTCCCGGTCCTGCTCCACCTGCTGATGCTGCTGCCCTCGCTGGAGCGCGGGCTGGTCATGGTGCAGGCCGAGGTCGCCGACCGCCTGGCGGCCTCGCCCGGCTCCAAGGTCTACGGCGTCCCGTCCGTCAAGGCTGCCTGGTACGCCGACGTACGTCGCGCGGGTGCGATCGGGCGCAACGTCTTCTGGCCGGCCCCCAACGTCGACTCAGGGCTCGTCGCGTGGACCCGGCGCGAGCCGCCGGTCACGACGGCCACCCGCGAGCAGGTCTTCGCCGTCGTGGACCTGGCCTTCGCCCACCGGCGCAAGGTGCTGCGCGGGGCGCTGCGCGACCTGGCCGGGTCGGCCGAGGCCGCTGCGGCGGCGCTGGAGCACGCGGGCGTGGATCCCCTGGCCCGGGGCGAGAGCCTCACCATCGAGCAGTTCGCCCGGATCGCGGAGGTCCTGCACGCGTGAGCATCCCCGTCAGGACCGCGGTCAACATCACGGTCCGATCTGCAGCCAAGATCAACCTCCACCTCGGCGTCGGAGCCCCGCGCGACGACGGCTTCCACCCGCTGACGACCGTCTACCAGGCGGTCGGCCTCTGCGACGACCTCACCGCGACCCTGCCGGGTGAGCAGGACGCCCCCTGGGACCTGCGGCTGCGGGTGGCCGACTACATCGACCCCGGCGCGGTCCCCGTCGACGACGACAACATCGTCGCCCGGGCGGCCACGCTCCTGGCAGCCCACCACGGTGTGCCGGTGCGCGGCCACGTCGACGTCGACAAGGCGATCCCGGTCGCCGGGGGTCTGGCCGGCGGCTCGGCCGATGCGGCGGCGGCCCTGGTGGCGCTGGACCGGCTCTGGGACGCGCGCACCTCCGACGACGACCTCCTGGCCCTGGCCGCGGAGCTCGGGAGCGACGTACCGTTCGCGCTCATCGGCGGCACCGCCCTCGGAACGGGTCGCGGTGAGCTCGTCACGCCGCTGCCCGACGGCGGGACCTGGTGGTGGGTGCTCGTGCCCAGCCGCGAGGGGCTCTCGACGCCGCAGGTCTACCGCCACTTCGACAAGCTCTTCCCCGACGCCCCGGCCGTGCCGCCGCCGGCGGACGAGCTGCTCGACGCCGTCGCTGCGGGTGACCCGGTGCGGCTGGCGCGGCTGCTGCGCAACGACCTGCAGGAGCCCGCCCTCGACCTGCGCCCCGACCTGGGCGTGCTGCTCGAGCGGGGGGAGTCCGAGGGCGCCCTGCGCGGCATCATCAGTGGCTCGGGTCCGACCTGCGCCTTCCTGTGCGAGTCCTCCGACCACGCACGCGACCTGGCCGGGGCGCTGATGCGCCACGGGCACACCGTCGTCCTGGTCGCCAACGGTGCCGTCGCCGGCGCCCATCTCGTGGAGAACCTTCATGGCTAACCTGCTCAACCTCGAACGCGTCTCCAAGTCCTACGGCGTGCGTCCGTTGCTCACCGACGTCTCCCTCGGGATCGCCGTCGGCGAGCGGATCGGCATCGTCGGCCGCAACGGCGACGGCAAGACCACGCTGCTCGAGGTGATGACCGGGCTGGAGGAGCCCGACTCCGGCCGGGTCTCGATGACCCGTGGTGTGCACGTCGGCTACCTCCACCAGGGCGACGAGCTGGTCGACACCCACAGCGTCCGCGAGGCCGTGCTGGGCGGCAAGGACGACCACGAGTGGGCCGCCGACTACCGCACGCGCGAAGTCGTGGAGGTGCTGCTCGCCGGTGTCTCGCTCGACCGTCCTGTCGTTGGTCTCTCGGGTGGTGAGCGCCGTCGGTGCTCGCTGGCCGCGCTGCTGCTCGGCGAGCACGACCTGATCGTGCTCGACGAGCCGACCAACCACCTCGACGTCGAGGCGGTGGCCTGGCTGGCCGCCCACCTGGTGAAGCGGACCTCCGCCATGGTCGTCGTCACCCACGACCGGTGGTTCCTCGACGAGGTCTGCCAGTGGACCTGGGAGGTCCACGACGGGGTGGTGGACGCCTACGAGGGCGGCTACGCGGCGTTCGTGCTCGCCAAGGCCGAGCGCACCCGCCAGGCCTCGGCCACCGAGGCCCGCCGGCAGAACCTCGCCACGAAGGAGCTGGCCTGGCTGCGCCGCGGGGCACCCGCCCGCACCGCCAAGCCGAAGTTCCGCATCGAGGCGGCCAACGCCCTGATCGAGGACGTCCCCCCGCCCCGCGACCGGCTGGAGCTGCAGAAGTTCGCCACCCAGCGGCTCGGCAAGCAGGTGATCGACGTCGAGGACGTGGACCTCAAGCGCGGCGAGCGCTCCCTGCTCACCGGCGCCACCTGGCGGCTCGGCCCGGGGGACCGGGTCGGACTGGTCGGCGTCAACGGCGCCGGCAAGACCTCGGTGCTCTCGCTGCTCGCCGGTGACCTCGCCCCCTCGGCGGGCACGGTGAAGCACGGCCGCACGATCGCGATGAAGCACCTGACCCAGCAGCTCGACGACCTCGATCCCGATGGTCGCGTGCTGCCGATGGTCGAGTCGTTCCGCCGGGTGGTGAAGACCGACAGCGGCGAGATCAGCGCCACCTCGATGCTCGAGCGCTTCGGATTCACCGGCGACAAGCTGACCGCTCGCATCGGCGAGCTCTCCGGTGGCGAGCGCCGCCGCTTCCAGCTGCTGATGCTGCTGCTCGAGGAGCCCAACGTGCTGCTCCTCGACGAGCCCACCAACGACCTGGACATCGACACCCTCAACGTCCTCGAGGACTTCCTCGACGGCTGGCCGGGCACGCTGATCGTCGTCTCCCACGACCGCTACTTCCTCGAGCGGGTCACCGACTCCGTGTGGGCGCTGCTCGGCGACGGCCAGATCTCCATGCTGCCGCGCGGCGTGGACGAATACCTCGAGCGTCGCACGGCGTCCCTCGCGGCCGCCTCGTCCTCGGGTGCCTCCTCCCCGTCTGCTGCCGCTGTGGCCGCCCCGGCTGCCCCGGCTGCCGGGGAGGGCTCACGGCCCAAGAGCGGCAGCGCCGAGGAGCGCACGGCACGCAAGACGATGGCCCGCCTCGACAAGCAGCTGGCCCGCCTCACCAAGCGCGAGGCCGAGCTCAACGCCCAGATCGCCGAGCACGCCCACGACTACGACCTGCTGGCCGAGCTGAGCGCGGAGCTGACCACCGTCAGCGCCGAGCGTGACGCGGTCGAGGTCGAGTGGCTCGTGGCGGCCGAGGTGCTGAGCTGAGCGCGGCCGGCCACTTGTCACAAGTTGTCTGCGCGCCTTCCCGCCCGCTGTAACGGGCGGGTAGATGAGGTAACTGCGTGTTACAACTTCTCCAGCGCCCTCAGGCGTAGGGCGCCAGCAGGGTCCGCAGCAGCGCCGCCAGCTTCTTCTGCTCCCGTGCGGGCAGGTCGGCGAGCAGCGCCTGCTCGGCGACCAGCAGCGCCTCGAACGCCGCGTCGACGGCCGTCTTGCCCTCGCGGGTCAGCCGGACGATGACGCCGCGGCGGTCCTCGGGGTCGGGGTAGCGCTCGACGAAGCCCCGGGCGGCGAGCCGGTCGACGCGGTTGGTCATGGTGCCGCTGGTCACGAGGGTCTCGCGCAGCAGCCGACCGGGCGAGAGCTCGTAGGGCGCGCCGGCGCGACGCAGGGCGGCCAGCACGTCGAACTCCCAGGACTCGATGCCGTGGGCGGTGAAGGCTGCGCGGCGGGCCAGGTCGAGGTGGCGGGCGAGGCGGCTGATCCGGCTGAAGACGGCCACGGGCTCGAGGTCGAGGTCGGCGCGCTCGCGCGCCCACGCCTCGACCAGCTCGTCGACCTCGTCCCGCATGCCAGCAGCGTAGCGGACCCGATCGAGAATCTTGACATCGAGACAGTTCGGTGGTGGAGTTGTCTTGACATCAAGATAATTCGGGAGACAGACCACCATGCCGCACACCTGGGACCCGCAGCGCTATCTCACCTACGCCGACGAGCGCGGACGGCCGTTCGTCGACCTGCTCTCGCGCGTGGCCACCACCGATCCGGGCGTGGTCGTCGACCTCGGCTGCGGGCCGGGCAACCTGACCCGGCTGCTGGTCGAGCGCTGGCCCGACGCCGCGGTCGGCGGGCTCGACTCGAGTCCCGAGATGATCGAGGCGGCCAGGGTGGCCGAGCCTCGAGCGGCCTTCGAGGTGGCGGACCTGCGCGCCTGGGCGCCGGAGCCCGGCAGCGTCGACGTCGTGGTCTCCAACGCGACCCTCCAGTGGGTGCCCGGGCATCTCGAGCTGGTGCCGAGCCTCCTGCGCGCCGTCAGGCCCGGCGGCTGGCTCGCCTTCCAGGTCCCGGCCAACTTCGACCAGCCCAGCCACACGATCCGCGCAGAGCTCGCCGACCTCCCGCCGTACGACGAGCACACCCGCGGCATCGCGTCTCCCGAGAGCCACGACGCGGCCGCCTACCTCGAGACGCTGACGGCGCTGGGCTGCGACGTCGACGCGTGGGAGACGACCTACCTCCACGTGCTGACCGGCGACGACCCGGTCTTCACGTGGGTCTCCGGCACCGGTGCCCGACCGACCCTCGAGGCGCTGCCGTCCGACCTGCGCGCCGACTTCGAGCGGGACTTCAAGCAGCGGCTCCGCGAGGCCTACCCGCGCAGGGACGGCCGTGTGGTGCTGGCCTTCCGCCGCGTCTTCGTGGTCGCCCAGGTGCCGGCATGAGGCTCCACCACGTCCAGGTCGCCTGCCCACCGGGTGGCGAGGACGTCGCGCGCAGGTTCTACGTCGAGGCGCTGGCGATGACCGAGGTCGACAAGCCCGAGGACCTGCGGGCGCGAGGCGGTGCGTGGTTCCGCGCCCACGACGAGCACGGTGCCGTCACCGCGGAGGTCCACGTCGGCGTCGAGGACCCGTTCGTCCCGGCCCGCAAGGCGCACCCGGCGTTGCTGCTCGACAGCCCGGCCCACTTCCAGGCCGCGGCGTCGCGGCTCGCGCTGGGTGGCTTCGACCTCGACCTGAGCCAGCGCCACAGCTTCCCGGGCCACGAGCGGCTGCACACCCACGACGGTCACGGGAACCGAATCGAGATTTTGGTGCAGCGGGTCTAGACCTGCATAACCAGCGCCTGACCTGCACGGTTGTCCTGACAGGTGCACCCACTCGGTGCTCCAGGGGGTCCGCATGGGGACATCCGCGTCCCTCGTTCGGGGCCGCGGAGGTCGCACGTCTAGCAGGAGTGCAGTGGAGACTCAGTCGGCCGAGCTCGTCGCCGTCGTCAACCGGATCAAGCGCGCCCAAGGACAGCTGGGCGGGGTGCTGCGCATGATCGAGGAGGCGCGCGACGTCGACGCGGTCCTCCACCAGCTCAAGGCGGTGTCCAACGCCCTCGACCGCGCCGGCTTCGCGATGATCGCCTCCGAGTGGCGTCGCGCCAGCGAGGCCGGGGAGCAGTTGCCTCCCGACCGCATGGACCAGCTGGAGAAGCTCTTCCTGTCCCTGGCCTGAGCACCAGCTTCACACCAGGTCGAGCGTCCCGAGCTCCCGGATGGCCGCGCACGAGCGCGCCACCATCGTGGCGAACATCCGGTCCCCGCGCTCGCTGCGGGTGCCGTAGGCGCAGCCGAACGTCGCGACCAGCGGCCCCTGCACCATGGCGAGCCTGTAGTCGTCCCAGCACTCCTCGAGGCTGTGCCCGCTCACGCCGTACGACGTGAGGGCGGCGTGGTAGGCCGCCACCAGGTCGCGCTCGCTCGAGGCCCGCACCGCGGGGTCGAGCGAGGTCCCGACGAAGTAGGCCAGGTCGCGGGCCGGCAGCCCGAGCGACAGCGTCTGCCAGTCCACCGCCACCACGCGCGGGACGTCCGCGGGCGCGCCCACCGGGGCGAACATGAGGTTGTCGAGCCGGTAGTCGCCGTGCACCAGCGCGAAGCGCTCGGGCCGCGCCAGGCTCCACGCCTCGATCACCGGCACGCACGCGCGGAGGGTGTCGACGTCCTCGGCCGCGAGCAGGTGGCGGAGCCCCTCGATGAACAGCTCGGTCGTCGGCCCGGCCAGCTCGGCGAGCATCGCGGCATCCTCGGGTCCGCTCAGGGCGAGGTGGTCGAAGTCCTCGAGGGTCGGGTCGCTCCAGCGCGGGCCGTGCAGCCCGGCGAGGTTGATCACGGCGTCGCGCGCCTGGTCGACGGTGCAGCCGGCGATCTGGTCGCCCTGCACGGCCGGGGCGAGGTCCTCCATGACGAGCGTGAAGTCACCCGAGTCGGGCGCGATCGCGGCGAAGTGGCAGGCCGGCACGCGCACGGCGACGGTCGGGGCGATCTCGGCGTAGAAGATCAGCTCGCCGCGGTAGGCGCCGGCGAGCAGGTCGCGCGAGCCCTGGTCGGCCGCGGGCAGCTTGACCAGGACCGACGCCGGCACGTCCGCGCCGGTCAGGCGCAGCCGGTAGCAGGTGCCGATCTGCCCGGTCCCGACCTGCTCCGCGACGACCTCGGTCACCGCTGCCCCGAGCGCCTCGGAGACCCACGCGGCAGTCAGGCCGGAGACGTCGGTGACGATCGGCGCGCTCATCGGACGTGCCCCGGGTTGACCGGCAGCGCGGAGAGGTCCGGCGGTCGGATCGCGCGATAGGCCTCCAGCACCGGTGCGAGCTCGCCGGGCGTCGCGCCGTGCAGCACCACGCTGTCGGCGCCCGCGTCGAGCTGGTCGATGATCCGCTGCGCGCAGTCGGCTGCGGATCCGGTCGCCGACGCGGCGGTCCACGCCGCCGGCAGCACCTCGTCGCGCAGGTAGGTCAGCTGCTCGGTCGTGCCCACGGCGTCGAACGCCCCGGCGTACCTCTGCACGAGCGGGTCGTCCTTGAAGCGCTGCAGGTCCGCGAGGTCCCAGCCGTTGGCTCGCACCAGCACCTCGCCGTAGCCCTGGAGGTAGGTCGCCAGCCGCCCGACCAGCTTGCGCAGAGCGAGCTCCTCGGGCACGGACTCCTCGACGACGGCCAGCACCGCCCAGATGCGTACGGCGGAGGGGTCGCGGCCGGCGGCGGCCGCGGCGTCGCGGACGGTGCGGACCGAGCGCGCGAGGGTCTCGTCGCTCAGGAAGGTGTGGAGCACGACGCCGTCGGCGACCTGCCCGGCGAGCTCGAGCGACTTGTCGCCGATCGCCATCATCAGCACCGGGATGTCCTCGTCGAAGCTGCTGTCCTGGCTGAGGAAGGGATAGCTGCCGGCGGGGCCGTCGTGGCCGAACGCCTCGCCGTGCCAGAGCCGGCGATAGATGCCGATCGCGTCCTGCATCTGCGCCCCGGTGATCCGGGGGACCCCCATCACGTCGAAGAGCAGGTTGAAGCCACGGCCCAGCCCGAGGGCGTAGCGACCGCCGCTCATCCGGTGCAGCGTCGTGGCCATGGTGGCGGTGACCAACGGGTGGCGGGTGTTGTGGTTGGTGGCGGCCGTCGCGACCCCGATCGAGGTTGACGCCGCCACGGCCGCGCCCGCGAGGACGGCGGCGTCCTTGACGTTGAAGCGCTCGGACAGGAAGACCGACCCGAGGCCGAGCCGCTCGGCCAGCCGCACCTCCTCGATCAGGTCGGCGGGGCTGCTGGAGTGCCCCGCGAGGCCGTAGCAGGCCAGCTCGGGGAACTCCTGGGTGGCGTGCGTCACAGTGTCGGTCACGCTGGCGGACGCTAGCAGGGGATTTGACACGTGTCAGCAGTCCATCGGTCGCCCTGGAAGTTACTGACTGGTAACGTGTGCCGCATGAGCCAGGTCCTCACCCTGTGGCAGAAGTCCACCTCGCTGCCCGTCGTCGGTCCGCTGGTCGGCAAGCGCGTGTTCTCGTTCGCGTTCAGCCAGATGGCGCCCTACTTCGCGACCATCCGCCCGCGCTTCGTCGAGATCCGCCCCGACTATGCCGAGCTGGTCATCCCCAAGCGCCGCGGCGTCCACAACCACCTCAAGACCGTGCACGCGATCGCGTTGTGCAACGGCCTCGAGGCCGCCATGGGTGCGCTGGCCGAGGCCACGATCCCCGCCGACAAGCGCTGGATCCCCAAGGGCATGGACATCGCCTACACCGCCAAGGCGACCAGCGACATCACCTGCATCGCCGAGACCGACCCCGAGCAGTGGACCTCCGACGACCCCGACCTGCCGGTGCGGGTCAGGGGCGTCCGCGACGACGGCACGGTCGTCATCGAGGGCGTCATCAAGCTCTGGGTGACGCCCAAGTCCTAGCGATGGCTAGACGATGCCGGCGCCGCCGGTGTTCTCCCCGCCCTGCATGTTGCCCGCCCTGGTGAGGTCGAGCGGGCTCTTCTCGCCGACCAACCGGTGCTGCACGTAGGTCGCCAGCAGGGTCAGCAGGTAGTTGACCGCGATGTAGAGCAGCGCGACGACGAAGACGACCTGGATCTGGTTCTGGAAGCCGTTGTAGATCGAGCGGCCCACCGTCGAGAGGCTGATGGCGCCGATCGCGTAACCCAGGCTGGTGTCCTTGAGGGCCACCACGCACTGGCTGATGATCGCGGGCAGCATGATCTTGACGGCCTGGGGGAGCAGCACGAGCGTCATGACCTGGGTCTTGCGCATGCCGATGGCGTAGGCCGCCTCCGCCTGGCCCTTCGGGACGGCGAGCACGCCGGCGCGGAAGACCTCGGCGAGCACGGCGCCGTTGTAGACGGTGAGGGCAGCCACGACGCTCCAGTAGGCGCCGGTGCTCCCGTTGGTGACGCCGCCCGCGACCTTCACCTCGTAGAAGAAGAAGATCATCATCAGCAGCACCGGCACGGCGCGGAAGAACTCCACGACCGCCCAGCACGGCCAGCGGACCCACGAGTGCTCGGAGAGCTTGCCGACGCCGAAGACGACGCCGAAGACGACCGCCGCGATGATCGAGCTGAAGGCCATCTTGAGGGTGTTGACGAGGCCGTCGATCAGCAGTGCCTCGACGTACTTGGGGGTGACCAGCACCTCCCACTTGGCGTAGGCGAACTGGCCCTCGGCGTTGAGACGCAGGAGGACGAAGGCGATGACGGCCAGCAGGCCGACGACGGTCGCGACGGTGTAGAGACGGTGGCGACGGACGGTGGCGGGACCCGGGGCGTCGAAGAGTACGGCGGAGCTCACGCGATCCTCCAACGGCGCTCGAGACGGTTGGCGACGAAGGAGAGCACCTCGACGAGCACGACGAAGATCAGCGCGAAGGCGAGGAAGATCTCCAGCCGCGCGGTCGCGTTGTCGTTGGTGAGGCCCTTCATCCGGGCGAAGGCCTCGAGGATGCCGAGGGCGCCGCAGACGGTGGTGTTCTTGAGCAGCGCGATCTGGACGCTGGCCAGCGGCGGCACGGAGGCGCGCAGTGCCTGCGGCAGCACGACCTCGCGCAGGACGCCCGTGAAGGGCAGGCCGATCGCCCGGGCCGCCTCGGCCTGGCCGAGCGGCACGGCGTTGACGCCGGAGCGCAGCGCCTCGCAGACGAAGGCCGCGGTGTAGACGGTCAGCCCGATGACGCAGGCCGTGAAGATGTTGTTGAGCCGGATGTCACCGATGCGGATGTCCACGAAGCTCCACGTCAGCCCGACCTTGGGCCCGGCGAAGCGGAAGAAGATGATGACGATCAGCAGCGGCGTGTTGCGGACCAAGGTGACATAGGCGGCACCGGCCTTGCTGAGCACCGAGATCGGGCCGACGCGCATCGCGGCGAGCACCGTGCCGAGCACCAGCGACAGGACGCCGGCGATGACGAAGAGGCTCAGCGTGTAGGTGAACGCGAGCGCGACGTCGCCGGCGTTGTCGAGCACGACATCCATGGGCGGGTTCCTTCGGTGGGTGCAGACGTCGGGACGACCGCGTGAGCGGCCGTCCC
>NZ_CALRWD010000048.1:0-32913 GCF_943371775.1 Nocardioides psychrotolerans
AGCGCTCCTACTGTTCGAGATCCACAGCCCTGCGCCCGACAGCGGGGCTTCCCACCGCCCCACCAAGTAGGCACACCATGCGCAAGTCCCTGCTCCTGCTGCTCACCACCGCCCTGGCGCTGGTGGGGCTGCTGGCACCCGTGGCGACGCCTGCCCAGGCCGACACCCCGGGCGGTCAGCTCGTCTCCGACGTCGCTGCCGCGGGCACGCCGCACGTGCTCGACGGTCAGGTCAACGCCATCGCCAAGGTGGGCGGCACGGTCATCCTGGCCGGCACCTTCACCCGGGCCCGCAACGACAGCGGCGACACCACGTCGCTGGTGCGCAACGGGCTGCTCGCCTTCGACGCAGCCACGGGCAAGATCAGCACCACCTTCGTGCCCAACCCCAACAGCGGGGTCACGTCGGTCGTCTCGGCCGGTGACGGCTCGACGGTCTACGTCGCCGGCACGTTCACCTCCATCGGCGGCACGACCCGCCAGCGGATCGCCCGCGTGCGCGTCTCCGACGGCGCGGTGGTCACCGCCTTCGACGCCGGCTCCGTCACCGGCGCCGTCAAGGACCTCAACCTCACCGGCGGCCGGCTCTGGGCGGCGGGCGCGTTCACCCACATCAAGGGGCGCGGGCAGACCGCGCTGGCCACGCTCGACCCGACGACCGGCTCGCCCACGCCCTACATGTCGCTGCCCATCGCCGGCATCCACAACTCCGGCGTGACCCAGGTCCTCGACATCGACATCACCCCCGACGGCTCGCGCCTGGTGGCGATCGGCAACTTCGACACCCTCGCCGGCGTCAAGAGCCATCAGCTGTTGTCCCTCGACCTCACAGGGGCCACGGCGGCTGCCGGTCCGTTCACGACCGACTTCTACCTGAAGCCGTGCCTGACGACTTTCGACACCTACATGCGCGACGTGGACTTCTCGCCCGACGGCACCTACTTCGTCGTCGGCACCAGCGGCGGCTACGGGGGAGCCGACGGTGGTTGCGACACCATCGCCCGTTTCGAGACCGCGTCGGTCGGCGCGGTGCGCCCGTCCTGGATCGAGGTCACCGGAGGTGACACGACCTGGGGCGTCGAGGTCACGGACTCAGTGGTCTATGTCGGTGGTCACTTCCGCTGGATGAACAACCCGATGGCTTCCGGCCGTGCGGGTCAAGGTGCCGTCTCCCGTGAGGGCCTCACCGCGCTCGACCCGGCCAGCGGACTCCCCTTCTCGTGGAATCCCGGTCGCGACAAGGGCATCGGCGTCTTCGACTTCCTGCTGGCCGACGAGGGTCTCTACATCGCCTCCGACACCGACCGGATCGGCGACTACCAGTACAAGGGCCGCATCGCCCGGATGCCCCGCGCCGGACTGAGCTTCCCCGCTGTGCGCACCCCGGTGCTGCCCAACGACGTCTACTCCGCCGGCCCCGTCGGTGCTGCCGCCACGGCCACCACCAACCGCGTCCTCTACCGCGTCAACGCCCGCGGCCTGCAGATGCCGGCCCAGGACGTCGCCGTGGCCGCCGCGCGCCAGGAGGTCCTCGACACCGACCTGCGCACGTCCTCCTCGCTGACCGAGCGCCAGTGGGACTTCCAGGTGCCGCAGGGCACCCCCGTCGACGTGCGGCTGCGCTACACCGAGCCTGCGACGAGCGACCGGGCCACGGCCGCCGTGGTGGTCGAGGGACGCCGCGCCGCGCCGCGCGTGCGCACCGCGGTCGCCGGCGCCGCCACGTCCTCGGCGCCGACGATCGTCGGCGCGGTGAGCACCGCGGCCGCGCCCCGCGCCACGGTGCGCACCGTGCCCCTGACCAGCGACGGCAACGTCGACGTGACCGTCGCCAACGCGCTGCGCGGCCAGAAGGTGCGCGACCTCTCCGTCGTACGCACCGCGGCCGCACCCGCCGCCGCTGCTCCGGTGGGCAGCCTCAGCCGGCGCAGCTTCGCCGACGGCGCGGTGGGCGCCAGCACCCTCGCGCCCGACGGCGGACAGAACTGGGACGACGTCCGTGGTGCCTTCATGGTCAACGGCGACCTCTACGTCGCCAAATCCGACGGCACCTTCGACAAGCGCAGCTTCGACGGCACCACCTACGGCCCGGTCAGTGCCGTCAACACCGCCGACCAGCTCGTCGTCCTCACCGACTGGCAGAGCGACATCCGCGCGGCCACCGGCATGTTCTTCGCCAACGGCCGGATCTACTTCACCCGCGCCGACACCAACACGCTCTACTACCGCTACTTCAACCCGCAGAGCGGCATCGTGGGTGCCCGCCGCCTGATCGCGGCCAGCAACGTCGCCGGGTTCGACGCCCGCACCGTGCGCGGCATGTTCGCGACCGCCTCGGCGCTCTACTGGGCGACGTCCGACGGTGCGCTGCGCAAGGCCTCCTGGGCGCAGAACGCCCAGTCCGGCGTGCCCGTGGCCAACACCGCCCAGGTCGTCTCGGGTCCGGCGGTCGACGGCGCCACCTGGGGCGCGCGGGCGATGTTCGTCTACCAGGGCCCCGCGGGGTCGCAGGCGGTCGCGCCGACCGCGTCCTTCACCGAGTCGTGCACGACCTTGACCTGCTCGTTCGACGCGCGGGCCTCGACGTCGCCGGGGGCCACGGTGACGGCGTACGACTGGAGCTTCGGCGACGGCCAGACGGCCACGGGAGCCACACCCACGCACACCTACGCCGGTCCCGGCACGCGCACCGTCACCCTGCAGGTCACCTCGAGCAACGGGCGCACCGGCACCACGAGCCACCCGGTCGCGGTCGCGGACGCTCCGGTCTCCGCGGTGTCGTTCGTGGGAGCCAACCGCTCGACCAGCAACGCCACCGCCCATCGGGTGGCCGTCCCCGCCGGCGTCCAGGCGGGCGACACCCTGCTGCTCTACCTCACCCTCAACGACTCCACGGTCACCCCGGCTGCCCCGGCGGGCTGGACCGCCCTCGACAACGTCTCGGCGAGCGGGGTGATCGGTCGCAGCTGGAGCAGGACCGCCACCGCTGCCGACGCCGGGAGCACGATCACGATCACGACGTCGGGGCTCGCCAAGAGCGACCTCGGGGTCCAGGTCTATCGCGGCAGCGGCGGAGCGAGCCAGGTCACCGCGCACGCCGCCGCTGTCGACTCGGTCAGCGGCACCACCCACCGAGCGCCGACGGTCACCGCCGGTGCGGGCGACTGGGTCGTCACCCAGTGGATCGCCAAGTCGTCGGTCGACACGTCCTGGGCGACTCCGGCGGGCACCGTGCGACGCAGCGGCACCACGGGGACCGGTGGGGGACGACTGACCTCGCTCGGTGTCGACGGTGGCACCGGTGTCGCTGCCGGCACCGCAGGCGGGACGACTGCCTCGAGCAGCGTCGCCGTCAGCAGGACCGTCATGTTCACCACCGCTATCGGAACGAGCTGATGAACTGATGCTGCGCAGCACCTGCCTCGCCGCCACCTTGGCCCTCGTGGGCGTCGCCACCCAGGGCTGTGCGGGCGCGGAGCCAGTGTCGGCCCCGACGTCCCTGGAGCAGCCCAAGCCGAGGGTCAACCTCTTCCTCGCCTTCGACGACTCCGTCGGCGTCGAGGGCTCCGTGGTGCCGCGGGTGGAGAACACCGGCACCGCCCCGGTCGACATCGAGCTGGTGACCCAGTCCGGAGGTCGCATCGTGCGGGAGCACGGCCCGACCCGGAACGCCGGGCGCTTCCCCGCGCTCGACCGCTCCAAGGCCGCCGCCGTGGTCGTCCGCAGCACCGGCCGCAACGACGCCCTGAGCCCGGGCACCCGCACGTTCCGCTTCGGCGCCGACTTCCGGCTCGACGCCGAGTCCGACGGCCTGCCCACCGACAACGGCAACAACCTCGTCCAGCGCGGCCTCTACGACGGCCCGGCGCAGTACAAGCTGCAGATCGACAAGGGCTACGCCTCCTGCCGCGTCGCGGGGGACCGTGGGGCCGTGCTGGCCCGTGCGCCCATGCCGGTCGAGACCGACCAGTGGTACCGCGTCACCTGCCTGCGTCAGGGCGACTCCCTCAAGCTCAACCTGCTCAAGGAGGACGACGGCGAGTGGGACTCCCTCGGCCCCTGGACCGCGTCGGGCCGCATCGGGCTGGTGCGCCTCGCGCGTGGCACGCCGCTCACCATCGGGGCCAAGACCCTGGCGGGTGGCGAGATCGTGCGCTCGGGTCCCGACCAGTTCAACGGTGCCGTCGACAACGTGCAGTTCAAGCTCTTCTGAGCGGCCCATGACCACTACTCCTCGCGCTCGCCCCCGGGTCGTCCTGCTCGCCGAGCCGCACCTGGTGGCCGAGTCGGTCTCCGTGGCGCTCAGCAGCCGCGGTATCGACTCGCGGATCCTGCGCTGGCCCGAGCCCGAGCAGTACGCCGCGCTGCGCCGTACGGTCCGGGCCCTGCAGCCGCGTGCCGCCGTCCTGCTCGGCGGCATGGACGAGCCCAGCAGGCGTGCGGCCGCCCGCGAGATCGTCCGCTCCGTGCCGATGCGCTGGCTGGTCCTGGTCGACCAGCCCGACAACGTGGAGTGGGGTGCCCTCCTCGACGTGGGCATCGCCGGCCTGCTGCCCACCTCGGCCGGGCTCGACGACCTCGCCAGCACGCTCACGCGGGTGATGTCGGGTCGCGAGCTCCTCACCCCGCTGGAGCGGGGACGACGCGTGGATGCCTGGGTGGCGTTCGAGGAGCAGCACCGCGTCCCCGCCCAGCAGCTCACCAGCCTCACCCCCCGCGAGCTCTCGGTGCTCGCGCAGCTCTATGACGGGGTGTCGGTCACCGGCATCGCCGAGCACGACCGTGTCTCGGTGTCGACCGTGCGCAGCCAGGTCAAGGCCGTCCTGCGCAAGCTCGGCGTCTCCTCCCAGCTCGAGGCCGTCGCGGTCTACCGCCGGGTCCTCGAGCACCTGCCGATGGCGCTGCTCGAGCTCTGAGGAGCGCGAGTCGGCGCCATGGTGCACGCGCACCGGGGCTCACGGCGGCCCTGAGTCACGGCGTGCTGCAACAACGCGCCGACTCGGCGTACGGGGTGCAACATCGCGCCGACTCGGCGTACGGGCTCGGCGGCTGCGGCGACCTCAGTAGGCGCCGCGGCGACTGAGCACCGCGCGGGCGGTGCGGCCCAGGATCAGCAGGTCCAACGTCATCGACCAGTTGTCGACGTAGCGCAGGTCGAGCCGCACGGACTCCTCCCAGGACAGGTCGGAGCGGCCCGACACCTGCCACAGGCCGGTGATGCCGGGCTTGACGGCGAGACGGCGGTGGGTGTCCCCGACGTAGGCGGCGACCTCATCCTGGAGCGGAGGTCGGGGACCGACGAGGGACATGTGGCCGAGCAGGACGTTGAGGAGCTGCGGCAGCTCGTCGAGCGACGACCGTCGCAGCAGGCGACCGAGGCGCGTGACGCGCGGGTCCTCGCGCACCTTGAAGAGCACGCCGTCGGACTCGTTGAGCGCCACCACCGCGACCAGGCGGTCCTCGGCGTCGTGCGCCATCGTGCGCAGCTTGAACATCGTGAACGTCTGGCCGTCCTTGCCGACCCGCACCTGGCGGAACAGGGCAGGCCCCGACGAGTCCAGCCGTACGGCGAGCGCCAGGGTCAGCAGCACCGGCGAGACGAGCAGCAGGGCGAGGCCGGCGGCGAGGCGGTCACCCACCTCCTTGACGACTCGTCGTGCGCCGCCGAGCTCGGCATGGCGCACGTGGAGGAGCGGGAGGTCGCCCGCCTGGTGCAGGCGGGCGCGGGTCGTGCCCACGTCCTGGAGCCCGGAGGCGACGAAGAGCTGGGTGCCGGCAGGCTCCAGGCGCCAGCCGAGCCGGCGCAGGTCGGCCGGTGCGAAGTGTCGGCACGGGAGGACGACGACCGCGTCGGCGCGGTGCTCCGCGACGGCGGAGACGATCCGCTCGAAGCCCGTGACCACGGGCACCTGGAGCCCGGCGGTGGAGGCCGTGGAGGGAAGGCACACCCCGGCGACCGTGAAGTCTCCGCTGCGGCGCAGCGACTCGACCACCCCCGTGGCGGCACGCCGGTGCCCGACGACCAGGACGCGGGGAGGGGGGAGCGAGCGGCGCAGCACCCCGGCGGGAGCGTGGGCCAACCCTGCGCGCAGGCACAGGGTCGCGACCGGCGCGGTCGCCACGAGAGCCAGCATCTGGTGGGGTCGGAGGTCGAGGATCCCGAGGCTGACGACGACGAGTGTGAGGACGGACAGGACTGCTCCGGCACGGAGGACCCGGAGAGCCTCGTCCGCGTCGAGCCGCCGAGGGCTGCTGTCGTAGGCGCGGACGCCGAGCAGCACCGCCACCCAGCCCAGCGGGAGCAGGGCGAGCGCCGGGGTCGGCAGGCTGGACGGGTCGAGCAGGTGCACCGCGCTGGCCGCGACCAGACCGGCGGCCAGGTCTGCCGGGACCCGCAGCCAGGGGCGGCGGTGGCTCCGGTCGACCAGGCGGGTGGTCGGGTCCGCACGCAGCCCGGCCGCCCACCGGGGTGCGATGAGGGCGCGCGGGCGGTCGAGCTCGACGGAGGCGGTCATGCAGCTGGCCCCTCAGCGCCGGTGCACGAGCTGGTCGACGAGCCGACCGAAGCGGGCGGACGCCTCGTGGGCGTGGTCGTCCTCGGGGCGTGCGATCCGGCCGCGGCGCAGCGTCTGGTCCAGGGCGGTGGCGAATCCGTGCTGGTCCTGGACCAGGGTCACGAGGCCCGAGTCGCCGACGCGGCGCGCGAAGCGCAGCTGGTGGTCGTCCACGTGCTCCCCGAGCCCGGAGTCGCGAGGCACCACGATCGGCAGGTGGCCGGCCGCCCTGGCCTCCATGATCATGCCCGGGCCGGCGTGGGTGACGACGGCGTCAGCCCGCTCGAGGAGCTCGGACATGGCGGTGGTCGAGAGGATGCCCTCGCCGTCGAGGCTGCCGGGCAGGCTCGTGGAGCCGTGCTGGACGAACCAGCGGTGGCGGCCATGGGCGGCGACCGCGTCGGCCCAGCCCAGCACCCGGTCGAACGGGTGGTGGTCGGTGCCCACGAACACCGCCACCAGGGGCAGGTCCAGGCGGGGGAGGGTCTGCGGCTCGGCGGAGCGGTGGGTCGTGATGCTCACCAGACCTCACCCAGCAGCACGCTCTCGCGGTAGAGCTTCTGCTGCTCCGGCCACTGCACCAGGAACAGGTCGGTGACCGGGCGGCACAGCCGACCGGTGAGGGTCGGGGTGTCGATCCTGTCGAAGACCTCGAGGTAGACCGTCGAGGCGCGGAACGGACGCTTGAGCCAGAAGAAGGGGACGGCGACCGCAGCACCGGTGGTGACCACCAGGTCGGGGCGGACGTCACGCATGGTGCGCATCGCCACCACGCTGTTGCGGGCGAGGTTCTTGACGCTGCGGGTGGTCGGGTAGTGCGCCCAGGTGACGTCCTCACCCTCGAGCTTGCTGACGGCGTCCTCGGTCGGGAAGGTCACCCAGTGCCGTTCGTGCTCCTGCCACCAGGGCTGGAGCTGCATGAGCTGGGTGAGGTGTCCCCCCGAGGAGCACACCAGCAAGACCTTCATCCACGTTCCCCCTAGGCAAGGCGGTCGATGACCGCCCCTCAAACTTAGGGAAACCGGGTGTTCACTTCATGCCTAAATGAGGGGATCTCCCAGCCTGGGCTGGGCGATGGGCCCCTCGCCGGACCCATCGCTGGGCCCCTCGCCGGACCCATCGCTGGACCCCTCGCTGGACCCATCGCTGGGCTGCTCCAGGGCTCGCCTCAGGCCCAGGTCTGCTGCTGCGGCGGACGCCACCGGACCGCGTTGGCGGCACCGACGGCCGCGAGCTGGCTGGAGACCTCGAGCTTGGACAGGATCGACTTGACCTGCGTGCGCACGGTCGCCTCCGACACCACGAAGGTGCGCGCGATGTCGCGCACCGCGTGGCCCAGCATCAGGTGGCCGAGGACCTCCTGCTCGCGCGGGGTGAGGGCCTCGAGCCGCAGACGCGTCTCGTGGTCGGAGCGCTTCTCGCTCTGGAAGTGGTGGACCAGGGCGTCGCGCTCCTCGCGGGTCATCAGGGCCCGCCCCTCACCGACGCGACGGATGGTCGCGAGGATGGTGTTGAGCGACGAGGCCTTGTCGAGCACGGTGCGGGCGCCGTAGACCAGGCACTCGCCCCACCGCGCACGGTCGCTGTCGCCGGTGACGACCACGACCGCCGCGCCCGATCGCACCAGCGGCTGGATCAGGCGCACGCCGGAGCCGGCCTCGCCGAGATCGAGGTCGAGCAGCACGATGCGCGCCTGGGCGCGCAGCAGCGCGGTGAGCAGGGCGGTGCTGGACATGCCGTCGTCCAGCGGGACGCGGTGGACGTCGTGGCCTTCGAGGGACAGCGCCACCTCGAGGGACTCTGCGAACAGCAGGTGGTCCTCGACGATGGCGACCCGGGTCAGGCCGAGTGCGCGTGGCACAGCGCGTCCATCCGCTCGGCCGGGAGGGTGAGCGCGAACGATGCTCCGCGATGCTCCCGGGAGGTCTCGAGGCGCAGGTCGCCCCCGAGCTCGAGGGCGATCCGACGACCGGCGTGCAGGCCGATGCCGAGCCCGGGCGACTGCTCCGAGCGGTGACCGCGGTCGAAGATGCTACCCCGGGCCTCGAACGGCACGCCGTCGCCAGTGTCGCTGACGACGACCGCGACGTGCTCGTGGCGGTCCTCGACGCGGACGCTGATGTCGCTGCCCGGGGCGTGCCGGGCGGCGTTCTCGAGGAGGATGTGGACGACCTCCGCGACATCGTCCTGCGTGCCGAGGGCGCGCAGCGCCGTGCCGTGCCACTCGACCGCGTGGCCGCGGGAGGCGAGCGAGACGACCAGCGGCGAGATCGTCGTGTGCAGGTCGACGGGACCCGACGGCGTCCCGGTCTCGTGGCCCAGGAGGCGCTCGAGGCGCCCGAGCTCGGCCTGACGCATGTCCTCGAGCCGGGTCACGGTGTCCTGGCCCATCTCCGCGCGCCGCTCGCTGAGCAGGCGGGAGGCCATGGCCACGCCACCGACGGTGGCCTTGAGCTCGTGGAGGATCTCCTCCTGGCGCTCGTGGGCGGCCTCGGCGGCCACCACCCGAGCACCGAGCTGGTCGACCAGGTCGGCCTGGGCCGCACGCGTGCGGCGCCGGTCGAGCCGGATGAGCAGCAGGCTGCCGAAGCAGACCACCGCGACGGCCAGGAAGGCACCGGGCCAGGTGATCCGAACCACCGACCCCAAGGCCAGCGCGGCACCGGTCAGCAGCGAGGCCGCGAGCAGCACAGCGATGATCTCCCCATCAGACCTCCTGCCCCCCATGGGCAGTGTGGAAAGGTCCTCCGGTGGAGCGTCAACGGTCGTGTCCCCGAAATTACACGGTCGTTCATTCGCCATGTTTCCCCCTTGGCTCAGACGTAAGTGAGCCAGCCACATGACAAAGAAACGTCAAAGAAACGTCAAAACGGGCGCATCTGAGGGAAAAAATGTCCAGACAGGTCTTCCGCTTCCCTCAATTTAGGCTAGTGCAGTGCTAAACGTGAGCCGTCTCACCGTCACGCGATGTTCAGCTCGTCGCCGACCAGGCCACGCACCCGCTCCACGAGGTCGACGAGGCCGAAGGGCTTGGTCAGGTAGTCGTCGGCTCCGACGTCGTAGCCCCGCTGCCGGTCGTCCCGGGTCCCGAGGGCGGTGAGCAGCAGGATCCGCATGGTCACCGTGGGGTCCGCGCGGACGCGCTCGGTCACCTCGAGCCCGCTCATCAGCGGCATCATGATGTCGAGGACCGCGAGGTCGTGGTCGTTGGTGAGGCAGGCCGTCAGCGCCGCTGCTCCGTCGGTCACGGTCGTCACGTCGTGGCCGTCCCTCCTGAGGGCGATCTCGATGAGCTCGCAGAGGTCGACGTTGTCGTCGGCTACCAGGATCCGTGCCATGTCCTGACCGTCGCACTCGGCGCGTGTGGAAATGATGCCGTGCGGCTTGGACCATATGAACAACCCGTAAAGCCTGGAGCCACTAGCCTCGAGGGGTGACCCGTGTCCTCGTCGTCGACGACGAGCCCCAAGTGACCCATGCGTTGAGCAGGGCGCTCTCGCGCGAGGGGTACGACGTGCTGGTGGCGGCCGACGGTGAGCGTGCGGTGGACCTCGCCGCCACCTCCGAGCCGCACCTGATGATCGTGGACCTGAGCCTGCCCGGTCTCAACGGCCTCGAGGTCATCAAGCGGGTGCGCTCGTGGAGCCAGTGTCCGATCCTCGTCCTCTCGGGGGTGACCCAGGAGCTCGCGAAGGTGCAGGCGCTGGACGCCGGAGCTGACGACTACCTGCAGAAGCCCTTCGGCCTCGACGAGCTGCACGCGCGGCTCCGGGCCCTGGAGCGACGTGCCGCCCCGGCGGAGGAGACGTCGGGACGCCACGACTTCGAGGGTCTCCAGGTCAACCTGGTGGCTCGCACGATCGAGGTCGGGGGTGCCGAGGCCCGGCTCACCCCGACCGAGTGGCGGTTGCTGGAAGAGCTCGTCACCCATCCCGAGCAGCTCCTGACGCACCGGTGGCTGCTCCAACGGGTGTGGGACTCCAGCCACGGCGACGAGACCCGCGACGCCCTGCGCGCCCACGTGCGCTCGCTGCGCGCCAAGATCGGTGACGACGCCCACGCGCCGCGCTTCATCCGCACCGAGAGCGGTGCCGGCTACCGCTGGGTGGGGGTGGCCAGGACCGCCGAGACCGTGCTGCCCGACTGGAGCGAGGCGGTCACCGGCGAGCAGGACGCCGCCGATCTCGCCGCAGTGGGCACCCGGGAGCTGGTGCACGAGCTCAACAACTCGCTCACGGCGATGCGGATGGCCGTGCAGCTCATGCGCATGTCCGACGGTGAGGCGACGGAGGACTCCGCCGCGATGCGGACCTCCGTCCTGGAGCGGCTGGACGGGTTGGCGCGACGGATCAGCGTCGTCGCGGTGGCCCTCGAGTCGCGGGTCGGCGACCAGAAGGGGGAGGACCTTGGCGCTCATCCTGGTCGGTGAGGACGACCTCGACGTGACCGAGCTGCTGCTGATCCTCCTGGAGGACGCAGGTCACGAGACGGTGCACGTGGACAACGGGGAGGCGGCGATCGAGGCGTTCGCGCGCTCGCGCCCCGACCTGGTGCTGCTCGACGTGGCGATGCCCGGCTCGCTCGACGGTCTCGAGGTCACGCGTCGGCTGCGGGCCCTCGAGGAGGGTGGGGACCACCGCCGGGTCCCCGTGATGCTGCTGACCGCCCGGGCCCTCGAAGACGACCGACGGGCCGGTCTCGAGGCCGGCGCCGACGCCTACCTCATCAAGCCGTTCGAGATCGACGAGATGCTGCGGACGGTCGACGCGCTGCTCGCCTGACCAGCCGCACCACGGGTGCGGCTACTCCTGGGGCGTCGGCACGTGCATGACGAAGGTGGTGCCCACGTCGGGGGTCGAGGTCACCTCGATGCTGCCGTCGTGGGCCTCGACGATGGCGTGCACGATGGAGAGGCCCAGCCCCGTGCCGGGGACGGCTGCCGCCGTGGCCGAGGAGGCCCGGAAGAAGCGGCTGAACAGGCGGTGCTGCTCCTCGAGCGGGATCCCCATGCCGGTGTCGCTGATCCGGAGCCGGGCCTCGTCGCCGACGCGGGTCAGCGACACCTCGACGCGCCCGCCGTCGTCGGTGAACTTGATGGCGTTGGACAGCAGGTTGATCACCGCTCGCTCGAGCTGGTCCTGGTCGCCCCACACCCCCACGGGGTCGGCTCCCAGGTCGAGGTCCAGGGTGAGGTCGCGGCCCCGCAGCGTCTCCTCGAGCGTCTCGAGGGCGATGACCACGACCTCGCGCAGGTCGAGCGCCGCCAGGCGCAGCTCGAGCTCGCCGGACTCCAGGCTGGCGAGGGTCAGCAGGTTCTCCACCAGGTCCAGCAGCCGCCGTCCGCTCTTCTCGATCCGGGTGAGCAGGGCCCGCTGGCGCGGGTTGACGGGGCCGACCGCCTCGGTGGCGAGCAGCTGGGAGAAGCCCAGCACGCTGGTCAGCGGCGTGCGCAGCTCATGGCTGGTGCTGGAGACGAAGTCGGTCTTGATCCGGTCGAGCTCGTGCAGCCGGGCGACCGCGAGCCGCTCGTGCTCCAGCGCGGTGCGCAGCGACTCCTCTGCCCGACGACGCTCGGTGACGTCGGAGGCGACGCCGAGGTAGCCGTGGATCGTCCCGTCGACGTCGGTCCGGGCGCTGACGGTGAGGCTCACGACGATCGTGGTCCCGTCGCTGCATCGGTAGGTCCAGTCGCGGCGCTCGGGCACCCCGGTGCGGCGCACCTCGTGGACGAACACCTCGAAGCCGGGCGCGATCTCGAGCTCCCGGGCCCGCTCGGCGACCTCGCTCTCCACGTGGAAGCGGGCGGGTGTCTCGCGGCCGACCATCTCCACCGAGGTGAAACCGAGCATCGCCTCGGCGCCGGCGTTGAAGAACGTGATGACCCCCTCGGTGTCGGTGCCGATCACCGCGGTGGCGGTCGTCGCGTCGAGGATCGAGCGCAGCAGGCCCTGGGCCTCGAGCTGCTCGGTCACGTCGCGGCCGGTGATCACGACCGGGCCCGTCGGGTCGTCGCGGTGCAGGGGCCGGCTGCTGGCGGTGACCGCGCGCGCCTGGCCGGTGGGTGAGCGCCAGACCTGGTGCTCCAGCCCGTCGGGACCGTCCCCGGTCGGCGCCTCGCCGGAGAGGGAGGTGTGCCGGAACCTGGCTGCAGTCCCCGGCATCAGCAGGGCCTCGTCGTAGGCCGCGCCGACCAGGCGCGCGAGGCTCAGCCCGCTGATCCGCTCCACGGCTGCGTTGGCGCGCACGATCCGGCCCGCCCGGTCCACCACCACGATCAGGGAGACGGTGGAGTCGAGCACGGCCGCGGTGAAGTCGCGCTCGACCTTCAGGTCGCCGCCGCTGCGCATCAGGTCGGCCAGGGTCTCGCGTCGCTGCTGGAGCGCCAGGGCCAGCGGCATGGCCACCACGACGCAGACGACGAGGAACGACTGCACGAGGGCCGCTGAGGTCTCCGGCGTCATGGCGCCCGAGGCGATGAAGGGTCCGCCGCCCTCGTGGGTCAGGACGTTGACCAGGGTCGCGATCGCGAGGATCTCCAGCGCGACCGCCCACGGAGGCAGACGGAGCGCCAGCCAGACCAGGAACGGGATACACAGGTAGACGAAAGGGCGGTCCTGGCCTCGGCTGAAGACGACCGAGACGACGACGAGGACGGCGACGACCTGGGCGCCGGCCTCGAGGACGGAGGCCGAACCGCGCCACTCCTTCCACCGGATCCCGGGGGAGACCCCGGGGAGCACCAGCAGCGCCACGGGCAGCACGATCAGGACGCCGGCGACGTGCGAGGCGAGGACGCGCTCCCAGGTGACGAGGAACGCGCCGTTCTCGAGGACGGTCACCGTCAGCGATGCCAGCAGGCCGATGACGAGCCCGCCGAGCACGCTGGCGACCACGAGCCGGCGCATGTCGGCGGTGGTCCTCAACGAGGGTCGCTCACGGGCCGCGCCCAGCGACCAGGCGATAATCACGGCCTCCGCAGCGTTGGCCACCCCGAAGCACAGGGCGACGAGGAGGGGACGTCCCGCGGCGACGTTGGCCGCGCCCGTCACCACCACCAGAGACAGCGCCAGGGGCGCCCACGACCGTGGTGGAGAGAGCGCGACCAGGGCTGCCGAGACCCCGGCGGCCGGCCACCAGGCGGCGACCTGCGACCCGGACGGGGCGAACACGACCGACCAGAAGCCCAGGGCGAACACCAGGGCGAGGGTCGCGGCCGTCACCGGCAGGACCACCGAACGCCGTCCGCCCGGCCACGCGATGGGAGGGGCCGGGCGCTCGGGGGCGCGCTCGGTCGAGGTGGACATGCTGCTCATCGTCCCGGTTGAGGCGGGCAGGGCACCCCCCTCCACCCTTTTCTTTACTTTACGTCGCGAGGACCTGGTGGCATTTGCGGAGCCTGTCACGCTGGTGCCATGGACGCCGACACCACCTTCGCGTCCCGATCCGTGCGCGAGCACCTGGTGCGAGGCGCGCTCGGGCTCCCCCTCCTCGTGGCCGCGTTCGCCCTGATCCCGCTGACCGGGCCGGTCGTGCTGCTCCTGGCCGTCCCGGCCGTGGTCCTGCTGCGCGGTTGCCCCACCTGCTGGGCCCTCGGCCTCGTCCAGACCCGCACGGTCTGCGCCCTGCCGACGTCGCCGTCGTCCTCGCGAACTTCTCAGGAGCCGGTGGCGTCACAGCGGGGGTGAACCCCTCCACGCCGCCCCCCGCGCCGCTGCGTCTGCTCTGGCCCGACGTCGCCAAGGGCGTCTGCATCCTGCTCGTGGTGCTGCACCACGTCACGACCAAGCACTACGCGCCCCTGGTGGCCGACGACCTCGGTCCCGTCGAGGACCTCTGGGTGGGCCTGAGCAGTGCGCTCAAGCCGGTCCGGATGCCGCTGTTCTTCCTCGTGAGCGGCTTCTTCGCCGCCGGCGTGGTCCGTCGGGACTGGACCGACGTGCGGGCGCGGGTCGTGCGGCTCGCCTACGTCTACGTCGTCTGGCTGGTCCTGCTGTGGGGCGTGTTCACCCTCGAGGTGACGCTGCCGGCCAACCGCACCCAGGGCTGGCTGGAGCTGCTCCTCGACGTCCTCTACGCCTCCACGGGGCTGTGGTTCCTCTACGCGCTGGCGCTCTACACGGTGCTCGCCACCGCGCTGCGTCGGCGACCGGGGCTGGTGGTCGCGGTCGCGGTCGCCGCCACGGTGTCCCTCCTGTCCTCCTTCGTCCCGCTGGAGGAGACCAACCGGGTCTCGGTGCTCTTCCACTTCACCTTCTTCGCCCTGGGCGCCTACGCCCCCCACCTCGTACGACGAGTGGCAGAGGCCGGTCTGTCGCTGCGGGCCCTCGTGGCGGCGTACGCCTGTCTCTCGTTGCTGCTGGTGCCGCTCGACCCGCCGCGCAGCATCGAGCTGGTGCTGCTGAGCGTGGTCGGGGTGCCGGCCGGCATCACGGCGGCCGTCCAGCTGTCGCGGGTCGCGCGGGTGGCCGAGCCGCTGGCCTGGCTGGGGCGGCGGACGCTGCCGGTCTACGTGCTCCACATGGTCGTCATCGCCGTGGTCCAGCACTCGGGGGTCGTGCTGGGGGAGGGGCGCACGGCGGCGTCGTTCGCGCTGACGGTGGGCTACCCGGTGCTGGTGACGGCGCTGGTGGTCACGGTCTGCCTGGTCACCCACACGCTGGCGGTGCGGCACGGACTGGGCTTCCTGTTCGCGCTGCCGGCAGCCGCCCCCCTGCTGCCCGAGCGGCGACCGGAGCGCCCGAGCCGCACGCTGTCGACCGCTCCGGCCCGGGGGTCCTTGACCGGACTGTGACCCGCTCTCCTCGTGGTCTGCGCCCACGCGGGCGGGTGGTCTCGTAGGGTCCTCCTGGGAGAGAAGGGCACGACGATCGCCACCGGGCATCGGCACCATCTCGAGAAGGCGGTGCTCGGACGTGTCCATCCCCTCGACGTCGCCCGGTGACCACACCCCGGCCTACGACCCGGTCGACCTGACCTCGTGCGACACCGAGCCGATCCACGTCCCCGGAGCCATCCAGCCGCACGGCGTGCTGCTGGCGATCGACGACGAGGCGCAGGTCGTGATGCTCTCGGCCAACGCCGACGTCATGCTGGGTCAGGAGGCCGACGCGGTGGTCGGTCGGCCCATCGGTGGGCTGATCGGGGCGCGGGCCGCCGACCTGGTGGCGCGGCGGATCGCCGAGGGCTACCCCGACGAGCCGCTCGTGACCCGGCTCGACGAGGTGGCGCGCGGCCATCTCGCGGGTGCCGACGTCGACGTGCACCTGCACCGCTCGGGAGAGCGGACCGTCGTCGAGATCGAGCCCGTCCAGCACGTGCGCGACACCACGATGACCTACCAGTCGGCGCGCAGCGCGATGGGGCGGCTGGCGGCGACCGGCACCGTGATGGGCTTGACCGACCAGCTGGCCCGCGAGGTGCGCGCGCTCACCGGCTTCGACCGGGTGATGGTCTACCGCTTCGACGAGGACTGGAACGGCGAGGTCGTCGCGGAGGACCGGCGCCCGGACCTCAACTCCTTCTACGGCCTCCACTACCCCGCCACGGACATCCCCGCCCAGGCGCGGCGTCTCTACACGGTCAACTGGCTGCGCCTGATCGTCGACATCGGCTACACCCCGGTGCCGCTGACGCCGATCCTCGACACGGCGACGGGGGCGCCGCTCGACCTGTCGCACTCCACGCTGCGCAGCGTGTCGCCGGTCCACGTGGAATACCTCTCCCACATGGGCGTCACCGCCTCCATGTCGGTCTCCCTGCTCGTCGAGGGCGAGCTCTGGGGCCTGATCGCCTGCCATCACTACTCCGGCCCGCACCGCCCGCCGCACGACGCCCGGTCGGCGGCGCAGTTCCTCGCCCAGGTCGCCTCGCCGATGATCGCCGACCGTGAGCGGGCCGACGACCGCGAGGCGGCGTTGTCCACGCAGGGCCTCCTCGCCGACCTGACCGCGCGCGTCTCGGCCAGCGCCGAGTCGCCGCTGGAGGCCCTGATCTCCGACCCGGCCCTCATGAAGCTGATGCACGCGACCGGCGTCGCCCTCAACTTCGACGGCACGATCCGCACGGTCGGCGTGGTGCCGGCCACCACCGACCTGGTGCGGATCGCCCAGGTCACCGACGACCCCGAGCGCTACGCCACCCACACCGCCCACCTCGGTGACCTCGACCCCGCGCTCGAGCACCTCGCCCCGGTGGTCGCCGGCGTGCTGCGCATCGGTGCCTCGCCCGACCGGTGGCTGCTGTGGTTGCGACCCGAGATCGAGCAGGTCGTCGACTGGGGCGGCGACCCCACCAACAAGCTCCTCGCCGCCTCCGAGGGACCCCACGTGCGGCTCAGCCCGCGCCGCTCCTTCGACAAGTGGCGCCAGGTGGTGCGCGGTCGCTCCGAGACGTGGGCGTTCTGGGAGACCGAGGCCGCCGAGGTGCTGGGTCGCCACGTCAACGGCCTGTTGCTGCTGCGCTCGCGCGAGCAGATCGCCATGGCCGAGTCGCTGCAGCGCAACGTGGTCCTCGACCGGGCTCCCGGCTTCTCCGGCGTCGACCTCGTCGCCCGCTACCGCCCCGCCACCACCTACCAGCTCGGCGGGGACTGGTGGGACGCCTTCGAGCTGCCCGACGGGCGCCTGGCCCTGGTCATCGGCGACGTCGCGGGCCACGGGGTGTCGGCCGCGTCGGCCATGACGCAGGTCCGCACCGCCCTGCGTGCCTACCTGTTCGAGGGCCACAGCGCCGCCTCGGCCCTCGACCACCTCGACCGGCTGATGGACGGGCTGCTCGACCTGCGGGTGGCCACTGCCGTGGTGGTGCTGCTCGAGGTCGAGACCGGGCGCACCGAGATCGCCAACGCCGGCCACCCGCCCGCCCTGCTCACGGGCGACGACGGTGCCCGCGAGGTGGCCGACGACGCCCGGCCGCTGCTGGGCGTCGGATCGGGCACGGCCGAGACCGTGCTCGTGGACCTGCCGGCGGGCGAGACGCTCCTGCTCTACACCGACGGGCTGGTCGAGCGGCGTGGCTTCGACATGGACGAGCGCACCGAGCGGCTGCGCCTGGTGGCCTCCTCGACGTCCACGCACGAGCCGCTGGAGCAGTTCGCCGACCGGGTGCTGGCCCTGCAGGACGGCACCGAGGACGACGACACCACGCTGCTCGCCGTACGACGGCTCTGAGGCCGCCGGCGCGACGCCGGCGTCACCGGTGGGGGACCGGGCAGCCCGGCGTGAAGGTGCCCATCGCGGCGAGGTCGTAGCCGTCGGGGTAGCTCTTCACCTTGGCCAGGTCGTGCACGAAGACCGGCTTGCGGCGCGAGGGCACGTGCGCCAGGAGCCGGGCGCGGGCCCGCAGGGCGGCGGTCGAGGCGCGGCGCGCGGCCGGCCCCGGGTCGTCGTAGCGGAAGGCCGCCAGCAGCGGCGGGTCCATCAGTGCCCGGCTGAAGACGTCGACGCCCTTGGCGGCGGGGCGGGGGTAGAACGACGCCATCAGTGCCAGCGTCGCGTCCGCGACGCGACGGGCGCCGGCGTCGTAGGCGAAGTGCTCGGCCTCGTAGTCGTCCATCAGGGTGGCGAACCCGTCGTAGGTCTCCGGGACGTCCGTGATCGCCATGTGGCGCCCGAGCTCGCGGTAGTAGTTGACGGAGGCGCGCAGCTCGCCGTCCGACAGCGCGCGCCAGCCGAAGTCGTCGAGCCAGCGCTTCGGCACGACCACGAAGGTGGCGAGGACGTAGCGCAGGTCGTCGTTGCTGATGTCGTACATCCGGTGCATCTGGTTGATGCGCCGGATCGCGACCTTGCCGTCGCGGCTCGCGAAGCCGGACACGAGCGGGGCCTCCAGCAGGATGCCGGTGTCGTCGTAGCGCTTCTGGCACGCGCCGGTGAACTGCCCCGTCGCGTCGAGGAGGCTGCCGATGCTGGGCACGGCGTAGGTGCGGAAGAGCGCGAAGCCCAACGACTGGTTGAAGTCCCAGGGGAACTCGTAGAGCGTCAGGTTGCGGTAGATCTCCGCGTGGTCCGTCTCCGGGTCGAGCTGGGCGTTGCGATCGGCCCACAGCGTCTTCCGCATGGCCTCGCGCCTGGTCTTCCGCATGCCTGGAGCGTAGTGCCGACGCAGCGGTCGAGGGCGGTGTCGGGATGGTCGGCGGCCCGACACGGTTGCTGCTCGGGCCCCCCGGTCCTCGCAACGTGCGCCAAGCCCGTGGGGCCGCCGACGTGAGGTCTGGTGCCCGATCGGTCGACCGCCAAACCTCCTCCGACGCGTGGTCTAGACCTGGCGGCCGGAGACGGCGCAGCCGTCGACGTCGGCGGCCCGGTGCTGGCGGGGCTCGAGGCCGGCGGACCGCATCAGGGCGGCGGTGGTGTCGGCCTGGGCGCGGCCGGTCTCGACGACCGTCAGCCCCCCGGGCGCCAACCAGGTCGGGGCCGACGCGATCACCCGACGCTGTACGTCGAGCCCGTCGGCGCCGCCGTCGAGCGCGAGGTGGTGCTCGTGGTCGCGCGCCTCCGATGGCATGGTCGCGATCGCACCGCTCGGGACGTAGGGGGCGTTGACGACCAGGACGTCGACGCTACCCCGGAGGTGGTGCGGCAGGGCGTCGTAGAGGTCGCCGTCGTGGACCCGCTCCGGGGGCAGGTTGCTGCGCGCGCAGGCGGTGGCCGCGGGGTCGAGGTCGGCGGCGTGCAGGTCCAGGTGGGGGTGGCGGGTGAGCAGGACGGCGCCGAGGGCGCCGGAGCCGCAGCAGAGGTCGACGACCCGCTCGTGACCGGTGCGCACCGCGGCGGTCGCGAGCCGCACGAGGAGCGCGCTGCGGCGACGGGGGACGAACACGCCGGGGCTCATCCGCACCCGCACGCCCTCCAGCTCGGCCCAGCCGACGACCTGCTCGAGGGGGCGCCCGGCGACGCGCTCGGCCAGCAGCAGCTGGAGGTGCTGGTCGTCCTGCGCCTCGGCACGCAGCAGCGCCGCCTCGTCCTCGGCGAAGACGCAGCCGGCTGCCCGGAGTGCGGCCACGGCGGCATCGGTCACGCGACCGATCGTGCCACGGCCAAAACTAGAACACGTTATCGTTCGGGGATGGCCCCCGACGTCTTCGCGCCCACCACCCTCGGCCCCGTCCGGTTGCGCAACCGCACGGTCAAGGCCGCGACCTTCGAGGGTCGCGCCCCGCACGGTCAGGTGACGGACGCCCTGATCGACTACCACCTCGCCGTCGCGCGCGGGGGGATCGGCCTGACGACCGTGGCCTACCTCGCGGTCGCGCCCGAGGGGCGCACGCACGCGGAGCAGGTCGTGGTCGGTCCCTCGACCGCGGCCGGGCTGGCCCGGCTGGCCGACGCGATCCACGAGACCGGCGCGGCGATCGCCGGACAGGTGGGTCACGCCGGCCCGGTGGCCAACGGTCGCTCCAACGGGGTCCGCGCCATCAGTGCGAGCCGGATGCCCAGCCCGCTGTCGATGCAGATGATCCGCGCGGCCTCCGAGCAGGACCTCACCCGGGTGACCCGTGCCTACGTCGCGACGGCGCGCACGCTGGTCGACGCCGGCTTCGACGTGCTCGAGCTGCACATGGCCCACAGCTACCTGATCTCCTCCTTCCTCGCCCCCGGCCTCAACCGCCGCAAGGACCGGTGGGGAGGCTCGCTCGAGAACCGTGCGCGCCTGGCCCGCCAGGTGGCCCGCGCCGTGCGCGACGAGGTCGGCTCGGAGGTCGCCGTCACCGCGAAGGTGTCGCTCAGTGACGGCTTCCGCGGCGGTGTCACCACCGACGAGGGGCTCGAGCTGGCCCGGCTCCTCGAGGCCGACGGGTGCCTCGACGCCCTCCAGATGAGCGGCGGCAGCTCGCTGATGAACCCGATGTACCTCTTCCGCGGGGACGTCCCCCTGAAGGAGTTCGCGGCGTCCATGCCGCCCGTCGTACGCCTCGGGATGCGCACGCCGATGGGTCGCGGCTTCCTCAAGCACTACGACTTCGAGGAGGCCTACTTCTGGGACAAAGCGATGCGCTTCCGGGAGGCCCTGTCGATGCCGCTGATGCTGCTCGGCGGGATCAACCGCGTCGACACGATGGAGCGTGCCATGGAGGCCGGCTTCGACTTCGTCGCCATGGGTCGCGCCGTCCTGCGCGAGCCCGACCTGGTCAACAAGCTCGCCGCCGGCCGCGCCACCGCCGGGGTCTGCGTCCACTGCAACCGCTGCATGCCGACGATCTACTCCGGCACGCGGTGCCCGGTGGTGTCGCCGGCCTGATCGGCGCGGCCCAACTGATGTAACACGTCGTCTGCTCATCTTCCCGGCCGCTGCAACGACCTTCTAGATGGGTGGACGTCGTGTTGCATGAGGCCCGACCCCCTTCCGCAAATCTAGAACGTGTTCTAGATTGACGCCCATGTCGCAAGTGAAGCCTGACCGCAAGCTCCGTGTCGTCGTCTGGTCGACGGGGACCATCGGCCGCCACGCCATCGCGGGCATCGACGCCCACCCCGACCTGGAGCTCGTGGGGGTGTGGGTGTCCAACCCGGACAAGCACGGCAAGGACGCCGGGATCCTGGCCGAGATGGGCCGCGAGCTCGGGGTGCTGGCCACCACCGATCGCGACGCCCTCATCGCGCTCAAGCCCGACGCGATCGTGCACACCGCGATGGCCGACGACCGGGTCTTCGAGTGCATCGAGGACCTGATCGGCTTCGTGGAGGCAGGCATCAACGTCACGAGCAGCGGGCCGGTGCTGCTGCAGTGGCCCGAGAAGATCCTGCCCCCGGAGTTCCTCGCGCGCATCGACGACGCCTGCAAGGCCGGCAACGCGAGCATCCACGTCAACGGGATCGACCCCGGCTTCGCCAACGACGTGCTGCCGCTGGTGATGACGAGCCTGTCCCAGCGCATCGACGAGGTGCGGGTCATGGAGATCTGCGACTACTCGACCTACTACCAACCCGTCGTCATGGGCGACATGTTCGGCTTCGGCAAGCCGATGGACTTCAAGGCGTTCCTCTGGGAGCCCGGCATCCTCACGATGGCGTGGGGCAGCGTCGTGCGCCAGATCGCCGCGGGCCTCGACGTCGTGCTCGACGAGCCGCTGACCGAGGAGGTCGACCGCCGCGCCGCCGAGGTCGACACGCCCTCGGTCTCCGGCGACGTCGCCGCCGGCACGATGGGCGCGGTGCGCTTCCAGCTCATCGGCAAGGTCGACGGCACGCCGCGCGTCGTGCTCGAGCACATCACCCGTACGGCGCCCGACCAGGTCCCCGAGTGGGAGACGCCGCCGGCGGGCGTGGACGGCTGCTACCGGGTCAAGATCTCCGGCGAGCCGATGATGCAGGTCGACTTCACCCACCACGGCGAGCACGGCGACCACAACGTCTCCGGCATGATCACGACCGCCCAGCGCATCATCAACGCGCTGCCGGCCGTCGTCGCCGCCGAGCCCGGCCTGGTCACCGCGATCGACCTGCCTCTCGTGACCGGCCGCGGACTGGTGAGCACGTGAGCGGCATCCTCGACCGCTTCGCCGTCACCGACCAGGTCGCGATCGTCACCGGCGCGGGCCGCGGTCTCGGCGCCGCCACCGCCGTCGCGCTCGCCGAGGCCGGCGCCGACGTGCTGATCTCTGCCCGCACCGAGAGGCAGCTCGACGTGGTCGCCGAGCAGGTCCGCGCGACGGGTCGCCGCTGCCTCGTCGTGGCGGCCGACCTCAGCGACCTCGACGCTGTCGCGGGCCTCGCCCAGGCGGCGTACGACGAGTTCGGCCGGCTCGACACGGTGGTCAACAACGTGGGTGGGACCTTCCCCACGGAGTTCCTCAAGACCAGCAACGACTTCCTCAACGAGGCCTTCAGCTTCAACGTGACCACCGCGCACGCGCTGACCCGGGCAGCCGTCCCGTTGATGCTGCAGAGCGCGCCCGACGCCCAGAAGAGCGTGGTCACGATCTCGTCGATGATGGGTCGCACGGCCGACCGCGGCTTCATCGCCTACGGCACGGCCAAGGCGGCGCTGGCGCACTGGACCAGGATGGCGGCCCAGGACCTCGCGCCCAGGATCCGCGTCAACGGCATCTACGTCGGCTCGATCATGACCAGCGCGCTGGAGTTCGTCGCCGGTCAGCCGGCGATGATGGACCAGCTCGAGAGCAAGACGCCGCTGGGTCGCGTCGGGGAGCCGGAGGACATCGCGGCCGCGGTGCTCTACCTGTCGTCGAGGGCGGGGCAGTACGTCACGGGCAAGCTCCTCGAGGTCGACGGCGGCATCCAGCAGCCGACCCTGGACCTCGGGTTCCCCGACGTCGGCGCGTAACGTCGCGCGCGTGATCCCCGACTCCGCACCCCCGCCCATCGCGAGCCAGGGCAGGGATCCCGGCGTCAGCACGGCGTACGCCGTCTCGCCGGACTCCGGGGAGCACTGGACGGCCGAGGGTGCCTGGCGCGTCGCGGACGGGATCTTCCGGATCCCGCTGCCGCTGCCGATGGACGGCCTGCGCGCGATCAACGTCTACGCCATCGAGACCGGCGACGGGCTGACCCTCGTCGACGGCGGCTGGTCGATCCCGGTGGCGCGCGAGCTGCTCGACCGGTGCCTGGGCGAGGTCGGCTACGGCTTCGGCGACATCCGTCGCTTCCTGGTGACCCACGTCCACCGCGACCACTACACGCTGGCCCGCGTCCTCGGCGCCGAGCTCGGCGTCGACGTGTCGCTGGGGCTGGACGAGAAGCCCGCGCTCGACCTGCTCAACAACGTCGGTCAGCTCAGCGCCAACCCGTTCGTCGCGGTGCTGGTCTCGGCCGGCGCGCGCGAGGTGGCCGACCAGTGGGTGCGCATGGACGGCGACGAGCTGCCCGACCCCGCGATGTGGGCCTACCCGGACGTCTGGCTGTCAGGGGACCAGGAGCTCGAGGTCGGCAGCCGCGTCATCGACGCGGTCCACACGCCCGGTCACACCCCGGGTCACTTCGTCTACGCCGACCGGGCCGCCGGGCTGCTCTTCGCCGGCGACCACGTGCTGCCGACGATCACCCCGTCGATCGGCTTCACCGTGCCGCCCACCGACCAGCCGCTGGGCGACTTCATGGGGTCGTTGGCCAAGGTGCGCGCCCTGCCCGACCTGACGATCCTGCCCGCGCACGGCCCGGTCGCGCCGTCCTCGCACACCCGCGTCGACGAGCTGCTCGTGCACCACGAGCGGCGGCTCGCCGAGAGCCTGCACCTGATCGCCGGTGGTCCGCGCACGTCGCACGACGTCGCGCAGGGGCTCGGTTGGACGCGTCACGAGACGCCGTTCGAGAAGCTCGACGTCTTCAGCCAGGGCATGGCCTCGATGGAGACCAAGGCCCACCTCGAGCTGCTCGTCGCTCGCGGCCAGGCCATGCGCGAGGAGCACCCCGACGGTGTCGTCTTCGCCGCCCTGACCTGATCGGCCTCAGCCGCCGGCGCGCGAGACGAACGACAACGCGTAGTAGTCGTTGTCCGCCAGCGGCAGGTAGAGGTCGCCGACGTAGACCAGCGACCCGTCGTAGGGCAGGGCGAACGAGACCTGCCGGCCGTAGCCGTCGAGCGGGTCCTCGACCGGCTCGCCGCTGACCGCGTCGAGGAAGCGGTTGGTCCAGGCGTTGGTCATGACGACCTCTCCGAGCGCCGCGACGGTGTCGCTGTGGGAGAGCCGGTGCCGCGGCGGGTGGAAGGTGCCGCGCAGGTCGAGCGTGCCGGGCACCTCGCGGTCGAGCGTGAAGCGGGCCAGGCCGGGCTTGAAGGCGTTGCCGTAGCCGGCCGTGCGATAGATGCCGGCCGCGTAGACGTCGTCGCCCTGACGGGCGATGTCGTAGATAGGGCCGTTGGTCTGCGGGTCGAAGCCGTTGCGGACGTGGCCGTTGCCGGGACGCACCCGGAGCAGCGCCAGGTTGGCCGGCTGCCCGCCGGGGCGCGTGCGTCGGAAGCTGCCCGCGACGAGCAGGTCGTTGCCGGCGGTGCCGAGCTCGGTGACGTAGCCCTTGAGCGGCAGCACGAAGCTCTGCAACCGCTCGCCGGTGCGCTGGGAGTAGGCGGTGATCAGGTTGCGCGGGAAGCGGACGTCGTCGTCGAGCCGTTGGGCGACGTAGAGCCGGTCGCCGAGGGTCGTCACCCCGCTCAGGTTCTGTACGCCGGTCACGGCGAGGCGGTCGATCGGCTCCCCGGTGGTGGGGTCGAAGGCGCGCACGTCGAGCCGGTTGGGGGAGTACCACCGGCCGCGGGCGTCGTGCTCGAAGGCGTCGTAGCCGTGGAAGTTGGTGCGGGCGACGTAGATCGCACGGCGACCGGGGACCATCGAGCCGAAGCGCAGCACGGGGTGCCCGCGGAAGCCGGGACGGGGCAGCAGGGTGCTGGCGTCGAGGGCGGCGGTGCCGCGGGAGCGGACCGAGCCGGCCATGAAGAACTGCCCGCCGACGTAGAGCCCGGCGCCGGACGGCTCGACGGCGTTGACCTGGCCGTCGAGGTGGTCGAGGGTCTTGCTCACGCGGGCGCCGGTGGTCACGTCGACCGCGGCGAGGTTGGTGGCCGGGGTGCCTCCGACGCTGCCGAAGAGCCCACCGACCCAGAGCTCGTCGCCGACGACGCCGAGGTCGAAGACGCCGCGGTCGGGGCCGTCCCCGAGGTCGGCGATCGCGGGGGTGAAGGCGGGGTCCCCGGCGCCGGTGGCCGGGTCGAGCGAGACCAGCGGGCCGGGCGTCCCGCCGAGGGAGCCGAAGCCGCCGCCCACGAGGAGCCGGTCGCCGCTGGGCAGGATGGTGTGGACGACGCCGCCGAGCTGCCCGTAGGGCGTGGCGGTGGGCGTGAAGGTCGGGTCGGCGGCGCCGGTGTCGGGGTCGAGCGCGACCAGGCCGCGCCCGCCGACGTAGAGCCGCGTGCCGTCCGGGTCGGCCGCCAGGGCGCGGACCTCGCCGGGCAGCGACGCCTCGAAGCCGGTGTCGCGGGCGCCGGTGACGGGGTCGACGGCGATCAACGACCCGTCGCCGACATAGAGCCGACCGTCGGTCACGACCAGCTCGGTCACCCGCTCGGGCCTCGGCGCGAGGAAGGGCGTGACGTCGCCGCTGGTGGTGTCGATGGCCGCGAGGTTGCGGCGCTCGCTGTCGTCGACGGAGTCGAAGAGGCCGCCGACGAAGAGGGTGTCGCCGTCCAGCGCGAGCGCGCTGACCAGGCCGCGCACGCGCGGGGCGAAGGCCGGGTCAGCGGTGCCGTCGGCCGCCACGTGCAGCACGCCGCCGAAGCGGTGCCCGTCGACGGTGGCGGTGTTGCCGCCGACGTACCACCCGCCCTCGCCGTCCGCGACCACCACCGACACCTGGCCGTCGAGCGCCGGAGCCTCGGTGCGCGCGCCCGTCGTCGGGTCGAGCGGCATGCCGGAGCCGGTGAAGCGGCCGATGCGGGTGAAGTCGCCGCGCACGAAGATGGTGTCGCCGCGCCGGGCGAGGTCGGTGACGTCACCGTCGGTGACGATCGCGTACGACGGCGGGGCCGCCTGCAGCGGAGCCCTCCGGTCGTCGCGGGTCAGCGCCGCCGACCCGACCTGGGCGCTGCTCGGCGTGGCGGCCGCCGTCGCGGCGAGCGTGAGCGTCAGCGTGGCCACCGCGCAGGCGCGGACGACGGAGGCGGCGGTCGCGGATGCTGCTGGGGGTATCGGCACGGGCTCAACGTAGGACCGCACCGACCCGGCGTCCGGGTTTGTCGCCAGGAGGTCCCACTGGTCTGGACGCCGGCCCATGACCACTCGGCCATCTGCCTGCAACATCACGCCGACTCGGCTGTGGAAGGCTCCTCGCCATGCCGAGCCGTCGTCATGCCCTCCTCGCCTTCGTGATCCCCAGGATCCGCGGCGCCAGCGACCTGGACCGCCCCGAGCAGGAGCGGTCGCGCATCGCGGCGGTGCACGCCAGGTGGGGACAGGTGCAGCCCGACCTGCCGGTGAGGGGGATCCGGGGCTTCGCCAACGACGTCGCGGTCGTGACGGAGACGGTGACGGGACCGGCGGGCGACTTCGCGGCGTACGTCCTGACACCGCGCGGTGTGCGCATCACGAGCACCCTCTTCTACGTGCACGGCGGCGGGTTCGTGTCGCCGATGGACCGCACGCACGTGGTGTATGCGACCCGGCTGGCCCGCGAGCTCGGAGCCCGCGTCGTGATGCCGGCCTACCCACTGGCACCTGAGCACACCGTGCACGACTCCCACGAGGCGCTGGCCGACCTCGCCTCGCGCTGGGCCGCGGGGGGCCCGCTGGTGCTCGCCGGCGACTCGGCCGGTGGGGGCTACGCCCTGGCGCTCGCCCAGACCCTCCGCGATCGCGGCGGCCCGCAGCCCTCGCACCTGCTGCTCATCTCCCCCTGGGTGGACCTGACGACCAGCACCCCGGAGACCGAGGCGCTCGACGCCATCGACCCGTGGCTCTCCCTCCCCCAGCTGCGGTCGTACGCCGAGTGGTGGGCCGGGTCGCCCGACGCCCTGGGGAGCCCCGAGACGTCGCCGGCGCTGGCCGACCTCGACGGCCTGCCTCCGGCGCTGATGCTCTGCGGGACCCGTGACCTGCTCGTGGCCGGGTGCCGGCTCCTCGCCTCCCGCGCCGCGGGGTCGACGTGGGACCTCACCTACGTCGAGGAGCCCGACCTGATCCACGTCTACCCGATCCTGCCGCTGATCCCGGAGGCCAAGGACGCCTTCCGGCGCACGGTGGAGTTCCTCCGGTGAACATCGCAGCCCTGCCCTTCGCGGCCCTCGACCCCGCCACGGCCTACGCCGTGTGGCGGCTGCGCCAGGAGGTCTTCGTCGTCGAGCAGGAGTGTCCTTACCCCGACCTCGACGGCCGCGACCTCGAGCCCGGCACCCGCCACGTGCTGCTCCGCGACGGCAGTGGCCACGACGGTGACGACGGCGCGCTCCTCGGCTATGCCCGCGTGCTCGACGACGCGACGGCATGGCGCATCGGCCGCGTGGTGCTGGCTTCCGCGGCGCGCGGTCGCGGACTGGCCGCCGCGCTGATGGAGACCGCGCTCAGCATCTGCCCCGATCGCGCGGTCGTGCTCGACGCCCAGTCGCCGCTGCACGACTTCTACGCCGGCTTCGGGTTCGTCGTGGACGGCGAGGAGTTCCTGGAGGACGGCATCGCGCACCTGCCGATGCGCCGGCCGCACCACGCGTGACCGCCGCGCCGACTCGGCGTACGGCGTGCAACATTGCGTCGGCGCGGACGGGTGTGGAGCACCAGCGGCGGGGTCGCTAGCCTGGAGGTTCACGACAGGGGAGCAAGCGCGAGCTTGCTGAGAGTGCGGAAGAGCCGCAGACCCTCGAACCTGCTCCGGTTAGCACCGGCGAAGGGAGTCACATGAAGTCCATTTCTGCTGTCCTGCTCACGTGTGCGTTCGCGACGGCCTCCTGCTCACTCATCGGCACCGGTGACGACGAGGAGCAGGCCGCCGCCCAGGCCGGGGGCGAGGTCGTGCTGGTCACGCACGAGTCCTTCGTGCTGCCCGACGAGGTCCAGGCGGCCTTCGAGGAGCAGTCCGGCTACGAGCTCGTGGTGCGCGCGTCCGGCGACGCCGGCTCGCTGACCAACAAGCTGGTCCTCACCCAGGACGACCCGACGGGCGACGTCGCGTTCGGCGTCGACAACACCTTCGCGTCGCGGGCGCTCGAGGAGGGCGTGTTCGAGGGCTACGAGCACCCGACCCCCGCAGGTGTGTCCGACTTCGAGCTGCCCGGCGACGACGAGCACGCGCTCACCCCCGTCGACAACGGCAACGTCTGCGTCAACGTCGACGACACGTGGTTCGAGACCGAGGGGATCGCCCCGCCGGAGACGCTCGACGACCTGACGGACCCGACGTACGAGGACCTCTTCGTGCTCCCCTCCGCCGCCACCAGCTCGCCTGGCCTGGCGTTCCTGCTGACGACGATCGCCGCCAAGGGCGACGCGTGGCCCGACTACTGGGCCGACCTGATGGACAACGGCGCGCTGCTCACCAGCGGTTGGTCGGAGGCCTACCAGGGCGACTTCACCCAGGGCGGGGGCAAGGGCGAGCGCCCGATCGTGCTGTCCTACGACTCCTCCCCGGCGTTCACCGTCGACGGCGAGGGCGGGACGACCACCAGCGCGCTGCTGGACACCTGCTTCACGCAGGTGGAGTACGCCGGCGTGCTGGCCGGCGCCGCCAACCCCGAGGGCGCCCGCGCGCTGGTCGACTTCATGACCGGCCCGGAGGTGCAGGCGGCGCTCCCCGACAGCATGTACGTCTTCCCGGTCGTCGACGACACCCCGCTGCCCGAGGACTGGGCGACCTTCGCGCAGCAGCCGACCGACCCGTGGGAGGTCGACCCGGCCGAGGTCGCCGCCAACCGGGACGACTGGCTGACGCAGTGGCGCGACGTCACCACCGGCTGACGTCTCGGCGACGCGCGTGAGCACCTGGAGGCGCCCGGTCACCCTGCTCGGCCTGGCCCTGGTGCCGGTCGTGGTGCTGGGCGTCTTCTTCGTGCTGCCCGTCAGCGGCATGGTCGCGCGGGGCTTCTGGCCCGACGGCGCCTTCGCCCCCGGCGAGGTCCTCGACGTGCTCACCCGGCCGCGCACCGGTCGGGTCGTGTGGTTCACCGTGTGGTCCGCGGGGGTGGCCACGCTGCTCGCCGTCGCGGTCGGACTGCCGGCCGCCTACGTGCTGCACCGCCTGGACTTCCCGTTGCGGCGGGCGGTCCGGGCAGCGCTGCTGGTGCCCTTCGTGCTGCCGACCGTCGTGGTCGGCGTGGCGTTCCGCCAGCTGCTGGGGGAGGCCGGGCCGCTGGGCTTCCTCGGCCTCGACGGCACGCCGGTCGCGATTGTCGCCGGCCTGGTCTTCTTCAACGCCGCCGTGGTGATCCGCGCGGTCGGCGCCTCCTGGGAGTCGATGGACGCCCGACCCGCCGAGGCCGCCGCGGCCCTGGGCGCGAGCCCGCGCCAGGTGTTCCTCACCGTCACGCTGCCCGGCCTGCGACCCGCGATCGTGTCCGCCGCGAGCGTCGTCTTCCTCTTCTGCGCCACGTCCTTCGGTGTCGTGCTCACCCTCGGCGGCACCCGCTACTCCTCGGTCGAGACCGAGATCTACCTGCTGACGACCGACCTGCTCGACCTGCCGGGCGCGGCGGCGCTGTCGATCGTGCAGCTGGTCGCGGTGGTCGTCCTGCTCGCGATCGCCGGGCGGCTGCGGGCGAGCGCCGACCCGAGCGTGGTGCGGGTCCCTGCCCGGCCCCGACGCCCCCGCCGCAGCGACCTCGGGCAGCTGGTGGCGACCGGTCTGCTGCTGGCCTTCGTCGCGGCGCCGCTGCTGACCCTGCTCGTCGGGTCGCTCCAGGTCGGTGACGCGTGGAGCCTCGACAACTACCGCGCGCTCACGACCACCGGCTCGCAGCAGGCGCTGCTCGTGCCGGTCACCGAGGCGCTCGCCACCTCCCTGCGCACGGCCGTCGACGCGACCTGGATGGCCCTCTCGCTGGGGCTCCTGGTCGCGCTCGCTGTCACGCGCCGGTCGCGCTCCCGGGCCGAGCGCCGCGTCCGCGGGGTGCTCGACGGCTTCTTCATGCTGCCGCTGGGGGTCTCCGCGGCCACGTTGGGCTTCGGCTTCCTGATCACCCTGGACTCGCCCCCGCTCGACCTGCGCGACTCACCGTTGCTGGTGCCGCTCGCCCAGGCGCTGGTCGCGCTGCCGCTCGTCGTGCGCACGCTGGTGCCGGTCCTCGACGGCATCGACGACCGGCAGCGCCAAGCGGCCGCGTCGCTCGGCGCCGGTCCGCTGCGGGCGGTCATGACCGTCGACCTGCCGGTGCTGTGGAAGCCGTTGGTCGCCGCGTCCGGCTTCGCGTTCGCCGCGTCGCTGGGGGAGTTCGGCGCGACCGCCTTCCTCGCGCGCGACGACCACCCGACCCTGCCCGTGGTGATCTTCCGGCTGATCGGGCACCCGGGTGCGATGAACTACGGCATGGCCCTCGCCGCCTCCGTCGTCCTCGCCGCCACCACCGCGCTGGTGATGGCGGCGGTCGAGCGGCTGCGCGTGCCGTCCCTGGGAGCGATCTGATGAGCCTGTCCCTCACGCACGTCTCGGTCGACTACGACGGCGTCCCGGCCGTCGTCGACGTCTCCCTCGAGCTGCCGGCCGGGCAGGTGCTCGCGGTGCTGGGTCCCTCCGGCTCCGGCAAGTCGACACTGCTGCGCGCGGTCGCCGGCCTCGAGCCGGCCCGCGGTGCCATCGCCTGGGCCGGGGAGGACCTCGCCCGCGTGCCCACCCACAAACGCGGCTTCGCCCTGATGTTCCAGGACGGGCAGCTCTTCACGCACCTCACGGTCGCGCGCAACGTCGGCTACGCGCTGCGGCTCAGGCGGGCCCGTGACGTCGACGCGCGGGTCCGCGAGCTGCTCGCGCTCGTCGGTCTCGAGGGCTACGGCGACCGGCTGCCCTCCACGCTCTCGGGCGGTGAGCGTCAGCGGGTCGCCCTCGCCCGGTCCCTGGCCGTCGACCCGCGGCTGCTGCTGCTCGACGAGCCGCTCTCGGCGCTCGACGCGGGCTTGCGCGAGCGGCTGGCCGGTGAGCTGCGGGAGATCCTGGTGGCGGCCGGCACCACCGCGCTGATGGTCACCCACGACCACGAGGAGGCCTACACGGTCGCCGACCGGCTCGCGGTCATGCGCGACGGGCACCTCGTGCAGAGCGGCGCGATCGGCGAGGTCTGGCGGGCACCCGTCGACCCCGCCACCGCCCTGTTCCTGGGCTACGCGCGCGTGCTCGAGGGCCCTGCCGCCGCACGCCTGCTGAGCGCCGCCGGGCTGGCGCCGGCCCGCGCGGTCGCCGTACGACGATCGGCGCTGACCGTCGACGTCTCGCCGTCGTCGGGGGGCGCCGACCAGCTCGTCGGTGTCGTCGTGTCCGCGCGCGTCACGCCCGACCAGGTGCGCCTCGTGGTAGACGTCGAGGGGCTCGGCGAGGTGGACGCCGTCGCGGCCGTCGACACGCACCCCAGTGCGGGGGAGCCCGTGCGCCTGGCGGTGGACCGGTCGCGGCTCGCGGTGATCGGATGAGACTCCTGCAAGAGGCTTCTCTACACTGACCCCGTGTATCGCCGCGCCTATGTCCTCCTCGTGGGCACTGCCCTCGTCATGGGCGTGCTCGCGTTCGTCGTGTCGCGCCACTACGACCGGCCGCTGCTCGACCCCGAGGGCTCGTTCCTCGGCCCGTCGTGGTTGCGGCTGCCGCTGCTGCTCTTCGGCGCCGCCCTGCTCGACCTGCTGCCGCGCACCCTGTGGTTCTCCAAGCTGCGGCCGAAGGCGATGCTGCCCATCGTGCGCGAGCGGATCCGCACCCACTGGAGCCGTGAGCGGATCACCCTGGTGGCGCTGGGGATCGTGTCCTTCTACGTCACCTACGTCAGCTACCGCAACCTCAAGTCCTGCTTGCCGATCGCGCGGCCGGGCGTGGAGTACGACCGCGAGCTGATGTACCTCGACCGCGTCCTCTTCTTCGGCGCCGACCCTCCGGTGGTGCTGCACGCGATCCTCGGCCAGGACTTCTCCGCGCACTTCCTGTCCACGATCTACGTGTGGTTCCTGCCGCTGGTGCCGCTCGCGCTGACGGCCTGGCTGGTGTGGTCGCGCAACATCTCCTTCGGCTACTGGTTCGCCACGTCGCAGTGCATCGCCTGGTCGCTCGGCACGCTGTCCTACTACGCGCTGCCCACCAAGGGCCCCGGCTTCGAGTACTTCTCCCGCTACCAGGGCCTCGACGAGACCCCCACGACCGCCCTGATGAACGCCCTCGCGGCGGACCGGGTGGACGTCATCCACGGCGGTGTCACCGGCGTCGTGCAGTCCGTCGCGGGCTTCGCCAGCCTCCACACCGCCATCACGCTGCTGATCGCGCTGATGGTGCAGTTCACCCTGCGCAGCCGGATCCTCAAGATCGTCTTCTGGGCCAACTTCGCGATCACCATCGTCGCGACGCTCTACTTCGGCTGGCACTACCTCGCCGACGACATCGCCGGCATCATGATCGCCTTCGTCTCCTTCTACCTCGGCGGCATCGCCACGGGGCAGAAGTTCGAGCGGCGGAGCCTGGTCTCGCACCCGACCACCACCACCTCGGCCATCCCGGTCGAGAAGGTCTGACCGCTGGTCCGGGCCGGTCCGCCCGCTGGTCGGCGTCCTGGCCGCACTTGTAACACGCTGTCCACCCATCTACCCGCCCGTGAACCGTCCCGGGTTTCATCCACTCCCGGGTTGGGTTCCGACGTGGTGGTCGGTGTGGTTTTCAGCGTAGTACTGGGCTTCTGCTTCGGCGGGTGGTCGACGTCCCAGGCGGTGCAGTAGTCGTTGGGTGTTGAACCAATGAACC
>NZ_CALRWD010000049.1:0-32816 GCF_943371775.1 Nocardioides psychrotolerans
TCGAGGCCCGAGGCGCAGAAGCGGTTGAGCTGCACACCCGCGACGGTGTCGGGGTAGCCGGCCGCGAGCGCCGCGGTCTTGGCGATGTCGCCGCCCTGGTCGCCGATCGGCGACACGACGCCGAGCACGACGTCGTCGATGCGGCTCGGGTCCAGGCCGGGGTTGCGGTCCTTGACCGCGTCCAGCAGGCCGACCACGAGGTCGACGGGCTTGACCTCGTGGAGGGAGCCGTTGGCCTTGCCCTTGCCACGCGGCGTACGGATGTGGTCGTACACGAAAGCTTCTGCCATGACCGTCCTCGGTGTTGTCTGCACGTGCCTGCGTCCGAAGGAGTCGGACGACGTTTGATTGTGACACTATTACTGTCAGTATCGTCAAGGGCAGACCGGATGTGGTCTGACTCACGCCCGCTGCACCCCCCTGCACGCACTCGGAAGGAGGCGTCGATGACCTCGGAGTCCGTCGCCGACCAGGTCGAGGAGCTGCGTGGTCTGCTCACGCTCGACGAGCTGACCAACCGCGTCGGCATGAGCGTGCGCAACGTCCGCTTCTACACCACCAAGGGCCTGGTCCCTCCGCCGCTGCGCCGGGGCCGCTCGGGCTACTACACCCCCGACCACGTCGCCCGGCTCGAGCTGGTGCAGGAGCTCCAGAGCCACGGCTTCACGCTGTCGGCCATCGAGAAGTACGTCGCCGGGCTGCCCGACGACGCCAGCCCCGAGGACATCGCGCTGCGTCGCTCGATGCTCGCGCCCTGGCAGGCCGACCTGCCGGTGGAGCTCTCCCGCACCGAGCTCGAGCAGCGCACCGACCGCACGCTCAGCGACGACGACCTCGAGATCCTGACCGCGCTCGGCATCGTCTTCCCGAGCAAGCGCGGCCACTACGAGGTCGCGCTCTCCCAGCTCTCGGTCGGCCTCGGCCTGCTCGACCTCGGCTTCCCGCTGGAGGCCGCGATGGCCTCCGCCGCGATCTACCGCCGCCACGGCCAGGAGATCGCGCACGAGCTCTACGACGTGTTCCGCCGCATGGTGTGGCCGGTCTACCAGGAGTCCGGCGCCTCCCCCGAGACGATCCAGGAGGTCGTGGAGCGCCTCAAGCCGCTCTCGATCGCCAGCCTCGTCTCGGCCTACGAGGCCGGCATGGACGAGACCAAGCGGGAGAACATCAAGCGCAAGGCGCAGCGGCGCGACTGACACCGCCCACCGCCGTACGACGACGCAGCGCCCGTCACCGTGAGGTGACGGGCGCTGCGGTGTCGGTCAGGCGCTGGGGTCAGCGACGACCGGAGCTGAACGAGGCGGCGGTGTGGCTGCCACCCGAGGACGAGCCGCCGCGCGAGCGGCCGCCGCCGGCGGGACGACCGCCGGAGCGCTTGCTGCCCTGGCCGGCCTGACCACCCTGGCCGCCGGACTTGGGCGCCGAGCCCTTGCCACCGGTGGAGCCGCCGGAGCCGGAGCCCGGGGTGGAGGTCGAGTAGGACGACGGCGTGGAGGAGCCGCCCGAGCGACCGGAGCGACCGCGGTTGCGGCCACCACCGGAGGAGGCGGGGGCCGAGCCGCTGCGCTTGGTGCTGCGCTGACGACCGCTGGGGCCCTCGCCCGAGGGGCGCGAGGTGCCGGCGGGCCGGTCGAGCTCGATGCCGCCGACGACGACGGTGCGCTCGCCGGGGGCGAGCGTGGTGAGCATCGGGTGCGAGGCGTTGTCGATGCGCGTGGTGGTCGGGTTGATCCCGGCCGCCCGCGTCAGCTGGCGCACGTCGCGCACCTGGTCGTCGGTCATCAGCGTGATGACGGTGCCCGCGGCACCGGCGCGCGCCGTGCGGCCCGAGCGGTGCAGGTAGGCCTTGTGCTCCATGGGCGGGTCGGCGTGGACCACGAGGGCCACGTCGTCGACGTGGATGCCACGCGCGGCGATGTCGGTCGCGACCAGGGTCGTGGCCTTGCCGGAGTGGAACATCTCCATGTTGCGGGTGCGGGCGTTCTGGCTCAGGTTGCCGTGCAGGTCGACCGACGGGACGCCGGACTTGTTGAGCTGACGGGCCAGCGCCTTGGCGCCGTGCTTGGTGCGGGTGAAGACCACGGTGCGGCCGGGGGCGCTGGTCAGGTCGACCAGGACCGAGATGCGGTTCTCGCGGGCCACGTGCAGGACGTGGTGGTCCATCTTGGAGACCGGCGACTGCGCCGAGTCGGCCTCGTGCACCTTGGGCGAGTGCAGGAAGCGCTTCACCAGCACGTCGATGGCCTTGTCGAGCGTGGCGGAGAAGAGCATCCGCTGGCCCGACTGCGGGGTCTTGTCCATGATCCGGCGCACGGCGGGCAGGAAGCCGAGGTCGGCCATGTGGTCGGCCTCGTCGAGGATCGTGATCTCAACGCGGCCGAGGTCGCAGTGACCCTGCTGCATGAGGTCCTCGAGGCGACCGGGGCAGGCGACGACGATGTCGACGCCGCGCTTGAGGTTGGCGACCTGGGGGTTCTGGCCGACGCCACCGAAGATCGTCATGGCGTTGAGGCCGGCGGCCGAGGCCAGCGGCTGCAGGGCCTGGTGGATCTGGCCGACGAGCTCGCGGGTCGGGGCGAGGATGATCGCGCGGGGCATCCCCGAGACGCGGTTGCCCTTCTGCGCCGAGAGGCGCGCCACCAGCGGCAGCAGGAACGCGTAGGTCTTGCCGGAGCCGGTGCGGCCGCGGCCGAGCACGTCGCGCCCGGCCAGGGAGTCGGGGAGTGTCGCGGCCTGGATCGGCGTGGGCACGGTGATGCCCTGCTCGGTCAGGATCGCGACGAGGGAGGAGGGGACGCCGAGGTCGGCGAAAGATGCGGAGTTCACAGAAGAAGTCACTTACGTTGGTGTGTCTCACCAAGCCGTCCCGCCGGCGGCGGGGAAGAAGCATGTGCCTCACGAAGGAGGGGCGCAGCGAGACGCGAAGTTCCGATCTGCGCGGGAGCTCGAGGTAAGACTGGACGAGCTGCTGTTTCGAGAGTAGGGCACGCACGCCTCCGGCCGTGAATTAGCAGACACGCCTAGGGTGTGAACATGCCCACTGTCCTGGTCACCGGCGCCACCGGCTTCGTCGGCCGCCGTCTCGTGCCCGCCCTGATCGACGACGGCCACGAGGTGCGCGCCATGACGCGCCGCCCTGCGTCGTACGACGGCCCCGGCACCCCCGTGGGTGCCGACGTCGACGACGCCGCCACCCTGGGCCCGGCCCTGGACGGCGTGGACGTCGCGATCTACCTCGTGCACTCCCTCGACGACGACGACTTCGAGCGCAAGGACGCGGAGGCCGCGACCTCGTTCGGCAAGGCAGCAGCCGATGCCGGTGTCCGCCAGATCGTCTACCTCGGCGGCCTCGGCGCGGACGGCGACGACCTGTCGGCGCACCTGCGTTCGCGACGCGAGGTCGAGACGCTGCTCGGTGAGGCCGGGGTGCCGGTCACCGTGCTGCGGGCCGCCATCGTCGTCGGCGCGGGCGGCATCTCCTGGGAGATGACGCGCCAGCTCGTCAAGAACCTCCCGGCGATGGTCGTGCCCAAGTGGGCCGCGACGCGCACCCAGCCGGTCGGCATCACCGACGTCGTGCGCTACCTCGCCGGTGTCGTGGACCACCCCGATGCCCTCGGACGGGTCTTCGAGATCGGCGGTCCCGAGCAGCTGACCTACATCGAGATGCTCCAGCAGGCCGCCGAGGTCATGAACGGCCGCAAGGTCGCGGTCGTCAAGGTCCCCGTGCTGACGCCCAAGCTCTCGTCCTACTGGATCTCGTTCGTCACCAACGTCGACGTCACCACCGGCCGCAACCTCATCGACTCGATGGGCACCGAGGTGATCGTCACCGACCACAGCATCAAGGACGTGGTGCCCGGCGAGCCGATGACCTACGCCGACGCCGTCCGGCTGGCGATCGAGGAGTCGGGCCCGAAGCGGTCACGCGCCAAAAAGTAGGGGCAGCACGAGGAGCATCGACAGCGACCAGGTGCAGTGGGTCAGGATCGGCGCGAGGATCCCGCCTGACGCACGGCGCTGGAGCCCGACGATCACCCCGAGCAGCAGGGCCGCGAAGGACAGCATCACGTTGCCGGTGGCCAGCGTCGCGACGAAGTAGGCGATCGTCGTCCACAGCACGGGGTGCCGGGTGATCGCGGCATAGGCCGCACCGCGGAAGAACAGCTCCTCGGCGACCCCGTTGACCGCCGTGATGACCACCAGGATCGGCACCGACCCCTGGTCGGCGAAGTCGAGGACCGAGCTGACCTGGCGTTCCAGGAAGTCGATCTGCCGCACGATCAGGCCACCCACCACGAAGATGCCGGCGATCCCGAGGCCGATCAGGATCGGCGTGACGATCGGGCGCACGTGCGCGTCGCGATAGGTGATGCGCCCCAGGTGCAGCGGCCCGGAGGCGAAGGCGCCGATCGTCCACACGGCAGCGAGACCCAGGGTCGCGCCGTAGAAGGTGGTGCTGCCGGGCTCGATGCGGATCGAGAACCCGAGCACCACGGCACCGAGCAGCACGAAGCCGATCGTCACCAGCTGGCGGCGCCTCAGCGCCTTCGGGGTCTGTCGGTGGTCGCGTGGGACGACGTCCCACAACGATCGCTCGAGCCAGGTCCGCACACAGATCACCCCTCGACCGAAACTTTACGGGCGAGGGGTGAACGGATGCTCAGGTGCCTACTTCTTGAACGCGTCCTTCACGTCCGAGGCTGCGTCCTTGACCTTCTCGACGCCGTCCTTGATCGAGGCAGAGGCCTGGTCGCCCTTGCCCTCGGCCTCGAGGCTCTCGTTGCCGGTCGCCTTGCCGGTGCCTTCCTTGGCCTTGCCGGTGAGGTCCTCGGTCTTGTTGCTGATCTTGTCGCCCAGTCCCATGGTGTACCTCCGGTGTGAGTGCGTCAGGTGCTCCGAGCGGAGCGCCCTCATGTCCACCGATACCCGCTGGTAGGCGGCGTCACGCATCGGATGGCCTGAGAATCCGCCAAGAGATGGCGATCTCACCGAAGGATGAGCTGCTGCACCCACGGGACGACCGCGGCGGGAAAGAGCGGGAGGGGCTCGTCGCCGTCGTCGATCGGACGCCACACGACCGGCACGACGCTCCCGTCGCTCTCGGTGAGCACGGCTCCCGACGCCACCGGCTGCGGGTCGAGCCGTCCGGAGTAGAGGAACACCACCTCGTGGCCGAGCACCCCGTCGATCCGGAAGATGTTCTCGACCGTGGACACGAGGGCCAGGTCCCGCACCACGGCGCCGAGCTCCTCGTCCACCTCACGTCGGACCGCCTCGTGGGCGGTCTCGCCGAGCTCCACCCCGCCACCGATGAGCCGGTGGTAGCCGGCCGGGTTCTCCGCGGTGGGCGGGTTGAGGGTCACGGCGTGGGCAGTGCGATCCGAGCTCGGTGCGATCAGCATGGCCTTGACGCGGATGACGGACCTGTCGATGGGCACCCGCCGAGCGTAGGCGCCGGACGAGCGGCGAGTGGCGGGCCTACGCTGCACGCACCCGACCTTCGGGAGACGACCGAGCCAGGACGGAGACCGGCATGGGTCTCTTCAAGACCAGCAGGACCCCGGCGGAGAAGGCCGACCGGGACACCCGGATCGCGTCGCGGACCGGCCACCAGAGCCTGGCGGAGCTCCAGGAGCAGCTCCGCCAGATCGGCGACCTCGGGCTCGACCTGGACGAGGCGGGCCGGAGCCCGGCCGTGCGGCAGAAGGTCGACGTCGCCACGCTGCTGCGGGCGCTCACGATCGCGACCGTCACCGCGGAGCAGGCGCTCGCGGAGGTCATCGCGCTGCGCAAGGAGCTCGCGGGCGACTGACGCCTGCCCCGGGACGTCATACGGATGGTGGAGTCGCAGACACGGTCCGTATGACGTCCGGGCCTCCGCGTCCGGGCCTCCGCGCCCCGGCCGCCGCGTCCCACCCGCCCTCACACCTGCACGGCGACCCCGCGCTCGATCAGCCCGTCGACGTCGGCGACTCCCCAGGCGGTGAGCGCGTCACGGGTGTGCTCGCCGGCCTCGCGCGACGGCGGCAGGGTCAGCGTGGCCTCGGTGCGCGAGAAGCGCGGCGCGGGGACGGGTTGGACCATCCCGTCCTTCTCGACGAAGGTGCCGCGCGCCTTGAGGTGCGGGTGCTCGGCGGCCTCGGTGATCGGGATGATGCCGGCGACACACGCGTCGGTGCCCTCGAAGATCTCCACCCACTCCGCCTGCGTCTTGGAGGCGAAGGTCTCGGTGAGGACGGCGCGCATCTCGTCGTACCTGTCCGGCTCGTGCTGGCCCGGGCAGGTGTCCTTGACGCCGAGGATGGTCACGAGCGCGTCGAAGAACTGCGGCTCGAGCGCGCCCACCGAGAGGTGCTTGGCATCCGACGTCTCGTAGATGTCGTAGAACGGGACGCCGCCGTCGAGCAGGTTGGCGCCCCGCTCCTCGGTGTAGCCGCCGCTCGCGACGAACGCGGACGTCATCGCGTTGAGGTGCGCCGTGCCGTCGACGATGGCCGCGTCGACGACCTGGCCCTTGCCGGAGAGCTTCGACTCCAGGAGGGCGGCGAGGATGCCGATGACGAGGTACGTCGACCCGCCGCCGAAGTCGCCCACGAGGTTGGTCGGGAAGTGCGGGCGGGACTTGTCCTGCCCGAGGCCGAAGAGCGCGCCGGTGATGGCGATGTAGTTCATGTCGTGACCGGCGGCGGTCGCGAGCGGACCGGTCTGGCCCCACCCGGTCATCCGGCCGTAGACGACCCGCTCGTTGACCGCGAAGCAGTCGTCGGGGCCGAGGCCGAGGCGCTCGGTGACCCCGGGTCGCATGCCCTCCACGACGACGTCGGCGTCCTTGACGAGCTCCAGGACCGTGGCGACCGCCTCGGGGTCCTTGAGGTTGAGCGCGACGCTGGGTCGCCCGCGGTTGAGCAGCATCGTGGCGCCGCCGGCGAGCATCTGGCCGCCCGGCCTCTCGATCCGGATCACGTCGGCGCCGAGGTCCGCGAGGATCATGCACGCGTGCGGCCCGGGGCCGATCCCGGCGATCTCGACGACCTTCACGCCGCTCAGCGGCCCTGTCCCCTTGCCCAGCTCATAGGTCATGGCGCCGATGATGACAGAGTTACTGTCAAGGTCAACGGCTGGTCCGCGACGTGTCCGCAGAGACGGACGTCAGCCCGGCAGCACGCGGCGCAGGAACTGGCGGGTGCGCTCCTCGCGGGGGTTGCTGAAGATCTCGGCCGGTGGGCCCTGCTCGAGGATCCGGCCCTCGGAGAGGAAGCAGACCGACGTGGCGACCTCGCGGGCGAAGCTCATCTCGTGGGTCGCGAGGATCATCGTGGTGCCGCGCTCGGCGAGCTGGCGCACGATGGTCAGGACCTCGCCGACGAGCTCGGGGTCGAGGGCAGCGGTGATCTCGTCGAGGAGCAGCAGGTCGGGACGCGTGCACAGCGCCCGGACCAGGGCGACGCGCTGCTGCTGGCCACCGGAGAGCCGGTCGGGGTGCTTGTCGACGTGGTCGGCCAGGCCGAAGGTCGACAGCAGGTCGCGGGCGCGGTCCTCGGCCTCCCGCCTGGACAGGCCGTGGACCCGGCGCGGCGAGAGCGTGCAGTTGTCGAGCACGCTCAGGTGCGGGAAGAGGTTGTAGGCCTGGAAGACCATGCCGATGCGACGTCGCACCTCCCGGGGGTCCACGCGCGGGTCGGAGATCTCACGGCCGTCGAAGCGGATCACGCCGTCGTCGATGTCCTCGAGGAGGTCGATGCAGCGCAGCAGCGTCGACTTGCCCGAGCCGGACGAGCCGATCAGGCAGATGACGTCGTGGGCGTCGACGTCGAGCGAGACGTCGTTGAGGACCACGCGGTCGCCGTAGGTCTTGCGGACGCCCTGCACCTCCAGCAGCGCGCTCATCGGGCACCGGCCCTCTCACGCTCGGCGTAGCGGCGCTGGAGCCAGTCGGTGAAGCGCGCCAGGGGCACGGTCATCACGACGAAGAAGCCGGCCACCACCACGAGCGGGGTGTAGTTGAAGTTGAAGTTGCCGTAGTCGCGGGCCGCGAAGACCGCGTCGAAGATGCCGGCGGCGGCCACGAGCGCGGTGTCCTTCTGGAGCGAGACGAAGTCGTTGAGCAGGGGAGGTACGACGCGTCGCACGGCCTGCGGCACCACGACGTGGCGCATCGTCTGCGCACGGCTCAGCGCCAGCGCCTCGGCGCTCGCGATCTGGGAGGGGTGGATGGAGTCGATGCCGGAGCGGAAGACCTCGGCGACGTAGGCGCCGTAGGAGAGGACCAGTGCGACGCCGGCCCAGAAGAGTGCGCTCGTGGGGATGCCCTCGAGCCGCAGCGCCGGCATGCCGAAGGCCAGCAGCACGACGAGCAGGATCGTGGGGATCCCGCGGAAGACGTCGGTGTAGAGCGCCGCGAGCAGCCGCACCGGCACCAGCCAGGCCGAGCGAGCGGTCCGGGCCAGCGCGACGGCCAGTGCCAGCACCAGGATCACCGGCTGGCAGATCAGGAAGAGCCTGACGTTGATCCAGAAGCCCTCGAGCACCGCGTCAAAGGACTCGCGGGCGTGGAAGCCGTTGAAGAAGAGCTCCTGGACGCTGGGCCAACCGGGCGAGCCCGTGATGCCGACCCCGAGGCCGACGAAGACGCCGAGCGTCACCACCGTGGCGACCAGCACCGAGCGGGCGCGCTGGCGCCGTCGGATCCGGCGCCGCTCCTGCTCCCGCTCGCTCGGGGACCAGGTGCTGCTCACGAGAGGGTCACGAGGAGGCTCACTGGAGCTCGGGGACGCTCACGACGTCGGAGAGCCACTGCTGCTCGAGGGCGTCGAGCGTGCCGTCCTCGTCGAGCGCCTCCAGGGCGCCGTCGACGCACTCGACCAGCGGGCTGCCCTTCTCGAACAGCATCCCGAACTCCTCGGCGTCGCCGTCCTCGACCTGGAACTGGCCGATGATCGCGCTGTCGGGGATCTCCACCGCGGAGATGTAGAACGCGGTGGGGAGGTCGGCGAGGATGCCGTCGACCTGGCCGTTGAGCAGCGCCTGCTTGGCGGCGTTGGTGTCCTCGAAGACGGCCGGGTCGTTGGCGGGGTTGATGACGTCGCGGATCGCGGTCAGCGAGGTGGTGCCGGTCTGGGCGCCGAGGTTGTAGTCGGCCAGGTCGGCGATGCTCGTGACCTCGGAGACCGGTGAGCCCTTGAGGGCGATGACGGCCTGGGCAGCGGAGTAGTAGCCCTCGGAGAAGTCGACGACCTCGGCGCGGGCCGGGGTGATCGAGATCTGGTTGATGTCGAAGTCGAACTTCTTCGGGCCCGGCGCGTAGGACGTGTTGAAGGGCACGGTCACCCACGTGACCTGGTCCTCGGAGAAGCCGAGCTGCTCCGCCACGGCGTAGGCGACCGCGGACTCGTAGCCCTCCCCGTTGGTCGGGTCGTTGTCGGTGAACCACGGCTCGTAGGCCGGCGTGTCCGTGCCGATCGTCAGCGTGCCCGCCTCGAGCGTCGGCAGCGACCCGGTCGCGCACGCGTCGACCTCCTCGGTCGCGCCGGTGTCCGACGGCTCCGAGCCGCTGCTCGACGGGGTGTCGGTCGCCGTCTCCTCATCGTCGACCGGCGCGCAGGCGACGGCGGCGAGGGCCAGGAGGGGCAGGGTCGCGATGGTGGTGCGGCGCAGACGCATGTGCGAATCGTAGGGCCAGCCTCAGGAGGCGTGGTGGTGTTGGTGCATCTGGTGGACCACCGCGTGACCCTTGCCACGTCCGATCATCCAGTGGTTGACCGGCACGGTCACGACGAAGGCCACCGCGAGGGCGGCGGCGAGGGTGCCCCAGAAGGTGACGCTGACCAGACCGGCGTCCATGGCACCGGGCCAGGCGAGCAGCACGCCGTTGTCGACCACCTCCATCACCAGGATCGAGACGGTGTCGGCGGCGAGCGCCACACGCACGGCGTCGCGCACGGTCGCGCCTGCCCGACGCTGCCCCTGGAAGGTCAGCAGGTAGCCGAAGAAGAACGCCAGGCCGACGGCCAGGGCCACGGCGGCGTAGTCGTGCCAGCCCCACCAGGTGGCCAGCACCATGCCCAGCACCTCGCCGATGGCACAGCCGGTGAGGCAGTGGCGGGTCGCGGTGATCGCGGTCTTCCAGGATTCGTCCATGCTGGCTAGGTATACCCCCATGGGGTATCTGTGTCAAGACGGGCTTGCAACGAGTTGCATAGGTCTGCCATCCTCGCCCCATGGCCCTCGACCACGCCCTCCTCGTCGCGCTGCGTGAGCAGCCCGGCTCCGGGCTCGAGCTGGCCAAGCGGTTCTCGCGGTCCATCGGGTACTTCTGGCCGGCCACGCACCAGCAGATCTACAAGGTGCTGGGCCGCATGGAGGCCGAGGGCTGGGTCTCGGTGACCGAGGTGGCCCAGACCGGCAAGCCCGCCAAGAAGGTCTACGACGTGACGCCATCGGGTGCCGACGTGCTGGCCGCGTGGCTCGCCGAGCCGACCGACACCCACACCATGCGCAGCGAGCTCGCGGTCAAGCTGCGCGGCGCCTCGTTCGGCGAGCGCACCGCGGTGCTCGACGTCGTCCGCGCCAACCTCGCCGACCACCACGTCCGACTGGACCACTACCGCCAGCTGATGAAGCGCGACTACACCGACGGGCCCGCCGACCTGGCTGGGCTCGAGCTCGACCAGTACCTCGTGCTGCGCGGTGGCATCCGCGTCGAGGAGTTCTGGATCGAGTGGCTGACCGAATACCTGGAGGCACACGCATGACCGACTACCCCCACCTGCTCAGCCCGATCACGCTCGGCCCGCTCGAGCTGCGCAACCGGGTCGTCATGGGCTCGATGCACACCGGGCTCGAGGACAGCCGGCGCGACCTGCCGGCCCTGGCGGCCTACTTCGCCGAGCGGGCCCGCGGCGGGGTCGGCCTGATCGTCACCGGTGGCTACGCGCCCAACAAGCGCGGCTGGCTCAAGCCCTTCGCCTCCGAGCTGACCACCCGCCTCCAGGCCATGCGGCACCGCGACGTGACCGGCGCGGTGCACGACGAGGGCGGCGCGATCGCGCTGCAGGTGCTGCACGCGGGTCGCTACGGCTACCACCCGTTCAGCGTCTCGGCCTCCGCCACCAAGAGCCCGATCACCCCCTTCAAGCCGAGCGCGCTGTCGACCAAGGCAGTGGACCGCACGGCGACCGACTTCGCCACGTCCGTGGCGCTCGCGGTGAAGGCCGGCTACGACGCGGTCGAGATCATGGGCTCCGAGGGCTACCTGATCAACCAGTTCCTCGCCGAGCGCACCAACCAGCGCACCGACGCCTGGGGCGGCAGCGCCGCCAACCGGATGCGCTTCCCGCTGGAGGTCGTGCGTCGCTCGCGCGAGCTGGTCGGCGCCGACTTCCCGATCATGTATCGCATCTCGCTGCTCGACCTCGTCGAGGGCGGCCAGACCTGGGACGAGATCGCCGAGCTCGCCCACGGGCTGGAGGAGGCCGGCGTGACCGTCCTCAACACCGGCATCGGCTGGCACGAGGCGCGCGTCCCCACGATCATCACCCAGGTCCCGCGTGGCGCCTGGCGCTCCGCGACCGCCCGCCTCAAGGCCGAGGTATCGGTGCCGGTCTGCGCGTCCAACCGCATCAACACCCCCGAGCTGGCCGAGTCGATCCTCGCCGCCGGCGAGGCCGACCTGGTCTCGATGGCCCGGCCCCTGCTCGCCGACGCCTTCTTCGTGAACAAGGCCGCCGAGGGTCGCGCCGACGAGATCAACACCTGCATCGGGTGCAACCAGGCCTGCCTCGACCATGTCTTCCAGAACCGCAAGGCCAGCTGCCTGGTCAACCCGCGTGCCTGTCGCGAGACCACGCTGACCCTCGGCCCGACCAAGCGTGCGGCCACGGTGGCCGTCGTCGGCGCCGGTCCGGCCGGGCTCGCGACCGCCGTGTCCGCGGCCGAGCGTGGCTTCGAGGTGACGCTCTTCGAGAAGTCGGCGACGCTGGGCGGCCAGTTCCGTCTCGCGATGGCCGTGCCCGGCAAGGAGGACTTCGCCGACACGCTGCGCTACTACGCGCGCCGGCTCGAAGTGCTCGGCGTGACCGTCCGCCTCGGCGAGGAGGCGACGGCGGCCGACCTCGCGTCGTACGACGAGGTGGTGGTGGCGACCGGCGTCGTCCCCCGGGTGCCGGACTTCCCCGGTGTCGACCACCCCACGGTCGTGTCCTACGCCGACGTGCTCTCCGGCGCGGTCGTGCCCGGGCGGCGCGTGGCCGTCGTGGGGGCAGGTGGCATCGGCGTCGACGTGAGCGTCTGGCTGACCCACGACCCCGCCGAGGACCTCGACGACTGGATGTCGCACTGGGGCGTCGGCGACCCGTCGCTGCACGCCGGTGGGCTGACCGAGCGCAAGCCGCGCACGCCGGTGCGTGAGGTCACGCTGATCCAGCGCAAGACCACGCCGATCGGCATCGGCCTCGGCAAGACCTCCGGCTGGGCGCACCGCGCGGTGCTGAAGCAGTCGGGCGTCGTGCAGGTCAGCGGGGCGTCCTACGACCGGGTCGACGACGCCGGGCTGCACGTCACCGTCGACGGCGTCTCGCAGGTCATCGACGTCGACCACGTCGTGCTCTGCGCGGGCCAGGAGTCGGTGCGCTCGCTCTACGACGACCTCGTCCTCGCGGGGGCGTCGGTGCACCTGGTCGGCGGCGCCGACGTGGCAGCCGAGCTCGACGCCAAGCGGGCGATCGAGCAGGGCACGCGGGTGGCGGCCGGGCTCTGACGGAGCCTCGGCGGGCCCCGGCAGCTAGCGTCGGTCGCATGATCCGCGACCTCACCGACGACGAAGCCCGCCGCGCCCTCGTGCTCAAGTGGGGCACCGTCGACGCCGACGTGATCCCGGCCTGGGTGGCCGAGATGGACTACGCGCTGGCGCCGCCGGTCATGGCCGCGCTGCAGGAGGCCGTCGCGGCGGGCGTCACCGGCTATCCCCGGTTCGAGACCGGGGGCGGCGAGCTCGGCGAGGCCTACGCCGGGTGGGCGGCGCGCCAGTTCGGCCACCGGGTCGACCCGGGGCAGGTCGTACCCGTGGTGGACGTGACGGCCGGCGTGCGCGTCGCGCTCGACGTGCTGTCGGAGCCGGGGGCGATGGTGATGCCGGGGCCGGCGTACTCCCCCCAGCTCGACGTCGCCCAGGTGACCGGGCGGGAGCGGGTCGACCTGCTCGTCGACCCCGACGCCGCGCGTGCCGAGATCGACCTCGACCGCCTCGACCGGGCCTTCGCCGACGGCGCCCGCACGCTGCTCCTCACGCAGCCGCACAACCCGTGGGGCCGCGTCTTCACGCGCGTCGAGCTCGAGAGGATCCGGGACGTCGTGGTGCGTCACGGCGCCCGCGTCATCTCCGACGAGATCCACGCGCCGCTGGTCCTGGCCGGCGCCGAGCACGTGCCCTACCTCTCGATCGAGGGCACCGCCGACCACGCGGTCGCGGTCGTCGCCGCGTCCAAGGCGTTCAACACCGCCGGGCTGCGCTGCGCGCAGATCGTCAGCAACGACCCGGCCACCCACCGACGGCTGACCGACGTGCCGATGGTGCGCAACGACTCCTGGTCGCCGCTCGGCGTGGTCGCGGCGGTCGCGGCCTACACCGAGGGCGACGCGTGGCTCGACGCCCTGCGCGCGCGGTTGAGCGCTCAACGCGACCTGCTCGCGCACCTGCTGGCGGAGCACCTGCCCGAGGCCCGGATGCGGCGCCTCGAGGCGACGTACCTCGCCTGGATCGACCTGCGCGCCTACGGCCACGACGACCCGGCCGCCGTCGCCCTGGAGCGGGGCCGGGTGCAGCTCGCTGCCGGTCACGACTACCAGCCGGGGCTCACCGGGCACGTGCGGCTCAACATCGCGACATCACCCGAGCGGCTGACCGCCATCGTTCACCGCCTGGCCACCGCCCTGATGCCCGGCACCACCGGCAACTCCTAGGGTGAGCGCGTGAAGATCACCGTCATCGGTTGTGGCTACCTCGGCGCGACGCACGCCGCCTGCATGGCCGAGCTCGGCTACGAGGTGCTCGGCGTCGAGGTCGACCAGCGCAAGCGCGACCTCCTGACCTCGGGCAAGGTGCCGTTCTACGAGCCCGGGCTGGAGGACCTGCTCGCCCAGCACGTGGCCTCCGGGCGGCTCACCTTCACCGCCTCGATGGCCGAGGCCGCGGCCTTCGCCGACCTGCACTTCGTCTGCGTCGGCACCCCGCAGCTGCCCTCGTCGATGGGCGCCGACGTGTCCTACGTCGAGGCGGCCGTCACCGGGCTGGCGCCCCACCTGACCCGCCCCGCCACGATCGTCGGCAAGTCGACCGTGCCGGTCGGGACGGCCAAGCGGATGGCGGCGGCCCTCGCCGACCTCGCCCCGGTGGGCGCGGAGGCCGAGCTGGTGTGGAACCCGGAGTTCCTCCGCGAGGGCTTCGCGGTCAAGGACACCCTCGAGCCCGACCGGATCGTGCTCGGGGTCGCCTCCGAGCGCTCGGAGCAGGCGATGCGTGACTTCTACGCCCCGATCCTCGAGACCGGGACGCCGCTGATCGTGACCGACTACGCCACCGCCGAGCTGGTGAAGGTGTCGGCCAACGCGTTCCTCGCCACCAAGATCTCCTTCATCAACGCCGTCTCCGAGGTCTGCGAGGCGGCCGGGGCCGACGTGGTCGACCTCGCCGACGCCATCGGCCACGACGCCCGGATCGGGCGCCGCTTCCTCAACGCCGGGATCGGCTTCGGCGGTGGGTGCCTGCCCAAGGACATCCGCGCCTTCGTGCACCGCGCCGGCGAGCTCGGCGTCGAGGACGCCATGACGTTCCTGCGCCAGGTCGACGACATCAACCAGCGCCAGCGCTCCCGCGTCGCCCAGATCGCGACCGCCATGCTGGGCGGCAGCGTCACGCGCGCCCGGATCGGCGTCTGGGGCGCTGCCTTCAAGCCCGACAGCGACGACGTGCGTGACTCCCCCGCCCTCTCGATCGCGGGCAAGCTGCACCTGCGCGGCGCGCACGTCACGGTCTACGACCCGCAGGCCACCGAGACCGCACGGGCGATGTTCCCCACGCTCTCCTACGCCGGCTCGGCCATCGAGGCCGCGCAGGACGCCGACCTGCTGCTGCACCTCACCGAGTGGCCGGAGTTCCGCGCGGTCGACGTGGCCGCCGTCGGTGACGTCGTGCGGCGCAAGCAGGTCCTCGACGGGCGCAACCTGCTCGACCTCGAGGCCTGGCGGGCTGCCGGGTGGACCGCGCGGGGGCTCGGTCGACGCTAGGCGAGGCCGCCACGGCCGACGGCGCCAGGTCCTCTCACCGACAGACCCCCTCGCCCACTAGTGAGAAGGGGCCACGTGGCCCCCTCTCACTAGCGTGCGAGGAGCACCCCCGGAACGGCTGGGCCCAGTCCGACGTTGGTACCGCCCGACCTGGGTACCGTCCGACCATGCGCATCTTCTTCACCGGCGGCAGCGGCAAGGCCGGTCAGCACGTGGCGCCCTACCTCGCCTCGCAGGGCCACCACGTCACCAACGCCGACCTCGCTCCCCTGGGCCACCCGGACGTCGCCGACCTCCGCGTCGACCTGACCGACGCCGGTGAGACCTACTCGGCGCTCGCCGGGCTCGCGACCGCGGCCGAGCTCGACCTGCCCGAGCAGCCGTCGTACGACGCGGTCGTGCACTTCGCCGCCGTGCCCGCGATCCTCCTGAAGGCGGACAGCGCGACCTACGCGACCAACGTCCTGAGCACCTACAACGTCCTCGAGGCCGCGACCCGGCTCGGCGTGCGCAAGGTCGTCTTCGCCTCGTCGGAGACGACCTACGGCATCTGCTTCGCCCAGGGCGAGCGGCGCCCCCTCTACGTGCCGGTCGACGAGGAGCACCCGACGGTCCCGGAGGACTCCTACGCGATGTCGAAGGTCGCGAACGAGGTGACCGCGCGCTCCTTCCAGGCCCGCACCGGCGCCGACGTCTACGGCCTGCGGATCAACAACGTGATCGAGCCGCACGAGTACGCCGAGACGTTTCCGGCGTTCCTGGCCGACCCGGCGCTGCGGCGGCGCAACGTGTTCGCCTACATCGACGTGCGCGACCTGGGCACGATGGTGCAGCGCTGCCTGGAGACCGACGGGCTGGGCTACGAGGTCTTCAACGTCGCCAACGCCGACATGTCGGTGTCGGCGACGACGCAGGAGGTGCGGGAGCGCTTCTACGACGGCGTCGAGGTGCGTCGGGAGATGGGGCGCGACGAGACGTTCTACGCCATCGACAAGGCGCGCGACCTGCTCGGGTGGACGCCGCAGCACTCCTGGCGCGAGGTGCTGGGGGACTCCCCTCAGTCGGACTCCGACGACACGGGCAGCACGCAGAACTCGTTGCCGGACGGGTCGAGGTAGGTCCGCCACGGCAGCTCGCCCCACTGCGGCGGCAGCTCGCGTCCGCCCCGCGCCGTGATCGCGGCCGCGACCTCGCCGGCGTCCTCGCCTGCCTCGAGGCGCAGGTCGAGGTGCAGGCGGTTCTTGGACGCACCCTTGGGGGACTCCTCCGGACAGAGCTCGAGGAGCGGCCCGAGCAGCGAGGGGTGACGCAGGGAGCGGGCGTCGACACCGGGCACGTGCGTCCAGCCAGTGAGCCAGGCCCAGAAGTCCGCGTCCCGGTCCGGGTCGGCGGAGTGCAGCGGGAGCGCCGCGATCGGCCCCGTGCCGTCGTACGCTGCCCGGTCCTCCATCACGCAGAAGGGATTGCCCTCGGGGTCGACGAGCACGACCCACGGCACGTCGCCCTGGCCGATGTCGAGGTGGCCGATGTCGAGGTGGCGGGCGCCCAGCCCCAGCAGCCGCTCGACGACCTCGGCCTGGTGCGGGCCGCCGAGCAGGTCGGGATGCAGGCGGGGAGCCTCGGTCGGGGGCCCGGGGACCGGCTGGAAGCACAGGTCGAGCCAGGGACCGCCCTCGACGCTCAGTCGCGTCTCGTAGATCCCCGGTGCGTCGGTCAGGGTCTCTCCGCCGATCACCGCCTCCCAGAAGCGGCCCAGCCGCCGCGGGTCGACGGCGTCGATCACGAGATTCTCCAGCTGCATGGCAGCACCGTAGGTCCCCGGGGCCGACGGCGGGACCAACGGCGGGGCAGGAGGGACCTTGGCCTCGTGACGCGGAGCCGTGACCGGCGGTGTCATGGGGCATGGACCGCACCAGCGCACTCGACTCCGCCTTCCTGCACGTCGAGGACGCGCACTCGTCCCTGCACATCGCCAGCCTCGGCATCTTCGAGGGGCCCGCTCCGACGCAGCCCGAGGTCGTGGCGGCGATCGAGCGCAAGCTGCCGGCCGTACCCCGGCTGCGGCAGCGCCTGCGGACGATCCCCCTGGCCGCGGGGCGGCCGGTGTGGGTCGACGACCCGGACTTCCGTATCGAGGACCACCTCAGCCGCCTGCGCGTGCCCGCCCCGGGGGGCGAGGCGGAGCTGCGCGAGGTCGCGGGTGTCGTGCTGTCCGAGGCACTCCCCCACGACCGCCCGCTATGGCAGGACGTCGTCCTCGAGGGCCTGGCGGACGACCGCTGGGCGCTGCTCACGAAGGTGCACCACACGATGGCCGACGGGATCTCCGGCACGGACCTGTTGGCCACGATCCTCGACCAGACGCCCGTGGGGGCCGACCTCGACGCCGCACCGCCGCCGGAGTGGGCGCCGGACCGCCCCCCGGGTCCGGCACGGCTGGTCGCCGACGCGGTGCGGGAGCAGGCGGCGCTCCGGTCCCGCGAGCTGCGAGGCCTGCCGCGAGCCGTCGGTGCCACGGTGCGACACCCGGTCGCGACGGCCCGCGCGGCCGGAGCGATCGGTCACGGGGTCCTCGGCTTCGCCCGCGCGGTGGTGCCGACGGCACCGACCTCGCTCGTGGGCCCGCTCGGCCGTGACCGCGAGTTCCGCTGGACCCGGATCAGCCTCGCCGACGTCCTCCTGGTCCGCGAACGCCTCGGCGGCACCGTCAACGACGTCGTGCTGGCGGCCGTCACGCAGGGCTTCCGTGACCTCGAGCAGGCCCGCGGGCTGGGCTCGGAGCCCGACAGCGTCCGCTGCCTGGTCCCCGTCTCGGTGCGTCGACCGTCGTCGAGCACGCTCGACAACGAGGTCTCCGCGCTGCTGCTCACCCTGCCGGTCGAGCTGGAGGACCCGCGCGACCGCTTCTACGAGGTCGCCGCCCGCACGCTGGCGCTCAAGGAGTCGCACGAGGCCAGCGCAGGTCAGTGGGCGCTCGCGGTCGCCGATGCACTGCCCCCGCCCGCGGTGGCGGCGTTCCTGCACCTCGCGTTCCGGGTGCCGCACCGCAACCTGACCACCGTGGTCACGAACGTCCCGGGTCCGCGCACGACGCTCTACCTCGCGGGACGGCGGATGCTCGCGACCTACCCCTATGTCCCGATCGCCGACCGGCTGAGGATCGGCGTCGCGGTGACGTCGTACGGCGAGGACCTCCTCTTCGGCATCACCACCGACCGGGACTCGACCCACGACGCCGACGTCCTCGTCGCCGGGCTCCGGTCCGGCTTCGACGACCTGCTCGCGGTCGCGAGCTCGCGTCGCCCTCGCCAGGAGTCCCGATGACGCGCCACCCGATGGCTCCCGCCGACGCGGCCTGGCTCCGGATGGACCGTCCGACCAACCTGATGGTCGTCACCTCGGTCATGTGGTTCGACGAGGTGCTGGACTGGACGGCGCTGCGGGCCCTGGTCCAGCACCGGATGATCGACCGCTTCCCCCGCTTCCGACAGCGCGTCGTGCACGAGCACGGCCACTACTCCTGGGAGGACGTGGCGGACTTCGAGCTCGAGGACCACCTCCATCCGGTCCGCCTCACCCCACCAGCCGGGCGCCAGGAGCTCGAGGCCTTCACCAGCGGCCTGGTCAGCGTGCCGCTGGAGCACGACCGGCCACTGTGGGACCTCTACCTCGTCGAGGGCTACGGCTCCGGGTGCGCGGCGGTCTTCCGCATGCACCACGCCATCGCCGACGGGATCGCGCTGGCCCGCATGCTGATGTCGCTGACCGACGACCCCGAGGTCGACCCGGTGGCGGTGACCGCGCCCGAGGCGACCGACGCCCACACCCGAGCACTCGCGGGCGGGGTCGCGCACGAGCTGCTCGAGGCGCTCGTGCACCCGCAGCGGCTCGCGGCCCTGGTGGCACGGCCCGGCCGGGTCCTGGACCTCGCGCGCACCGCAGTCGCCGACGCGGAGGCCCTGGCGCAGCTCACCGTGATGCCCCCCGACCGGCAGACCGCGCTGCGGGGGGTCGCCGGGGTGCCCAAGAGCGTGACCTGGTCACCGCCCGTGCCGCTCGACAGCCTGCGCGACGCCGCCCACCTCTCGGGCACCACCGTCAACGACGTCCTCCTCGCCGCCGTCGCGGGAGCGCTGCGGGCCCACCTGGTCCGGCGACGCAGCGCGGTGCACGACGTCCGCGCGATCGTCCCGTTCAACCTCCGCCCGCCGGACCAGCCGTTGCCGGCCGAGCTCGGCAACAAGTTCGGCCTGGTCTACGTCCCGCTGCCACTGACCACCGCGGACCGGCACGAGAGGTTGCAGGAGATGTCCCGCCGCACCCGGCGGGTGAAGGACTCGGCCCAGGGCCTGGTCGCCTTCGGCATCCTCGAGGTGGTGGGGCTGGCACCGCAGGTCGTGGAGGACGTCGCGATCGACGTCTTCGCCTCCAAGGGCACCGGCGTCATGACCAACGTCCCCGGACCACGCCGCCCGGTGACGCTGGCGGGCACCCGGTTGGCGGGCACCATCGGCTGGGGACCGACCTCGGGCGACCTCGCCCTGGGGGTCGCGATGTTCAGCTATGCGGGCACGGTGACGATCGGGCTCTGCGTCGACGTCGAGGTGATCCCCGACGTCGGGCTGCTGCTCGCCGACCTGCTCACCGAGCTCGACGCGCTCGTCGCTCCGGCGCTCGCCGTGCCCTAGGACCCCTGGGCCTAGTCTGCTCGGGTGCCGCTGCCCCAGGATCGTCGTCTCGGGATCCTGCTCCTCGGCGTCGCCGCCGGGACCAACATCCCGACCCCGCTGCTGCTGATCTACCGCGACGAGCTGGACATGTCGTCCACGTCGCTGACCGCGTTGTTCGGGGTCTACGCGCTGGGACTGGTGCCCGCGCTCAGCCTGGCCGGACCCGCCGCCGACCGCTGGGGGCGGCGACGCGTCGTGCTCCCCACGGCGATCCTGTCGGCGCTGGCCTCGCTGCTCTTCGTCACCGCGACCGCCAGCGAGCCCCTGCTCTTCGTGGTGCGCTTCCTCCAGGGTGCCGGTGCCGGCGCGGTCTTCAGCATCGGCAGCGCCTGGCTCGTCGAGACCGCCCACCGGGCCGGCCGCACGTCCGGGGCCCGCACCGCGGCGGTGACGATGACCGGTGGCTTCGCGATCGGACCGGTCGTGGCCGGCCTGATCGGTGAGTGGGGGCCATGGCCGCTGGTGCTGCCCTACCTGCTGCACGCGGCGTTCCTGCTGCTGACGGTGGCCATCGCCTGGACCGTCGAGGAGACGCTGCTGACGCCCCGGGTGCGGATGGTCGGCGCGGGACGCTGGCCGCTGCGGGACGGCACCGCTCGCACGGCCCTGCTGGTGATCGCCCCGTTGGCGGTCTGCGTCTATGCGTTCCCCGCGAGCGCGGTGGGGGGCATCCCGGTGCTGATCGGCTTCCCGGTCGCACCGGTCGCCCTCACCGGGCTGCTCGCCGGCATGACCCTGGGCATGGGCGCGCTGGCCGCTCCGCTGCAGGGCCGCCTGGGTGCCCGGACCGCGCCGGTGGCCGCGGCCTGCGGGGCCGTGGGCTATGCCGCGACGGCGACCGCGGCCGCCGTACCGGCCCTGCTCCTGCTCGCCGTGCCGGCCGCGTGCCTGCTCGGGGCCGGGGGCGGCCTGGCGCTCGCGAGCGGGCTGTCGCGCCTCCCGCGCGTGGCCGCCGACGGCCGCCTGGGGACGGTGTCGGCGGCCTACTACGGCTTCGCCTACCTCGGCTTCGCGACGCCGCTGCTGCTCGCGTCGTTCTCGGCGTACGTCGACGTGGCGGCGCTGCTGGCCGGCCTCGCCGTCGTGTGCGCCCTGCTCACCGCACAGCAGGCGCGCGCCCGGCTCTGAGCCGTCAGACGGACGCGACCAGCGGCGCGACCTCGGTGCCGAGCAGCTCGATGCCCCGCAGCAGGTCGGCGTGCGCGAGTCGCGGGTTGGTCATCTGCAGCGAGAGTCGGTCGACGCCGCCGAGCTGCTCGGAGACGCGACGGATCTTGTCGGCCACGGTCTGCGGGTCGCCCATGAAGAACGCACCGTTCTCGCCCGCGGTCGCGTCGAAGCGGGCGCGGGTCGGCGGCGGGAAGCCACGCTCGCGGGAGACCTTCGTGAACATCTCCTCCCAGCCGGGGTAGATCGTGTCGGCGGCGGCCTTCGTGGACTCCGCGACGAAGCCGAAGACGTGCAGCCCGACCTGGAGCTTCTCGGGGGCGTGCCCGGCCTCCGCGCCGGCGCGGCGGTAGAGGTCGACGAGCGGGGCGAACTGGCGGGGCTCCCCGCCGATGATCGCGATCATCAGCGGCAGCCCGAGGAGGCCGGCGCGGACGAAGGACTCCGGGGTGCCGCCCACGCCGACCCAGATCGGCAGCGGGTCCTGGAGCGGGCGCGGATAGACGCTCTGGCGCACCATCGGCGGACGGTGGCGGCCCGACCAGGTGACCTCGGTGTGGTCGCGGATCTGCAGCAGCAGGTCGAGCTTCTCGCTGAAGAGCGAGTCGTAGTCGGCCAGGTCGAGCCCGAAGAGCGGGAACGCCTCGGTGAAGGAGCCGCGACCCACGACGAGGTCGATGCGGCCCTTCGAGATCAGGTCGAGGGTGGCGAACTGCTGGAAGACGCGCACGGGGTCGGCCGCGCTGAGCACCGCCACGGCGCTGCCGAGACGGATCCGCTCGGTGCGCGCTGCGGCAGCGGCGAGGATGACTGGCGGGGCGGAGTCGTAGTACTCGCTGCGGTGGTGCTCACCGATGCCGAAGGAGTAGAGCCCGACCTGGTCGGCGAGGGTGATCTCCTCGAGCAGGTGCTCCATCCGCTCGGCGGCGCCGATCACGTGGCCGGTGGACGGGTCGGTGACGGTCGAGACGAAGCTGTCGACGCCTACGTGCATGGGAGTGCCTCTCGTGGATGTTGGTGACGTGTCAACCAGTTTGGGGCGTCAGGCATTCCGCGCCGCGCGCAGGCCGTCCGCCAGCTCGGCCAGCGCGGCCTCGAGGGTCACCTGCGGCGTCCACCCCCAGGCGTGCGCCCGGGCCGAGACGATCTGCCCGGTCCACGCCGGCCCCTCGTCCCAGACCGGCTCGACACCGACGGCGGAGGTGACCGCGGAGTGGTAGTCGCGGTTGGTCGCCGGCCCGCCAGCCACGTTGACCGGCGTGCAGCCGCCCGCCACGGGTCCTGCGTCGGGAGCGTCGGCGGTCGCCACCGCACCGGTCGCCACGTCGGCGACGAACGCGGCGAGGTCGTCGACGTGCACCCACGAGAAGGTCTGCTGCGCCACCGTGTGGCGGGCGCGCTCCTGGTCGCGGACCGCGGCCGGTCGCAGCGTGTTCCACACCGAGGTCTCCCCCGGGCCGAGGATCGCCGGTGGGCGCACCAGCACACGGGTGATCCCCTCGACCTCGGCGACCGCCGCGTCGGTGTCGCGCTTGGTGACGGGGTAGTCGCCGCCGGCGTCCCCGACCAGCACCGAGGACTCGTCGACGTCGCCGACCCCCGGCGAGCGGTCGTAGACCGCGGCGGTCGACACGTGGACGAACCGGTCGACCCCGGCCTGCGCGGCCGCGCGCGCGACCACCGGGGTGCCCTCGACCCCGATCTCGCGCTGGTGAGCGAGCGGGCTGCCCATCGGGTGCACGGTCGTCACGACCGCCGTGGCACCGGCCACGACGTCGGCGGCGAAGGCCGGGTCGGGGAAGTCCCCCACCCGCTCCTCGACGCCGGGGAGCGACGGCGCGGTGCCTGCTCGTCGTACGACGGCACGCACGGTGGCGCCACGCTCGACCAGCGCCGCGACGGTGGCGGCACCGACGAGGCCGTTGGCGCCGGTGACCACGACGACGGGGGACGGGACTGCTGAGGAGTCGGTCATGCCCGCCACGATGCCAGGCGACGCCACGGGCAGGGCCTCAGGAGGCGCTGAAGTGCTGGAAGTCCGGGGAGCTCCACACCCCGCCCCACGTCCACCCGGCGCGCGCAAAGGCGCGGGTGACGACGTCACCCCGACGGATCACCCCCGGGACGGCGCGAGCGCCGCCACTGCGGTCGACGTCGACGAAGCGCCGGCCAGCGGGTGGGAGCACGCCGTCGCTCAGGACGTAGGGGTTCTGCACCGGGTTGAGGTCGATGGCCCGACCGTAGGCATGGTCGGAGAGGGCGCTCTGCCCGGCCACCGTGCGGCAGTTGTAGCCCGAGGTGTTGTTGGCTGCCATGGAGCGGTCGTCGTCACCGTCGTAGGCGTCGACCAGCCGCATCCGCTGGAGCGGGAAGCGCGCGCGGTAGAGGGCGGCGAAGACGCCGACCACGTCGCGGGCCACGTCGGCGTGGACGACCATCGCGCCGGGGTGCGCGCGGCCGTCGAACCCGACGTACGACAGACGGAGCAGCCGCAGGTCCCGCCACGGGACCGGGCAGGTGGCGGGGTCGTGGCTGCTGCCCGTCATCCGGGCGCGCAGCGCAGGTCCGACCGGACGCACCTGCGACGCGAAGGCCGGCAGGTCGCGACCGGAGCCGGTGTCCGCGGTGGCGCCGACGGGCCCCGGCCCCGGCGCGAGCCCGGTGCAACCGCGCAGCGCGCGCCAGTCCTCCACGTCCTGCTCCCCGTCGCGGCCGGTGACCGGCTGCGGCCCACCGCCCTGGGGTGGGATCAGGCCGGGGCGCCACTCGTCGCCCACGACCTCGCCGCCACCCTCGCCACCATCGCCACCCTCTCCCGCACGCACGGTCAGCCGCAGGACACCGGTCTCGGCCTGGTTGCCGTGGTACCAGTAGAAGTTGCCCAGGCCATAGCTCACGTAGGTGCTGTCCAGCATCCCCGCGCCGAGCAGCACGTGGGCGTGGGTGCCCACGATGACGTCGGCGCCGGCGTCGGCCAGGTTGCGGGCCAGCTGGCGCTGGTCGGCGGTCGGGCAGGCGCCGTACTCCTCACCCCAGTGCAGGTAGACGACGACCACGTCGCCCCTGGCCGCGGAGGCGCGCACGGCATCGAGGAGCTGAGGGGCGAGCGGGCTGCGCGCCGACGCGATGCCCGGGCCGGACACCGGGCCGACCGCCCACGTCGGCTCGGCGCTCTCGCGCGCGGACGCGTCGGCGGCATGGACGGCGACGGTCGTGCCGCGCACGGTCACCCGGTGCGGCGCGAAGGCCTGGCGGCTCGTGCGGCCGACCCCGACGACCGCGACGGGGCTCTGCTCGGCGATGCGGACCGACTCGCGGATGCCCCGCAGCCCGTGGTCGGCGCCGTGGTTGTTGGCGATCGACACCACGTCGACGCCCGACCGGTCGAGGACGTCGAGGGCCGCGGCGTCGCTGCGGAACCAGTAGCGGTTGCCGGCGTCCTCCAGCTCCTTGCGCGCCGGCGTGCCGGGAGATGCCAAGGCGCTCTCGAGGTTGACCACCGCGACGTCGGCGCTGCGCAGGTCGCGCGACATGCGTCCGAGCGTCGAGCGCCGCTGCTCCGGGACGTCGGTGAACGCGCCCTCGAAGTGGATGTCACCGGCGAAGGCGAGGGTGACGACGCCCCCGGCGGCCGCAGGCTCCTCGGCGGACGCACCGATCGGCGGCGCCACCGCCGTCGGCGTCTCACCGACGGCCCCGACCGGCTGGCCAGGCTGGTCCTGCTGGTCCTGGGACGCGGTCAGCAGCAGCACCCCGAGCGCCACGGCGACCAGCAGCGCCACGCCCGTGACACGCTTCTGTCGCATCCGCTTCCCCGATCCGCAGGAGCCCCGAGTAAAGACTCTGGCGTCCACAGTGACCCACGGCTCCAAGTCGGACCGGTGTCCGGCGAGGCAACCGCGGCACGCCGACGCACGTCGTACGACGTGTCCGAACGACCCAGGAGGCCCCGATGTCCGCTCGCTCCCGCTCCTCGCTCGCCCCCCTGCTCGCGACCGGCCTGCTCGCGCTCGGGCTGCTCAGCGGCTGCTCGGGCGACGCGGCCGACCGTGCCGTCGACCCGTCAGCCGAACGGCCCGACGAGCTGGCCGCCCACGACGGCGAGGTGTGTCCCGCCGAGCTGCCCGAGGCGGACGACGAGCACGGCTTCGGCACGCGCGAGCCCGCCGAGTCCGCACCGGCGCTCGAGACACCTGAGTCGGCCTGGGTCTGCGTCTACGACGGGACCGACGTGGCCGACGAGGGGGCTGACGGGGCGTCGTACGCCTGGGTGCGCCGCGGGGACGCCGCCGCCGTCCCCGAAGCCGACCTGGCCGACCTGGCCGCCGACCTGACTGCCCTCGAGCCGGCCGCCGACCACCGGATGTGCACCGCCGACCTCGGGCCGCGCTGGATGCTCGTCACCGCTGTCGCGGGTGACCTGACCGGCGTGGTGGTCGACGGCTTCGGGTGTCGCGAGGTGCGGCTGACCGACGAGCCGTTCACGACCGTGCCGGGCGAGGCCTCCGCCTCCGGCACCGTGCCCGGGGTCCTCACCGGCCCCGACGGCCTGCTGCCGTCGCTCGAGGCCGTGGCGGGCTGATCCCGGGCGCCGAGTCGGCGCGATGTTGCACCCCGAGCGCCGAGTCGGCGCGATGTTGCACCGCGCGCCTGCAACATTGCGCCGACTCGGCCAGCGATCAGCAACATTGCGCCGACTCGGCGATCAGGGCCGCTCGACGGGATCGTGCTCGAGCAGCCGCGAGGGCCGGAAGCCCTCCCAGGTGCGCTCGACGCGCACCGGGTCGAGCAGGTAGTCGAGGTCGACCTCCCACGTGTGCCCGCTCGCGTTGCGGCGCAGCACGTAGCCCAGGCCGTGGGTGCGGTAGATCGCCGCACCGGCGGCGGTGACGGCGGCGATCAGCTGCGCGTCGACGTACTTGCGCACCGAGCGGAAGCTGCCGACCTCGCGCAGCAGGCCGCGGTCGACCATCATCGTGCCGCCGGCGACGAAGCGGGCGTAGCCCTCGCTCGGGTGGCCGCGCTTGACGGTCAGGTCGCGCTCGGCGACGTAGTGCATCTCGGCAGGCATGCCGACCATCTCGGCGCCGCTGTAGTCGCGCGCGCGCAGCAGGTCGGCGACGACGTCGGGGGCATACCAGTCGTCGTCGTCCATCTTGAGCGCGACGTCACCCGAGGCCGCCGACGCTGCCGCGGCCAGCACGTCCCCGAAGGGGGTCTCCTCGGGCCGCGCTACGACCGTGAGCGCCACCGCGGCCGGGAGCGCGGCGCGGACCCGGCCCTCGTCGACGGCGAAGCCGTGGGGGGCGAGGACCAGCTCGAGCGCCTCGACCCCGCGCTGCTTGGCGACCTGGCGCAGCGCGAAGTCGAGCATGTCGGCCCGCCGCGTCGCCAGCACCACGGACACGGCCGGCTGCAGTGCCACGCGCACGCCCACGGACGACGCCACGGCCGCGCGCCAGGCCCGCGTGGAGAACGTGTCGAGCGCGGCGCGGCGCAGCACGACGCTGTGCTCCTCGCGGGCCAACGCATCGCTCAGGTCGACCGGCGCGGCGAGAGCGACGGACACCGACGAGCCCAGGAGCCCAGCCAGGGCTGGGGAAAGTCCACCGGCGGCGTCCGGGACGAGGGGCACGCCGGCCATCGCGAGCCCGGCCACCACCCGCGCGTCGCCAGCATCGGAGCGGTCGATCCGCACGCCGGCCGCACCGCGCACCGACGCGACCAGGCCCTCACAGGGCCCGTCGCGCAGGTCGAGCGACGACAGCGCCACGACGTCGGCCGATCCCGGCACCGCCGCGACGAAGCCGATCGGGTTGAGCACGCGCTCGTCGAGCGGACCGAGTGACAGAGGGCCGGCGGGCGAGCCCAGCCCTGCCGGCGTACGGCCGGTGACCTCGGAGACGACCATCGCCGCCATGCCTCCGGGGAGCACGTCGGCGGGCACCTTCTCGGAGACGGCGTCGACGCCGCCGACCCACAGGCCGCGGTTGCCGACCGCGTCGCCCCAGACCGACTGACGACCCGCCTCGGCGACGACCTCGGCGACCTCGACCGGGCGCTCGAAGCGCAGCACGGTCAGCCATCCCTCGCCGGCAGATCGGGCATGGATCCCTTGCAGGGCTGGCCATTCGGGCTTGGGGACCATCGTGACCGGGACCGGGCCGCCGGCGAGGTGGAGGCCGACGACGGCCGACCGCACCCCCGCCGGAGCGACCAGCGAGCGCAGCGCCCCACGATCGGCGCAGGAGACCAGCACCCGGTCACGACGACCCGGCTCCACCGGCTCGTCCCCCGCCGCCGGCAGCACCAGCGACGAGCCGGCCTGGTCGAGGAACTTCTCGACGGCGGGCGTGCTCACACGTCGACCCGGCCCGGGCGACGCACGAGCGGGCGCGGCTGCTGCGGCAGCCAGGTGCGGGTCACGTGGTCGACGATGTGGACACCGGGCGGCGCCTCGATGCGCTGGAGCCCGTGGACCTCGTCGCCGCGGCCCTCCATGAGCGCGCGCCAGACCTCGAGCTCGCGCAGCTTGCGCGGTGCCCGCGAGGCGCCGAAGTCGTCGTGGCTGCTCCAGTGGGAGAACTCGTCGGCGTCGAGCCACTTCAGCTCCACGCACATGCCCTCGGGAGCGACGATCCGCTCCGAGCTGGTGGGGAACTCGCGAACCTCCCACTCGAAGGCCTTCACGAACGTGAACTCCGGACCCATGGGATAGACCCACGGCTCCAGGAAGCGGAAGCCCAGGTCGATCCAGGCCACCGACTCGCTCTCGATCGACAGCGGGTGCCGCGGGATCGCGACCACGGCATTGGAGTCCTCGAGCTGCCACGACAGGTCGGCCAGCATGCCCACGCCCTCGGGGGTGAGGACCATGTCGCCGTCCCACTTCATCGAGTAGCAGGTGCGCACGTGGGAGAAGGACCAGTTGTAGAAGTGGGTCAGCGAGTGCACCGAGTCGGGCGGGGTCGCCAGGTGCTCGGCGCCGGCGCGGCTCACCGTCCAGGGGTACGACGTGACGGTGAGGCGGTCGGTCGCCCCCAGGTCCGCAGCGACACGGCGCGCGACCTCGGGGGTGCCGTCGTCGGACTGGTTGTCGACCAGGACGACGTGCTGCACGGCCTCGAGCATCGGCGGCAGCACCCAGGGCAGGTTGCGGGCCTCGTTCTTCACGCGGAAGACGCAGGTGAGCCCCGACGGGAGCTTGCCGTCCTGCCAGGCCCAGCGGACGTCGTAGGCCTCCTCGCCCTCGAGGCAGGCGATGTCCGGGCCAGTGTCCGGGCCAGTGTCCGGGGCAGTGTCCGGTGCGCTCATCGCTCGCGGCCGAGGGCCTTGCGCAGCCCGCGGCGGGCGCTGGCGGGCACCATCGCGCGGACGCCGTGGGGCACCCGGTCGACGCCGCGTCGGCTGACCTGGATCGGCATCGGCTGCTGGGCCAGGCCGTCGCGGTGGGCGGCGAGCGCGGTGGACTGGGCGATCGCCTCGGCCTCGTCGTAGAGGTCGGCATAGGCCGCACGGAGCTGGTCGAGCGTGGCGTGCACGTCGGAGGTGTCGCCGTCCGGCTCGGCGAGGGCGTTCAGGCCCTGCCAGGACTCCTCGGCGATCTCGCGCAGCCGGGGCGGCACGTCGACGTCGTCCCAGGTGAGCTGGACGCGGCGCAGGTTGGGGTCGATGAAGGCGTGGACCGAGCGGATGTCGTTGGCGCTGGCCGACTTCACCGCGTCGAGGTCGAACTGCTGGCCGATCCCGAAGACCGGGACCGTCCAGTCGGTGAGCATGTCGTGGTAGCGCACGAAGGCCCGCGCCGAGCCGCGGGTCGCCCGCTCGGTGTGGAGCATCATGTTGACCCAGGCGGCGGTGCGGTTGACCTCGCCGAACTTGGAGGCGTAGTACTTCTGCTTGCTCCCGACCACCTCGGTCACCGGGCGCAGCATCGTGACGTAGGCAGGCGTGGCGTCGCAGCGCATGGCCGCCGAGCGCCACAGGCCCATGAACCACGCGAGCCGCGGGTCCTTCACGACCAGCTCGGGACCGCCCTCGACGAACTGGGTCTCCAGCCAGTCGCGCAGCCGCCCGCGCAGGGGCTCGAGGTTGCTCAGCTTGCCGGCCTCGAACCACGCCTGCGGGCGCGAGTCGGAGACCTGCACGTTGCAGCGCTTGAGCAGCTCGTCGTGGAAGTCGACGACCCACTGCGGCTCGCCGAAGCCCTTGGGGTTGGTCTCGTCGGCGCTGACCTCGGGCTGCGGGACGTGCATCCCGAGCGTCTGGAGGGTGCCGCTCATCGTGCTGGTGCCGCTGCGGCCCGAGCCGACGACGAAGACCACCCGGCGCTTGGCGGGCAACGACTCAGCGGGGCTCGACATGGCCCACATGCTACGGCTCGGCCTCGCCCTAGGATCACGGCGTGGACACTGCCCCCGGAGATGTCGCGCGCGAGCGCGAGGTCGAGGCGTTGCGCCGCCAGGTGCGCCTGCTGCGCGGTCGCGACCGCGAGGAGCTGGGCTACCTCTTCGTCGTCACCTACGGGCGCTCCGGCTCGACGCTCGTGACCGGGCTGCTCAACACCATCCCGGGCTACGTCATCCGCGGGGAGAACCGCGACGCGCTGCACCACCTCTTCCTCTTCCACACCACCCTCCTGGCCGAGAAGCGCCGCGCGTCCAAGGAGGAGCTGCGATCCACGACCAGCTCGTTCTTCGGGATCGGCGACTTCCCGCCGCAGCAGTCGCTCGACGGCATCCGCCGGCTCGCGCTCGACACCGTGCTGCGTCCGCGCCCGGACACGCGGGTGACCGGCTTCAAGGAGATCCGGTGGTACCACCAGGACGTCGAGGCGTACGTCGCGTGGTTGCGCGAGGTCTTCCCCGGCGCGCGGTTCGTGGTCAACACCCGCGACCACGCCGACGTGGCGCGCAGCAAGTGGTGGGCCAAGGGCGACCCGGAGCAGACGGCCGCGACCCTCGCCGGCATCGAGTCCCGCCTGCTGGCGATCGCCGCCGACCTCGGCGACGCGGCGTACCGGATCCACTACGACGACTACGTCGCCGACCCCACCGTGCTGCGGGGGCTCTTCGACTGGCTGGGTGAGGACTTCGACGAGGCGGTCGTGCGCGAGACGTTCGCGGTGAAGCACTCGTTCTGACGCCTCGGTGGGCCGGGCTCAGCCCAGCGAGCGTGGCTGGGCCTTGATCATGTCGGCGTACCACTGGAAGCTGCGCTTGGGCGTGCGCACCTGCGTCTCGAAGTCGACGTGCACCAGGCCGAAGCGCTGGGTGTAGCCCTCGGACCACTCGAAGTTGTCCAGCAGCGACCAGGCGTAGTAGCCGCGGACGTCGACGCCCCGCTCGACGGCGGTCGCGACCGCGCGCAGGTGGGCGTCGAGGTAGTCGATGCGGGGCTGGTCGTCGACGACGCCGTGCTCGTCGGGCCCCATGCCGTAGGAGCAGCCCGACTCGGTGATCATGATCGGCGGCAGGGCGGCACGGAAGCGCGCGCGGAAGGTGATGAGCCACTCGCGCAGCGCGTCGGGCACGACCGGCCAGCCGAAGTCGGTGACGGGATAGCCCACGAGCTCGCGCATCTCGAAGGGCATCTCGGCGTCCTCGTCGGCCGCGGCGATCCGCATCGGGTTGTAGTAGTTGACGCCGTAGAAGTCGAGGGGCTGGCGGATCGTGGCCATGTCGCCGTCGTGGATCTCCTCGGCCAGCAGCGGGGCCAGGTCGACGGGATAGCGGCCGAGCAGCATCGGCTCGAGGAACATGCCGTTCCACAGCGCGTCGAAGAGCTTGGTGGCGCCGACGTCCTCGGGCAGATCGCTGGCCGGCCACATGGGGGCGTGGTTGTTGGCGCACCCGACGCTCGTGGCGCCCGCGGCCCGCAGGGCCTGGACGGCGCGACCGTGGGCGACGAGCAGGTGGTGGGCGACGGGGAGGCCGTCGAACATCAGGGCGCGGCCCGGCGCGTGCATCCCGATGCTGTAGCCCATCATCGAGGCCACGTTGGGCTCGTTGACCGGGATCCAGTGCTCCACCCGGTCGGCAAGCCGCTCGCCGACGATCGCGGCGTAGTCGGCGAAGCGGTCGATCGTCGCGCGGTTGAGCCAGCCGCCGTCGTCCTCGAGCGCCTGGGGGAGGTCCCAGTGGTAGAGCGTCGCCATCGGCTGCACACCGTGCGCGAGCAGCGAGTCGACGAGCCGGTCGTAGAAGTCGAGGCCCTTCACGTTGGCCTGGCCCGACCCCGTCGGCTGGATGCGCGGCCACGAGATCGAGAACCGGTAGCCCCCGGCCCCGAGCTGCTGCATCAGCGCGACGTCCTGCTCGTAGCGGTGGTAGTGGTCGCACGCCACGTCGCCGGTCGAGCCGTCGTTGATGCGACCGGGGGTGTGGGTGAAGGTGTCCCAGATGCTCGGGCCCTTGCCGTCCTCGGTCGCGGCGCCCTCGATCTGGTAGGACGCCGTGCTGGTCCCGAAGCGGAAGCCCGGCGGGAGCTGGGGGAATGCGGGCGGCTGGTCGGGCACGGCACAATCATGTCCGTGACCGTCGAGATCCGCAGGGCTTCCGCACGCTTCGTCGACAAGGCTCCGGGACGGATCACCCACCACGCCTTCGCGTTCGGCCAGCACTACGACCCCGACCACCTCGGCTTCGGCCCGATGGTCTGCCACGACGACCACCTGCTCGGCTCGGGCCAGGGCTTCGACACCCACCGTCACGCCGACCTGGAGATCGTCACCTGGGTGGTGTCCGGGGCGCTCGAGCACCGCGACGCCTCCGGTGGCGACCCCGTGCGGGTCGGTCACGGCTCGGTCGCCCGGTTGTCGGCCGGGTCCGGCGTGGACCACGCAGAGCACTCCCACGACGCCGGCCCGACCCGTTTCGTCCAGGTCTGGTTGACGCCTGACAGCACGGGCGGCACGCCGTCGTACGACGTGGGGCCGGTGACGCTGGTCCCCAACGAGCTGGTCGTGGTGGCCTCCGGTGAGGTCGACGCCCCGGTGCGCCTCGACTCCGCGACCGCGACCTTCCGGGTCGCCCGGCTCGACGCCGGCGTGACCCTCGACCTGCCCGACGCCGACGGGGTGCACGTCTTCGTCGCCACCGGCGCCCTGACCCGCTCGTCGATGGCCGAGCCGCTCTCGCAGGGCGACGCGTTCCTGATCCGCGACGCCCTCGGGGTGTCGGTCACCACCGCGCTCCCGACCGAGCTGCTGGTCTGGACCTTCGCGGGCCTGCGCGACTCGCGCACCGGTGAGTCGGGCTCGACCCGGACGCTGGAGGCGGCCAACCCCGCGGCCAACCCGGCGGCCAACCCGGCGGCCCGCCCGGCGGACGACGGGGAGCGCGAGATCGTCGGCACCGCGCTGCGGCTGACCGGCTCGGGCGGCGCCGGCGCGTTCGCCCTTCACGACACCGAGGGTCCGCTGCCGGCCGACTACGACTTCCTCTACGCGCGCCTCGGCCTGGGCCGTGACCTCTTCGAGGCGATCGTCATCTGGGGTGAGTCGTGGGCCCAGGTGCCCGGCCTCCCCGAGCTCCAGACCGCCGCCCGCGTCATCCTGGCCCGCCTCGACCACGAGTGCCCGGCGTACACGTTCGACCTGCGGCTGTAGGCGGCGGCCGGAAAGTGCGGCACGTTTTC
>NZ_CALRWD010000050.1:0-32466 GCF_943371775.1 Nocardioides psychrotolerans
TCTTCGACAAGGTCCGGGAGAACACCCACGAGCGGCTCCAGAGCGGCCAGTCCTACAGCGACGCCGCCAACCTCGCGGTCAACCAGACCCTGGTGCGCTCGATCAACACCGGCATCGTCGCGCTCATCCCGATCGGCGCGATCCTCTACGTCAGCGCCGTCCAGCTCGGGGCGAGCTCGCTGCAGGACCTCGCGCTGGCGCAGTTCGTCGGCATGGCCGTCGGTGTCTACTCCTCGATCTTCCTCGCGCCGCGGGTGCTCGTGCACCTCAAGTCCGGCGAGAGCGAGATCGTCCTCCAGGAGCGTCGCGCCAAGGCCCGTGCCAAGGCGCAGGCCGACCGCTACGCCTCCGTGCCGGCGTTCGTCGAGGACATGCCGGTCGCGGCCGGTCCCGACGAGGACCTCGACGAAGACGACGAGGAGGACCGCCCGGTCACCCGGGCCGCCGTGGCCCCGCCGCGCCAGCCCGAGGCCAGCGACCGCGGTCGCGTGGCGCCGGTCGCCCGGGGCCCGGTCAAGCAGAGCAACGCGTCCGGTCGGGTCCAGCCCGTGCGGCAGACGAAGTCCAAGCGCGGCAAGAAGTGAGCCCAGCCGGTGAGTGACCTGGTGGGAGTCGGCGCCCGCGAGGCGCTGGGGCGCCTCGTGGTCGACGTCGACGACTTCCCCGAGCCCGGCATCGTCTTCAAGGACATCACGCCGCTCCTGGCAGACCCCTCCGGCTTCGCGGCGGTGGTCGCGGCCCTGGCCGCGGCCGGCCGTGACGCCGACGGCACCGTGGTGGTCGACAAGGTGGTCGGCATGGAGGCGCGCGGCTTCATCTTCGCCGCCCCCGTGGCGATGGCCCTGGGGGTCGGCTTCGTGCCGGTGCGCAAGGCCGGCAAGCTGCCGCGGGCCACGCACGGCGTCTCCTACGCCCTGGAGTACGGCGAGGCGACGCTGGAGGTCCACGAGGACGCGATCGTGACGGGTGACCGGGTGCTGGTCATCGACGACGTGCTCGCCACCGGAGGCACGGTCGCGGCCACCGTCCAGCTCATCGAGCGGTGCGGGGGAGTCGCCAGCGCGGCGGCCATGCTGATGGAGCTCTCGTTCCTGCCCGGCCGGGCCGCGATCGGCGGGCTTCCGCTGACCGCCCTGATGGTCGTGTGAGCCGGACTAGACTCACCTGGTGACCGAGGAACGCACGGGCCCGCCGACGCGCGTCCGCGCGCCCGAAGCATCCTCGGCCGGCTCCGACCAGCAGCCCCCCTCCGCGCGCAGCATGCGTGCGCGGCTCGCCCGGATGGGCACGCGCGCCCCGACCGGCAACCCGGTGCTCGAGCCGCTCTTCCGAGCCGTGCGCGCCAACCACCCGAAGGCCGACCTGGCCCTGCTCGAGCGGGCCTACACGACCGCCGAGACGATGCACGGCACCCAGATGCGCAAGAGCGGTGACCCCTACATCACCCACCCGCTCGCGGTGACGACGATCCTCGCCGACATCGGCATGACCGAGTCGACCCTCGTGGCGGCGCTGCTGCACGACACGGTCGAGGACACGCCCTACACGCTCGACCAGTGCCGCGCCGACTTCGGCGACGAGGTCGCCCAGCTCGTCGACGGCGTGACCAAGCTCGACAAGGTGCAGTACGGCGACTCGGCGCAGGCCGAGACCATCCGCAAGATGATCGTTGCGATGTCGCGCGACATCCGCGTCCTGGTCATCAAGCTCGCCGACCGGCTGCACAACATGCGCACGCTGCGCTACGTCCCGCAGAAGAGCCAGGAACGCACCGCCCGCGAGACCCTCGACATCTACGCGCCGCTGGCCCACCGCCTCGGCATGAACACCATCAAGTGGGAGCTCGAGGACCTTGCGTTCGCGACCCTGCACCCCAAGATCTACGACGAGATCGTGCGGATGGTGGCCGAGCGCGCCCCGTCGCGCGACTCGTTCCTGGCCGAGGTGATCACCCAGGTCGAGAAGGACCTGCGCGACGCCAAGGTCAAGGGCACCGTCACCGGTCGGCCCAAGCACTACTACTCGATCTACCAGAAGATGATCGTCGGCGGCCGCGACTTCTCCGACATCTACGACCTGGTCGGCATCCGCATCCTCGTCGACGAGGACCGCGACTGCTACTCCGTCCTGGGCGTCCTCCACTCCCGGTGGAACCCCGTGCTCGGGCGCTTCAAGGACTACGTCGCGATGCCGAAGTTCAACATGTACCAGTCGCTGCACACGACCGTGATCGGCCCGCAGGGCAAGCCGGTCGAGATGCAGATCCGCACCTTCGCCCAGCACCGCAGGGCTGAATACGGCGTCGCGGCCCACTGGAAGTACAAGGAGGACGGCCGCACCGGCGCCGACACCGAGCGCATGGGCGACATGGACGACATGTCGTGGGTGCGCCAGCTCCTCGACTGGCAGAGCGAGGTCGAGGACCCGGGCGAGTTCCTGGAGTCGCTCCGCTTCGAGATCAACCGCGCCGAGACCTACGTCTTCACCCCACGCGGCGACGTGATCGCGCTGCCGGCCGGCTCGACGCCCGTCGACTTCGCCTACGCCGTCCACACCGAGGTCGGCCACCACACCATCGGCGCGCGGGTCAACGGTCGCCTGGTGCCCCTGGAGTCGACCCTCGAGAACGGCGACGTCATCGAGGTCTTCACCTCCAAGGCCGCCAATGCAGCGCCCTCCCAGGACTGGCTGACCTTCGTCCGCTCGCCCCGCGCCCGCTCCAAGATCCGTCAGTGGTTCACCAAGGAGCGCCGCGAGGAGGCCATCGAGCAGGGCAAGGACCAGATCGCCAAGCTCATGCGCAAGGAGGGCCTGCCCCTCAAGCGGCTGCTGTCCCACGAGTCGCTCATGCAGGCGGCCGCCCACTTCAAGATCGCCGACGTGTCCGCGCTCTACGCGGCGGTCGGCGAGGGCAACCTCAGCGCCCAGGCCGTCGTACGACGGGTCATCGAGCTGCACGGCGGCGACGAGGGCGCCCAGGAGGACCTTGCCGAGGCCGTCACGATCACCGGACGGCGAGGTCGCTCCAAGGTCTCCAGCGGCGGCGACTCCGGTGTCATCGTCAAGGGCTCACCCGACGTGTGGCTCAAGCTGGCCAAGTGCTGCACCCCGGTCCCGCCCGACGACATCCTCGGGTTCGTCACCAAGGGCGGGGGAGTCTCGGTGCACCGCCGTGACTGCACCAACGCCACGTCGCTGCTGCGCCAACCCGAGAAGGTGCTCGAGGTCGAGTGGGCCCCGACGGGTCAGTCGACGTTCCTGGTCAACATCCAGGTCGAGGCCATCGACCGCGCCCGGCTGCTCTCCGACATCACGATGGTGCTCTCGGACGCCCACGTCAACATCCTCAGCGCCAACCTCTCCACGACCCGCGACCGGGTCGCCAAGAGCCGCTTCACCTTCCAGATGGCCGAGGCCAAGCACCTCGACACGGTCCTCAAGGCCGTCCGCGGCGTCCCGGGCGTCTTCGACGCCTATCGCATCACGCAGTAGCGGCCCCTCCAGACCCTCGTTGGTCGAGCAGCGAGGAGCGCCAGCGACGAGCGTCCGTCGAGACCCTGGTCGTACGACGGGCGGTCCCTGTGGTCGCCGACGGCGGTCGCCTCACCGAGATCTCGACCCGGCGGTCACGGCCTCGTTCCTCGGCCGTGCGCCTCGCTCGATCTCCTCCATGAGCACGGCCAGGCTTCGCCGGGCCGTGCTCATCCGTATCTCGACACACCTGACGCGGCTTCGCAGGCTCAGCCGCGGGCTCGCTCGATCTCCTCCATGACGTGCACCGGGCTCGTTCCTCGCCCGGCGTCCGTCATCCGGAAAACTCGTCGGCGGCGCGCTTGGCCATCTCGAGGAAGGCCTGGCGAGAGGCGAGGTTCTCCTCGAGCTCCTTGATCTTCTTGTCGTTCCCGGCCGCGCGCGCCTTCTCGAGGTCGGCCTCGACCCCGTCGATCGCGGTCTGCAGCTTGGCGACCATGTCGCCGGCGCGGGCCGACTTCTCGGGGTCGGACTTGCGCCACTGCTCCTCTTCTAGCCCACGGATCGTCTGCTCGACGGTGCGCATGCGGCCCTCGAGGTCCTTCATGCGGTCGCGCGGGACCTTGCCGGCGGCGTCCCACTTGTCCGCGAGGTCGCGGAAGGCCCGCTTGGCGGCCTCGACGTCGGTCACGGGGAGCAGTGCCTCGGCCTCCACGATCAGGGCGTCCTTGACCTCCGCGTTGGCGGCGAACTCCTGGTCGAGGGCGGCGTTGGCCGCGTCGCGTGCGCCGAAGAACGCGTCCTGGGCGCCACGGAAGCGGGCCCACAGCTGGTCGTCGACATCCTTGGGGGCAGGCCCGGCTGCCTTCCAGTCACGCATCAGGTCGCGGTAGCGGCCCGCGGTGATGCCCCACTCGGTCGACGTGGAGAGCGACTCGGCCTCGGTGGCCAGGCGCTCCTTCACGACCCGCGCGGAGTCGCGCTTCTGGTCCTGCTCGGCGAAGTGGGACTTGCGACGCCGGGTGTAGGCGGTGCGGGCGCCGGAGAAGCGCTTCCACAGCGCGTCGTCGGAGGGGCGGTCGATGCGGGGGAGCGCCTTCCACTCGTCGAGGAGCTCACGCAGCTTGTTGGCACCGTGGCGCCAGTCGTTGCCCTCGGCGATCCTCTCGGCCGCGGCGACGAGCTTCTCCTTCTGCTCCTTGGCCTCAGCCGACTTCTTCGCCTTCTCGGCGCGCTTGACCGCGCGCTGCTGGGCGATGACCGGTCCGAGCGAGTCGAGTCGGCCGGTGAGGCCGGCGAGGTCGCCGACGGCGTTGGCCTCCACCACCTGGGCCCGCACGATCTTGATCGACTCGGCCGCCTCCTCGGGGCCGAGGACGCCGGAGCGCACCCGCTGGTCCAGCAACGAGACCTCGGTCTCGAGCGCCAGGAAGCGGTCGGTGTAGAACTTCAGGGCTTCGTCGGCGGTCCCCACGGGGTACTGGCCCACGGAGCGTTCGCCCTCGGCGGTCTTCACGTAGACGGTGCCGTCGTCGTCGACGCGACCCCATTCGGTGCTCGTCACTGCCAGTCCCTCACTCGGTCGCCTTCATAGCAGTGGCCCACACTAGTGCCAGAGACCGCCGAGACGGCGCCGTGTCGGTCTCGATAGTGTTACCGAGTGTTGATCGCCGGCTTTCCCGCAGGTCCCTGGGGCACCAACTGCTACGTCGCCGCCACCGGCGCGGGCAGCGAGTGCGTGGTCATCGACCCCGGCAAGGACGCCGCGGCCGGTGTCGCCGAGGTCGTGCGCGAGCACCGTCTCAAGCCCGTCGCCGTCCTGGTGACCCACGGCCACGTGGACCACATGTGGAGCGTCGCCCCCGTCGCCGGCACCTACGACGCCACCGCGTGGATCCACCCCCGTGACCGTCACCTGCTCAGCGACCCGATGGCCGGCATGTCCCGCGAGACCACCGCGATGCTCCTAGGGGGCGACTACACGTGGGCCGAGCCCGACGACGTCCAGGAGCTGAGCGACACCCAGGTCCTCGAGCTCGCCGGGCTGAGCTTCGTCGTCGACCACACCCCGGGTCACACCGAGGGGTCGGTCACCTTCCGCACGCCCTACGACCAGTCCGAGATCTCGGAGGTGATGTTCTCCGGTGACCTGCTCTTCGCCGGATCCATCGGCCGCACCGACCTCCCCGGGGGCGACCACTCGACGATGCTGCGCAGCCTGGCCCAGAAGGTCCTTCCGCTGGCCGACGACATCGTGGTCCTGCCCGGGCACGGCGAGCAGACCTCCATCGGTCGCGAGCGCGCCACCAACCCCTACCTCCAGGACCTCTGAGATGGCCAAGACCTCCCCGCGGGGGCCGCTCAGCGGCTTCCCCGAGCTGCTCCCGGAGCAGCGGTTCGTCGAGCAGCAGGTCATCGACACCCTGCGCCACGTCTTCGAGCTGCACGGCTTCGCCGGCATCGAGACGCGGGCGGTCGAGCCGCTGGACCAGCTGCTGCGCAAGGGCGACACCTCCAAGGAGGTCTACCTCCTGCGTCGTCTCCACGAGGAGTCGGCCGAGGGCCACGCCGGGCTGGGGCTGCACTTCGACCTCACCGTGCCCTTCGCCCGCTACGTCCTGGAGAACGCCGGCAAGCTGGCCTTCCCGTTCCGTCGCTACCAGGTGCAGAAGGCCTGGCGCGGTGAGCGCCCCCAGGAGGGCCGGTTCCGCGAGTTCACCCAGGCCGACATCGACATCGTGGGACGCGACTCGCTCGCCTTCCACCACGACATCGAGGTCACCCGCGTCATGGTCGACGCGCTCACGCGTCTCGACTTCCTGCCCGCCTTCCGCCTGCAGGTCAACAACCGCAAGCTCATCCAGGGCTTCTACGCCGGCCTCGGCCTGGGCCCCGACGACACCGACGAGGTCATGCGCCTGGTCGACAAGCTCGACAAGCTGCCCGTCGCCAAGGTGCGCGAGCTGCTCCTGACCGATGCCGGCATCTCGGAGACCGACGCCGACACGGTGCTCGAGCTGGCGACGATCCGCACCGACGACGACGGCTTCGTCGCCCAGGTGCGTGCGCTCGGGGTCGAGCACGCACTCCTCGACGAGGGCCTGGCCGAGCTCGCAGCGCTGGTCCGCGGCTGCGCCGACCTGGTCTCCGACCGCGTGCGGGTCACCGCCGACCTCTCGATCGCGCGCGGCCTGGACTACTACACCGGCACCGTCTTCGAGACCCGCCTCGACGGCTACGAGTCCATGGGGTCCATCTGCTCCGGAGGTCGCTACGACGCGCTCGCCAGCGACGGCCGCACGACGTACCCCGGTGTCGGCATCTCCCTCGGCGTCAGCCGGGTCGTCGTCCCGCTGCTGGCCCGCACCGGCCTGACCGCGTCGCGCTCGGTGCCCAGCGCGGTGCTGGTCGCGGTCGTGGACGAGGACGGCCGGCCCACGAGCAGTGCGGTCGCCGACAGCCTGCGCCGACGCGACATCGCCTGCGAGGTCGCGCCCGACGCGGCCAAGTTCGGCAAGCAGATCCGCTACGCCGAGCGCCGTGGCATCCCCTTCGTCTGGTTCACCACGACGACCGACGACGGCACCGTGACCCACGAGGTCAAGGACATCCGATCGGGGGATCAGGTGAGCGCCGACCCGGCCGCCTGGACCCCACCCACCGACGACCTGCGACCGCAGGTCCTCTTGAAGGAGCAGCAGTGATCCGCACCCATGACGCCGGCGCCCTCCGCGCCGAGCACGTCGGCCAGACCGTCACCCTCGCCGGCTGGGTGGCCAAGCGCCGCGATCACGGCGGCGTGGCCTTCCTCGACCTGCGCGAGGCCAGCGGGGTCGTCCAGGTCGTCGTGCGCGACGAGGCCGTGGCCCACGCGCTGCGCAGCGAGTTCTGCATCAAGGTGACCGGTCAGGTCAGCGCCCGCCCCGAGGGCAACGCCAACCCGAGCCTGCCCTCCGGTGAGATCGAGGTCATCGCCGACGACCTCGAGGTCCTCAGCGCCGCTGCTCCGCTGCCCTTCCCGATCGACGACCACGTAGAGGTGGGCGAGGAGGCGCGCCTCAAGCACCGCTACCTCGACCTGCGCCGCAGCGGCCCCAACGCGGCCCTGCGTCTGCGCTCCAAGATCAACAAGGCCGCGCGCGACGTGCTCGACGCCCATGACTTCGTCGAGGTCGAGACGCCGACGCTGACGCGCTCGACGCCCGAGGGCGCCCGCGACTTCCTGGTGCCCGCCCGTCTGCAGCCGGGCAGCTGGTACGCCCTGCCCCAGAGCCCCCAGCTGTTCAAGCAGCTGCTGATGGTCGCGGGCATGGAGCGCTACTTCCAGATCGCGCGCTGCTACCGCGACGAGGACTTCCGCGCCGACCGGCAGCCGGAGTTCACCCAGCTCGACATCGAGATGAGCTTCGTGGACCAGGAGGACGTCATCGAGCTCATGGAGGACGTCCTGGCCGCCATGTGGAAGCTGATCGACGTCGAGATCCCGCGCCCGCTCCCGCGCATGACCTACGCCGAGGCCATGCGGCGCTTCGGCTCGGACAAGCCCGACCTGCGCATGGGACTCGAGCTCGTCGAGTGCACCGACTACTTCAAGGAGACGCCCTTCCGGGTCTTCCAGGCGCCCTACGTCGGCGCGGTCGTGATGCCCGGCGGTGCGAGCCAGCCGCGCAAGAAGCTCGACGCCTGGCAGGAGTGGGCCAAGCAGCGCGGCGCCAAGGGACTCGCCTACGTGCTGGTCCAGGAGGACGGCGAGCTCACCGGGCCGGTCTCCAAGAACATCACCGACGAGGAGAAGGCCGGCCTCGCCGCCCACGTCGACGCTAAGCCGGGCGACTGCATCTTCTTCGCGGCCGGCCCCGCCAAGTCCAGCCGTGCCCTGCTGGGCGCCGCGCGCCTGGAGATCGGCCGCCGAGGTGAGCTGATCGACGAGAGCGCCTTCGCCTTCACCTGGGTCGTCGACGCCCCGATGTTCGAGCCCAGCTCCGACGCCGTCGAGAGCGGCGACGTCGCGGTCGGCGCCGGTGCCTGGACCGCGGTGCACCACGCGTTCACCGGCCCCAAGCCGGAGTTCGCCGACACCTTCGACACCGACCCGGGCAGCGCCCTGGCCTACGCCTACGACATCGTCTGCAACGGCAACGAGCTCGGCGGCGGCTCGATCCGGATCCACCGCGAGGACGTGCAGAAGCGGGTCTTCGCGGTCATGGGGCTCAGCGAGGAGGAGTCGCAGGAGAAGTTCGGCTTCCTGCTCGACGCCTTCAAGTTCGGCGCGCCCCCGCACGGTGGCATCGCCGTGGGCATGGACCGCATCTGCGCGATGCTCGCCGGCACCGACTCCATCCGCGACGTGATCGCCTTCCCGAAGTCGGGTGGCGGCTTCGACCCGCTCACCGCAGCACCCGCGCCGATCACGCCCGCACAGCGCAAGGAAGCCGGTGTGGATGCCGTTGCAGAGAAGGAATCTGCGACCGATTCCTGATCCACAAGACAAACCATTGGACAAACGGGCTGAGACCAGATCGTTACGCGGGGGTGACCCGTAGTGCGCGCTGTGTCACATAGAGTCCGGGACGGCGCACAGGGCGCACCCGGGACGATCTTCCGGTCCGCCGAACGAGTGGCAGCAGACACTGCCTGGACGAGGTGAGCATGTCGACACCCACGATGGGGTCCGAGACTCTCGGACACTTGAGTGACGAAGCGGATCCTGACGACGCAGTCGCCAAGACCCCGGTGTCGGGCAAGTCGCCCTTGGCGATCGCTGCCGGTCGCCTGCGGCGTGACAAGGTCGCCATGGCCTGCCTCACGATCGTCCTCTTCTTCGTGCTGATCGCCATCTTCGCCGGCCAGATCGCGTCGCTGTTCAACGTGACAACCCAGCCGGGCAACCCGTCGCAGCAGCTCGACTTCATCAACGACGGCATGCCGTTGAAGGGCCCGCCCCACAACGGATTCGACCCCGAGCACCCGTTCGGCATCGCGCCCAAGACGGCCAAGGACAACCTGGCCAGCTGGCTCTACGGCGCACGCACGTCGATGCTCATCGCGACGTCGGCCACCATCGTGGCCTCCCTCCTGGGGATCGTCCTCGGCCTGGTCTCCGGGTTCGTGGGCGGAGCTGTCGACAAGGTCATCTCCTTCATCACCGACCTGTTCCTGACGCTGCCGTTCCTGCTGATGGCGCTGGTGATCGCCCCGATCCTCAACGAGCGCTTCGCGCTGACGCCCGATCGCTACCAGACCATGCAGGTCGTGTCGCTGATCGGCATCCTCGCGGCGTTCGGCTGGATGGGCATCGCGCGCCTCGTGCGCGGCGAGGTCCTCTCCCTGCGCGAGCGTGAGTTCATCCTCTCCGCGCGGGTCATCGGCATGCCGACCTCGCGGATCATGATCAAGGAGCTGCTGCCCAACCTGGTGGCGCCGATCGTGGTCGCGGTGTCCCTCATGCTGCCGGCGTTCATCGCCGCCGAGGCCGGTCTCGCCTTCCTCGGGGTCGGCATCACCCAGGGCGAGTCGTGGGGCCAGACGATCCTGCTGGCCAGCGCCTACTTCGAGCTCTATCCCCTCTACCTGTGGGAGCCCCTGCTCGGCATCGTCGTGCTGGTGCTCGCCCTCAACCTCCTCGGTGACGCGATCCGCGACGCCGTCGATCCCAAGACCCGACGCTAGGCGTCGGTTTCTCCCCTAGATGTTGTCGCGGGCTGGGGCCCGTGGCACGGATGAAGAAATAGAAAGGCTGGACAACCATGAAGCGCACCAAGTCGCTTGCCGTTGTCGCAGGCTTCGCCATGGTCACGCTTGCGGCCTGTGGTGGAGACGGCGGAGGCGGAAACGCAGGGGGCAACACCCCCAGCGAGTTCATCAACCCGGAGTCTGAGTTCGGCAAGATCGCCGACGCTGCGGGGCCCGCCCCCGAGGTCGAGGGCGCCACCACCGGTGGCACCATCACCGTCGCCATTCCTGGCGACCCCGGTCCGGAGGACCTCGACCCCGCCAACGGCTGGTCCGTCCTCGGCAACTCGATCCAGCAGGCGCTCACGCACCGGTCGCTGGTCCAGTTCCGTCGCGACCAGGAGACCGGCGCGATGGAGCTCGTGCCCGACCTCGCCACCGACCTCGGTCGTCCCAACGAGGACTTCACCGAGTGGACGTTCACCATCAAGGACGTCAACTGGGAGAACGGCAACCCGATCACCGCCGAGGAGGTCAAGTACGGCGTCGAGCGCACCTTCGACTCCGAGACCTTCACCTCGGGCCCCGGCCAGGTCTACTCCGTGTCGAACTTCGACTGCGGCGAGGGCTACACCGGTCCGCAGGACGGTGACTGCCCCGGCATCACGGTCGACGGCCAGGACATCACGTTCAAGATGCAGGGTCCCTTCCCGGACATGGACTTCTGGTCCACCTTCATGGCGATCGGCCCGATCCCGCTCGAGAACTCCGAGTTCCCGGCCTACGGTCGCATGCCTCTCTCCAGCGGCCCCTACAAGATCAAGGAGTTCCGCGTCAACGAGTCGCTGACCCTTGAGAAGAACCCCGAGTGGGACCCCGCGTCCGACCCGGCCCGTCACCAGTACGCCGACGAGTGGGTCTTCAAGTTCGACCAGGACCAGGAGAAGACCGACCAGCTGCTGCTGAGCGACTCTGCCGACGCGCAGACCACCGTCTCCAACGGCCTCGGTGCGACCAACGTCGCCGCGCTGCGCGACGCCCTGGGCGACAACTTCATCCAGCAGACCGGTCAGTGCGTGAGCTACCGCACGCCTGACTACACCAAGATCACCGACATCAACATCCGCAAGGCGATCGCCTGGGGCTACGACTTCGAGAACATCACGCTCGCGGGCGGCAACATCCCCGGAGTCACCCGGATCCCCGCGAGCACGATCATGCCTCCGGGCATGTCGGGCCGCAAGGAGTACTTCCCGGACGGTGAGCAGTTCACCTACGACCCCGAGAAGGCGAAGGCTCTCCTCGCGGAGGCCGGTGAAGAGGGCTACAAGCTCTCGTTCGTCTACGACGACTCCGACGCCGAGGCGAAGGCCGCGGCCGAGCAGGAGAAGAAGGGCTACGAGAACGCCGGCTTCACCGTCGAGATGATCCCCTACCAGGAGGACGCCTACGCCCTCTGGGACGACGCCGAGAGCCCGATCAACGCCAAGCTGAACCTGCGCGCCGTCAACTGGTGCTCGGACTGGCCGTCCGCCTCCACGATGATCCCGCCGCTGGTCCAGAGCGGTCAGCCCTACAACACGTCGTACTTCTCGGAGACCGAGGTTGACGACCGCATCAAGGAGATCGCCACGCTTCCTCTCGAGGAGCAGGCTCCGGCCTGGGGCGACCTGGACGAGCTCATCGGCACCAAGTACTTCCCGATGATCCCGACCGCCTACCGCAACGACCTGTTCGGCGCGGGCAGCAAGATCGGTGGCTTCACGGGTGACGCCGCCATGAGCGCGATCTACTACAAGGACCTCTTCGTCATCCAGTGACGTAGCACCTTGAGCTAGATCCGTTCGCAACGGACACAGGATGGGGGTCGGGCCTCGGCCCGGCCCCCATCCGGTCCGCTCGTCTCCAGCCCCGTGGAGTGCTTCCACGTGAGAGGTTCGCAGCGATGTTCGCCTACATCATCAAGCGCCTGATCTCCGGCGTGGTCGTCGTCATCTTGGTGTCGATGGCCGTCTTCGCCCTGTTCTGGTTCGGTCCCGAGGACCCGGCCCGACCGATCTGCAACCAGCAGACGGGCAACCGGTGCACGCCTGACCGCCTCGAGAACTTCGAGGAGCAGATGGGCTACAACAACGGGATCGTCTCCGAGTACGGCGCCTACGCCAAGGGGATCTTCACCGGGCGCCAGATGGAGATCGGCACGACCCAGATCGACTGCGACGCACCCTGCCTCGGCTACTCCCACCGGACCTTCAACCTGGTCTGGGAAGAGCTCATCGACCGGATCCCGGCCACCATCTCGGTGGCGGCCGGCGGTGCGGTCCTCTACCTCCTGCTCGGCGTGCCCATCGGGGTCGCCGCCGCGCGAAGACGCGGCACGCTCGGTGACAAGCTCCTCGTGAGCTCGTTCCTCGTCATCAGCTCGGTGCCCTACTACCTCTTCGCCCTCCTGGCATGGCTCTACTTCACCCTCATCTGGCAGGTGCCGATCCTCGGTGACAGCGGCTACACGCCCATCACCGACAACCCCGCCAAGTGGTTCGCCGGTCTGCTCCTCCCGTGGTTGTGCCTGGGCATCTTCGGCTGCACGCAATACACGCGCTACACCCGCGGTGCCATGGTCGAGACGCTCAGCGAGGACTACATCCGCACCGCCAAGGCCAAGGGCCTGGCGCCGAGCACCGTCGTCTACCGCCACGGCCTGCGCAGCGCGCTCGTGCCCGTCGTGACCGTCTTCGGCATCGACCTGGGCGTGCTGCTCGCCGGGACGATCTTCACCGAGCGGATCTTCGAGATCCAGGGCATCGGACGCTGGGGGCTCCAGGCCGTCCAGAGCTTCGACCTCCCGGTCGTCTCCGCCACGGCCCTCTTCGGCGCCATCATCATCGTCATCAGCAACCTGATCGTCGACGTCGTCTACAGCGTGCTCGACCCGCGAGTGAGGCTTTCGTGACCACCCACAGCATGCCGTCGTCGAGCATCGGCGACGGCGATCCCGACGCGTTCCTCGTCGTCGAGGACCTCAACGTCGAGTTCCCCACCCCCGACGGGCCTGTGCGCGCCGTCAAGGACCTCAGCTACCGCGTCGGCCTGGGCCAGACCCTCGGCATCGTGGGCGAGTCCGGCTCGGGCAAGTCCGTGTCGTCGATGGCCGTCCTCGGCCTCCACGACCCGCAGCGCTCCACGATCACCGGCTCGATCAAGATCGGTGGCCAGGAGGTCGTCGGTCTCAACGAGCCCGGCATGCGCAAGCTGCGCGGCAACTCGGTCTCGATGATCTTCCAGGACGCGCTCGCCGCTCTGCACCCCTTCTACCGTGTCGGCGCCCAGCTCGGTGAGGCCTACCAGGTCCACCACTCCTCGGCGTCCAAGCGCGACGCCCGTCGCAAGTCGATCGAGATGCTCGACCGGGTCGGCATCCCGCAGCCCGACAAGCGTGTCGACGACTTCCCCCACCAGTTCTCCGGCGGCATGCGCCAGCGCGCCATGATCGCGATGGGTCTCATCAACGACCCGTCCCTGCTGATCGCCGACGAGCCCACGACGGCGCTCGACGTGACGGTGCAGGCGCAGATCCTCGACCTGCTCCAGGACCTCCAGCGCGAGTTCAACTCGGCGGTCATCATCATCACCCACGACCTCGGCGTCATCGCCGAGATGGCCGACGACGTGCTGGTGATGTACGCCGGGCGCGCGGTCGAGTACGGCCCCTGCAAGGAGATCCTGATCGCGCCCGAGATGCCCTACACGTGGGGGCTGCTCTCGAGCATCCCCGACGTCACGGCCGACACCGACGCGCGCCTCATCCCGATCCCGGGCAACCCGCCGAGCCTGCTGTCGCCGCCGAGCGGCTGCTCGTTCCACCCGCGGTGCGCCCACGTCGACAAGGTGCCCGGCGCGCTGTGTGCGACGACGCTGCCCGAGCTGCTGCCCGGGGGGCGCGGCCCCCACCACCTCAAGCGATGCCACCTGGCCGACCCCGCCGAGATCTTCCGCAGGGAAGTCCTCGCCGAGATCGCGCCCGAGCTGGTGGAGGACAACTGATGGCCGAGCAGGACACCACGACCGACGACCTCAACCCCGAGGGGCACCCGGGCGGGGCCGAGCCTCAGCTCAAGCCCCAGGTCGCCAGCTTCGACGAGCTCGCCGCGCAGGCCCACACGGCTGCGCAGCTCGATCTCTCCCGCGGCTCGGTGCTGGAGGTCGACAACCTCAAGATGTACTTCCCGGTCAAGGCCGGTGGGCTGATCCGCCGCAAGGTCGGCGACGTGCAGGCCGTGGACGGAGTCTCGTTCCAGGTCCCGCGCGGCGGCTCCCTGGGCCTGGTGGGGGAGTCCGGGTGCGGCAAGTCGACGACCGGTCGTCTGATCACCCGGCTCTACGAGCCCACCGGTGGTCGCATCCTCTTCGAGGACCGCGACATGGCGAAGATGAAGAACAAGGAGCTCAAGCCCCTGCGGCGCGAGGTCCAGATGATCTTCCAGGACCCCTACACCTCGCTCAACCCGCGCCACACGGTCGGCTCGATCATCGGTGCGCCCCTCGAGGTCCACAAGGTCGTGCCCAAGGACAAGATCCTCCCGCGGGTGCAGGAGCTCCTCGAGATCGTCGGGCTCAACCCCGAGCACTACAACCGCTACCCCAACGAGTTCTCCGGCGGGCAGCGCCAGCGCATCGGCATCGCCCGTGCCCTCACGCTCAACCCCAAGCTGCTCGTGGCGGACGAGCCCGTCTCGGCTCTGGACGTGTCCATCCAGGCGCAGGTCATCAACCTGCTCCAGGACATCCAGAAGGAGTTCGACGTCGCGTTCCTCTTCATCGCCCACGACCTCGCCGTCGTGCGTCACTTCTGCCCCGAGGTGGCCGTGATGTATCTCGGGAAGATCGTCGAGATCGGTGACCGGGACAGCATCTACGCCAACTCCCACCACCCCTACACGCAGGCGCTGCTCTCCGCGGTCCCGGACGTCAAGCAGGCTGCCATCGGCGGCCGACGCGAGCGGATCCGCCTCGAGGGCGACGTCCCCAGCCCCATCAACCCCCCGTCGGGCTGCCGCTTCCGCACCCGCTGCCCGATCGCCCAGGAGATCTGCGCCAAGCACGAGCCGCCGCTCTTGCAGATCGGCAAGCGCCACAAGGTCGCCTGCCACTTCCCGGGCCCGATCAACCAGCACCCGGACAAGCCCATCACCGCGCGCCTGATCGGCACCGACGACGCCGGCAGCCCCGACCCGGGTGCCACGCCGAGCTCGCAGATCGCCAACAAGCCGGGCTACGACGACACCTGGTACGACCTGGATGCGAAGACGTTTGGACGAGCCTGACGGCCTGTTCGACACACCGGTCGACACACCGGGGAAGCCGGCGCCCCGCACGGGCGCCGGCTCCCTGGCGGGCAACACGCACTCCTCCGCACCGCTCGCGGTGCGGATGCGCCCGCGCACGCTCGACGAGCTCGTCGGCCAGGCCCAGCTGCGAGCGCCGGGGTCGCCGCTGCGTCAGCTGATCGAGGGCGACCAGTCGATGTCCCTGCTGCTGTGGGGTCCGCCCGGCACCGGCAAGACCACGATCGCCGCGATCCTGAGCCAGCAGACCGACCGGCGCTTCGTCGAGGTCTCGGCGGTGTCCGCCGGGGTCAAGGAGGTCCGCGCCGCGATCGACGGGGCGCGCTCCGAGCTGGTCAACGCCGGGCGCGAGACGGTGCTCTTCGTCGACGAGGTGCACCGCTTCAGCAAGGCCCAGCAGGACGCCCTGCTGCCCGGGGTCGAGAACCGTTGGGTGACCCTGGTCGCCGCGACCACCGAGAACCCGTTCTTCTCGGTCATCTCCCCGTTGCTCTCCCGCAGCCTGCTCCTGCGCCTCGAGTCGCTCACCGACGACGACGTACGACGGGTGCTCGACGACGCGCTCGGCGACGAGCGGGGCTTGGGCGGCCGTTTCACCGTCGAGCCCGAGGCGCTCGACCACCTGGTCCGCCTCGCCGGCGGCGACGCCCGTCGGTCCCTGACCTACCTGGAGGCAGCGACTGGTGCCGCCCTCGCGCGGGGGAGCGACGTCGTCGACCTGTCGGTCGCCGAGACCGCCGTGGACCAGGCCGCGGTGCGCTACGACCGCCAGGGCGACCAGCACTACGACGTGACCAGTGCCTTCATCAAGTCGATCCGGGGCTCCGACGCCGACGCGGCGATGCACTACCTCGCCCGCATGATGGAGGCCGGCGAGGACCCACGGTTCATCGCCCGTCGCCTGGTGATCCTGGCGAGCGAGGACATCGGCCTCGCCGACCCGACCGCCCTCACGACGGCGGTCGCCGCGGCGCAGGCCGTGCAGCTCATCGGGATGCCCGAGGCGAGCTTCAACCTCGCGCACGCCACCATCGCGCTGGCCGTGGCACCCAAGTCCAACGCCGTGACCCTCGCCCTGGCTGCCGCCACCGCCGACGTCCGCGCCGGCAAGATCGGGCCCGTCCCCTCGCACCTGCGCGACGCGCACTACTCGGGCGCCAAGAAGCTCGGGCACGGAGCGACGTACAAGTACAGCCACGACGAGCCCTACGGTGTCGCCGAGCAGCAGTACGCCCCCGACGTGGTGCTGGACCGCGACTACTACCGACCCACGAGCCTCGGCGCCGAGGCCCATGTCAAGGAGCGGTGGGAGCGCATCCGACGGCTGATCCGTGGCTCCTAGTGCCGCGATAGGGTCGGGCACTGTGAACGAGGAGTGGACCGTGCAGGCGTGGACCGTGGTGGTCGCGCTCCTCGTGCTGCTCACCCTCGCCGGCGCCTTCCTGGTGACGGTGGTGCGGGGCCGCAGGCGAGCCGCCGGCGACCGGGCGACCGCCCGCGCCGAGACCGCCGCCCTGCGCGCGCGGCTCGACGCCCTCGAGCGTCGCACCTCGGCGCCCGTCGCCACGGTGACCTCGGACGACGAGCGCGACTACGTCATCACCCGCATCGGGTCCGAGGACGAGCAGACCGAGCGACGTCCTGTGTCCCGGGTCGACGCCCCGCTCTTCGCCGACCTGGTCCTGCGCGAGAGCGTCGTCCAGGCCGCCTCGTTGGCTGCCGGGCTCCGCCGCGCGCTGGCTCCCGAGACCCGCAACCGGATCCGCTTCGAGATGAGGCGGGAGGTCAAACGGGCCCGCAAGCAGCGGCGCACCGACCTGCGCGACGCCCGCCGCGACTGGGAGGCACGGCAACGCGCCGGCGCGTTCGACGAGGGCTCCGCCGCATGAGCCGCGGCCTCTGGTTCGTCGCCGGGGCCGGGGCCGGGGTCTATGCCATGGTCCGTGGTCGCCGCGCCGCCGAAGCCCTCTCCGTCGACGGACTGCGCGACCGCGTCGGTGCCGCCGTCGTGGGCGCCCGGATGTTCCGCGACGAGGTGGCCCAGGGCAAGGCCGATGCCGAAACCGACTTGCGTCAGCGCACCGGGCTCGGGCCTCCTGGACCACGACAGCTCGGGGTCTCGACAGGCTCGACCAACGAGAAGGTCGCCTCGACCAACGAGAAGCTCGCCCCGACCAACGAGTTCACCCAAGACAAGGAAGGCACCACCTGATGGACACCGCGGAGATCCGCCGACGGTTCGTGGCCCACTTCGAGGCCGCCGGACACACCGTGGTGCCCTCGGCGTCGCTGCTCGCCGACGACCCCAACCTGCTCTTCGTGCCGGCCGGCATGGTGCCGTTCAAGCCCTTCTTCCTGGGCCAGGAGACGCCGCCCTACACCCGGGCGACCAGCATCCAGAAGTGCGTGCGCACGCCCGACATCGAGGACGTCGGCAAGACCACGCGCCACGGCACGTTCTTCGAGATGTGCGGCAACTTCTCCTTCGGTGACTACTTCAAGGAGGGCGCGATCGAGCTGGCCTGGGAGCTGCTCACCAAGCCCGTCGAGGACGGCGGCTACGGGCTCGACGAGTCCCGGCTCTACCCCTCGGTCCTCGTCGGCGACGACGAGGCCATCGGCTACTGGATGAAGGCCACCGGTCTGCCGCGCGAGCGCATCGTCCAGCTCGGCAACAAGGAGAACTACTGGTCGATGGGGGTCCCGGGCCCGGGTGGTCCGTGCTCGGAGATCCTCTACGACCGCGGCCCCGAGTGGGGCCCCGACTTCGACGTGGCGACGCTCGGTCCGGACATGCCGTTCGAGCTCGAGGACCGGCTCCTGGAGATCTGGAACCTCGTCTTCATGCAGGACGAGCTCTCCGCGGTGCGCTCCAAGGAGGACTTCGACATCTCCGGCTCGCTGCCGAAGAAGAACATCGACACCGGCATGGGACTGGACCGTGTCGCCCTGCTGCTCCAAGGCAAGAAGAACATGTACGAGATCGACGTCGTCTACCCCGTGATCGCCAAGGCCGAGGAGCTCACCGGCAAGCGCTACGGTGACGACGCCCAGGACGACGTGCGCTTCCGCGTGGTCGCCGACCACGTCCGCTCCTCGATGATGCTGATCGGCGACGGGGTGACCCCGGGCAACGACGGCCGCGGCTACGTCCTGCGTCGCCTGCTGCGTCGGGCGGTCCGGTCCATGCGCCTGCTCGGGTGCGAGGACCGCGTGCTCCCGGAGCTGATGCCGGTCTCCCGGGACAAGATGGGGGAGACCTACGACAACCTCGTCTCCGACTGGCCGCGCATCTCCCAGGTCGCCTTCGCCGAGGAGGACGCCTTCCGCAAGACGCTCCAGGCCGGGACCCAGATCTTCGACCAGGCCGCCGGCGAGGTGCGCTCCGGCGGGTCCACGGTCCTGCCCGGTGACCGTGCCTTCGCGCTGCACGACACCTTCGGCTTCCCGATCGACCTGACCCTCGAGATGGCCTCCGAGGCCGGGCTGACGGTGGACGAGGCCGGCTTCCGCGCGCTCATGGTCGAGCAGCGCGAGCGTGCGAAGGCCGACGCCCGCGCCAAGAAGGGCTCCCACAGCGACACCGGTGTCTACCGCGGGATCCTCGACGAGTTCGGCCCCACCGAGTGGCTGGCCTACGAGACCCTCGAGACCGAGTCCCGACCGCTCGCCCTGCTGCGGGAGGGCGTCGCCGTCCCCGCCCTGGCGCCGGGCGAGATCGGCGAGCTGGTGCTCGACCGCACCCCGTTCTACGCCGAGTCCGGCGGCCAGGTGGCCGACGCCGGCGTGATCGACTTCGACGGGGGTCAGCTCGAGGTCATCGACGTCCAGCGACCCATCAAGGGCCTGGTGGTCCACCAGGTGCGTGTCCTCGACGGCGAGCTGGGCGCGAGCGACGCCAAGGCGCTGCTCCACGCCCGGGTCGACCCCGAGTGGCGCCTCGGCGCCCGTCAGGCCCACTCCGGCACCCACGTCGTGCACGCCGCGCTGCGCGAGGTGCTCGGACCACGCGCGCTGCAGTCCGGCTCCTACAACCGCCCGGGCTACCTGCGCCTCGACTTCGGCTGGACGACCGGCCTGAGCCCCGAGCAGGTCCGCGACATCGAGCAGGTGTCCAACAACGCGCTGCGCGCCGACCTCGCCGTCGGGGCCGACTACATGACGCTCGAGCAGGCCAAGGAGTGGGGCGCGATCGCGCTCTTCGGCGAGACCTACGACAACACCAAGGTGCGGGTCGTCGAGATCGGCGGACCCTGGTCGCGCGAGCTGTGCGGTGGCACGCACGTGTCGCACTCCTCGCAGATCGGCACGATCGTCGTCACCGGCGAGGCCTCGGTCGGCTCCGGCAACCGGCGCATCGAGGCCTTCACGGGCGTCGAGGGCTTCGCCTATCTCGCCCGCGAGCGTGACGTCGTGGGCCAGCTGACCGGCTTGCTCAAGACCCAGCCCGACGACCTCGTCGGCCGGGTCGGTGACCTCGTCGAGCGCCTGCGCCAGGCCGAGAAGGAGATCGAGAAGGGTCGGGTGGCCCAGCTGCTCGCCGGTGCCGGTCAGCTCGCCTCGTCCGCCACCCGCGTCGGAGACGTCGCCGTCGTCGCCCAGCGCGCCGACGGCGCCAGCGGTGGGGACGTGCGCACGCTCGCGCTCGACGTCCGCAGCCGGATGAGCGCTGCCGAGCCGGGGGTCGTGGTGATCGTCGGCGGCGCCGAGGGCAAGGTCGCCGTGGTCGCCGCGCTCAACGACGAGGCGCGCGCCCGCGGTCTCTCCGCCAACGACCTGGTCCGCGCGGTCGGCGGCCTCCTGGGCGGCAAGGGCGGTGGCAAGGACGACGTCGCGCAGGGTGGCGGCACCGACGCCTCCCGCATCGACGAGGCACTCGCCCTGGTCCTGGCCGAGGTGGCCCGCGCCTGATGCGCCACGGCGTACGGCTCGGCATCGACCCGGGGGATGCCCGGATCGGGGTGGCCCGCAGCGACCCCACGGGCTACCTCGCCACCCCCGTCGAGACCGTGCGACGAGGCAAGGGCGACCTGCGCCGGTTGCAGGCGATCCTGGCCGAGGAGGAGGCCGTCGAGGTGGTCGTCGGGCTGCCCCGGTCGCTCTCGGGGCGGGAGGGACCCGCGGCCGAGAAGGTGCGCGTCTTCGCGGGTGCCCTGGCGCGTCGCGTCGCGCCCGTGCCCGTGCGACTGGTCGACGAGCGACTGACCACCGTGTCGGCGGAGGCTATGCTGCGCGACCGTGGCAAGAAGGGCGGAAAACGACGAGCCGTCGTGGACCAGGCCGCCGCCGTACTGATCCTGCAGCACGCACTGGATACCGAACGCGCCACCGGGATGGCGCCGGGTGAGATCGTGGAGGAGACCCATGAGTGACCCAACGCCGGAGCCGGTGCTGGACGAGCACGACCCGCACGACCCCCACGAGGGCAGCGTCATCCCGGTCTCGAGCACCGGAGGATCACGCCGACGCACGCGTCGCGGCCGCGGCTGCGTGCCGGTCCTGATCGTGCTCGCCGTCCTCGGGGGCCTGCTCTACGTCGGGGTGACCAAGGGTGTCGAGGTCATCAAGGACCAGTTCAGCGAGGCCGAGGACTTCGCCGGCCCCGGGCGCGGCAAGGTCAACTTCGAGGTCGAGCCGGGGGACACCTCCACCGACATCGGTCGCAACCTCAAGGACCAGGGCGTCGTCGCCTCGGTCGACGCCTTCGTGGCCGCCGCCAGCGGCGAGCCGAAGGCCGGGGGCATCCAGGTCGGCTTCTACCCGCTCAAGAAGGAGATGTCGGCCGAGCAGGCGCTCCAGGTGCTGGTCGACCCCGCCAACATCATCTCCAACGCGATCACGTTCCCCGAGGGGCTGCGGGTCGTCGACATCCTCGACATCCTCGTCGACAAGACCGACTTCACGCGCCGCGACTTCCAGAAGGTCCTCGACAACCCGGGCCCGCTCGGCCTGCCCGACTACGCCGAGGGCAACGCCGAGGGCTACCTCTTCCCCTCGACCTACGGCTTCGGGCCCAACGAGACGCCCGAGTCGATGCTCACGGCCATGGTCGACCGCTGGAAGCAGGCGGCCGACGACGCCGGTCTCGAGGACGCGGCGGCGGCCCTCGACCTGTCGCCGCACGAGCTGATGACGGTCGCCAGCCTGGTCGAGGCCGAGGGGCGCGGCGACGACATGCCCAAGATCTCCCGCGTCATCTACAACCGGCTCGACGACGTCACCGGTCCCACGATCGGTCGCCTCCAGATCGACGCGACGGTCAACTACGCGCTGGGTCGTGAGCTCGTGGCGATCCCGACCCTCGACGACCTCGAGGTCGACTCGCCCTACAACACCTACGCCAACGCGGGCCTCCCGCCGGGACCGATCGAGGCGCCCGGTGACGCCGCCATCCAGGCGGCCAGCAACCCGGCCGACGGTGACTGGCTCTTCTACGTGACGGTCAACCTCGAGACCGGGGAGACCAAGTTCACCGAGAGCTACGACGAGTTCCTGGCGTTCAAGGACGAGCTGCGCGACTACTGCGCCACGCAGTCCGACCGCTGCTGATGAGGTGCCGGGCGTGAGATGTGCGGTCCTGGGCGACCCGATCGCGCACTCGCTGTCACCGGTGCTGCACCGGGCCGGCTATGCGGCGGTCGGGCTCGACTGGACCTACGACGCGATCCAGGTCCCCTCGGGTGGCCTCGGTGAGCTCCTGGCGACGACGGACGGCACGTGGCGGGGACTCTCGCTGACCATGCCGCTCAAGCGCGAGGCGATGCCGCTGGCCGACGAGGTCACGGCACGCGCCGCGCTGGTGGGTGCCGCCAACACCCTGCTGCTGGTGGACGGGCAGGTCCGGGCCGACAACACCGACCTGCCGGGGGCGGCGGCCGCCGTCCGTGAGCAGTACGACGGGCCCGTCCGCTCGGCGAGCATCCTCGGCGCGGGTGCCACGGCAGCCTCCACGGGGCTGGCGCTCTGCGACCTGGGCGCCACCACGATCACCCTCCTGGCGCGCTCGGCCGAGCGGGCCCGTGAGACAGCGGACGCGATCGCGCGGCACCCGTCCGCTCCGACCGTCCAGGTCGGCTCGCTCGACGACGTGCCGACCGGCGACATCATGGTCAGCACGGTCCCGGCGACCGCCCAGAGCGAGGCGCTGGTCGCCCGGTGCGCGGAGGTCCCCGTGGTCTTCGAGGTGCTCTACGACCCGTGGCCCACGCCGCTGGCCGCCAGCGTGCAGGCCGACGGCCGGGTGCTGGTCGGCGGGCTGGACCTGCTGGTGCACCAGGCCGCCCTCCAGTTCGAGATCTTCACCGGGCTGTCGGCGCCGCTCGCCGTGATGCGGGCCGCCGGTGAGGTCGTGCTGGCCGAGCGGCGTCCCGCGTGAGCGAGGACCCGGCCGGGCTGCTGCTCGGCCTCGTGCTCTGCGGCCTCGCCGGGCTGTTCGTCCCGCACCTGATCGACCGGGTGCCGGAGCCGACGCCCGATCCCGAGCGCGCCACCGACCCGGACCAGACGACCAAGGAGCCCTACGCGGCGATCGCCGCGCTGCCCGGCCTCGCGTGGAGGGCCGCGGTCGCGTCGGCGCTCGCCGGGGCCCTCGTCGGCGCCGCGGTCGGGCCGACGTGGTCGCTGCTGTTCCTCCTCCCGCTGGTGCCCGTCGGCGTGGCGCTGGCGGTCATCGACTGGCGCACGATGCTCCTGCCCACGCGCATCGTCGCGCCGTCGTACGTCCTGGTGGTGGCGCTGGTCGTCGTGGCCGTGGCCCTGGGCGGTGACGTCGACGACCTGGTCCGGGCCGGGTGGGGCTGGGTGGTCTACGGCGGGTCGTTCTTCGTGCTCTGGTTCATCCACCCGCGCGGGCTGGGCTACGGCGACGTGCGGCTCGCGGGCGTGCTCGGCATCGCGCTGGGCCACCTCGGCTGGGGCGAGCTGCTCGTGGGCCTCTATGCCGGCTTCCTGCTCGGCGGCGTCGGGGGAGGCCTGCTGTCGGTGCTGCGGATCGTGGAGCGCCGGGCCTTCCCGTTCGGCCCGTTCATGCTGGTCGGGGCACTCGTGGGCATCGTCGTGGGAGCCCCGGTGCTGGACGCCGTCTTCGGCGGGAGTCTCGTCGGGGGATGACCGGCGTCGCGTCCGTGGGGGTCAATGGAAGACTGACCCCATGTTGCGTTGGCTCACTGCGGGCGAGTCCCACGGCCCGTCCCTGGTCGCGATCCTCGAAGGGCTGCCTGCTCACGTGCGGGTGACCACCGAGGACATCGGCGACTCCCTGGCCCGTCGACGTCTCGGCTACGGCCGCGGCGCCCGGATGAAGTTCGAGCGGGACGAGGTCACCATCACCGGTGGCGTCCGGCACGGGCTCACCCAAGGTGGCCCGGTGGCGCTGCAGGTGGGCAACACCGAGTGGCCCAAGTGGGAGCGGGTCATGGCGGCCGACCCGGTCGACGCCGAGGAGCTCGAGTCCCTCGCGCGCAACGCGCCCCTGACCCGGCCGCGTCCGGGCCACGCCGACCTGGCGGGCATGCAGAAGTACGACTTCGCCGACTCCCGCCCGATCCTCGAGCGCGCCTCGGCCCGCGAGACCGCCGCCCGCGTGGCGCTGGGTCGCGTGGCCAGCAACTTCCTCGAGCAGGCCGTGGGCGCGCGCATCGTCTCCCACGTCATCGAGCTCGGTGGCGTCCGCGCCCCCGACGGCCTGTGGCCCGAGGCCGACGACGTCCAGCGTCTCGACGACGACGAGGTCCGCTGCCTCGACCCCGAGACGTCCGCCGCGATGGTGGCCGCGATCGACCAGGCCCACAAGGACGGCGACACCCTGGGCGGTGTCGTCGAGGTCGTCGTGCACGGACTCCCGCCTGGCCTCGGGTCCCACGTGCACTGGGACCGCCGGCTCGACTCCCGTCTGGCCGGTGCCCTGATGGGCATCCAGGCCATCAAGGGCGTCGAGGTCGGCGACGGCTTCGCGCTCGCCGCGACCCCCGGCTCGCTGGCCCACGACGAGATCGTCCCGACCGAGGACGGCATCCGCCGCACGTCGGGCCGCTCCGGCGGCACCGAGGGCGGCATGACCACCGGCGAGGTGCTCCGGGTGCGGGCCGCGATGAAGCCCATCGCGACCGTCCCGCGCGCGCTGCGCACCGTCGACGTCAGCACCGGCGAGGCCGCGGTGGCGCACCACCAGCGCTCCGACGTGTGTGCCGTGCCGGCCGCGGGGATCGTCGCCGAGGCGATGGTCGCGCTCGTCCTGGCCGACGCGGTCGTCGAGAAGTTCGGTGGCGACTCCGTGCAGGAGACCAAGCGCAACGCCGAGAGCTACCTGGCCCACCTGAGGTACCGATGACCCTCGCCGTGATCGTCGGCCCCATGGGCGCCGGCAAGTCCACCGTCGGCGCGCTCCTCGCCGAGTCGCTCGGCGTCCTCGCGCGCGACACCGACACCGACGTGGAGCGCATCGAGGGTCGCTCGATCTCCGACATCTTCGTCGACTCCGGGGAGCAGCACTTCCGCGTCCTGGAGAAGGCCGCGGTCGCCGATGCCCTCGCCAGCCACGACGGCGTGCTGTCGTTGGGTGGGGGAGCCGTGCTCGACCCCGACACCCAGGCCCTGCTGACCGGTCACCGCGTGGTGTTCCTCCGCGTCGGTCTCGCCGAGGCGGTCAAGCGGGTCGGCCTCGGCACCGGCCGTCCGCTGCTCCTCGGCAACGTCCGCGCCCGCATCAAGGCCGTGCTCGACGAGCGGGCGCCGGTCTACGAGTCGCTCGCGGACATCACCGTCGACACCGACGGACGCACCCCGGCGGAGATCGCCGACGAGGTGCGCCGGGCCCTCGAGCAGGTGACCCAGCCGTGAGCGCCCCCAGCGTGCTCCACGTCGGCGGCGCCTCGCCGTACGACGTCGTGGTGGGTGCGGGCGTCACCGACCGTCTCGCCGGCATGCTCGGCAGCTCGGTGCAGCGGATCGCCTTCCTCTACGCCGGACCGCTCGGCGAGATCGCGCAGCCGGTGGTCGACGCCCTGCGGGCCGACTACGACGTGCTCGCCCTCGGGCTGCCGGACGGCGAGGCCACCAAGACGGCCGCGGTCGCCAACGACTGCTGGGAGGCACTCGGGGCCGCCGGCTTCACGCGCTCCGACGCCGTCGTCACCTTCGGGGGCGGCGCCACCACCGACCTCGGGGGATTCGTCGCGGCCAGCTGGCTGCGCGGCGTGCGGGTCGTCCACGTGCCCACGACCCTGCTCGCGATGGTCGACGCCGCCGTCGGCGGCAAGACCGGCATCAACACCGGCGCCGGCAAGAACCTCGTCGGGGCCTTCCACGAGCCGGCCGGCGTGCTGTGCGACCTCACGCTGCTCGAGACGTTGCCGCACGACGAGCTGGTCGCGGGGCTGGGCGAGGTCGTCAAGTGCGGCTTCATCGCCGACCCCGAGATCCTGCGGTTGGTGGAGACGACCGACCCGGACGCCCTCACCGCGGGCTCGGCGGTGCTGCGTGAGCTCGTCGAGCGCGCGATCCAGGTCAAGATCGACGTCGTGGTCGACGATCTCAAGGAGACCGGGGGAGCCGACGGTCACCCCGGACGTGAGGCCCTCAACTACGGCCACACCCTGGCCCACGCGATCGAGCGTGCCGAGGACTACGCCATCCGTCACGGTGAGGCGGTCGCGATCGGCTGCGTCTTCGTCGCCGAGCTGGCAGGACGGGTGGGGCGCCTCGCTCCTGAGGTCGTCGCGCGGCACCACACCGCCTTCGCGCGGGTGGGCCTGCCCACGACCTACAGCGGCGCCGACTTCGACGAGCTCCACGCCGCCATGCGGGTCGACAAGAAGGCCCGCGGCTCCCAGCTGCGCTTCGTCGTCCTCGACGAGCTGGCCCGACCGGGCGTCCTCGCCGGTCCGTCCGACGACGACCTCCGCGCGGCCTACGACGTCATCACCGGTGGCCGACGATGACCACCGCCCGCAGGGTCCTGGTCCTCAACGGCCCCAACCTGGGCCGGCTCGGCCGTCGTCAGCCGGAGGTCTACGGCACGACCACCCACGCCGAGCTCGCCCACCTGTGCGTCACCTGGGGCGCCGACCTCGGCCTCGAGGTCGAGGTCCGGCAGACCAACCACGAGGGCGAGCTCCTGGACTGGCTCAACGAGGCCGCCGACGACACCACCCCGGTGGTCCTCAACGCTGCCGCGTGGACGCACTACTCCTGGGCGGTCTTCGACGCGTGCGCCCAGCTGACCGCGCCCCTGGTCGAGGTGCACATCTCCGACCCCGCCCAGCGACCCGAGGTGTTCCGCCACACCTCCGTCGTCACCCCCCACGCGGTCCGGGTGATCGCCGGTCACGGCATCGACGGCTACCGGCTGGCGCTCGAGGAGATCGGTCGCCCCGCGACCTAGTCGGGCAGGCACGTCGGCCCGGACGCCACACCACGCCGGCCGAGCACGGGGCTCGACCGGCGTGGGTGGTTGGGGGGCTCGGTGGTGCTAGGGCAAGGCGGCCCACTGACTGCGGAGGGTGGTCATCTTCGGAGACTAGGACCGTCACGACGGCGCGGACCGACGGTCTGGACCACCTGGCCGGAACCCCTCCCGATGCGCTGGCGTCCAAGCGCGCAACCGACGCTCGGAGGATCCCGTGGACACGACCGCTGACACGATCGATGACAAGACCCCTGACAGGACCCCTGACAAGACCATCGCCCTGAGCACGACCGGACTCCTGGTGGCGGCGCTCGCCGTGCTGGCTCTCGTCGTCGCCTACCTGCTCGGCGGGTCGGGGGGCACCCCGGTCGCGCAGGCGGTCACACCCGTCCCGACGGCCGAGGGCGCCGACGCCGCTCCACGCACCTTGACCATGTCCGGGGTGGGCGAGGCGACCGCCGTGCCCGACCAGGTGACCTTCGACCTGTCGGTCCGGATGAAGCGCCCCGAGCTCGACGAGGCGCTCGACGCCGCCAGCCGCACCATGACGCGGGTGCTGGCGGCCCTCGAGGCGGAGGGGGTGGAGCGCAAGGACGTGCAGACCACCGGGCTGGAGATGTACCCCGTCTACGACTACCCGCGCTACTCACCCCCCGTGCTCACCGGCTACCGGGTGACCCAGCGGGCAGCGGTGCTCGTCCGGGAGCTGCGCTCGGCCGGCGGAGCGGTCAGCGCCGCGATCGACGCCGGTGGCAACGCTGCCCGGGTCGGCGACATCGCGCTCAAGATCGGTGATCCCGAGGCCGCTCTCGGCAAGGCCCGGCGCCTCGCGGTCGAGGAGGCCACCCTCAAGGCGCAGGAGTACGCCGAGGCGACCGGTCAGGAGCTCGGCGCGGTGATGACGCTGCGTGAGGTCGAGGCGACGTCGCTCAGCGCCATCGACGAGCGTCCACTGGCCTATGAGATGGCCGCGGCCTTCCGTTCCTCGGCCGACTCCGCGCCGCTGCCGGTCAGTGCTGGGCGGGCCGACCTCGGGGTCACGGTGCAGGTCGTCTGGGAGCTGGCCGCCTGACCAGCCACCGGGTGGTGGCGCATTCGGTGGCGGAGGCGAGCGCGGCTAGACTCGTGCGCTGTTGCCCGCGACGTACCGGGTGATGCTGGACCCCCCTCAGACACGAAGGCTGACTCGCGCGCATGGCATCGACCAACGACCTCAAGAACGGCATGGTTCTCAACATCGACGGTCAGCTGTGGGCTGTCGTGGACTTCCAGCACGTCAAGCCCGGCAAGGGCCCGGCCTTCGTGCGGACCAAGCTCCGCAACGTCGAGTCCGGCAAGAACGTCGACAAGACCTTCAACGCCGGCACGAAGGTCGACACCGCCACGGTCGATCGCCGCACCATGCAGTACCTCTACAACGACGGCACGTCGTTCGTCTTCATGGACACCGGCTCCTACGAGCAGACCGAGGTCAGCCCCGAGGTCCTCGGTGACGGCGCCAACTTCCTCCTCGAGAACCAGGACGCGATCGTCGCGACCAACGAGGGCCGGGTGCTGTTCGTCGAGCTCCCCGCCTCCGTCGAGCTGGTCATCACCTTCACCGAGCCCGGCCTCGCCGGTGACAGCGCCACCGGCCGCACCAAGCCCGCGACGCTGGAGACGGGCCACGAGATCCAGGTCCCGCTGTTCATCAACCAGGGCGAGAAGGTCAAGGTCGACACCCGCGACTCCTCCTACCTGGGCCGCGTCAAGTCCTGATGGGCGCTCGCTCCAAGGCCCGCAAGCGCGCGCTCGACGTCCTTTACGCCTCCGAGATGCGGGGGGAGTCACCCAACGACGCCCTCGACCGGCTGATCACCGACGGGGAGGCGCCCAACAACGCCTACACCGTGACGCTGGTGCGGGGCGTGGTGGAGCACCAGGTCGAGATCGACGGGCTGCTCGCCTCCTTCGCCGAGGGGTGGACCCTCGACCGGATGCCGGCCGTCGACCGCAACGTGCTGCGCATCGGCGTCTGGGAGCTGCTGCACGCCGAGGACGTGCCCGACACCGTGGCCGTCTCCGAGGCCATGGCGCTGGTGCGCGACCTCTCGACCGACGACTCACCGCCGTTCGTCAACGGCATCCTGGGCGCGATCCAGCGCTCGAAGACCGCGCCTGCCTGAATGCCTGACATGATCGCCTGATGAACTCGGTCGACAGCCAGGACGCGGTGGACACCGCCGGACGCATCGGACTCATCGCCTACGGCGTCGTCCACCTTCTTGTCGGGTGGTTGGCCCTCCAGCTCGCCTTCGGCGACAGCTCGGGGTCCGCCTCCAGCAGCGGGGCGATCCAGCAGCTGTCCACCACGCCGATGGGCGGTTTCTCGGTGTGGGTGGTCGCGATCGGGATGTTCCTGCTCGCTCTATGGCGCCTCGAGGACGGCTTCCTCGGCCGGCGCCACGAGGACTCCTCCGACCGCGTCAAGGCCGGCGTCACCGCCGGGTTCAAGGCCGTCCTCTACGTCGCGGTCGGCATCAGCGCCCTCAAGGTCGCCCTCGGCTCGGGCTCCTCCGGTGGCGGCGGGTCAGACACGATGACGGCCAAGGCGATGGACCTGCCGGGTGGTCAGCTGCTCGTCGGCGCCGTCGGGCTGGGGATCATCGCCTACGGCGGGCGCCTGGTGTGGATCGCGTGGACCGAGTCGTTCATGAAGAAGATCGACGGCAAGGACACCAGTGGCAACACGGGGTCTGCCTTCAAGTGGCTCGGCAAGGCCGGCTACGCCGCGAAGGGCGTCTCCATCGGCGTCATCGGGGCGCTGTTCGTCTACGCCGCCGCCACGCACGAGGCCAAGAAGTCCGGCGGCCTCGACCAGGCGCTCCACGAGATCCTCCAGCAGCCCTTCGGGCCGGTCCTCCTGACGCTGGTCGCGCTCGGCATCGGCGCCTACGGCCTCTTCGCCTTCGCCCGCGCCAAGCAGCACTCCCCGGACTGACCGCAGCCCCCGACGAGTCCCTGTCCCGCTCCTTGGCCGGCGTGCGAGGCTGAGCCCATGAGCGCCAAGGACGTCGACGTCGTCGTGATCGGGCTGGGACCGGGCGGCGAGTACGCCGCACAGAAGCTCGCCGAGGCCGGCCTGCGGGTGGTCGGGGTGGAGCAGGGCCTGGTGGGCGGGGAGTGCCCGTTCTACGGCTGCATCCCCTCCAAGATCATGATCCGCGCCGCGGACACGCTGGCCGAGGCGCGACGGGCGCCGCTGCTGGGCGGGCCGACCGAGGTCACCCCGGACTGGAGCCTGGTCGCGCGGCGCATCGACAAGCAGGCCACCAACCACTGGAACGACGACTCCCACGCCGATCGACTCGTCGAGGCCGGGGTCGAGATCGTCCGCGGCCGTGGCCGGCTCGACGGCCCCGGCCGGGTCCTGGTCGACGGCGCCGACGGAGCCACGCACGAGCTGGTCGCCCGACGTGGGGTGATCCTCAACGCCGGCACGATGCCGGCCACCCTGCCGATCGACGGCCTCGCCGACACGCCGTACTGGACGAACCGCGAGGTCGTGAAGGTCACCGAGCTGCCCGACAGCCTGGTGGTCATCGGCGGTGGCCCGATCGGCTGCGAGCTCACGCAGGCCTTCGCGCGCTACGGCGTCCAGGTCACGCTCCTCGAGGTCGCCGACCGGATCCTCGGTCCCGAGGAGCCCGAGAGCAGCGAGGTCATCCACGGGGTGCTCGAGGGCGAGGGCGTCACGATCCGCACGGGGGTGAAGATCGGCAACGTCAGCCACGACGGGCGCTTCCACGTCGACCTGGGCGACGAGGTCGTCAGCGCCGACCAGCTCCTCGTCGCGGCCGGTCGTCGGACGTTGCTGACCGGCATCGGGCTGGAGACCGTGGGCCTGGCCGACGACCTCAAGGTCATCGAGACCGACGAGCGGATGCGTGCGGGGGAGCGTCTCTGGGCGGTGGGTGACGCGACCGGCAAGGGTGCCTTCACCCACGTCTCGATGTATCAGGGTGCCGTCGCCGTGCGCGACATCCTCGGCGAGGACGGGCCCTGGGCCGACTACCGCGCGGTCAGCCGGGTGACCTTCACCGACCCCGAGGTCGGCTCGGTCGGGATGTCGGAGAAGCAGGCGCGCGACGCCGGTCTGCAGGTCGTGGTGAGCGTGGCCGACATCCCCGAGTCGAGCCGGGGCTGGATCCACCAGGTCGGCAACGAGGGCATCATCAAGCTGGTCGCCGACGCCGAGCGCGGGGTCCTCGTGGGTGCCTCGTCGGTGTCGCCCGCCGGGGGAGAGGTGCTCGGGCTGCTCGCAGCGGCCGTGCACGCCGAGATCCCGGTCTCCACGCTGCGCACCATGCACTTCGCCTACCCGACCTTCCACCGCACGATCGAGGTCGCGCTCGCCGGTCTGGAGTCCTGAGGCGGGTGCCGACCGGCCTTCCCCGGCTGGGGTTTGAGTCGTCCGTGCCTGGACAGACTTGGCGCAGGCGCATGCCCTACGCCGCCCCCGCTGTCCCTGGCTCGGACGAGAAGGAATGTCATGACCCAGCACCCCCGCGACCCCGCGCACGCCCCCGACGAGCACGTGTCCGACACCAGCGACCGGCTCTACACACCCGAGGAGCTGCACGCCTACGGCGAGCGACTGGCCACCCCGGGCGCCTCCGTCCCGCCCGCTCCTCCTCGGCGACCGGACCCGTTGAGCGACCCGCTGACGGACCCGCTGCCCGGTCAGCCCGTTGCTCCGTCCGAGCACCCGAGCCCGCCGGTGGCGCAGGCGCCGCCGAGCCCGGCTCCCTTCGCGCCGCCGCCGGCCCCGGGCACCGGGCCCACCGGACCGCCGCCGGCCGCCCCTCCGTTCGCGCCGCCCAGCACGGCTCCCGCACCGGTCGCCCCGGTCCCGGCGCCGATGCCGGCTGCACCCGCACCTGCCCCTGCCCCTGCCCCTGCCCCTGCGGGTGACGGTGACGGTGAAGCGGAGGTGCGGCGCTTCATGACCGCCACCGACTTCCTCGACCGCCGTGACAGCGAGAAGGAGAGCGGCCCCGCGTCGTGGGGCTGGCGTGGCAAGGTGCGTCGCTGGAGCGGCGGGCTGGTGCAGCCCAAGATGGGTCCCAAGGAGCTGGAGTACGAAGGCCACCGGTCCGCGATCCAGCGCGACTTCGACGGCCCGCGCACGATCGCGTTCATCAACCCCAAGGGCGGCGCCGCGAAGACGACCGGCGTGCTCGCCGCGGGCTACACCTTCGGCACCGTGCGTGGCGGCGGCGTCGTCGCGTGGGACAACAACGAGACGCGGGGGACCCTGGGCATCCGCGGCACGCGCAGCAACCACCGCAACACCACGCGCGAGCTGCTCGAGGACCTGGAGCGCTTCAGCGACGTCTACCAGTCGCGCATCGGCGACCTCGGCGCGTTCGTGCGCTCGCAGGGCGACGCCCACTTCGACGTCCTGGCCTCGGACGAGCGCCCCGACGTGACCGGCACGATCCGGGCCGAGGACTTCGGTGCGGTCCACCGGCTGCTCGAGCGGTTCTACCGGGTGATCCTGGTCGACACCGGCAACAACATGCGGGCGGAGAA
>NZ_CALRWD010000051.1:0-32003 GCF_943371775.1 Nocardioides psychrotolerans
CCGCGACCTCTTCGCGGCCGAGCCTCAAACCAGGGTCTAGACAAGGTCCTCGTCACGCGTGCCCCCCGGGCCGGTGGCGCGTTGTCCTGGCACACGAACCCCCGGACGAACAGGTGCTGATGTGCTCACCACTCTCGACATGGGTCTGCACCACGCGGTGCTCGACCTGGCCAGCGGCGACGGCTTCCTGATCCTGCCGCTGCCTCGCACCGACGTGGTGCTGGACGGCGAGTCCGTGCACCGCGCCGACTTCCTGGCGGCGCTCGAGGAGCTCGACTTCCGCGGTTGGTCGCTCAGCGAGCGCGACCCGGACGGCATCGCCCGGACCTACCAGGGTTTCACCTACGACGGCCGTGCGCTGGTCAGCCTCTACGGCCAGGACCCGCTGCTGCCCGACCTCGCCCTCGCTGCCCGGATCGACGCCTGGACCGCGATCAAGCGCGTCGCCCGCGACCACCGCACGCCCTACCTCCGCGACGGCCAGGACTCCTTCTAGCCGCCGGAGCCCGCGGGGCCGGCCAGCGCTGCCAGCACGGCGGACACCGCCGGGGAGGCGGTCATGCTGCGGCGGTGCACGGCGATCACCTCGCGGGTCGGCACCGGGTCGTGAGCCGGTACGGCGACGAGGTCGGTGTGCAGGTCGGCGCGACCCAGGCGCGGGACCAGGGCGATCCCGAGGCCCGCACGCACCAGCGCGAGGTGGCTGTCGAACTCCATCGACTGGTGCGCGATGCGGGGCAGGCGCCCCGTGCCGTCGTACATCCGGGTGAGCCACTCGCGGCAGATCGTCCCCTCGTGCGTGGCGATCCAGCCCTCGTCGAGGAGGTCGTGCGGGCTCACGCGGGCGCGCCCGGCGAGCGGGTGCTCGCGGTGCACGATGACGTCGGCGACGTCGTGGGCCACCGTGGTGGCCACCAGGTGCTCGGGGATGGCCAGGGCGACGTCGCCCCAGCGGTGCACGACCCCGACCTCGTAGTGACCCGCACCCACCAGGTCGACGGTGTCCCACGGCTCGCGCTCCGAGAGGCTCAGCGTGAGGTCGGGGTGCGCGTCGCGCAGCGTGCGGACGACCGGCGCGACCAACCCGCGCATCGCGGTGGAGAAGGCCGCCAGCCGCAGGTGACCGGCGACGGTCGCGGCCTGGCGGTGCAGCCCCGCCTCGATCTCCTCGAGGTCGGTGAGCAGCCGACCGCCGGCGTCGACGAGGTGACGGCCGTGGCTGGTCAGCATCACCCCACGCCCCACGCGCTCGAGCAGAGGGACGCCGGTCTGCTTCTCCAGCCGCTTGACCTGCTGGGACACCGCGCTGGGGGTGAACCCCAGAGCCTCGGCGGCCGCGACGACCGAGCCGTGCGTGTCGACGGCGCGCAGCGAGCCCAGGGCGGCGAGATCGATCATGCAGTGATGCTACGTGATCAGATGCATCACTATTCGCTGGTGCTTACGGGTCGTGCCCGCCAGGCTGGAGCACGTGACCCGTCGTGACTCCCTCCTCGCCGCCCTCGTCGCCACCGTGTGGGGCTTCAACTTCGTGGTGATCGACTGGGGCATGGACGGCGTCCCGCCGCTGCTGTTCCTCGCGCTGCGCTTCGCGCTCGTGGTCTTCCCCGCGGCGCTGCTGGTGCCGCGGCCGGCTGCGAGCTGGCGGGTGGTCGCCCTGGTCGGCACGTTCATGTCGCTGGGCCAGTTCGGCTTCCTGTACGTCGGGATGGCCGCCGGCATGCCGCCCGGCCTCGCGGCGCTGGTGCTGCAGTCCCAGGTGATCTTCACCGTCGTCATCGCCGCGGGCGTCCTGCGGGAGCGGCCCACGGCCGCCCAGGCGGTCGGCGTGGGGCTCGGCTCGCTGGGCATGCTCGTCGTGGCCCTGGGGCGAGGAGGCCACGTGCCGCTGCTGGCGCTCGCGCTGTGCCTGCTGGCCGCGCTGTCCTGGGGCATCGGCAACGTCGTCGCGCGGGCGGCGCGGGTCAGTGGCGGGCTGTCGCTGACGGTGTGGTCGGGGCTCGTCGTGCCGCTGCCCCTGCTCGCGCTCTCGCTGGTGCTCGACGGCCCGGCGGCGATCGCCGACGGGGTGGCGTCGTTCGGTTGGGAGGCGCTGGTCTCGACGCTCTACACCGCCGGCCTGGCCTCGCTCGTGGGCTACGGGATCTTCAACGGCCTGCTCTCCCGCAACCCGTCCGCCGCCGTGGTGCCGTGGGTGCTGCTCGCTCCCGTGGTCGCGATGGCGTCGGCGTGGCTGCTGCTGGCGGAGGTGCCGACCGCCGCCGAGCTCGCCGGGGGTGCCGTGGTCGTCCTCGGCGCGCTGGTGGCCCTGCGTCCCCGACGTGCGGGGGCTCCCTCAGCGGCCGGACTCGGTGTAGGCGGGACCGCCGTCGGGCTGGGCGAGGTTGGCGAGCGCGGCGTCGATGCGGCGGGCGGTGAAGTCGGCGCACCGCTCGTGGACCTGCTCGGTGGTGAGGAACTCCGCCGCGCGGATCTCCCGGGCCTGCTTGACGATCCGGTCGGTGATCGCGGCCTCGTGCACCCCGCCGTCGAAGACCAGGCAGAGCGCGTCGTCCCAGCCGCCCCACGGCGGTAGCCAGTCGGTCAGCACCAGGGGTCCGGCCGGGATCGTCAGGCCGAGCTCCTCCTCGACCTCGCGCGAGACCGCGAGCTGCGGTGACTCGCCGACCTCGACCACACCGCCGGGCAGGTCCCAGTCGGCCTTGTAGGTCAGCTGGCAGACCAGCACCCGACCGTCGGTGGCGCGCAGGAGCATCTGGCTGATCGCCCTCTTGCGCGGCAGGAAGGAGTTGAGCAGCGCCCGGAACCCGCCGGGCTCGTCGACGGCGATGTCGGAGCTCAGCCGGGCATAGACCACGTGGTCGCCGTCGACCCCGCGCATCACGCCCTCGCGACGCATCCCCGACCAGGTCGCCACCCGCTGCGCCGCCTCGTCGTCGGCCGGGACGTGGGTCTCCACGCGGCCGTGAGCCTCCAGGGCGGCCGCGACCTCACGTCGTACGGCGTCGAGGGTGGTGGTCCACTCGTCCTCCGCGAGGGCCGGGGCCCAGGCGATGCGGGCGACGCCGTCGGCGACGGTCTCGGTCCTCGGCTCCTGACTCACGACACAACCCTAGTGTCCGACCCCAGGCCGGCCGAGTCGGCGCGATGTCGTGCAACATCGCGCCGACTCGGCGACTAGGCCTGGAGCGGCTCGACCACCGTGGGGGCGGACTCGGGCACGTGCCGCAGCCACAGCGTCGCCAGCGGCGGGAGGACCAGGTCGGCGTGGGCCGGCTGACCGTCGTGGTCACCGGCGACCGCCGTCACCGCGCCGAGGTTGCCCACCCCGGAGCCGGCGTAGGTCGAGGAGTCGGTGTTGAGGACCTCCTCCCACCTCCCGGCGAGCGGCAGGCCCAGGCGGAAGCCCTCGTGCGGGTGGTCGCGGAAGTTGGTGACCGAGACCAGGTCGGGGCCGTCGCCCCGACGGATGAAGGAGTAGACGCTGCGCCCGGCGTCGTTGGCGTCGATCCACTGGAAGCCGCCGGCCTCGTGGTCGCGCGACCAGGCGGCCGGGGTGTCGGCGTAGACCCGGTTGAGGTCGCGCACGAGCGAGTGGACGCCCCGGTGCTCGGGGTGGTCGAGCAACCACCAGTCGAGCTCGCGGGCCTCGGCCCACTCCGACTCCTGGCCGATCTCGCAGCCCATGAAGAGCAGCTGCTTGCCGGGGTGGGCCCACATGTAGGCGAGGTAGGCGCGCAGGTTGGCCAGCTGCTGCCAGCGGTCGCCGGGCATCTTGCGCAGCAAGGAGCCCTTGCCGTGGACGACCTCGTCGTGGGAGATCGGCAGGACGTAGTTCTCCGCCCAGGCGTAGGTGAGCGCGAAGGTCATCTCGTGGTGGTGGTAGGGCCGGTGGACCGGCTCGCGCTTGAGGTAGCCGAGCGAGTCGTGCATCCAGCCCATGTTCCACTTGAAGCCGAAGCCCAGGCCGCCCTCGCTGGTGGGGCCGGTGACGCCCGGCCACGAGGTCGACTCCTCGGCGATGGTGACGGCGCCGGGCACGCGCTTGTAGACCGTGGCGTTCATCTCCTGGAGGAACTGCACGGCCTCGAGGTTCTCGCGGCCGCCGTGCTTGTTGGGCGACCACTCGCCCTCCTCGCGGGCGTAGTCGAGGTAGAGCATCGAGGCAACGCCGTCGACGCGCAGGCCGTCGGCGTGGAACTCCTCGAGCCAGTAGAGCGCGTTGGCGTAGAGGAAGTTGCGGACCTCGGGACGCCCGAAGTTGAAGATGTGGGAGCCCCATTCCTTGTGCCAGCCGCGCTGGGGGTTGGGGTCCTCGTAGAGCGGGGTGCCGTCGAAGCTGACCAGCGCCCAGGGGTCGGTCGCGAAGTGCCCGGGGACCCAGTCGAGGATCACGCCGATGCCGGCCTGGTGCAGCCGGTCGATCAGGCGGCGCAGGCCGTCGGGGTCGCCGAGTCGGGAGTCGGAGGCGAAGTAGGACGTGACGTGGTAGCCCCAGGACCCGCCGAACGGGTGCTGCATGACGGGCATCATCTCGACGTGCGTGAAGCCGAGGTCCTGCAGGTAGGGGACCAGCTCGTCGGCCAGGTCGTCGAAGGACCGGCCGCTGCGCCACGAGGCCAGGTGCACCTCGTAGATCGACATCGCCTCGGTGACCGCGGAGCCCTCGGCGCGGGCCTTCATCCAGGCGTCGTCCTGCCAGGTGTGGCGCGACTCGAAGACGACTGACGAGGTCGCGGGCGCGATCTCGGAGTAGGACGCCATGGGGTCGGCCTTCTCGCGCCACTCGCCATCGGCGCCGAGGACGACGTACTTGTAGCTCGTGCCCGAGCCCACCGCGGGGACGAAGAGCTCCCAGACGCCGGACTGCCCGAGCTGACGCATCGGGTGCTCGCGCCCGTCCCAGCTGTTGAAGTCGGCCTTGAGCCGCACCGCGCGGGCCGCCGGGGCCCAGACGGCGAAGGCCGTGCCGCTGATCGGCTCGCCCCCGGGGACGTCGTAGTGGTGCACGTGGGCGCCGAGGACGTCCCACAGCTGCTCGTGGCGGCCCTCGTTGATCAGGTGCAGGTCGACCTCGCCGAGGGTGGGCAGGAAGCGGTAGGGGTCGTCGAGGACGTGGGGTCCGGCGCCGGCGTAGGTCGTGGCGATCCGGTAGTCGGGCACCTCGTCGCCCGGCACGACCCCGACCCAGATGCCCTCGTGCTCGTGGACCAGCGGGGTCTCGGTGCCGCCGTGGCGCAGCACGACGGACTCGGCCAGCGGACGCAGGACCCGCACGGTGATCCCTGCGTCGTGCGGGTGGGGGCCGAGGACGGCGTGGGGGTGGCCGTGCTCGCCGTGGACCACCTGGGCGAGCTCCGCGGTGTCGACCGGCTTGGCGCTCGGGGCGCTCGGGGCGCCCGAGCCGGTGGGGGAGGCGGGGGTGGGCTGGGTGTCGGTCATGTCGTCACGATCCTCGCGATGGCTTCGAGCGGGATGGAGATCCAGGTCGGTCGGTTGCGCTTCTCGTAGACGCACTCGTAGACCGCCTTGTCGGCGACGTAGGCGTCGAGCAGGACCCGCTCGTCCGGCCCGACCTCACCACCGGCGTAGGCGACCAGGAAGTGGTTGCGGTTGCGGTGCGCCCACTCGTAGGCGCGCACGTTGCGCTGGTTGACCTCGGCGAGGTCGTCGTCGGAGCGGGTGCGCTCCACGACGTGGGGGGCGTAGTCGAGCGAGCGCAGCATCCCCGCGACGTCGCGCCAGCGCGAGTCGGGCAGGCTCCGCTCGGCCAGCGTCTTGGCCGGCTCGCCCTCGAAGTCGACGATCTTCCAGCCGAGCGCGGTGCGCAGGGTCTGGCCGAGGTGCAGGTCGCCATGGATCTGCTGCACCTCCACGTCCGGGAGAGCGGCGACCGCGCCATAGAGGGCGTGCAGGCCGTCGGCGTACGACGCGAGGTCGGGCACGACGGCGAGCGCGGCGTCGAGCCGGGCCGACATCGCCGCGCCGACCGCAGCGGCCGAGGTGCTGCCGCGGCCGGTGGGGAAGTGCTCGGCCAGGGCGTCGTGCACCTCGCGCAGCGCCTCGCCGAGGCGTGCGGACTCACCGGCGAAGTCGCCGCCGACCTCGTTGGCGTGCAGGTCGGCCTCGGCGAAGAGGTTGCGCACGCTGGTCAGCGCGATGTCCCAGCCGTCGGTGGCCGTGCGGAGGAACTGCTGGAGCATCGCCAGCTGGGTCACGTCGCCGTCGGGGGAGACGTGCTCGACCCAGCCGTAGAGGGCCGCGACGTGCTCGGAGCCGGCCCGGGTCAGCACGTCGTGGACGCGCACGTCGGGGTTGATGCCCGGCGTCACCTTGCGGAAGACCTTCATCACGGCGTCCTCGCCGAAGGACACCGAGGAGTTGGACTGCTCCCCGGTGAACAGCGTGGAGGTCGCCGTCGTGTCGACCGCGTGGCCCGGGATCCGGTGGAAGACCAGCCCGCCGGCCGCCAGCGACCCGTCGGGGGCGTCGGCAGCAGCGGCGAAGGCGTCGAGCCAGCAGGCCATCGCTGCGCGGTCGTGGAGCGCGTCGTAGGCGTGGACCCAGCCGCGGCCGGGCTCCTCCCACCACCCGACGAACGCGTGGTCGAGGCGGGTCTCCGGCTCGGCGTAGAACGCCAGCGGGACCTGGTAGTGCTCGACGCGGTGCGGGTCGTCGACCGCCACGTCGTCGTAGGTCAGCTCCACGAGGTGGAGCGCGACGCTGGGCTCGGCGCCCGAGGCGGGCGCGAGCTCGCCGAGGCGGCGTACGCCGGTGACGGTGAACGGGCGACCCTTGCCACCGAACCAGCGGGTCTTCTCCACGTAGGCGACGAAGACCTGCGGGTCCACGTGGTCGATCTGGGTCGCGCTCGGCTCGGTCGTCACAGCAGCTGCCCCTCCTGGGGGTTGTCGCTCGGGGTCAGGCGGAACCAGTAGAAGCCGTAACCGCCGAGGGTGAGCAGGTAGGGGAGCTCGCCGATGCGGGGGAAGGGGACCTCCCCGAGCATCTCCACGGGGACCAGCCCCTCGAAGCGGCGCAGGTCCAGCTCCACCGGCTGCGGGAAGCGCGAGAGGTTGTTGACGCAGAGGATCACGTCGTCACCGTGCTGCCGCGCGTAGGACAGGACCGTCGGGTTGGAGCCGCCGAGGTCCTCGAAGGTGCCCAGGCCGAAGGCGTCGTGGCCACGACGGGCGTGGATCATCCGGCGCATCCAGTGCAGCAGCGAGGAGGAGTTCTCCAGCTGGGCCTCGACGTTGACGCTCTGGTAGCCGTAGACCGGGTCCTGGATCGCGGGAAGGAAGAGCTTGCCCGGGGTCGCCGACGAGAAGCCCGCGTTGCGGTCGGGGGTCCACTGCATCGGGGTCCGGACGCCGTCGCGGTCACCGAGCCAGATGTTGTCGCCCATCCCGATCTCGTCGCCGTAGTAGAGGACGGGGGAGCCGGGCAGGGACAGCAGCAGCGCGTTGAAGAGCTCGATCTGGTTGACGTCGTTGTCGAGCAGCGGGGCCAGCCGGCGGCGGATGCCGATGTTGGCCTTCATCCGCGGGTCCTTGGCGTACTCGTTCCACATGTAGTCGCGGTCCTCGTCGCTGACCATCTCGAGCGTGAGCTCGTCGTGGTTGCGCAGGAAGATGCCCCACTGGCAGTTGCCCGGGATGGGCGGGGTCTGCTCGAGGATCTCGGAGATGGGGAAGCGCGACTCCCGTCGCACGGCCATGAAGATGCGCGGCATCACCGGGAAGTGGAAGCACATGTGGCACTCGTCGCCGATCCACTCGCCGGCGTCGTCCTCGGCGCTGCCGAAGTAGTCGACGACGTCGGCCGGCCACTGGTTGGCCTCGGCCAGCAGGATCCGGCCGGGGTAGTGCTCGTCGACGTAGGAGCGCACCTTGCGGAGGAAGGCGTGCGTCTCCGGGAGGTTCTCGCCGTTGGTGCCCGGTCGCTCGTAGAGGTAGGGCACGGCGTCGAGGCGGAAGCCGTCGAGCCCCATGTCGAACCAGAACGAGATGGCCTCGATGATCGCGTCGTGGACGGCCGGGTTGTCGTAGTTGAGGTCCGGCTGGTGGGAGAAGAACCGGTGCCAGAAGTACTGCTGGCGCACGGGGTCCCAGGTCCAGTTGGAGGGCTCGGTGTCGACGAAGATGACCCGGGCGTCCTGGTAGAGCTCGTCGGTGTCGGACCAGACGTAGAAGTCGCCGTAGGGCCCCTCGGGGTCCTCGCGGCTGGCCTGGAACCACGGGTGCTGGTCGCTGGTGTGGTTCATGACGAAGTCGATGATCACGCGGATGCCGCGGGCGTGGGCCTCGTCGAGGAAGTGGTGGAAGTCCTCGACGGTGCCGGCCTCGGGAAGGATGTTGGTGAAGTCGGCGACGTCGTAGCCGCCGTCGCGCAGCGGCGAGGAGAAGAACGGCGGCACCCACAGGCAGTCGACGCCGAGCCACTGCAGGTAGTCGAGCTTCTCGGTGAGCCCCTTGAAGTCACCGGTGCCGTCGGCGTTGGAGTCCCGGAAGGACCGGACCATCACCTCGTAGAAGACGGCGGTCTTGAACCAGTCGGGCGTGTCGGAGGCAAGCGTCACGCAGTCCTCCTGACGGTCAGCACGTGGGCGGGTTCGTCGTGCGGGTCGAGGCGCACATAGCTGTGCTGGCTCCAGGTCCAGTCGGCCCCGGTGATCTCGTCGTGCACCCCGAAGCTGTCGTGACCGGCCAGGCCGAGCGCGGCCAGGTCCAGGTGGACCATCGTCTCGCGGGTGCCGTGGGGGTCGAGGTTGACCACGACGATGACGGTGTCGTCGCCGGCGGTCTTGGAGAAGACCAGGACGTTCTCGTCGTCGGCGCTGTGGATCGTGACGTTGCGCAACAGCTTGAGCGAGGGGTGCGCGCGGCGGATCTCGTTGAGCCGGGTGAGGTAGGGCGCGAGGGTGCGTCCCTCCGCCTCCGCGGCGTCCCAGTCGCGGATGCGGATCTGGAACTTCTCAGTGTCGAGGTACTCCTCGCTGCCGGGCTTGACGGCCACGTGCTCGTAGAGCTCGTAGCCGGCGTAGACGCCCCAGCTGGGAGATCCCGTGGCCGCGATGACGGCGCGGATCTTGAACGCCGCCGGGCCGCCGTACTGGAGGTAGCCGTGGAGGATGTCGGGGGTGTTGACGAAGAAGTTGGGCCGCATCAGGTGGTCGGACTCGCTGGACAGCTCGGTGAGGTAGTCCTCGATCTCCCAGCGAGCGGTGCGCCACGTGAAGTAGGTGTAGGACTGGTGGAAGCCGATCGAGCCGAGCGCGTGCATCATCGCTGGGCGGGTGAAGGCCTCCGAGAGGAACAGCACGTCGGGGTCCGTGCGGCGGACCTCCTTCAGCAGCCACTCCCAGAAGGCGAGCGGCTTGGTGTGCGGGTTGTCGACGCGGAAGATCCGGACGCCGTGCGACATCCACAGCCGCACGATGCGCAGCACCTCGCGGCAGATGCCGGTCGGGTCGTTGTCGAAGTTGACCGGGTAGATGTCCTGGTACTTCTTCGGGGGGTTCTCGGCGTAGGCGATGGTCCCGTCGGCGCGGGTGGTGAACCACTCGGGGTGGCTGGTCACCCAGGGGTGGTCGGGGGCGGCCTGGAGGGCCAGGTCGAGCGCGACCTCGAGGCCGAGCTCGCCCGCGCGCGCCACGAACGCGTCGAAGTCGGCGAAGTTGCCGAGGTCGGGGTGGATCGCGTCGTGCCCGCCTTCGATGGAGCCGATGGCCCACGGTGAGCCGGGGTCGTCCGGGCCGGGGGTCAGGGTGTTGTTGGGTCCCTTGCGGTTGACCTCGCCGATCGGGTGGATCGGCGGCAGGTAGATCACGTCGAAGCCCATGGCGGCGACGGCGTCGAGGCGCTTGGCCGCGGTCTCGAAGCTGCCGCTCATCACGATGCCGGTCTCGGGGTCCTTGATGGCGCCCTCGGAGCGGGGGAAGAACTCGTACCAGCTGCCGTAGAGGGCTCGCTCGCGGTCCGCGTAGGCGGGGTAGGGGCCCTCGACGGACACCAGCTCGCGCAGGGGGTTGGCCTTGAGCACGACCAGGAGCTCCTCCGCCTGGAGCTGGGCCAGGCGGGCCGCGACCGGTCGCTCGGTGTCCGCGGCCGCCTGGACGGCGCCGGTGACGACGGCGCGGGCCGGTCGGTCGTCGGTCGGGAGGTCGGCGAGGACGCGCTCGAGCAGCAGACGGCCCTCGAGGAACATCAGCTCGACGTCGACCCCGGCGGGGATCTTGAGCCCGGCGTCGTGCTGCCAGGTGGCGATCGGGTCGGACCACGCGTGCACCTCGAAGGTCCACACGCCGACGGCGTCGGGGGTGACCGAGGCGTGATAGCGGTCGGGCACCTCGGCGTCGGGTGTCATCCGGACCGGAGGGCGCCTGGTGCCGTCCGGCCCGATGAGCACGACCTCGGTCCCGAGCTTGTCGTGCCCCTCCCGGAACACGGTGGCGCTGACGGGGAGCGGCTCACCGACGGTGGCCTTGGCGGCCTGCCGCCCGAGGTCCACGACGGGCATGACGTCCATGACGGGGATGCGGCCAACCATGCTTCCACCCTTGCCGGTCGGTGGGTGGCACGCAAGCCAGGACGCCCTGTCTCCCCCCGGAGGGTGAGACAGGGCGCCCTGTGGTGCGCGTGCGCTCAGAAGACCTGGAGCTCGGCTGCGTGCACGATCGTGCCCCGGTCGGACGCGGTCTTGCAGTCGGTGTCGTTGAGCGGGTCGGCGTCCTGCTCGCCGGCGTAGCCCGCGAACCCGGTGCACTGGTTCTCCAGCACGACCAGGCGCACCGCCGCCGCCTTCGTGGTGCCGATCGGGAAGGACCTCAGGTTGAGGTCCGGCGCGACCGGACGGGGACGTCGGGACGGGAACGCGTCGCCCTTCGAGGTGAAGACCCGCTTCCACACCGCCGACGGCTTGGAGCAGGCCTTGACGCAGGTCTCGATCGCGAAGCGTCGCAGCGCGGTGAAGCGGGACCCGGAGTCGGGGTCCGCCGCGAACGGCAGCTCGGTCCCCGAGGCGGGCGCCGGGGTGAGGTAGGCGCTCACCTGGACCCGGCGGATCGTCCGGATGCCGCCGGCGAGGTCGACGGCGACGAACGGCTTGGAGGCATCGACGTTGGCGGTGGTGACACCACCCCAGTTGGTCTTCTCGGTGCCGTCGATCAGGAAGCCCGGGTTGCGGGAGCCCGGGGTCGAGCGGATCACCTTCGCGCCGGCGGCCTTCGCGGCGAGGTTGGCCCGGTCCGCGATCCGGTAGGACGCCTTGCCCGGCTTCACGGTGAGCGTGAAGCGGGTGAAGCCCCGGGTCTTGGAGACGAAGAGCATCCGGTAGCGACCTGGCGTCATCGAGACCACGTTGTCGAGCTTCGTGCCCTTGAGCGTGTCACCCACCGGGGTCACCCGGGCCTCGTAGTCGCCGACGAAGAGCTTGCCGGGGCTGGTGCTGTCGAAGGAGACCGAGCCGTTCCTGCTCTTCGGCGAGGCGAAGCTCGGGGTCGGCTCGCTCGAGTCGGCGTTGGGCACCGAGGCGCCCCGGCCCATGCCACGGCGGGCGAAGGCGTCCCACATGACCTTCTGGTTGACCCCGTTGAAGCGCATCCGGTCGGCGGCGAGCATCGCGTCGCGGGCATCGAGCATCGACGTCGCGCCCTGCTGGAGCAGGAACGAGTCGAACATGAGCTGCACCCACCGACGGTTGCCGGGGCAGAGCTGCGGGCGCTGGACGCCCTTGTCCCGGTTGCCCTGCGCGCACTTGAGCTGCAGCTTGCTGCGGGAGTAGTGGAAGCGCTCGACCTTGTTCCACTTGTTGACCAGGGCCTGGCGCACCTCCCACTGGGTGCCGTTCCAGATCTCGCCGTCCGCGTGGACCTCCGGGCCCGTCGTGTCGAAGCCGTAGTCGGAGTAGTTGAGCGGGTTGCGGTTGATCGCGTAGTCGCGGATGGCGACGTCCTTGTTGCCGGTGGCGTAGACGCCGACGGCCCAGATGTTGCCGCCGTTCTTGTAGCCGTGGCTGAACTGGTACTCCGCCGCGACCAGGTCGCTCCACGACTCACCCATGGCACCGCCCTGCTCGGAGGTCAGTCCCTCGTCGGGGCCGCCGACCATGCGGTTGCTGATCGCGTGGGTGTACTCGTGACCGACGATGCCCATGTCGAGACCGCCGTCGGTGCACGGGGCGTAGAACGCGCCGGCGATCGGCTGGAAGAGGTACTGGTTGGTGATGCCGGGGACGCCGTCCTGCAGCGCGATCTGGTTGGCGTTGTCGCGGCCGAGGAAGGACGGCTGACCGCCGCTGAGGGCACCGGCCTGGGCGTTGCCCACCTCCGGGTCGTTCTCCGCGCCTCCGCGGCCGATGTTGTCGAGCTGGAGGTTGTAGTTCCGCTCGTTGAAGCCGAGGTAGTAAGAGTAGTCGTGCATCCGGTTGTGGGTGACGAAGAGGTTGGTCACGCTGGCGTTGATGTCGTTGCCGCCCGGCACGAGCGTGGTGGGGCTGCAGCGGCTGTTGTTCCACGCGTCGGTGAAGGGCGTCGTGTAGTCCTGGGTCGCCGAGACGGGGGCCTGGAGCAGACCGCCGGGGGTCAGCGGGCTGGCCCAGGCCTCGTGGGTGTTGGCGTTGTTGCCGATGGTGGTCAGCGAGGAGGTGCCGGTGTTGGTGAGCACGTCCCAGGGGCCGGGGGCCTGGATGTTGCGCAGCGGTCCGGTGCTCAGGTTGCACCCGGCCGCCACCAGCCAGCAGCCGATGACGCTGTTGCGTGGGGTGGTCTTCGAGGAGAAGTCCAGGCTCGGGTTGGCCGGGAAGAAGCGCCACCGGGGGTTGGGGGAGAGGTCGCCGGCGCCCGGACCGGCCTGGTCACTGGTGGTGATCGACGCGGCGTAGTTGCCCGGCGGCAGGAACGGCACGGTCGGGTCTGCGAAGGGGCACACCTGGAGGGCGTAGGTGCCGGCCGGGATCGAGTCGGCGGCGTACGTCGCGGTCTCAGGGCTGGTGCCGAGGTCGCCGGTGACCAGCAGCTGGTTGCCGGGACCGAAGATCTTGACCTCGATGTCGTTGGCCGCGTTGACCGTCGAGGCGACGGCCACGATCTGCTTGGTGGCGTTGTCGGTCAGCTCGAAGGCGTGCTTGGGACCGCACGCGGTGGCCGTGATCGAGCCGGTGAACGGGACGAAGTCGCTGCTGTTCTCGACCTTGTTCTCGCGGTGCAGGACCTCACCGGTGACCGCGTCGATCATCACGGTGTAGCCGAGGGCCTGTCCGGCCGCCACGTCGACGACGTTGGACTCGAGGACCGGTCGGACCGAGCCGTCGGCCATCGCGAGCGCACGGAGGCGGACCAGCTGCTCCTGGTCGAAGCCCGGGACCTGCAGCCGCGTCCAGCCGTCGGAGACGCTGCGCGTGATCAGGTCGAGGTCGGCGAGAGGGATCGTGCGGCCGACGGACGCGGCCGCCTTGAGCCAGCCCTCGAGGGGCGTGAGGGTGGGGGCTGCGGGGGTGCCCGTGGTCTTGCTGATGGAGGAGGACGCGTAGGCGATCTCGCCGTTCGCCACCCCGACCGTCACCATGCTCGCCAGTGCCGGGGTCAGGTTGCCGAAGCGCTGGCGGAAGAGCACGGCGCGCGCGTCGCTCAGCGCGAACGGCTGCGAGCTGACCAGGTCGAGGTCCGCGACCTGGGCGGGGGTGAGACCGAAGACGGCGGCATTGCGGGCCAGCCACGTGCGGGCGGCCACCACCGGGTCTGCGGAGGTGGCCGTCGCCAGCGCGCCGTCGGCGGGCAGGAGGGAGGCGGGGGTGCCGAAGCGGTTCCACCGGACGTCCAGGACGCCGAGGCGCGTGACGGCTGCGCGCTGGGCCAGCGACGGCACCGCCGTGCCGCGCGCGTCCACGTCGGGCAGACCGTGGACCGGGTCGCCGAGCGTGCGGACCTGGGTCAGGTCGACCTCGTCGGAGGCTGCGGTGGCAGCGCTCGTCGAGGACGGCGCGGACGAGGTCGGGCTGTCGGCCAGGGCCGGCAGCTGGAGGAGCCCAGGGACCAGGGTGGCGGTCAGGAGGGCTGCGGCGGTCAACGCGTGGCGGCGCCGCCGAGAGGGCAGTGAGGTCATGACCCCTCAACGCGGGAGGTGAGTGATCGTTATGGAGCCCGGAGCCGTCGAGGTGCCGCGGGAGAGGTCGTCCACGATTCCTCACTCGATTCGCGAGATCTTTGGATCGTTCCAGAAAATGCCGGTAGCGTCCTCCGGGTGCGCGCAATCCGACGATTCACCGTCCGTCCCGTCCTTCCGGCCGCCCTGGCGGCGCTGAGCGACCTGGCGGGCAACCTCCGCTGGTCCTGGCACCCCGAGACGCAGGACGTCTTCGAGGAGATCGACCCTGGCCTGTGGGAGTCGACCGGGCACGACCCGGTCAAGCTCCTCGGCGCCGTCGGGCCGGCCCGGCTCGAGCAGCTCGCCACCGACGCGGGCTTCCTCGAGCGGCTGCAGGCCGCCTCCGCGGACCTCCAGGCCTACCTGACCGGCGAGCGCTGGTACCAGCGCCGCGGCGCCTCGGCCGGCCCTGCCGCCATCGGCTACTTCTCGCCCGAGTTCGGCATCACCGCCGTGCTCCCGCAGTACTCCGGCGGCCTCGGGATCCTCGCCGGCGACCACCTGAAGGCCGCCAGCGACCTCGGCGTGCCGATCGTCGGTGTCGGGCTCCTCTACCGCCACGGCTACTTCCAGCAGTCGCTGTCGCGCGACGGCTGGCAGCAGGAGACCTACCCGGTCCTCGACCCCGACGAGCTGCCGATCTCGCTGCTGCGCGAGCACGACGGCTCCCGGGCGATGATCTCGATCGCGATGCCCGGCGGCCCCGACCTGCTGGCCCGCATCTGGGTGGCCAGCGTCGGCCGCGTCCCGCTGCTGATGCTCGACACCGACGTCGAGGGCAACCCCGACCACTACGTCGACGTGACGGACCGGCTCTACGGCGGCACCAGCGAGCACCGGCTGCGCCAGGAGATGCTCCTCGGGGTCGGCGGCGTGCGGGCGCTCCGGGCCTACTCGCGGATCACCGGCGCCCCCGCGCCCGAGGTCTTCCACACCAACGAGGGCCACGCCGGCTTCCTCGGCATCGAGCGGATCCGCGAGCTCACCGCCGACGCCGACGGGCCGGGCCTCGACTTCGCCACCGCTCTCGAGGTGAGCCGCGCCTCGACCGTCTTCACCACCCACACCCCGGTCCCGGCCGGCATCGACCGCTTCTCCCGCACCCTCGTCGAGCAGTACTTCGGCGAGAGCGGAGCGACCCCGGGCGTCCCGATCGACCGCGTCCTGGCTCTCGGCACCGAGGACTTCGAGGGCGGCGACGCCTCCGTCTTCAACATGGCGGTCATGGGCTTCCGGCTGGCGCAGCGCGCCAACGGCGTCTCGATCCTGCACGGCGAGGTGAGCCGCGGGATGTTCAACGGCCTGTGGCCGGCGTTCGACGAGTCCGAGGTGCCGATCGGCTCCATCACCAACGGCGTCCACGCGCCGACCTGGGTGGCCCGCGAGGTCATCGCGCTCGCGGAGTCACAGGGTGCCGACGCCGAGTCCGACGACACCGAGGGCTTCTGGAACGCCGTCGACAAGGTGCCCAGCGCCCAGGTCTGGGCGGTCAAGCGTGAGCTGCGCCAGCGCCTGGTCACCGACGCGCGCAAGCGTCTCGCCGCCTCGTGGGAGAAGCGCGGGGCCGCCAAGGCCGAGCTGGCCTGGATCGACAGTGCCCTCGACCCGGACGTCCTGACGATCGGCTTCGCACGCCGCGTCCCGTCGTACAAGCGGCTGACGCTGATGCTGCGCGACCCCGCTCGCCTCAAGCGGCTGCTGCTCGACCCCGAGCGCCCGATCCAGCTCATCATCGCCGGCAAGTCGCACCCCGCCGACGACGGCGGCAAGAAGCTGATCCAGGAGATGGTGCGCTTCGCCGACGACCCGGAGGTCCGCCACCGCATCGTCTTCCTGCCCAACTACGACATCGCCATGGCGCAGCCGCTCTACCCCGGCTGCGACGTGTGGCTCAACAACCCGCTGCGCCCCTACGAGGCCTGCGGCACGTCGGGCATGAAGGCCGCCCTCAACGGCGGGCTCAACCTCTCCATCCTCGACGGTTGGTGGGACGAGTGGTACGACGGCGAGAACGGCTGGGCGATCCCGTCCGCCGACGGTCTCGACGACCCCGACCGCCGCGACGACCTCGAGGCCACCGCGCTCTACGAGCTGCTCGAGAACGAGGTCGCCCCGCGCTTCTACGACGTGGACGCCGAGGGCGTGCCGACCCGCTGGGTCGAGATGCTGCGCCACACGTTGAAGTCGCTCGGCCCCAAGGTGCTCGCGACCCGGATGGTCCGCGACTACACGCAGAAGCTCTACACCCCGGCCGCGACCAACGCGCGTCGCCTCAACTCCGACTACGCAGGCGCGCGCACGCTGGCCGCCTGGAAGGACAAGGTCCGCTCCGCGTGGCCCGAGGTCCGCGTCGAGCACGTCGAGAGCAGCGGCGTCGGTGACGCGCCCGAGGTCGGGGCCGTCCTGAGCGTGCGCAGCTTCGTCGCGCTTGGGTCGCTGGGTCCCGAGGACGTCGCGGTCCAGCTCGTGCACGGCAAGATCAACGCCGAGGACGAGCTGACCGACACGGTGATCCACACCCTCACGCTCGCCGAGACCTACGACGGCGGCCGGCGCCGCTTCGACGGCGAGGTCACGCTGGACCACTCCGGTGCCTTCGGCTACACCGTGCGCATCGTCCCCAGCAACGAGCTGCTCACCTCGAGCGCCGAGCTGGGTGTCGTGGCGATGGCCTGAGCGTCCTGCCTCAGGTGCCCCGCAGCACCAGCACGGTGCGGGCGCCGAGCGTGAGCTCGGTGCCCGCGACCACCGGGGTGCCGACCACGAGGTCGGGGTCGGTGGTCAGTGCGATCTCGCCGGCCTGCACCCAGTCGTTCTCCGGCAGCCCGACCGACACCGGCTCGGCGCCGGAGTTGAACCACAGCATGAACGACGCGTCGACCTGCTGCTCGCCGCGCGGGCCGGGGGAGCGCAGCGGGGACCCGGAGACGAACATCCCGACCGTGGCCAGCTCGTGGTCGTGCCAGTCGGCGGCGCTCATCTCCCGCCCGGACGGGTGCAGCCAGGCGAGGTCCTTGGGCCCGCCCCGGATCGCGGGACGCCCCTCGAACCAGTGCCGCTGGCGCAGGGCCGGGTGCTCGCGGCGCAGCCGCAGCGCGGTCTTCACCACGTCGTAGACGTCGAGCCAGGCGTCGTCGGGCCGCCAGTCGATCCACGACGTCTCGTTGTCCTGGCAGTAGGCGTTGTTGTTGCCGCGCTGGGTGCGCCCGCGCTCGTCGCCCGCGGTGATCATCGGGACCCCGTTGGATAGGCACAGCGTGACCATCAGGTTGGCCGCCTGCCGGCGTCGCAGCGCCACGATCGCGGCGTCGTCGGTCTCGCCCTCGGTGCCGTGGTTCCACGACCGGTTGTTGTCGGTCCCGTCGCGGTTGCGCTCGCCGTTGGCCTCGTTGTGCTTGTGCTCGTAGCTCACCAGGTCGCGCACGGTGAAGCCGTCGTGCGCGGTCACGAAGTTGACCGAGGCGTACGCCGAGCGGCCGTCGTCGGCGTAGAGGTCCGAGGAGCCCGCGAGACGGGTGGCGACGGTGCGGATGCCCGAGGAGTGCCCACGCCAGAAGTCGCGGATGCCGTCGCGGTACTGGTCGTTCCACTCGACCCACGGCGGGGGGCAGCCACCCACGCGGTAGCCGTCCATCGAGGCGTCCCAGGGCTCGGCGATGAGCTTCACGTGCCGCAGCACCGGGTCCTGGCCGATGGCGGTGAGCAGGTGGCAGCCCATGTCGATCTCGTGGTCGACCCGTGTCAGCGCGGACAGCAGGTCGAAGCGGAAGCCGTCGACGTGCATCTCGGTCACCCAGTAGCGCAGCGAGTCGAGGATCAGCCGCAGCGCGAACGGGTTGGCGGCGTCGACGGTGTTGCCGCAGCCGGTCACGTCCCAGTAGGTGTCGACGACCGGGGCGCCGGGCGTCGGCGGGTGGACGCGGGTGTAGATGCTGTCGTCGAGACCGCGGAAGGAGAGCGTGGGTCCGTCGGAGCCCGCCTCGGCGGTGTGGTTGTAGACCACGTCGAGGATGACCTCGAGCCCCGCCTCGTGGAAGGCCTTGACCATCGCCTTGAACTCGGTGACCTGCTGACCGCGGTCACCGGAGGAGGAGTAGGCGTTGTGCGGCGCGAAGTAGCCGATGGAGTTGTAGCCCCAGTAGTTGGTCAGGCCGCGCTCGACGAGGGCCGGCTCGGAGACGAACTGGTGCACGGGCAGCAGCTCGATCGCCGTCACGCCGAGGTCGCGGAGGTAGTCGACGACCGCCGGTGTCGCCAGCCCGGCGTAGGTCCCGCGCAGGTGCTCGGGCACCCGGTCGTGGAGGGCGGTCATGCCCTTGACGTGGGCCTCGTAGATGACCGAGTCGCGCCAGCGGTGACGGGGAGCGGTGTCGTCGCCCCAGTCGAAGTCGTCGGCGACGACGACGCTGCGGGGCACGAACGGCGCCGAGTCGGTGGGCTCGGGGGACTCCACCCCCTGCTCGTCGACGACGTGGCCGTAGATGGCGGGGTCGAGGGTCACCTCACCGCTCACGGCCCGGGCGAAGGGATCGAGCAGCAGCTTGTCGTGGTTGAAGCGCAGCCCGGCGTCGGGGTCCCACGGTCCCTCGAAACGGAATCCGTAGCGCGTGCCCGGTGCCACCCCCGGCAGGGCGCCGTGCCAGATGCCCAGGGACTGCTCGGTGAGCCGGTGGCGGCTCTCGCCGTCCTCCTCGTCGAAGAGGCACACCCACGCGACGCGGGCGCGGGGGGCGTGCACCGCGAAGTTGGTGGCCTCGGGGGACCAGGTCGCGCCGAGCGGGTAGTTCTTGCCCGGCCAGACCGCCGCCCGATCGCCGAGGTTGCGCCAGAGGCCAGGAGTCACGGACGCATTGTTGCTCATCCGGTGTGCCGGGTGTCCGGTGTTCCGTCCGTGGTGGCAGGCTCGTGGGCCTGAACCGGCACCACCCGATCAAGGAGACCCAGATGGCAGAGTTCGTGACCCTCGAGGTGAGCGACGGCGTGGGCACGATCCGTCTCGACCGCCCGAAGATGAACGCGATCAGCGTCCAGGTGCAGGCCGAGCTCCGTGCCGCGGCCGCCGAGGCCAGCGAGCGCGACGACGTCAAGGCCGTGGTCGTCTACGGCGGCGAGCGGGTGTTCGCCGCCGGCAACGACGTCAAGGAGATGGCGGCGCTGAGCTATGCCGACATGGTCACCGTGTCGGGCTCGGTGCAGTCGGCCGTCAGCGCCGTCGCGGCGATCCCCAAGCCGGTCGTGGCCGCGATCACCGGCTACGCCCTCGGCGGTGGTTGTGAGCTGGCCCTGGCCGCCGACATCCGCATCGCCGCCGACGACGCGACCCTCGGCCAGCCCGAGGTGCTGCTCGGGATCATCCCCGGCGCCGGTGGCACCCAGCGGCTGAGCCGTCTGGTCGGGCCGAGCAAGGCCAAGGACATCATCTTCACCGGCCGCTTCGTGAAGGCCGACGAGGCACTGGCGATCGGGCTGGTCGACCGGCTGGTGCCGGCGGAGTCGGTCTACGACGAGGCCGTGGCGTGGGCGCGTCAGTTCACGGGCGCTGCGTCGCTCGCCGTGCGGGCCGCCAAGGAGAGCATCGATCGCGGCCTCGAGGTCGACCTCGCCACCGGGCTGGAGATCGAGCGCCTCCAGTTCGCCGCGCTCTTCGCGACCGAGGACCAGACCAACGGTATGCAATCCTTCGTCGAGAACGGTCCGGGCAAGGCTCAGTTCGAGGGACGGTGACGCAGGTGGCTGATCGCAGGTCGAGCGCGCGGGTGCGCGTGATCGCTGCGCGGGTGGTGTGGGCGCTCTTCGTGGTCTGCGCGTCGGCGCTGGCCGTCGCCGCGCTCCTCATCGCGCTCGACGCCGAGCCGAGCAACCCCTTCGTGGAGTTCGTCCTCGACCTCGCCGACGGCGTCGACCTGGGCATCTTCAGCCTGGAGAACCCGATCAAGAAGTTCGGCGGGGAGAACGGCGAGACCACCACGGCGCTGTTCAACTACGGTCTCGGCGCGGTCGTCTACCTCGTCGTCGGGCGGCTGCTCGAGCGCGTGATCCGCCCCTGACCAGGGGCGGGGCACACTGGTGGTGACCCACCGCACCGTGTGAGTTAGTCCACCGCGGACTTGTGTTCCGCGGCTCCTGACTCGGCGGTAACCTGCCAGAACCATCAGTTCTCAGGTCACGTCCGTGACCTTCACGAGCACTCAGGAGGGGCCGTCCAGGCCACACCACCATGAACATTGTCGTCTGTGTGAAGCACGTGCCCGACGCGACCGCCGACCGGCGCTTCGAGTCGGACAACACCGTAGACCGCGTCGGCGTCGACGGTCTCCTCTCCGAGCTCGACGAATACGCCGTCGAGCAGGCGCTCCAGATCAAGGAGAAGTCGGAGAACCCCGCCGACGTCACCGTCACCGCGCTCTGCGTGGGCCCCGAGAAGGCCCTCGATGCGGTCCGCAAGGCCCTCCAGATGGGCGCCGACGAGGGCATCCACGTCTCCGACGAGGCCATCGCCGGCTCCGACTACGCCGCGACCTCGCTGGTGCTGGCCAAGGCCGTCGAGAAGATCGTGGCCGACAAGGGCCAGGCCGACCTCGTGATGTGCGGCATGGCGTCGACCGACGCCTCCGGCAGCGTCGTCCCGGCCATGCTCGCCGAGCGCCTCGACCTCCCGCAGATCACCTTCGCCTCGGTCATCGAGACCCAGGGCGACCAGGTCCGCATCAAGCGTGACGGCGACACCGCCACCGAGGTCATCGGCGGCACGATGCCGCTGGTCCTCTCGGTCACCGACCAGACGGGCGAGGCTCGCTACCCCTCCTTCAAGGGCATCATGGCCGCGAAGAAGAAGCCGCTCGAGACCTGGTCGCTGAGCGACATCGGTGTCGACGCCGGCGAGGTCGGCCTGTCGGTCGCCTGGTCCGAGGTCGTCGACACGACCGCCCGCCCGCCGCGCACGGCCGGCGAGATCGTCAAGGACGAGGACGGCTCGGGCGCTGGCGCGCTCACCGACTTCCTCGCGTCCAAGAAGTTCATCTGAGGAGCGTCTGCTGATGTCTGAAGTTCTGGTTCTCATCGACCACGTCGACGGCGCGGTCCGCAAGCCCACCTACGAGCTCCTCGCGATCGCCAAGCGGCTCGGCGAGCCCTCCGCGGTCTTCATCGGCTCGGCCGACCAGGCCGCCGCCGCGACCGAGGCGGTCACCAAGTTCGGCGCCGCGAAGGTCTACACCGTCGACGACACCGAGATCAAGGGCTACCTCGTGGCCCCCAAGGCGGAGGTGCTCCAGCAGCTCGCCGAGAAGGCGTCGCCCGCCGCGATCCTGATCACCTCCTCCGCCGAGGGCAAGGAGATCGCCGGTCGTCTCGCGATCAAGCTCGGCTCCGGCATCATCACCGACGCCGTCGACGTGCAGGCCGACGGCGACACCGTCGTCACGACGCAGTCGGTCTTCGCCGGCAACTACACCGTCCAGGCGAAGGTCACGCAGGGCACGCCGATCATCACGGTCAAGCCCAACGCTGCCGCCCCCGAGGAGGAGGCGGGCTCCGGCACGGTCGAGGAGTTCGCAGCGACGATCTCCGACGGCGCCAAGACCGCCCAGATCGTGGCCTCGCAGCCGCGCAAGGCGACGGGTCGTCCCGAGCTCACCGAGGCCGCGATCGTGGTCTCCGGTGGTCGCGGCACCGGTGGCAACTTCGAGCCCATCGAGGGTCTTGCCGACGCCCTGGGCGCGGCCGTCGGCGCCTCGCGTGCCGCGGTCGACTCCGGCTGGATGCCCCACACCTTCCAGGTGGGTCAGACCGGCAAGACGGTCTCGCCGCAGCTCTACGTCGCCAACGGCATCTCGGGTGCCATCCAGCACCGCGCCGGCATGCAGACCTCGAAGACGATCATCGCCGTCAACAAGGACGACGAGGCCCCGATCTTCGAGCTGGTCGACTTCGGCGTCGTGGGGGACCTGCACGCGGTCCTGCCCGCCGCCACCGAGGCGATCAACCAGCGCAAGGGCTGAGCCGCCCGCAAGCACCACGCACCAGCGCCCCGTCACCGTGAGGTGGCGGGGCGCTGTGCTGTGCGGGGGAGGCGTCAGAAGCCGCCGCGGGCGCCGTTGCCCGGCTCGACGACCAGGCCGACCCGGGGCACCTCGACCGTCCGGGCACCCGGCTTGCCCCCGATGACGATCTTGCGCAGCGCGACGTTGTTGTCCGTCGAGGCTTCCACGAGCTTGCCGCGCGGGTTGGCCTTGACCTCGATGTAGTAGGTGCCGTTGGGCAGCCCCTCGAGGTTGAACGACTGTCCGGCGCGGAACTGGGCGTAGGTGTCGCCCCATCCGGAGGCGAGCACCTCGCGGATCGACAGCGAGCCGTAGTCGCCGCACGCCGTGGACAGGTCGGTGTTCTCCGGGTTCCACACCGCGGAGGGGACCGTGGTGTCGACGGCGTCGGTGTTGGCCAGGCAGAAGGCCTCCTTGCGCGACTTCACGATGGCGGTCTTGTCGGCCTTGAGCAGCGTGTAGCTGGCGAAGTCCTTGAAGTGCCAGTGCTGGTGGGTCGGCTTCTCGTCCCAGTGGAAGTGGCCCACCTTCCGGTAGCCGGTCTGGGTGCCCTCGGCGTCGAAGAAGTACTGGTAGCCCTCCATCTCGTCCTCGCCCTCCTTGCGGAAGCCGTCGACGACGAGGGGGCTGTCGCCGCCGTTCCACACGGTGGCCGAGAACTGCAGGAACGACCCGTTGGGCGCCACCTGGATGCCCCAGGCCGGCAACGAGCGCAGGTCCGGACGTGGTCCGACGACCTCGCCGTCGGCGGCCTTGGTGGGCTCCTGCCGGGCGGGCGTCGCGACGCCGCGCTCCGTCGTACGACGTCCCTCGCTGCCGTAGTCCTCCTTCTTCACCACGAGGGTGAAGGTGCGCCTCGCCTCGGCCGCCGACAGCCCGAACGCCTTCGCGTAGGGGGCGCCGACCGCGGCGGTGACCCGGTAGCGGCCCGGCTCGAGCCGCAGCGGCTTGTAGGTGTTGAAGACCGGGGTGGCCCAGCCGGCCTGCACGCCCTGGACCGACCCGATCGCGTAGGGGTTGTAGTAGCAGGAGCGGGGGTAGTCCGACGTGGCCGGCGCGTCGGGGCTCACCCGCTCGGCGTAGCCCGACAGGCAGCCGCCCTGGACCATCCTGGTGGTCGGCCCGGCCTTGACCGGGTCGAAGCTCAGCTTGAGGAAGTGGCGCAGGCCGCTGAACGTGGACATCGACCCGGCGGGCAGGGTCACGTCGCCGGTGGCCGAGCGCCACACGGTCCGGATCTTCTCGTCGTAGCCGGTGCGGGTCGACCAGAGCTCGAAGGGCTGGTCCTGCGCGACGAGACGCAGGCCGAGGTCGGTGTAGACGCGGCCGCCGTAGGAGAAGGCCTCGATGCGGTCCGGTGACCACAGCGACACCGGGGCGTCGCCCTCCGCGCGCTGCGCAGCAGCGGCAGGGGCAGCGGCAGGGGCGGCGTCGGCGCCGGAGGAGAGCGCGGGGAGTGCCGGGAGGACGAGCGCGAGCGCGGCGAGGCCGGCGGCCCGAAGGGCGGTGCTGCGGGGTGAGGTGCGAGGCATGGGGTTCCTCCTGAGGAATGGTGAGTCCGAGGACTACGACGCAACCGAGGCCGGTTTGGTTGCCCAGGATCGCGAGACACCCGCGGAGCGCGCCTCCGGTCTCTCCTAGGCTCGGACCATGACGCAGGCCCCCCGTGGAGACGACACCGAGCAGCAGGTCCTCGCCGTGGCCCGCCGCGCACGCGAGGCCAGCCACGCGCTGGCGCTGGCGACCCGGGCCGAGAAGGACCGCGCCCTGCTCGCGATGGCCGGGTCGCTGCTCCAGCGCAGCGAGGAGGTCCTCGCGGCCAACGCGGAGGACGTGACGCGTGCCGAGGGCGGTGGCACCCCCGCCAACATCGTCGACCGGCTGCGGCTGACCGACGACCGCCTCGAGGCCATGGCCCAGGGCCTGCGCGACGTCGCCGGCCTGCCCGACCCGGTGGGCGAGGTGGTGCGGGGGAGCACGCTGGCCAACGGGCTCGAGCTGCGTCAGGTGCGGGTGCCCTTCGGCGTGGTCGGGATGATCTACGAGGCGCGGCCCAACGTCACCGCCGACGCCGCGGGCATCTGCCTCAAGTCGGGCAACGCGGTGCTCCTGCGGGGCAGCTCCAGCGCCCGGTCCAGCAACGCCGCGATCGTGGCGGTGCTGCGCGACGCCGCGAGCGCCGTCGGCCTCGACGCCGACGTCGTCCAGCTCGTGCCGGGGGACTCCCACGACAGCGTCAAGGCCCTGATGCGGGCCCGGGGCTTCGTGGACGTGCTCATCCCGCGCGGTGGCGCCGGCCTGATCCGCTCGGTGGTCGAGGAGTCGACCGTCCCCGTGATCGAGACCGGGGTCGGCAACTGCCACGTCTACGTCGACCGTGCCGCGGACCTCGACAAGGCACTCGCGATCGTGCTCAACGCCAAGACCCACCGCACCAGCGTCTGCAACGCCGCCGAGTCGTTGCTGGTGCATGCCGAGGTCGCCGACGCCTTCCTGCCGCGGGTCGTCGCAGCGCTGCAGGACGCCGGCGTGACCATCCACGGCGACCCCGCGTTCCAGGCCCACGAGGGAGTGCTGGCGGCCACCGACGAGGACTACGCGACCGAGTACCTCTCGCTCGACATCAGCGCCGCCGTCGTGCCGGACCTCGACGCGGCGCTGGCGCACGTCCGGCGCTTCTCGAGCCAGCACAGCGATGCGATCGTGACCGAGGACCAGTCGGCGGCCCGCCGCTTCGTGGCCAGCGTGGACTCGGCGGCCGTGCTCGTCAACGCCTCGACGCGCTTCACCGACGGCGGCGAGTTCGGCTTCGGGGCGGAGATCGGGATCAGCACCCAGAAGCTGCACGCGCGTGGGCCGATGGGGCTGCCGGAGATGACCTCGACCAAGTACGTCGTGACCGGGAACGGCCACGTTCGCTGACCCGGGGCCTCCCCGCGATAGCGTTCCGACCATGCCCGTGAGCGACGCGACCGTCTACGCCGATCCGGCGGCCGAGAGGCTGTTCACCGGCGCGACGGTGATCACCTTCGTCCGCACGGTCGTGTCGTTGGCCCTGTGCCTCTACGCCGCGGTCGACGAGGACCTCACGCTGCTGGTCGTCGGCCTCGTCGTCTACTGGGTCGGTGACATGGCGGACGGGGGATACGCCCGCCTCTTCGACTGCGAGACCCGCATCGGCGGCACGCTCGACATCATGTGCGACCGCATCAACTGCGCCGGGTTCTACATCGGTCTGGCCTGGCTCCAGCCCGAGATGGTGCTGCCGGTCTCGGTCTACCTCTTCAACTTCATGGTCATCGACATGTTCCTGTCGCTGGCCTTCCTGGCCTGGCCGATCCGCAGCCCCAACTACTTCTACGTCGTGGACGCCCGCCTCTACCGGTGGAACTGGTCGAAGCCGGCCAAGGCGCTCAACTCCGCGCTCTTCGCGGTGCTGCTGCTGGTCACCGGCTGGTGGCAGGTCGGGCTGGTGATCGCGCTCGCGCTGGTCGTGCTCAAGTGCGTCTCGCTGAGGTGGCTCTTCCAGCTGGGCCTGCCGGTGCCCGAGCGCGCGGGGAGCACCAGCGCGACATGAGCCTCAGCCTGGCCTTCTGGACCTTCGGCGTCAGCATCGCCTCGGCCCTGTTCCCGCTGATCAACATGGAGGTCATCCTCGGCGGCATGGCGGCGACCGTCGGGGGCCACGCGTTCACCTTGGCGGCCATCGCCGGCGCCGGCCAGACCGTCGGCAAGATCGTCTGGTACGAGGCGACGCGACGCAGCATCGAGACCGACTGGGTGCAGAAGAAGCTCACCGGCGACAAGGTGAAGGCCAGCTATGCGCGCTGGCAGGCCCGCATGGAGGGGCGTCCCTTCTTCGCCGGGGCGATCATGCTCATCTCCTCCTTCGGAGGCATCCCGCCGCTGCTCGTCATGGCCGCTGTCGCCGGTGCGCTGAAGATGCGCATGTGGGTCTTCCTGCCCACGATCTTCGTCGGGCGCACCCTGCGGTTCTGGCTGGTGCTCGCCGGGGTCGAGTCACTTCTCGGTTGAGCGCAGGGGGCCGGTAGGATCTGCGGCATGTCGCTGAGCCACATCACGCTGTCCCTGAGCCGGGCCGCCGCCGAGCACCACGAGCAGGTCATCAACCCCTGGTGGGTCGGGCTCATCGCCATCGGCATCCTCCTCGGGATGCTCTTCGCCCTGGTCGCCTTCGGCGGGGGACGCGAGCACAGCTGAGTGTCGACGCATGACTGACGCCACCCCCGTGCGCCGCCGTGTCGGCGTCATGGGTGGCACGTTCGACCCCATCCACCACGGGCACCTCGTGGCGGCCTCGGAGGTGCAGGCGTGGTTCGACCTCGACGAGGTCGTCTTCGCCCCGACGGGTCGGCCCTGGCAGAAGTCCGAGCGCGACGTCTCACCTCCCGAGCACCGCTACCTGATGACGGTGATCGCGACCGCGGCCAACCCTCGCTTCACGGTGTCGCGCGTCGACATCGACCGCGAGGGTCCGACCTACACCGTCGACACGCTGCGCGACCTCAGTGCCGCGATGCCCGACGCCGACCTCTACTTCATCACCGGCGCCGACGCACTGACCGACATCTTCAGCTGGCACGACGCCGACGGTCTCTTCGACCTCGCCCAGTTCGTCGGCTGCACGCGCCCCGGCTACGACATGGACCCCGAGACCATCGCGGCCCTGCCGTCCTCGCGGGTCACGATCGTGGAGATCCCGGCGCTGGCGATCTCCTCCACCGACTGCCGTGAGCGCCAGCGCCGCGGCCAGCCCGTCTGGTACCTCGTGCCCGACGGTGTGGTCCAGTACATCCAGAAGCACCGGCTCTACCCCGCCGTCGAGCCCGACCCGACTCCTGACCCGACTCCCACCCCGTCCCCGACCAGAGAAGCCTCATGACTGCCACCGACCATGCCGTCGAGCTCGTCGTCGCCGCCGCCCGTGCCGCGTCCGACAAGCTCGCCACCCAGATCGTCGCCTTCGACGTGAGCGAGCAGCTCGCGATCACCGACGCCTTCGTCCTCGCCTCGGCGTCCAACGACCGCCAGGTCAAGGCGATCGTCGACGCGGTCGAGGACGCGCTGCGCGCCATCGGCGCCAAGCCGGTGCGCCGCGAGGGCGAGCGCGACGGTCGTTGGGTGCTCATCGACTACGGCGAGATCGTCGTGCACGTGCAGCACGAGGAGGAGCGCCAGTTCTACGCCCTCGAGCGACTGTGGCGCGACTGCCCGACGATCAAGCTGCCCGCCGACGTCACGGGCCCGCCGCAGGGTGCCTGACGCGCGCACGCTCGTCCTGCTGCGCCACGGCCGCACCGCGTGGAACCAGGCGCGGCGCATCCAGGGCCACGCCGACGCCGAGCTCGACGAGATCGGCCACGCCCAGGCGCAGGCGGTCGCACAGCACGTCGCCGCGCTGGGCCCGGTGCACCTGTGGAGCTCCGACCTGACCCGCGCGGCCACCACGGCGGCGTACGTCGGTGCGGCCTGCGGGCTGGCTCCGGTCGCTGACGCGCGCCTGCGGGAGTACGCCCTCGGCTCGCGCGAGGGCATGACCCACGCGGACTACGCCGTGGCGCACCCCGAGGAGTTCGCGGCGTTCCGCACCGGTGACTTCGACGTCGTGCCCGACGGCGAGGGGACTCTCGCGGTCGAGAAGCGGATGCGCGCCGTGCTGCTCGACCTCCTCGACGCCACGCCCGCGGGCGGGCTGTCCGTGGCGGTGTCCCACGGGGCCGCCCTGCGCGTCGTCATCGCCTCGCTGCTGTCGTGGGACGTCGAGGAGCTGCAGACGCTGGGGGCGCTGGACAACTGCGGGTGGGCGGTGCTGACCGAGTCGCCGGCGACCGGCGGCTTCCGGCTGGGCGCCTACAACCGGGTCGCCCCGGCCTGAACGAGGCCGGGAAGCACCGGAGGGGGACCCCGATTCGCGTCCCGGATCGGCGTTGGCTAATATTTCGCGAGTTGTCAGGGCCTTGGCCCGGGCAGCACCCCGATGGGGGTGTGGCGCAGCTGGTAGCGCATCTGCATGGCATGCAGAGGGTCAGGGGTTCGAGTCCCCTCACCTCCACCATCGAGAGGCGGTCTCCCCCCGGGAGGCCGCCTCTGGTGCATTGTCGGTGCTTCTCGTCTCGGCCCGGTCGCTCAGGACGTCGTACGACGGGTCCCGTCGTCGTCGTAGGAGATGCCGCCCATGTCGACCACCCGCCGCGCGTTGGCCAGTGCCGTGACGACGCAGGTGCCGAGCGGGCCGGTGCGGTCGAACATCGCGGCGGTCCCGACGGAGATGCCGTCCTGCTCCAGGCGGTCGACGGCGGACAGGCCGATCTCGACGCCGACCGGGGGGCGCACGAGGGTGAGGGTGATGTCGGTGTTGATGTGCTCCACGCCGAGGCTGCCCCAGTGGGTGACCAGGCTGGCGCCGTCCGCGATCGCGGCCGCGGCCTGGAAGGGGGTGATGGCCTCACCGGCGACGACGGGGATCGCGGAGTTCCACGACTGCTTGCGCGAGCCGTTCTGGTGCTGGCTGAAGTCCTGCGTCCAGCCGACCTCCGAGTGGAAGTAGGGCACGTGCGGCTCGTCGGTCGGGGGAGCGACCTCGTGGGGCGGCGGGCTCGGGCGCTCGTCGGGGCTCCAGACCTGGCCCTCCGTGGAGGCGGTGGGCTTGAGGAAGACCGCGCTCGCGCGGGCCACGCGCTCGCCGGCCTGGGTCATCGTGGCGTCGACCAGGCAGATCCGCGAGCCCTCGCGCACGACCTCGGTGCTGATCTCGCAGGGCTGCATCCGCGCGGCCCGGAAGAGGTCGACGGTGTAGCGGGTCGGCTGGAGGTCGGCGCGCCCGAGGGCGGCGACCGCCCGCTCGAGGGCGCGGCCCAGGGCGCCGCTCACGGCCACACCGTGCATCTGGTCGGTGCTCCACATGCTCTGGGCCATGGCGGTCGGGACGAGGGTGTCGCCCTCGGGGGCGAAGAAGGCGAGGGAGGGATCCACGGCGTGAGGCTAACGGCCCGGTGACAGGACCCTCGCGGAGGTCTAGCGTGCGAGCAGGTGGGGACCAGGAGAGAAGAGGGAAGAACATGCGAGCACTCATCGCGGGAGCGGCGGCCCTGGCCGCGGCGTTCCCGATCGTGACGGCGGCCGAGGCGGCAGCGCCCAACGCGGCGGTCACGGTCACCATCAAGGCAGAGGGGACCGACCTGTCCGGGACGGTCTCGAGCGCCAAGCCGCGCAGGTGCGCTGCCAACCGGACGGTCAAGCTCTTCAAGCTCATCAACGGCGAGCCGCACCTGTGGGCCAACGACACGACCGAGAAGCAGGGGACGAGGTACGTCTGGTCGACCGGCAACACGGGCACACCGGGGCGCTACTACGCCAAGGTCGGGGCCAAGCCCGGCTGCCGAGGTGACGTGAGCCCGACGATCCGGGTCATGCCCGGCTCTTGACGCGAGTCAACAAGTTCAGCCGGAGGCATACCCCCGGGGTGTGACGGACGCTACAGTTCTGCAACTTGTTCTAGTTGTGGTCGTCACGCCCAGGAGCTCGCATGCCCGGTTTCAACCTCTCGACCGTCTTCGACACCGTCGCCCGTGCCGTCCCGGACCAGGAGGTGCTGGTCTGGCGCGACCGCCGGTTCACCTACGCCGAGATCAACGCGCGGATGGACGGGGTCGCCCGCTTCCTCGTGTCCCAGGGTCTCGGCTGCCACACCGAGCGCGACGCGCTGGCCGGCCACGAGTCCGGCCAGCACCACCTCGGCATCTACCTGCGCAACGGCAACGAGTACCTCGAGGCGCTGGTGGGTGCCTGGCGCGCCCGCGTCGCGCCGTACAACATCAACTACCGCTACGTGGAGGAGGAGCTGCGCTACCTCCTCGACGACGCCTCGACCGACGCGCTGCTCTACCACGCGGAGTTCGCGCCCCAGGTGGCCGCGCTGCGGGAGCACCTGCCAGGGCTGAAGGTGCTGATCCAGGTCGAGGACGAGAGCGGCAACGCACTGCTGCCCGGCGCCGTGGCCTACGAGTCGATCGTGACCACGCCGGTGCCCGAGCAGGGCATGCCGGTGCCCGACGGGGACGACCTGTTCATCATGTACACCGGCGGCACCACGGGGATGCCCAAGGGTGTCGTGTGGCGCCAGGACGACGTGTTCATCTCCGCGATGGGCGGTCTGCCCTTCGGCACGACGACGCCCTACGCGTCGTACGACGAGATCGCGAAGGCGGCCGTGGACGCCAACGGCGGCGTGACGCTGCTGATGCTGCCGCCGTTCATGCACGGAGCGGCGCAGTGGTCGGCCTTCCACATGATCACCACCGGCGGCAAGATCGTGATCCCCGACAACGTGCACCGCATGGACCCGGTCGACGCGCTGAACACCGCGATCCGGGAGAAGTGCCTGAGCATCCCGGTCGTCGGCGACGCGGTCGCGCGGCCGCTGGTGGAGGAGCTCGAGCGGGGCGACTACGACATGTCCGGTGTCGCTGCGGTCAGCAACGGCGGCGCGCCGATGTCGCCGACCGTGCGCACCCGGCTGCTCGAGGCGCTGCCGCACATCATGCTGCTCGACGCCGTGGGCTCCTCGGAGACCGGCATCCAGATGAACCACTACTCCGCCAAGGGCGCCGAGGCCGACACCGCGATCTTCAACCCGCAGTCCGACACGACCGTCGTCAGCCCGGACCTGACGCGGCGCTCGGAGCCGGGGGAGAAGGGTGGCTGGTTGGCCCGCAGCGGCCGCATCCCGCTGGGCTACCTCGGCGACGCCGACAAGACCGCGCGGACCTTCCCGGTCATCGAGGGCATCCGCTGGTCGGTGCCGGGGGACCGCGCCAACCTGCTCGAGGACGGTCGGGTGCACCTGCTCGGCCGCGACGGCGTCACCGTCAACTCCGGCGGCGAGAAGATCTTCGTCGAGGAGGTCGAGCGCGCGGTGGCCGCGCACCCGGCCGTGCGCGACGTAGTCGTCGTCGGGCGTCCCTCCGAGCGCTGGGGGAGCGAGGTCGTCGCGGTCGTCCAGGTCGCAGACGACGTCGACGTCACCGACGAGGAGATCCTGGCCGAGGCCGCGACCCACGTCGCCCGCTACAAGGTGCCCAAGGCGATCGTGCGGGTCGGCGAGATGGAGCGCTCGCCGTCCGGCAAGGCCGACTACCGCTGGGCCAAGGCGCAGGTCGTCTGAGGCTGGTCCTCGTTGGTCGAGCCCGACGAGCGCCAACGAGGAGGTGTCGAGACCTGCGTCGTACGCCGGCTGGGGTGCGGTTGGTCGTCGAGGTGCGGGGTCTCGACGTGCGCTTGCTTCGCTCGCTGCTCGACCAGCGGTGGGTGGGTCTCGACGTGCGCTCGCTTCGCTCGCTGCTCGACCAGCGGTGGGTGGGGTCAGCGGCCGAAGCGCATCCGGAAGTCCTCGGCGACGACGCTGGTGAGGGGGCGGCCGGCGCGCAGCCAGGCCAGCGGGCCGTCGGGCGCCAGGTCCCACTCGGCGGTGGCGGGGCGCAGTCGTCCCGAGGCACGGATCGGGCTGGCGACGGTGCGCTCGCGCAGGGTCTGCACGACGCTGCCGCGCAGCGGGAGGGGCAGCGGCACCCCGGGCGCGCGTCGCGGCGTGAAGGTCGCGCTCGCGACCGGGCCGGCGTCGGTGCCGGCGGCGAGCCCGCTGAACGTCGCCAGGTCCTTGGGGATGCCCCACAAGCCGCGGCCGCCGAGCATCGAGGTCTCGCTGTCGACCCAGATGTCGGTGATCGAGAGGCCGACGCGGCGCCCGTGGCGCACGACGACGGCGGCGAGCAGCTCGTCGTAGGCCATCAGCCCGGCA
>NZ_CALRWD010000052.1:0-31339 GCF_943371775.1 Nocardioides psychrotolerans
GGGGCCTTCGGCCAGCTTGCAGGTGCCGTAGTCCTTGGCCTTCTTGCGCACGAACAGCCCCGGCGTCCCGGTCAGGCTGCTGACCATCGTCGCGATCGGGATGCCGCCGAGCTCGAGCCCGCCGAGCAGCTCGGTGCCCTCGGGCAGCAGCGGCACCATCTGGGTGGCCACCCGGGCGAGCAGGGCGGGCTGGGCCTCGAAGAGGTACTTGTCGAAGTACTCCGACGACACCTGGCCCGAGCGCAGGGTGAACTCCCCCGAGAGACGCGCGCAGGCGTCGATGTCGGCGGCGAGCGTGAGGTCAGGGGCGGCGTCGTGGGTCACGGGACGAGGCTAGCGGCTGGCGACGTCGGCCCCCCGTAGGGTGAAACGCATGGCGCTCGCACACCGGCTCGACGGCATTCCGCCCACGATCTTCTCGACCATGTCGGCGCTGGCGATCCGCACCGGCGCGATCAACCTGGGCCAGGGCTTCCCCGACGTGGACGGCCCGGCCTCGACGATCGCCCGCGCGACCGAGGCCCTGCGGTCCGGGGCCAACCAGTACGCCCCCGGGATCGGCGTGCCCGCGCTGCGCGAGGCGATCGCCCGGCACCAGCAGCGCCACTACGGTCTCGCGCTCGACCCGGACACCGAGGTCGTCGTGACCACCGGCTGCACCGAGGCGGTGGCCGCCGCCATGCTGGGCCTGGTCGACCCGGGCGACGAGATCATCGTGCTCGAGCCCTACTACGACTCCTACGTCGCGATGATCCAGATGGCCGGCGGCGTCCGGCGCCCGGTCACCCTGCACGCCCCCGACTTCCGGCTCGACGTCGCTGCGCTGCGCGCCGCCGTCACGCCGGCGACCCGCTTCGTGCTGCTCAACTCCCCGCACAACCCGACCGGTGCCGTGCTCACCCGCGAGGAGCTGGGGGCCGTCGCCGCGCTGGCGATCGAGCACGACCTGGTCGTGATCACCGACGAGGTCTACGAGCACCTGGTCTTCGACGACCACGAGCACGTGCCGATCGCGACCCTGCCCGGGATGCGCGAGCGCACGCTGACCCTCTCGAGCGTCGGCAAGTCCTGGTCGTTCACCGGGTGGAAGGTCGGGTGGGCGACCGGCCCGGCCGAGCTCGTGGGCGCGGTCCTGGCGGCCAAGCAGTGGCTGACCTTCACCTCCGGCTCACCGCTCCAGCCGGCCGTCGCCCAGGCCCTCGACGAGGAGCCCGACTTCCCCGGCCGGCTCGCGGCGGACCTGCAGCAGCGGCGTGACCTGCTCTGCGAGGGGCTGGCCGACGCCGGCCTGCCGGTCCGCCCGCCCGAGGGCACCTACTTCGCCACCACCGACATCAGCCACCTCGGCTGGCCGGACGGGCTGTCCTTCTGCCGGGCGCTGCCCGAGCGCGCCGGCGTGGTCGCGATCCCGGCCCAGGTGTTCTACGACGACCAGGACGCCGGTCGTCAGCTGGTGCGCTGGGCGTTCTGCAAGGAGCGCGACACCATCACCGCCGGCGTACGACGGCTGGCTGAGGCCGAGCTGCGGGCCTAGACGCGCACGACCCGATCAGCCCCAGGGCTGCGACGTGCCGGTCGGCAGCTGGTCGGGCTGGCGCTTGGCGAACCACTGGTTGGCGCCGCCGGTGAAGAGCAGCACGATCACGGCGACGGCCGCGATCAGCGTGAGGGCCGAGATGCCCGACGTGATGCCGAGCAGGCTGAACAGCGCGGTTACGGCCGAGGAGACGACGAGCATGATCCTCGCCCAGTTGCGGCGGCGCAGCGTCAGGATGCCGAGCACGATCGCGCTGATGCACCAGAAGACGAAGACCAACATGACCACGAGCACCACGGCGGTCAGGTCACCGGCGGAGATGTCGCCCATGCCCTGCTGGTTGGCGAGCTCGTCGTTGATCGCGTCCTCGACCTCGTCGCGGGCGACGAAGATGCCGACCGTCACCACGAGGAACATCAGCAACGAGATCGTCGACATCACGATCGCCACGATCGCCGCGGCAGTGACCGTGCCCGGGCGCTTGTCGGGGTCACCGGTCGACGTGCCGTAGGCCGGCTGACCACCGTAAGGGTTCTCCCCGTAGGCCTGCTGGCCGTAGGGCTGCTGCTGACCGTAGGGGGCAGGGGCGGCCGGGGGCTGCGCCTGCTGGCCGTAGGTCGGCTCGCCGGCCGGTTGCCCGTAGGGGTTGGGGCTCGCCGGCGGGGTGCCGTAGGGGTTGTCGGCCGAGGGGAAGTTCGGGTCACTCATGCGAAAACTCAACCACACCAGCCCAGCCGCGGCACCCTCAGGCGAACCAGGCGCGCACCTCGGGCCGCATCAGCAGCGCGAAGGTGGCCGTGCACGCCACGAACGGCAGTGCCAGCATGATGCTGAAGAGCGACCCCACGAGGCAGACCACACCGGCCACCCCGGCGCAGATCATCAACGCCGTGCGACCCCACGCCACCCGCCGGAACGCCAGGACGGCGAAGGTCACGGCGGCCGCGCCCCACAGCAGCACGATCGCGGCACTGACGTAGGTGCCGGTGATGATCGAGGAGCGCGAGAGGCCCTCGGCGGCGAGGTCGGGGCTCTGCCGGTCGATCTCGTCGAAGACCAGGTCGGGCACGGCGAGCAGGGTCAGCACGCTCAGCGCCATGAAGATCATGCCGAGGCCACAGACCGACCACGTGACCAGGCAGGCCCAGAGCACGGCCCCCGGACGGGCGGCAGGACGTCCAGGCGTGGACGCCTGGTGGCGCGGCGGCAAGGTCGCCGTCGCGAGGCCCGAGGGTGCCGAGCCGAAGCCCTGGACCGCCCGAGGACCGCTCGGCGGTGGGGGCGGCGCCACCTGCTGCCCGCTCCGGCCGGCGCCCGGGCCGGCCGTGCGCTCCGCGTCGGCGGGGCGGCGTACGACGCCGTCGAACCAGTCCTTGCTGGGCTGGAACCACAGCATCACCGACGAGGCCACGACGAGCGAGGCGAGGAAGCCACCGACGGCCATGCCGCTGATGAACAGCGGCACCGCCAGCACGGCGAGCCCGAGGCGGGCCGACCGGGTGCGCTTGAGGACGTGGAAGCCGAGGATCGCCGTCGCCGTCGCGGTGGCGCCCGCGACCATGCAGAGCACCCGCAGGATGGACTCGACCGACGCTGCCGAGAGACCCAGCCCGTCGCCCGGTGGCTCGGCGAGGAAGGTGTCGATCGCCTCCTGGGTCTCGAGGGAGCCGAGCCCCGCGACCCGCTCGAAGACCGATGCCACGATCAACGCCGACCCGCCCATGATCAGGGCGGCGGCGAAGGTGACCTGGCGTGGTCGCTCGAGGGGCTTGTCGCTCATGGCACCCAGTCTCCCAAAGCGCTGGTCACGCGGTCGACGGGGCCACGGCCAGGCTCAGCCCGGCCCCCTCCCCGGCAGCCACGTCGACCCGGACGGTCCCGCCGTCGGCGACCTCGCCGCCGATGAGCAGCCGCGCCAGCGGGTCGCCGATCGCGCTCTGGATCAACCGGCGCAGCGGACGGGCGCCGTAGGCCGGGTCGTAGCCGGTCTCCGCCAGCCACGCGCGGGCGGCGTCGCTGACCTCGATGCTGATCCGGCGCACGGCGAGGCGGTGCTCGAGCAGCGCCAGCTGCAGGTCGACGATGTGGGTCAGCGCCTCGGGCGAGAGCGCCTCGAACTGCACGATCTCGTCGAGCCGGTTGAGGAACTCGGGCTTGAAGCTCGCCCGCACGGTCGCGAGCACCGCTTCGCGCTTCTCCTCCGGGTCCATCGTGGGGTCGACGAGGTAGTGCGAGCCCAGGTTGCTGGTGAGGATCAGCAGCGTGTTGCGGAAGTCGACCGTGCGGCCCTGGCCGTCGGTGAGCCGGCCGTCGTCGAGCACCTGGAGCAGCACGTCGAAGACCTCCGGGTGCGCCTTCTCGACCTCGTCGAGCAGGACCACGGCGTAGGGCCGCCGGCGGACGGCCTCGGTGAGCTGACCGCCCTCGTCGTAGCCGACGTAGCCCGGAGGCGCACCGACGAGCCGCGCGACGGAGTGCTTCTCGCCGTACTCGCTCATGTCGATGCGCACGATCGCGCGCTCGTCGTCGAAGAGGAAGTCGGCCAGGGACTTGGCCAGCTCGGTCTTGCCGGTGCCGGTCGGGCCGAGGAACAGGAAGGATCCGGTCGGGCGGTTCGGGTCGGCGATCCCGGCCCGCGACCGGCGTACGGCGTCGCTCACGGCGCGCACGGCGTCCTCCTGGCCGATCAGCCGCTCGCCGATGACCTCCTCCATGCGCAGCAGCTTGGCGGTCTCGCCCTCGAGCATCCGTCCGGTCGGGATGCCGGTCCACGCCTCGACGACGTCGGCGATCTGCTCGGCGCCGACCTGCTCGCCGACCATCGGCTCGACGGTGGAGGTCTGGTCGGCCTCGACCTGGTTGAGCTTGCGCTCGAGCTCGGGGATCTGGCCGTAGAGGATCTCGCTGGCCTCGTCGAGCCGGCCCTCGCGCATCAGCTTGTCGGCGTGGACGCGCACGGTGTCGAGGCGACGGCGCAGCTCGCCCTCGCCCTCGAGGGACGACTTCTCCTGCTCCCAGCGTGCCTCGAGCCCGCGCAGCTCCTCCTCGTGGTCGGCGAGGTCGGCGCGCAGCCGCTCGAGCCGGTCGACGGAGGCGGCGTCGGACTCCTTGGCCAGCGCGAACTCCTCCATCTTGAGCCGCTCCACGCGGCGCCGCAGCTCGTCGATCTCCTCCGGGGAGGACTCGATCTCCATGCGCAGCCGGGACGCCGCCTCGTCGATCAGGTCGATGGCCTTGTCGGGCAGCTGGCGCCCGGTGATGTAGCGGTCGGACAGCGTGGCGGCGGCGACCAGGGCGGCGTCGGTGATCCGAACGCCGTGGTGCGCCTCGTACTTCTCCTGGATGCCGCGCAGGATCTGGATGGTGTCCTCGACGGTCGGCTCGCCGACGAAGATCTGCTGGAAGCGGCGCTCGAGGGCGGGGTCCTTCTCGATCCGCTCGCGGTACTCGTCGAGGGTCGTGGCGCCGATCATGTGCAGCTCGCCGCGCGCCAGCATCGGCTTGAGCATGTTGCCGGCGTCCATCGCGGAGTCCCCGCCGGCTCCGGCGCCGACGACGGTGTGCAGCTCGTCGATGAAGGTGATGACCTGCCCGCCGGCGTCCTTGATCTCCTCGAGGACGGCCTTGAGCCGCTCCTCGAACTCGCCGCGGTACTTCGCGCCGGCGACCATGGCGGCCAGGTCGAGGCTCAGGACGCGACGGCCCTTGAGCGAGTCGGGCACGTCGCCGGCGACGACGCGCTGGGCGAGGCCCTCGACGACGGCGGTCTTGCCGACACCGGGCTCCCCGATCAGCACGGGGTTGTTCTTGGTGCGGCGCGAGAGCACCTGCACGACACGCCGGATCTCGGCGTCACGGCCGATGACGGGGTCGAGGCGGCCCTCCTCGGCAGCGGCGGTGAGGTCGACGGAGTACTTCTCGAGCGCCTCGTAGGTCGACTCGGCGTCCTGGCTCGTCACCCGGCGGTTGCCGCGGACGGCGGTGAGCCCCTCGCGCAGCCCCGCCTCGCTCAGCCCCGCGTCCGTGAGCACGGTCTGGGCCGAGCTCTCGGTGCCGGCGACCGCGATCAGCAGGTGCTCGGTCGCGACGTAGTCGTCCTTCATGCCGCGCGCGAGGTCGAGCGCGGCGGCGAGCACCCGGGTGAGCGCGGCGGAGGCGGCCGGCTGCTGCACGGTGGCCCCGCTGGCCTTCGGGAGCGCCTCGAGGGTCGCCTCGGCGCGGGCGCTCAGGGCGGCAGCGTCGACGCCGGCCTTGGTGACCAGGTTGCGGGCGATCCCGTCGTCCTGGCGCAGGAGCGCGACGAGGACGTGGAGCGGCTCGGTGGTGCTGTTGCCGGCGGTCGTGGCCAGCAGCTGGGCGGCCTCGATCGCCTCACGGCTGCGGGTCGTGAACTTGTCGGCGCCGAACTGGCTCATGGCTTCTCCTTGACGTGCGTGAGGACTCTGCCCGGCACAACGTTCGCAGAGTTGAGTCTGTTCCACTCAAGTTTGGATAGTTCCCACCGGTCTGGCCCGGTATGGACCGCTCGCCACTTCCCGCAAAGGCGACCCGCTCGAGCCCACCTTCCCCTACTTTGAGACAGGGAGCACGCCACCGGGGGAGGTGGTGTGCGGGAGGGAACGACGGTGACAGCGATGTCCACCGGTGTCGGCATGCTCGCGCACACCGTGCACTACGCACTGGTCGTGGGAGGACTGCTGACGTTGGCCGTGGTGCTGCTCCCCCACGCCCTCGACCGCCTGAGCCCCCAGGCACTCGCGCCCCGCGACCATCACGACCTCCGGGTCCTCGAGCTGCGCCGCGCGGTCGCCGCGGGCACCCTCACCCAGCCGCGCACGACGGTCGCGCCCCGTGCCACGATCCCCTCGCACGGGAGCTCCGCCCTCCAGCTGGCCGTGGTGGCCAGCGGCGCCGCCGCCGCGATCCACGCCGGCGCCGGGCCCGGACACCTCGACGAGCGGGCGGCGTTCGGCGGTTTCTTCGTCGTCGCCGCGCTCGCCCAGCTGGCCTGGGCAGCCCTGGTCGCGACCCGGTGCACCCCCCGGCTGCTGGTCGCGGGCGCCCTCGGCAACGCCGCGATCCTGGCCCTGTGGCTGACCACCCGCACGTGGGGCCTGCCGTGGGGGCTGATGCCCGCCCCCGAGGCCGTCGGGGCATGGGACCTGGCCTGTGCCGGCTGGGAGCTGCTCGTGGTGGCCTCCTGCGTGCACCTGCTCGGCCCGAGTCGTCGCACGGCGGTCACGTCATGACCTGGCAGATCGGGCTGGTGTGCAACAGCATCATCGCGGTCGCCTACCTGCTGATCGCGCTGGCCATCGTCGTCCCGCTGGCGCGCAGCAACCAGCTGCGCACCAACCCGCTGGGCGCCGCGACCGCCGCGATCTTCTTCACCTGCGCGGTGCACCACGGCAGCCACCCCGTCCACATGCTGCTGCCGTCGCTCGGGCTCGCCGACGAGCAGGGCCTGGCCATGCGTGCCGCCTGGAGCTGGCCGCTGGCGATCTGGGACGTCGTCGGCATGGTCGTCGCGCTCTACTACTGGTCCCTGCGGCGCAACTACTCCTCGCTCATGCAGGGCGCCCAGCTCTTCGAGGACCTGCGGCAGCGGGAGCAGCAGGCCCTCGAGCTCAACGACAGCGTCCTGCAGGGCCTCGTCGTCGCCAAGATGGCGCTCGACCTCGACGACACCACCAAGGCCCGCGAGGCCATGACGGCCTCGATCGACAGCGCCAGCCGCATCATCACCAACCTGCTCGGCAGTGAGCACTTCGCCATCCAGCTGCTCCGCAGCGCGCCGGCCGACCTCCCGCCCGAAAGGCCCCCGACATGAGCGCACTCGCCACCACCCGGCCACGCCGTGTCGTGATCATCGACGACACCCCCGACCTGCGCGAGCTCCTCAAGCTCGCGCTGATGAGGGGCGGCTTCGAGGTGGTCGCCGAGGCCGGCGACGGGCGTGAGGGCATCGAGGTCGTGCGGACCACCCGCCCCGACGTGATCCTGCTCGACCTGGCGATGCCGGTGATGGACGGGATCGAGGCGCTGCCCACGATCCGCAGGCTGTGCCCCACGGCCAAGATCGTCGTGCTCTCCGGCTTCGGCGCGCAGCAGATGTCGGCCCGGGCCGTCGCCGCCGGCGCCGACGGCTACGTCCAGAAGGGCGCCCCGCTCACCACGATCCTCGACTACGTCCGCGACATCGCCTCGGGGGGCACCCGCAAGCCCGCCCGCACGCTGTCCGTGGTCCCCAGCAGCAGCCGGGCCGTGCAGGCCGAGACCCTCGCAGAGAGGCCCACCATGTCCACGAAGGCCACGCTCGGGGACGCCCAGCCAGACGTCTCGCCGTCGGTCGAGTCCCGCGCGCACATCTCGGCCTGGGAGGCGCTGGAGCTCGCGCCCTACGGCATCATCGAGCTGGCCGACGAGCCACTCTTCCGGATCATGCACGCCAACGGGATGGCCCTGCGCCTGCTGGGTGACGCCACGATCGGCATGCCGCTGGGCATGGCCGCGGCCGAGCTGTCCCAGCTCGTCTCCTTCCACCGCCTCGATGCCGACGCGTCGTTCGAGGTCGATGTCGACGGCGGCCGCGTGCGCGCCACCCTGCGACGCACCGGCTGGTCGGTGCTGGTCTACCTCGACTCGGGCGCCGAGGACGTCGGCCTCCTGCGCCGCGCGATCGCGACGACCGCCCACGAGATCCGAGGCCCGGTCGCGGTGATCTGCGGGATCGCCGAGACGGTGGGCTGGGACTCGGCCGAGATCGACGAGACCCAGCGCGACCGGCTGATGGGCTCGGTGGCGCGACAGGCCCGCATCCTCGACTCGATCACCGCCGACCTGCTCACCGCCGCCCAGATCCAGCGCGGGACGTTGCGCATCGACATGCAGGTCGTCGACCCGCGCACGATCATCGAGGGCGCGATCGCCGACCGCTACGACGTGGAGGTCTTCGTCGAGGACACCCGCTCGGTGCGGGCGGACCCGTTGCGCTTCGAGCAGATGCTCACCAACCTGCTCAGCAACGCCCACAAGTACGGCGCGGCGCCGTACTCGATCCACGTGCGCGCCGAGGGCGACCGGGTGTGCATCGACGTCGTCGACCACGGCGACGGGGTGCCCGTGGAGTTCACCGACCGGCTCTTCCAGGAGTTCGCCCGCGCCAACGACGCCGTCGCCAGCGGCACCGGCCTCGGGCTCTACGTCGTCAAGACGCTCGCCCACGCGCAGAACGGCGAGGTCGGCCACGCGCCCGGCGCCCACGACGGCTCGGTGTTCACCGTCAAGCTGCTCGCCTGCTGAGGCTCCTCAGCCCGGGCCGGGGTCCCGTGGGTCGGCCACCTCGGGCGGCACGCTGTGCTCGGGGAAGGCCGCCACCGCGAGCGTCTCCTCCTCGACCAGGCAGGTCTTGCAGAAGTCCTCGCCGAACGGCGTCAGGTGGATGCTGCGCCGCACGACCTTGGCGAACTTCACCGAGTGCATCGCCTCGAGCACGTCGGGCTGGGCCTCGACGACCTGGTAGTGCATCGGGTCTCGCAGAGCCTCCCGGGAGAACCAGACCAGCCCGAGGCGGAAGAGGTTGTTGAGGTAGGCCGGGACCTGGTCGAGGTAGCGCACCCCCGACCGTGCGCCGATCATCGTCAGCCCCGGCGCGATCAGCTGGCTGCTCACCATCCCGATCGGACCGCCGGTGCGGACGTCGACGCTCGGCTGGGGACCACCGGTGAGGAGCAGCATCAGGATCCGCGCCTCGTCGGGCGCCAGCTCGCTGAGGATCCGCTCGTAGGCCGGGTGCCCCTCGTCGGTGTTCCACACGTCGCGAGAGCGGTCGAGCAGCTGCTGGCCGAGCTCGCGCAGGCTGGCCTGCGGCGGTCCGGACGTGACGACGTGGCCGTTGACCATCTCGGTGCCGTTGGCCTCGACCAGGCCACCGAGGGACTCCCCTGCGGACATCAGGGCCTTGGCGACGGGGGTGCCCGAGGAGACCGACCGGGCCAGGTCGCCGACCACGACCATCGCCTTGGACGCGTCACGCGCCAGGGCCGCGGCCTCGTCGGGCCGCGTGACGGCCTTGCCGACCCGCAGCCACGCCTTGGCGGAGGTCTTCACGCCCCACTCGGTCGTGTGCAGCGCGGCGTAGGCCGCCACCCGGGCGAGCCCGGGCAAGGACTCCCCCGCCGAGGTCCACATGTCGGGCGTGCGGTCGTCGGGCGTGCTCTCGTCGCGTGGGGTGCCGTTGCGCGGGGTCTCGGTCATGAGCCGACCCCGAAGATCCACAGGTGCAGGAAGCCGCCGGCCAGACCCATGATCGCGCCGTGTGCGTAGAGCATCCACTCATCCTCTTTGATGGCCGATCGCATCATGTCGACGAAGTCGGCGGGAGGGAGCTCCTTGGTGCGTCTGGCGATGAGCACCCGGATCTTCTCTGCCTGCCGGGCGCTGAAGACCGGGTCCTTGAACGGCGTGAGCGTGCGGCCGACCGCCTCCTGGGCGACGGAGTCGCGGATCGTGTCGAACCGGTCGGCTCCCACGGCCACCCGGACCGCTCCGCGGAGAGGACCGGCGGCCTTGTCGATCGCGGGGCGCAGGGCGGTCGCCAGCATCTGGCGCGTGCGATCACCGCGCGGTCCGTCGAGCAGGAAGTCGCCGATGCGCTCGAGGGTGATGACGTCCTCGGCGATGATCTGGGCATAGACCTCGGCCGCCTGGTCCTGGCGGCGCAGGAAGAGCCCGTGCACCTTGATGCCGAGGATCCGCTTGGGCTCCGGCGGCTCGAAGATCAGCCACATGCCGAGCGCGTTGGTCAGCCAGCCGACCACCACGCCGAGCACCGGGAGCAGCCAGGCCTGGTGGAAGATGCTGTCGACCACGGCGACCGGGATGCCCAGCAGGAAGCCGAAGATGAAGCCGAACCACACCATCAGGTTGAGCTCGCGCTGACCGAAGTCGCGGAAGATCCGCACCACCAGGGCGGGGTTCTTCTGGAAGTGGTCGATCACCATGATCTTGGGATCGAGCAGCTGGTCGATGTGGATGCCGATCTCGGTCGTCACCCGGGTGACGACGCCCGGCAGCTGGGCCTGGACCCGCTCGACGACGGCGTCGCGCACGGGGCGCGGCAGGTCGCGCCACAGCCGTGGGTGCTCACGCCGCATGACCTCGTCGACCAGCTGGGGGATCTCGGGTCGGAAGCACGTGACGATGTGCTCGGCGATCTGGTCGGGCTCGAGCTGCTGGTAGAACTCCGAGGGCGTGCCGAGCTTGGCGATCGCCTTGTCGACGGCGATCGAGCCCATCTTGGCCGCCCGCGCCGGCACGATGCCCTGCCAGCCGATGCCGCCCTGGAGGACGCCCGGCACCTCCTGGATCTTGCGCGGCAGCACCGAGGCGATCTCGCGCATGCCGGGGATCGTGACGCCGTGAAACTTCACGGGGCTGAAGAGCATCCACAGTCCCGACCAATTGATCAGGAAGCCGATGACACCGGTGAAGACCGGGATGGACACGAAGGCGACCCAGTGGATGTCACCAGCCCACTCGCTCAACCAGTCCACATCGCACCCCGTCCAGCACGCGTCGGTGCAGACCCTCCCCATGAGGGCCTGGAGGCTGAAGGGTAGTGCCTGGCGTCACATCGCGGACAGGATCTCGGTCACGGTCTGGACGTGACGAGCCCGACGTTGCCGCAGGTCAGACGGGATGCTGTGAGCGCACCCGGCGCAGCAGGTAGACGTCCATGACCCATCCCGCCTCCGTGGCGGCAGCGGCCCGAGCGGCCCGGATCTCGGGCAGCACGGCACCGAGCGGCCCCGCCGCGAGCCGCTCCCCGGGCGCCCCGAGGTTGGCACCCCACCAGACCATCCAGTCTTCGGGGTCGAGCAGCGTGCAGGCCAACCGCCCGTCGAGCATCACCACGAGGTTGTCGTGGCCGGCCGCGACGTCCTCGAGGAGCCGGCGGCCGGTCGTGAGGAGCACCGGCCGGCCCACCTCGTGCAGCACGAGCCGGTGCCGGGCGGCCAGCAGCTGGGGCGCGCTGACACCGGGGACCACGTCGTACGAGAAGGGGACGCGGCCGCGCTCGGCCACCTGCTCGACGATGCGGATGGTGGAGTCGTAGAACGCCGGGTCTCCCCAGACCAGGAAGGCCGCGTCGCCGTCGCGCTCGGCCAGCACCTGCTCGTACGCCGCGGCGCGGGCCTCGTGCCAGTCGCGCACGGCGCCGGGGTAGTCGGCCGGGGCGTCGCGGTCGCGGGGTGGGTCGGGCACGGCGACCAGCGGGATGCCGAGGTCACGGCACAGCGCCCGACGTGCCTCGAGGAGCCGGTCGTCGTCGGACTTCTGCGCGGCGATCACGTAGTCGACCGAGCGGATCGCCGCCTCGGCCTCGGCCGTGAGGTGCTCGGGCCCCATGCCGATGCCGACGATGCGCACCTGCTTCACGGGCGCCTCACCGATCCTCGAGGTCGCCCTCGAGGTCGAGGTAGACCTGCTGCATCGCGGCCAGGACGTCAGCGTCGGGGTCGGCCCAGAGCCCGCGGTCCACGGCCTCGTGGAGCTTCTCGACGATGCCGCGCAGGGCCCAGGGGTTGGACTGCCGCATGAAGGCCTGGTTGGTCTCGTCGAGGACGTACTCCTTCGCGAGGGTGTCGTACATCCAGTCGTGCACCACCCCGGTCGTGGCGTCGAAGCCGAAGAGGTAGTCGACGGTCGCGGCGAGCTCGAAGGCGCCCTTGTAGCCGTGACGCTGCATCGCCCCGATCCAGCGCGGGTTGACCACCCGGGCGCGGAAGACGCGGTTGGTCTCCTCCTGCAGGGTGCGGGTGCGCACGGCGTCGGGGCTGGTCGAGTCACCGACGTAGGCCTGCGGGTCGGAGCCGGTGAGCGCACGGACGGTCGCGATCATCCCGCCGTGGTACTGGAAGTAGTCGTCGGAGTCGGCGATGTCGTGCTCGCGGGTGTCGATGTTCTTGGCCGCCACTTTGATGCGCCGGTAGTTGGTGCGCATGTCGTCGGCTGCGGCGACCCCGGCGAGGTCGCGGCCGTAGGCGAAGCCGCCCCAGGCGGTGTAGACCTCGGCGAGGTCCTGGTCGTCGCGCCACGAGCCGTTCTCGACGACCTGGAGGATCCCGGCGCCGTAGGAGCCGGGCATCGAGCCGAAGATCCGCGTGGTCGCGCGGCGCTCGTCGCCGTGCTCGGCGAGGTCGGCCTGCGCGTGGGCGCGCACGAAGTTGGCCTCGTGCGGCTCGTCGAGGTCGGCGACCATCCGCACGGCGTCGTCGAGCATCGTCAGCACGTGCGGGAAGGCGTCGCGGAAGAAGCCCGAGATGCGCACGGTGACGTCGATGCGCGGGCGGCCGAGCTCCTCGAGGGGCACGACGGTCAGCTCGCCGACGCGACGCGAGGCCTCGTCCCACTGGGGCCGCACACCGAGGAGCGCGAGCACCTCGGCGATGTCGTCACCGGAGGTGCGCATGGCCGACGTCCCCCACACGCTGATCCCGACCGACTCGGGGTAGCCGCCGGTGTCGTCGAGGTAGCGCTGCACCAGCGAGTCGGCCATCGCCACGCCGGTCTGCCAGGCCAGGCGGGACGGGACCGCGCGCGGGTCGACGGTGTAGAAGTTGCGCCCGGTCGGGAGCACGTTGACCAGCCCGCGCAGGGGCGAGCCGCTCGGGCCCGCGGGGATGAAGCCGCCGTCGAGCGCGTGCAGGACGGCGTCGAGCTCGTCGGTGGTCCGCGCGAGCCTCGGCACGACCTGGGTGGCGGCGAAGGCCAGCACCCGCTGGACCTCGGGGTCGTCGTGCGCCGACGTGGCTGCCGCGGGGTCCCAGTCGGCGTCCTCCATCAGCTGCACCAGCGCGTGCGCGCGCTGCTCGACCTCGTCGAGCGTCACCCTTCCGTTGGTCGAGCCTGTCGAGACCCCCTCCTTCAGCCCCAATGCCGCGCGCAGCCCGGGCACCGCGGCGGTCTCGCCGCCCCAGACCTGGGAGGCGCGCAGGATCGCGAGGACCAGGTTGACCCGGGCCTCGCCGGCCGGCGCCTGGCCGAGGACGTGCAGCCCGTCGCGGATCTGGGCGTCCTTGATCTCGCAGAGCCAGCCGTCGACGTGGAGGATGAACTCGTCGAACTCCGCATCGTCTGGTTGCTCCTCGAGGCCGAGGTCGCGGTGCATCTCGGCGGCGTGCATGAGCTGCCAGATCTCACCGCGGATCGCGGGGAGCTTGGCGGGGTCCATCGCGGCGATGTTGGCGTGCTCGTCGAGGAGCTGTTCGAGCCGGGCGATGTCGCCGTAGGACTCGGCGCGCGCCATCGGCGGGATCAGGTGGTCGACGATCGTGGCGTGGGCGCGGCGCTTGGCCTGCGCGCCCTCGCCGGGGTCGTTGACGAGGAAGGGGTAGATCAGCGGCAGGTCGCCGATCGCGGCGTCGGTCGCGCAGGACGCCGACAGGGCGGCGTTCTTGCCCGGCAGCCACTCCATCGAGCCGTGCTTGCCCAGGTGGACCACCGCGTGGGCACCGAAGCCGTGGTCGTCCGCGTCGGCGGCGAGCCAGCGGTAGGACGCCAGGTAGTGGTGGCTCGGGGCCAGGTCGGGGTCGTGGTAGATCGCGACCGGGTTCTCCCCGAAGCCGCGCGGCGGCTGGATCAGCAGCACCACGTTGCCGGCCTGGATGGTCGCGAGCACGATCTCCTGGGCGTCGTTGACGAAGAGCTTCCCGGGCGCGGGACCCCAGGCCTCGACCATGTCGTCACGCAGCGACGACGGGAGGTCGGCGGTCCAGCGCTCGAAGTCGGCGGCCGAGATCCGGACGTGGGCGTCGGTCAGCTGCGCGCTGGTCAGCCACTCCTGGTCCTGGCCGCCGGCGGCGATCAGCGCGTGGATCAGCGTGTCCCCCGCCACGGTGTCGTCGGCCTCGTCGAGCCCCGGCACGTCGCCGGGGGCGCCCAGGTCGTAGCCCGCGTCGCGCATCCGCCGCAGCAGCCGGATGGTGGAGACGGGGGTGTCGAGGCCGACGGCGTTGCCGACCCGCGAGTGCTTGGTGGGGTAGGCCGAGAGCATCAGCGCGACCTTGCGCTCGGCGGGCGGCACGTGGCGCAGCCGCGCGTGGTTGACCGCGATCCCCGCGACACGGGCGCACCGCTCGGCGTCCGCGACGTAGCGCGGGAGCCCGTCCTGATCGATCTCCTTGAAGGAGAACGGCGCCGTGATGATGCGCCCGTCGAACTCCGGGATCGCGATCTGACTGGCCGAGTCGAGCGGGGTCACCCCGTCGTCGGAGGCCTCCCACTCCTCACGGCTGCTGGTGAGGCAGAGCCCTTGCAGGACAGGGATGTCGAGGGCTGCGAGCCGTTCGACGTCCCACGACTCGTCGTCCTCTCCAGCGCTCGCGGCGGCCGGCTTGCTGCCGCCGGCGGCGAGGACGGTCACGACCAGGGCGTCCAGCGTGGCGAGCTCGTCGTACAAGGCGTCGGGGGCGGCACGCAGCGAGCCCGCGAAGAGCGGTACGCCGATGGCGCGGCCGGTCGCATCGACGGCGTCGGCGAGGGCGTGGGCGAAGGCGGTGTTGCCGCTGGCCTGGTGGGCGCGGTAGATCAGGATCCCCACGCGGGGCAGGTCTCCTGCGACCGGCGGCCGCTCCAGGAGCCCCCAGTCGGGCAGCGCGGCCGGCGGCTCGAAGCCCTCGCCCGTGAGCAGCACGGTGTCGGAGAGGAAGGCGTGGAGCTGGGCCAGGTTGGCCGGGCCGCCCTCGGCGAGGTAGCGGTGCGCCTCGGCGGCGGTGCCGACCGGCACGGTCGAGAGCTCCATCAGCTCCGCGCTCGGCGTCTGCTCACCGCCGAGCACCACCATCGGCATGCCGGTCTGCCGGATCCTGGCGAAGCCGGAGCAGAGGTCCTGGGGCGAGCCGAGGATGCGACCGAGGACCAGGTCGGCGCCCTCGATGACCTCCGCCATCGACTGGTGGCCGGGCCGCGACGGGTTGGCCCAGACGTAGTCGGCGCCGGAGGCCCGGGCGGAGAGGAGGTCGGTGTCGGAGGTCGACAGCAGTGCGATGCGCATGGTTTCTCCCGGGGTTCTCGCCCCTGTCGGTGGAGGTCCCGTGGCCAGTGTCTGGCTGTGCCCTCGCGGGCATCACAGTGGCGGAACCGCCCCGGAGTCTCACCGGGTTCCTGCGCCACGAGACGTGTGCCGCCACCCTAGGGCACGGCGGGGGCGAGCTCGTGTCGCCGGTCGCGCGCGACCGGACGCACCCGCGTCACGACGACCAGCGACGCGACCAGGCCGACGCCGACGAGGGCGCCCACGGAGGCGACCGTGGCCGGCCAGGCTCCGGCGCGCCAGCTCAGGCCGACGAGGGCACCGAAGATGCTGGAGCCGACGTAGTAGGAGCAGACGTAGAGGGCGCTGGCCTGGCTCGGGTGCCGCCGCCCGACCACCGGCGCCCAGCCGCTCGCGACCGAGTGCGCGCCGAAGAAGCCGGCGGTCAGGACGAGCAGGCCCACCACGACGAGCGCGAGCTGGTCGGGCAGGGTCAGCGCGAGCCCGGCGCCCATGACGACGACCGAGCCGAGGAGCACCCGGCCGCGTCCGACGCGGTCCGCCGCGCGCCCGGCGAGGGCGGAGGACGCCGTCCCCGACAGGTAGGTGACGAACACCAGCCCCACCACGGCGGCCGGCAGCGCGAACGGCTCGGCCGTCAGGCGGAAGGCCAGGTAGTTGTAGGTCGCGACGAACCCGCCCATCAGCACGAAGGGGATCAGCAGCACCGCGAGCATCGCCGGGTCGGTCAGGAGGTCGCGGTAGGCACGGGGCTCGAGGTCGGTCGTGGAGGCGTCGTACGGCGTCGCGGCACGGGGCGGCAGCAGCCGCCAGAAGGCGGCGGTGGCGGCCAGCGCGGCGAGGCCGAGGGCGGCCATGGCCCAGCGCCAGGAGCTGACGTCCACCACGGCGGAGGTGATGAGCCGGCCGCCGACGCCGCCGAGGGAGTTGCCGGCGACGTAGAGCCCCATCGCGGTCGCGAGGCCGGAGGGGTGGACCTCCACGCCGACGTGGCCCATCGCGACGCCGACGACCGCGGCGAGTGCGGCGCCGGTGAGCGCACGGAGGACGAGGAGCACCGCGAAGGTCGGGGCGACGGCGCTGGCCAGCGTGAGCACGGCGGCGACCAGGAGCGCGACGCCCATCGTGCGCGGGCGGCCCCAGCGCTGGCCGAGGGCCGTCGCCGGGACGACCAGGAGCGCCAGCAGCCCCGTGCAGACCGAGAGCGTGAGGCTGGCGGTCGTCGGGCCGACGTCGAACGCCGCGCTGAGCTCGGGCAGCAGCGGCTGGGTCGTGTAGAGCATGCCGAAGGCTGCCAGCCCGGCCAGGCCCATGGCCAGGTTGAGGCGACGGAAGCCCGGGGTGCCGGGCCGGTGCAGGTGCTCGCCCCGGGGGCCAGGGAGCCGAGTCTCGCTGGTGCTCATCACCTCCAGGGTGCCACCGGTGGTGGCATCAGCGAGAATCACGTCATGGCGTTCACGCGAGGCTTCACCGGCAAACGCCGCGGCGACCGGGCGGCGCGCGGCGACCGGCTCCCGCCGGGGCAGTACGACACCGGCCAGGACTGGCCCACGCTCACAGCCGAGGCCACGCCCAGGCTGACGCCCGAGGACTGGTCGATCACGGTCGACGGCCTCGTGGAGGAGCAGCAGACGTGGTCCTGGCGGGAGGCGCACGCGTTGCCGGGCTCGACGTACGCCGGCGACATCCACTGCGTCACGACCTGGTCGAAGTTCGACATGACCTTCCGCGGTGTCAGCGTGGACACGCTGCTCGACGCCGCGCGGCCGCGGGCCGAGGCGGCGTTCGTGATGGCGCACTCCTCGACCGGCTACACCACCAACCTGCCGCTCGAAGACCTGCGCGGCGGCAAGGCGTGGATCGTCTGGGAGGTCGACGGCAAGCCGCTGTCGGTGCCGCACGGCGGGCCGGTGCGGCTGCTGGTGCCGCACCTCTACTTCTGGAAGTCGGCCAAGTGGGTCTCGCGGCTGGAGCTCATGGACCGCGACCGGCCGGGCTTCTGGGAGGCCAACGGCTACCACGACCGCGGCGACCCGTGGCTGGAGCAGCGCTACCAGGGCGACCCGTGAACGCTCCTGCCCCGGCTGCTCCGACGGGCGCCTGGACCACCGGCCGGCTGGTCGAGGTCGCGCGCGACTCGGAGAGGCTCGTGCGGCTGCGCTTCGAGGTCGCGGACCGGATCGACCACCTGCCCGGTCAGCACTACGTGCTGCGGCTGCGCGCCGAGGACGGCTACACCGCGCAGCGGTCCTACTCGATCGCCTCCGACCCGGCCGATCCCCTGCTGGAGCTGATGATCGAGTGCCTGCCCGACGGGGAGGTCTCGGGCTTCATGCACGCCGAGGCACGCGTCGGTGACGACTTCGAGCTGCGTGGCCCGATCGGCGGCTGGTTCACCTGGGCCGGTGACGTGCCCGCCCTCTGCGTCGCCGGCGGCTCCGGGGTCGTGCCGATCGTCTCGATGATGCGCCACGCCCGCCGGCTCGGCGTCGAGCACCTGCTGCGCGTCGTCGTCGTCGCCCGCACCCTGCCCGAGCTGCCCTACGAGGACGAGCTCGTCGGCCGCGCCGACCTCATCGCCCTCACCCGGGAGAACCTCGGCAGCCGCGTCGCCGCCCCGCCCTACCCCGACGAGCTGGTCGACCTCGTCGAGGGCGTCGAGCGCGCCTACGTGTGCGGCTCGGTCGGCTTCTCCTCCTTCGCCCAGCGGGTCCTCGGCGAGGCCGGCATGCGCGCCGACGCCGTCCGCGTCGAGCAGTTCGGCGCCACCGGCTGACTTCTCCTCGCTGGTCGAGCCCGACGAGCGCCAGCGAGGAGGCGTCGAGACCCTAGCCCTGCGCCCACCCCGCCACGGGCAGCGTGAGGAACACCCCGACGCTGGCGGTGCCGAGCGCGTCGCTGACGGCGACCCGGAGCCGCTCGGCCCGCGCCTGTCGGTCGACCGCCCGGCTCTCGACCCACGTCGAGCGCACCTCGACCACCACGTCGAGCCCTGACGGATCGAGGGAGCTCCGCTCGCGGAAACGGACCTCCACGTCCCCCGGCTGCAGGTCGAGGTCGTAGGGCTCCTCGGGGCACTCCACCGCCAGCGACACCTCGTGCGGCAGCAGCTGGGCGAGCGTCCGCAGCGTCTGGTCCTCGATCCCCCGGGCGTAGGTCACGTCGACGATCGGCATGTCCGGACGCTAGTCGACGCCAGCCCTCCGCTGGTCGAGCAGCGAGCGAAGCGAGCGGTCGTCGAGACCCAGCCAGCCGACAGCCAGCCCCGACCCAGACCGGCCACAAGGACCTACGACGCGATCAACGAGACCACCTACGCCTGGCGCTCGCCGCATGGCCTGTTCTTCCGCCGCGACCACCACGGCACAGCGCCGCTCGCCGCCCCACCCGGCGAGACCTGACCCCACCGCCCCACACCCCGCCGCGCGCGGGGGCACAGGCGTGTCCGGACCCTGTCAGAAATGGGATGACTCTGCAGCGCGAGCGGGTGAGACTCGCAGGCATGGACCTGAGCGCTGCAGCGGAATCCTGGGTCAAGGACGGCTTCGCCATCCTGCCCGGATACCTCCCCACCGAGGTCCTCGACCCGGCCATCAGCGAGCTCGACCTGCTGTTCCCACCCGGCAAGGACTTCCACGACGAGGTCGATCGCGAACGCAACGCCCGCTTCAGGGGAGACGAGTTCAACGGCATCGACAGCTTCCCCTTCGCGAGCCTCGCGCTCAACCGCATCCCGGTGTGCGACGCCCTCGTCACGCTTGCCGAGAGTCTCCTGGGCACACAGGACATCCGGTTGTACTCCGCGGAGGCATGGGCCAAGTACGAAGGCGCCGCCGACTACGACCAGGACCTCCATCGCGACTACCTGAACCACACGATCCTGGTGCCCTCCAGTGCCCCGGCGTTCAGACAGGTCGAGCTCTTCGTCTTCCTGTCCGATGTGACGGTCGAGCTGGGTGCGCCACGGATGGTCGCTCGGTCCAGCGTCACGGACGGCCTGCCCGCGAGGCCCAACTTCTTCCCCCGCGCCGACACCAGCGGCACCGACGATGGGTTCGTCGCGTCGACCGGCCGTCCCGACCTCTACGCGGACGAGATCGCGGCGACCGGCCCAGCAGGCACCGTCGTCGCGTTCCAGCCCCAGACACTGCACCGCGGCTCCGCCATGAGCCGACCCCGCGGCTCCCGATTCACCATGCACCTCAACTACCGACCAGCAGCGGCCGAGTGGGCACAACGCCACGCATGGGCCGACCGCAGCCATCACCAGCACTGGTACCGGTTCGTCGAGCAGGCCGACCCCCGGCAGCTGGAGCTCTTCGGCTTCCCCCCACCCGGTCACGACTACTGGACCCCGGAGACCCTCACGGGAGTGGCGCAACGCTATCCCGGTCTCGACCTCTCCCCGTGGCGCTCAGGCCTCTGATGCCTCCCCCGCCCGGCGGCGTCCCGGACGCCCAGGTCGTGACCCGACTGCTGCGCGAGCAAGCACCGCGTCTGGCCGACCTGCCCGTCCGTCCGAGCAGGGCGTCGGGCAGCAGCAACTGGGTGTTCCGCCTCGGAGAGACCCTGGCCATCCGTCTGCCCCGGTCCGACGACTACGTCGCGGATCTGGAGAACGAAGTGCGGTGGCTGCCCTGCCTTGCACCTGCGCTGCCCGTTGCCGTCCCAGACGTCATCACCGTCGGCCAGCCCAGTGGGACCTTCCCCCGGCCGTGGGCCGTCGTCTCCTGGGTGCCGGGCACCCCTCCGCTCGCGCTGGATGGTCCCCAGCAGGCTCAGCTTGCAGGCTCCCTCGGCGCCTTCCTCCGGAGCCTCCACGCAGTCGACACCGCGGACGTCCCTGCCGGCCCCGAGCACTGGAGCTATCGCTGCGGCGAGCCGGTCACCGACACCATCGACACCTGGGCCGAGCACGCTGCTGCAGAGCTGGCGGACCTCTTTGACCCCACCAGCGTCCGCCAGGCGTGGCAGCGACTGCGCGACGTCCCTGCGGCCACCGGAGCCGCTTGCTGGGTGCACACCGACCTGTCGGAGGAGAACCTGCTCGCCCACCACGACGGCACGTTGGCCGGGGTGATCGACTTCGGCGGCGTCGGCGTCGGCGACCGGGCCGTGGACCTGCTCTATGCGTGGAGCATCTTCGACGCCCCGGCTCGCGAGGTGCTCCGCGCCGCATCCGGGGCCGATGACGCCACCTGGACCCGCGCTCGCACCTGGGCGTTCGTCGGCCCGGGCCTGCTCACCATCGCCCACTACCGACGCACCATGCCCTCCCGGGTCGAGCGCCTCACCTCGATGGTCGAGACGATCGCAGCGGAGGTCGACATCCAGCTCCGGTGAGGGCCGAGCCTGCCTTCACCGCGGCAGCCGGTGCTCCTCGACCGGCGTGCCGCCGACGAGGTGCTCGTCGACGATGCGGCGGGCGGCGGCCGGGTCGACGCCGCCGTACCAGACGTCGTCGGGCTGGACCGTCATCAGCGGCGCCTGGTTGCACGGCAGCTGGCAGCCGGTGTGGGTGACGAGCACGTCGTCGTCGCCGAGGTCGCAGGCCATGAGGGCGAGGACGAGTGCCTCGGCGGTGGCATCCGAGCCGAGGGCGGTGCAGCGGGGGCCGCGGCAGACGAGGACCTGGTGGCGGTGGGCGGTGACGGCCTCCCAGGCCGAGGAGGTGAGCCCGGGCTCGGTGCCGGTCAGAGCCCGGACGTCCCCGAGCGCCGCGGCCAGCGCGGCGGCCTCCAGCGAGCCCAGCAGGCGCGTCGCGACGTCCACATCGGGCCGGTGGCCGGCGCGCTGGCGCCACCAGTGGGCGGCGACGCGGCGCAGCCAGGAGGCGGCGGGGGCGAGGGTGCCGAGGCTGACGCCGACCAGCATGACGCGGGCGACGCCGCTGTCGGCGAGCCGGTCGAGCTCGCGGGAGAGCGACGGGTCGCCCAGCTGCAGGAAGGCCACCCCGGCGCCGACCTCGTCTGCCAGCGACACAAGCCCGGCACGCGCGTCGACCTCGCGCACGGACATCCCGACGAGCAGCGTGGCCTCGCCCATGGCGTCCCCCTCCGGTCTTGGTAGCCTGCCGACGCCAGTCAACCCTGCGGCGACACAGGGCAGGGAACCCGGTGTGAATCCGGGGCTGACGCGCAGCGGTGTGGGTGACGGGCGAGGCACCTGCCGAGAGGCAGAGCCACTGGAGCAACCGGGCGACCGGTCTCCGGGAAGGCGTCTCGTCCCGCGTGATCCCGAGTCCGAAGACCTGCTGGCCCTTGCGGTGACCGCCGCCGGGTCGACGCGGGCCTCGCGATCCAGGCTCGGACCTCACGAGGACCGCCCATGGCCACCATCCGTAGCCGCACCCGCCCCGACCGCTGCCCCGGCGCCCTGCGCCCCTGGATCGCCGACGACGGCGCGCTGGTGCGCCTCCGGCTCGTCGGCGGCCACCTGCCGCGGCCGGCGCTGGAGGAGCTGCTCCGCATCGCCGAGGAGTACGGCGACGGGCGGGTGCACCTCACCTCCCGCGCCAACGTCCAGCTGCGAGCCCTCCCGCACGAGGACGGCGCCCTGCCCCGCGGGCTCCTCGAGCGGATCAGCGCCACGGGGCTGCTGCCCAGCGCGACCCACGAGCTGGTGCGCAACGTCCTCGTCTCGCCCCTGACCGGCCGCACCACCGGCACCGGCGGACGGGCCGACCTCCGCCCGGTCGCCGCCGCGCTCGACGCCGGCCTCTGCTCGGACCCGCTGCTGACCGGCCTGTCGGCACGCTTCCTCTTCGTGCTCGACGACGGCCGCGGCGACGTGCTCGACCGCGAGTGCGACCTCGGGCTGGTCGCGCTCGACGCGCGCACCGCCCAGCTGCGCGTCGGTCCGTGCTGGGGGCCGGTCGTCGACCTCGCCGAGGCACCGGCCGCCCTGCTCGACCTGGCCCGCGCCTTCGTCGGCGTGCGCGGTGACGGACCCGACGCACCGTGGCACCTGGCCGAGCTCGAGCTGCCGCTGGTCGCGCCGCACCACCCCGACCCCCGGCTGCCTCACGCCTCCGCCGCGCCCGCCCCGGGCCACCACCTGCAGGACGACGGCCGCCGCGCGCTGCACGTGGCCTGCCCCGACGCGAGCATCGGGCGCGACCTCGAGCTCCCCGGCGACGGCCCGGTGATCGTCACGCCGTGGCGCAGCGTGGTCGTGCCGGACCTGCCACCCGAGCCCCCGCCGACACAGGAGCGCCCACCGAGGCACTACGCCTATGTCGACCAGGGGTCCACGATCTACGCCGACTCCTTCGCGACGATCCGGGCCGAGGGCAGCTTCGACCACCTGCCGCCCGACGCCGAGAAGGTCGCCGTACGGATGGTCCACGGCACCGGACAGGTCGACCTGGCCCGCGACCTCGTGGTCCACCGCGACCTGGTCCGCGCCGCCCGCACGGCGCTCGAGCGCGGAGCGCCGATCCTCACCGATGCGCACATGGTCGCTTCGGGCGTGACCCGCGCACGCCTGCCCCGCGACAACGAGGTCGTGTGCCTGCTGCGGGATCCGAGGGTCCCCCACCTGGCCACGACCTGGGGCACCACGAGGTCCGCCGCCGCGCTCGGCCTCTGGGGCGATCGCCTCGACGGCGCCGTGGTCGCGATCGGCAACGCCCCGACCGCGCTCTTCCACCTCCTCGAGATGCTCCTCGACGGTGCGCCCCGGCCGGCCGCGATCATCGGCTGCCCGGTCGGCTTCATCGGCGCCGCCGAGTCCAAGGACGCCCTGGCGAGCCTCGCCGACGACCACGGGATCGACGTCCCGTTCCTCACCGTGCGGGGGCGCCGCGGCGGATCCGCGATGACCGCCTCGGCCCTCAACGCCCTGGCCCAGGAGCGCGAATGAGCACCGTCGCCACCACGCCGGGGCACCTCTACGGCGTCGGTCTCGGCCCCGGCGACCCCGAGCTCGTGACCCTCAAGGCGGCCCGCCTGATCGCCGCCGCCGACGTCGTCGCCTTCCACGCCGGTGTCGGCAAGGAGTCCAACGCACGCCGCATCGCCGCCGACCTGATCCCCGCGACGGCGGTCGAGGAGGAGCTGCGCTACCCCGTCACGACAGGCACGACCGACCATCCCGGCGGTTACAACGGGGCACTCGCCGACTTCTACGAGGAGTGCGCGCAGCGTCTCGGCGCCCACCTCGAGGCGGGCCGCACCGTGGTCGTGCTCGCCGAGGGCGACCCGCTGTTCTACGGCTCGTTCATGTATCTCCACGACCGCCTCGCCGACCGCTTCCCCACCGAGATCGTCCCCGGCGTCCCGGCGTTCGTCGCCGCGACCGCCACGGTGGCCGCGCCCCTCGTGCGCCAGACCGACGTGCTCACCGTCCTGCCCGGCACGCTGCCCGAGCCCGAGCTCGCGCGCCGTCTGGCCGACACCGACGGCGCGATCATCATGAAGCTCGGCCGCACCTTCCGCGCCGTCCGCTCCGCGCTCGCGCAGGCCGGTCGCCTCGAGCACGCGATGTACGTCGAGCGCGCCTCGATGCCCGCCGAGCGCTGGCTGCCGGTGGTCGACGTCGACCCCGACTCGGTGCCCTACTTCTCGCTGATCGTGGTCACCGGCGACTCGCTCAACGGCCGACGCGCCCGGTCGGCGACCCAGCCGCAGGAGCTCCCCGCCGCGGCCGCCACGGCCACCGAGCCCGCCGAGCTGCTCGTCGTCGGCCTCGGGCCGGGCCCGGACGACTGGCTGACACCCGAGGTGACCGCCGCGCTGGCGGGGGTCGACCACGTCGTCGGCTACGCGCCCTACGTCCACCGCGTGCCCCAGCGGCCCGGCCTGCAGCGCCACGCCAGCGGCAACACCGTCGAGGTCGACCGGGCCCGCCTCGCGCTCGACCTCGCCCAGGCCGGCGAGCGGGTCGCGGTCGTGAGCGGCGGCGACGCCGGCGTCTTCGGCATGGCGTCGGCGGTGTTCGAGGCCGCCGAGGACCCGGCGTACGACGACGTGCGGGTGCGGGTGCTGCCCGGGCTGAGCGCGGTGCAGGCCGTGGCCGCGAGGGCCGGCGCCCCGATCGGGGCGGACTTCGCGGTGATGAGCCTCAGCGACCGGCTCAAGCCGTGGCCGGTGATCGAGCAGCGGCTGCGCGCGGTCGCGGAGGCCGACCTGGTCCTCGCGATCTACAACCCCGCCTCACGATCGCGCGTCGACCAGGTGGCGCACGCCCGCAAGCTGCTGCTGGAGCACCGCTCCCCCGACACCGTCGTGGTGGTGGGTCGTGACGTCGGCCGCGCCGAGGAGTCGCTGACCGTCACCACGCTGGGCGACCTCGACACCGACTCGATCGACATGAAGTGCCTGCTGCTCGTCGGTGCGACCAGCACGCGGGTGAGCCGCAGCGGGCGGGTGTGGACGCCGCGCTATGTCGGAGAACCAGCCGAGGATCAGGTGGAGACGAGGACGACCGGCTCTTCCTGACCGTCCCAGGTGCCGGTGAGGCAGGCGCCGTCGGCGGGCTGCTCGGCCTCGAGCACGTGGTGGAAGCGCAGCGGCTCGTCGACCGGGTCGCCGGAGCCGAGGACGACGACGCTGGGCTCGCGGGTCTGGATCATGCCGTCGACCTCGATGATCTCGATGGCACCGGCCTGGCCCTCCTCGATCGCGGCGGCGAAGGCCTCGAGCAGGACCGGGTCCTGGGTGCCGTCGTAGATCCAGCGCTCGCCGAGCGCCGAGTGCTGCATGGTGGTGACGAGCGCGCCCTCGAGCTCCTCGACCGGCGCACCGCGGTAGGTCAGCGGGACCTGCACGACCAGCCCGGTGCCGTCGGTCGCGAGCAGCGTCTCGATGCCGACCTCGTCCTCGGGGTCGTCGAAGCGGTAGCCGCCGATCATCGTCAACGGACCCGCCAGCGGCGGGCACCAGTCCTGCTGCGGCACCCAGGCCTGGAGCAGCTCGAGCTTGGTGGGCGTGATGGTCGCGCGGTGGAGGAGGGCCATCAGGCCAGCCTAGAGCGGTGCCTCGCCGGGTCGTAGAGGTAGGACTCCCCGCCCCCAGCGGGGTCGAGCACCCGCCCGACCAGGATCACCGCGGCCTGCCGCAGCCCGGCGGCCTCGACCTGGTCGGCGATGTCGGCCAGCGTGCCGCGCAGGACCCGCTCGTCGGGCTGGCTCGCGCGATAGACCACCACGACCGGGCAGTCGGCGCCGTAGTCGTCGACCAGCGACGCCGTCACCTCCCGCGCCCGGGCGGTCGCGAGGTGCAGCACCAGCGTCGCGCCCGTGGCGGCGAAGGCCTCCAGCGTCTCCCCGGACGGCATCGCGGTCGAGCGGGCCTGGGCACGGGTCAGCACCACCGACTGGGTCATCAGCGGCACGGTGAGCTCGCGCCCCACCAGCGCCGCCGCGGCGGCGTAGGCCGGCACCCCCGGCGTCACGTCCCACGGCACCCGCGCCGCGTCGAGGCGACGGGTCTGCTCGAAGAGCGCGGAGTAGAGCGACGGGTCGCCCGACGCGAGCCGCACGACGTCGGCGCCTGTCGCGTGCGCCGCCACCATCACGGCCGTCATCTGGTCGAGGTCCAGGTCCTGGGTGTCGACGAGCCGCGCGTCGGGGCGGCAGTGGCCGAGCACCTCGGCGTCGAGGTAGGTGCCGGGATAGAGCACCACGTCGGCCGCGGCGAGCATCCGCGCCGCGCGCACGGTGATCAGGTCGGCGGCACCGGGGCCGGCCCCGACGAAGTGCACGGTCATGCGGTCCACGCCCACTGGGTCACGGCGCGCGCGGGCGTCCAGCCGGTGAAGGTGCCGATCGGCTCGGCGTGCTCCACCGAGATCCGGGTCAGCTCGCCGCCGAGCTCGGCGTGCAGCCGTGCCAGGAGTGCCTCGGTCTCGATCGTCACGCCGTGGACGACCAGCCGGCCTCCGGGTGCCAGCGCAGCGCGACAGGCCTCGATGACGCCGGCGCGCGTGGCGCCTCCCCCGACGAAGACGGCATCCGGCTTCGCAAGCCCTGCCAGGGACTCCGGCGCTGCACCGGTCACCACCCGCACCCCTGGTACGCCGAGGCGCGCGGCGTTGCGGGCCACGCGCTCCGCCCGCTCGGGGTGCTGCTCGACCGCGACCGTGCGACAGGTCGGGTGGGCCAGCGCCCACTCGATCCCCACCGAGCCGGCGCCGGCGCCGACGTCCCACAGGAGCTGGCCGGGTTGGGGCATCAGCCGCGCGAGGGCGCTGGCGCGCAGGTCGCGCTTGGTCAGCTGGCCGTCGTGCTCGAAGGCGTCGTCGGGCAGCCCGGCGGCCCAGGACCGCACGACCGGACCGTCGAGGTCGAGCGCGAGGACGTGGAGCGGCGACACCGCGGCCGACCAGGACCGGGCGAGGCCCTCCACGCGCGACTCGGCGCTCGACCCGAGGTCGCCGAGTGCGGTCATCCGGGTCGCGCCGTAGCCCGCGCCGACCAGCAGCGCGGCCACGACGGACGGGGTCGTCGCGTCGGACGAGAGCACCAGCAGTCGACTTCCGGGGGCGAGGAAACCCACCAGGGCTTGAGGATCGCGCCCCACCAGGCTCACCACCGTCGCCGACTCCGAGGGCCAGCCCATCCGCGCGCCGGCCAGCGCGACCGACGACAGCACCGGGTGCAGCTCGACCGCGTCACGACCGAGCAGGTCGAGCAGGGTGGTGCCGATCCCGGACACCAGCGGGTCGCCGGAGGCGAGCGCGACGACCGAGCGGTCGGCGTACTCCTCCAGGAGCGGCAGCAGGCCCTCCCTCAGCGGCGACGGCCAGGCGCGTCGGACCTGCCCCTCGACGTGCGGGACGAGGTCGAGGTGGCGGCTGCCACCGAGCAGCACGTCAGCAGCTTTCACCAGTCCCTGCTGGGGATCCGCCACTCCTGACCAGCCGTCGGCACCGATGCCGACGACCGTGATGCGTCGGGTCGGACCGTGCCCGAGAGCCGGCAGGACGTGGTCGCGCAGCAGGGGTGCGAGCGGCACGTCGACCTCGCCGCGCGCCACCGCGCCCGGGTCGAGCCAGAGCAGCTCGGCGATCTCGGCGGCGGCGTGGGGCTCCCCCGGCAGGTCGGCGGTGAAGACGCTCGACTCGACGCGCATCCCCGGCTCGTTGGCGGCGACGGCGACCCAGTGACCCAGCGGCTGCACCTCGCCGACCTCGAGCCCGATCTCCTCGCGCACCTCGCGGATCGCGGCGGCCGCGGCGGACTCCCCGGCCTCGAGCTTGCCTCCGGGCAGCATGAAGCGATCGGTGCCCTGCTTGCGCACGGCCAGCACCCGACCGGCATCGTCACGGAAGCAGACGGCGGCCACGACGATCGGGCTGGCGGACTGCTCGCGGGGATCGGGCACGGAGCAGGACGCTAGCGCGTGGACCCTCGCGCAGGTCCCCCGCCGTGGTCGCTAGCCTGATCGACGACAGGCACGAGGTGCCCCGACGACCAGCCCCCACGGTGGTCCGACGGGAGAATCTGGGAAGCCGGTGAGATTCCGGCACAGGCCCGCTGCGGTGACCCCTCGGGGAAGTCCGAAGACCGGCCTCGCGCCACATATCCGTTGGCGGACGAGCGGGAGCCTCCCATGCCACAGCACTACCCCTTTTCTGCCGTCGTCTCCTCAGGCGCCCCTGACGACCCGACGGCCCTGGACCCGATGGCCCTCGCCCTGGTCCTCACCACCATCTCGCCCGGTGTGGGCGGCGTCCTCGTGCGCGGCGAGAAGGGCACGGCCAAGTCGACGATCGTGCGCGCGCTCGCCGCCGTGCTGCCGCCGATCGACGTCGTCGCCGGCGACCGGTTCTCCACCGACCCGGCCGAGCCGCACCCGCGCTCCCCCGACGGTCCCTTCGCCGCCGACGCACCCACCGAGACCCGGCCCGTGCGCCTGGTGGAGCTGCCGGTCGGCGCGACCGAGGACCGGGTCCTGGGCTCGCTGCACCTGGAGCGGGCGCTGAGCGAGGGCAAGGCGGACTACGAGCCCGGCCTGCTGGCCCGCGCCCACCGCGGTGTCCTCTACGTCGACGAGGTCAACCTGCTCCACGACCACCTCGTCGACCTGCTGCTCGACGCCGCCGCGATGGGTCGCTCGACCGTCGAGCGGGACGGGGTCTCGGTCGAGCACGACGCGCGCTTCGTCCTCGTCGGCACGATGAACCCCGAGGAGGGCGAGCTGCGACCGCAGCTCCTCGACCGCTTCGGCCTCACCGTCGAGGTCGCCGCCCCGCGCGACCCCGTGGTGCGCATGGAGGTCGTCCGCCGCCGGATGGCCTTCGACGCGGACCCGGTCGCCTTCGCGGCGTCGTACGCCGACGCGGAGCGCGCCCTCACCGAGCGCATCGCCACGGCGCAGCGCTTGGTCGCCGACGTCGAGCTGACCGACGCCGCGCTGCTGAAGATCGCCGAGATCTGCTCGGCCTTCGACGTGGACGGGATGCGCGCCGACATCGTCACCGCCCGCGCCGCCGTCGCCCACGCGGCCTGGCACGGCCGCACCTCGGTGACCCGCGCCGACATCCGCGCCGCCGCCCTGCTCTCGCTCCCGCACCGCCGCCGCCGCAACCCCTTCGACGCCCCCGGCCTCGACGAGGACCTCCTCGACCAGCTCCTCGGCGACGACGAGCCGGAGCCGCCCGAGCCACCCACCCCCGAGCCGACCGAGCCGGAGCGGAGCGACGGCGAGGAAGGCGAGGCCGAGCAGAGCGAGAGCGAGGCAGCCGAGCGAAGCGACGGCGAGCCGAGCCAGCCCCAGCCGACCGGGGCCCCGAGCGGCACGGGCGGGACGGACGAGACCGCGGCGACCGGCACGCCCTACCGCGCGAGGCTCTTCACCGTCGCCGGCACGGGGGCCGGCGAGGCCGGCAGGCGGAGCAGGGCGATCACCGCGTCGGGTCGTCGCATCGGCGCGACGAGGCCGACCGGCCCGGGCGCAGGACCAGGGGGCGGCATCGACCTGACCTCGACGATCCTGAGCGCCGCGCCGCACCAGCACGCCCGTGGCCGCACCGAGGGCCGGCTGCGGCTGGAGCAGGACGACCTCCGGGTCGCCAGCCGTGAGGGCAAGGAGGCCAACCTGGTGCTCTTCTGCGTCGACGCGTCCGGGTCGATGGCGGCCCGCCGCCGCATGGAGCAGGTCAAGACCGCGATCCTCTCGCTGCTGCTCGACGCCTACCGCCGCCGCGACAAGGTCGGGCTCGTGACCTTCCGCGCCGACGGTGCGCAGGTCGCGCTGCCGCCGACGCACTCCGTCGACATCGCGGCGACCCGGCTGGAGCAGCTGCCCTCGGGCGGGCGCACCCCGCTCGCCGAGGGCCTCCTCGAGGCCGACCGGGTGCTGCGGCTGGAGCGGGTCCGCGACCCGCGCCGTCGCCCGCTCCTGGTCGTGGTCACCGACGGGCGAGCGACCCAGGGTCCCGACGCGGTCGCCCGGTCCCGCCAGGCGGCCGCCCACCTGGCGAGCCAGGGGATCGCGAGCCTGGTGGTCGACTGCGAGAGCGGCTCCTTCCGGATGGGGCTGGCCGGCGAGCTCGCCCACCACCTGCGGGCCGAGCACGTGCCGATCGCCGAGGTCAGCGCCGCCGACCTCACCGGCGCCGTCCGTGAGCGGGTGGCCTGATGCCGCAGGGTCAGCCGACCGCCGTGCCCGACGACGGGCTCACCACGCGCGAGCGGCGTCAGCAGCCGCTGCTGATGGTCCACACCGGTGACGGCAAGGGGAAGTCGACGGCTGCCTTCGGCCTCGCGATCCGGGCGTGGAACCAGGGGTGGGACGTCGGGGTCTTCCAGTTCGTCAAGTCCGCCAAGTGGCGCATCGGCGAGCAGACCGTGCTCGAGCGCCTCGGTGAGCTGCACCGCCAGACCGGCGAGGGCGGACCCGTCGAGTGGCACAAGATGGGCGCCGGCTGGTCATGGTCGCGCAAGGACGGCTCCGAGGCCGACCACGCCACCGAGGCCGCCGAGGGCTGGGCGGAGGTCAAGCGCCGGATCGCCGAGGAGCGCCACGACCTCTACGTGCTGGACGAGTTCACCTATCCCATGGCGTGGGGCTGGGTCGACGTCGACGACGTGGTGGAGACGCTGTCGCAGCGCCCGGGGCGGCAGTACGTCGTCGTCACCGGCCGGCGCGCCGACGCCCGGCTCGTCGAGGTCGCCGACCTGGTCACCGAGATGACCAAGGTCAAGCACCAGATGGACCGCGGCCAGAAGGGCCAGCGGGGGATCGAGTGGTAGCCCTCCCCCGGCTGGTCGTCGCCGCTCCCGCCTCCGGCCACGGCAAGACCACCGTCGCCACCGGGCTCATGGCCGCGCTGCGCCGCGCCGGTCACGTCGTCAGCGGCCACAAGGTCGGCCCGGACTACATCGACCCCGGCTACCACGCGCTCGCCACCGGTCGCCCCGGTCGCAACCTCGACCCCTTCATGGTCGGCGAGGAGCGGCTGGTCCCCCTGCTCCTGCACGGCGCCCGCGGCGCCGACGTCGCCGTGGTCGAGGGCGTGATGGGCTTGTACGACGGCCAGATCGGTGGTCGGGGATTCTCGTCCACCGCGCACGTGGCCGCGGTGACCCGCACCCCGGTCGTGCTGGTCGTCGACGTGTCCCACGCGTCGCGCTCGATCGGCGCGGTCGTGCACGGCATGGCGACCTACGAGCGGGACGTCGACATCGTCGGCGTCGTGCTCAACAAGGTCGGCACCGCCCGGCACGCGACCGAGGTGCGCGCCGCGATCGCCCCGACCGGCATCGAGGTCCTCGGCGAGCTGCACCGCGACGACGGCAT
>NZ_CALRWD010000053.1:0-31284 GCF_943371775.1 Nocardioides psychrotolerans
GTGGCCGCCCACGGCTCGTCGAGGCTCGCGTCGATCGTCGCGAGCAGCGGCCAGACCAGGCGGTCGGCGTCCCAGACGTCCTCGCGCCCGCGATCGAGGAGCAGGGAGACCAGCGACCGCGGGTTGAGGAAACGCACCCCCGCGCAGACCCCGTCGGCCCCGCGCCCACCGACCCCGAGCCGGTGCGAGAGCCGCTGGGTCAGCCACCGCTCGACGCCCTTGGCCGGCACCACCACGAGCTCCTGGGCGAAGGGGTCCTCCAGGGGGCTCGCGAGCAGGTCGCCGAGCGCGTCGGCGAGCTGGTCGGTGCGCGAGGCGCGGTGGAGGTGCAGGCTCATCGCGGCCGACCTTAGACGGCGGCGCCGACGCCGGCACCGAGGGCGGCACCGACGCCGGCAAGGAGGGCGCTCAGAGGAGGTCGCGCACCCGGGCGGCGAGGGAGTCCTTCACGGCCTGCGTGACCGCGTCCTCGACCCGGCGCTCGAGCTCGGCCTGGTCCTCGAGGTCGGCCAGCAGGGCGCGCAGGTCGAGGTCCGCGATCGCGCGCAGCAGGACGTCGTCGGTCTTGAGGGCGGCGTCGACCACCCGGTCCGGGATCGCCCGGATCGCGGCCTCCAGCAGCCCGTTGAGGCCCGCCTCGTCGAGCGCCTCGTCCAGGAGCTCCGAGGCCGGTGGCAGCGTCCCGTCGTCCTCCATCCGGGCCACGGCGGTCTCCAGGCCCTGCCGCACGGCGTCGACCTGGGCCTCGGTGGGATCCCCGGACCGACCGAGCTCGAGGACCAGGGCCTCGCGACTCACCTGGAGCCGGCAGGCGGCGGCGTCGACGCCGAGCAGGACGAGGCGCTCGGTGAGTCCCTCGATGCCGCTGGACCGGGAGGTGACCGTCCGCTCCACGCAGGGGTCGGTCGGCCGCAGCGGCTCGAAGGACCCACCGCCGTGGGCGAGCTGCACCGCGAGGACGCCACCGACGAGCACCAGGGCGGCGGCGGGCAGGCCCGCGCGGCGTACGACGTCGCTCATGCGACCCGCCTCCGGCGCGGCGCGACGACGGCGAGCAGCGCGGCGAGCGCCAGCGCGGCGCCGATCAGGAAGGAGTCGCGGAAGGCCCGGGTGGCGGCGCGCTCCAGCTGAGCGTCGAGGTCGCGCTCGAGCTCGACAGCGACGGCACGGTCCGCGGAGTCGAGGTCGAGGGTCGTGAAGGCCCGGTGCAGGTCGGGGACCTGTCCCTGCTGGTCGTCCAGCTCGTCGCCGAGCGCACGGGCGAGGGCGATCCTGTCCTCCGCCGCCAGCGGCGCGTCGATCACCAGGGCGGTGATGGCCTCCTGGGCCGGCACCTCGGCGGCGCGGAGGTCGGCGGTGAAGACCGGGGTCAGGATCACCAGGCCCACCACCACCCCGAGGTGACGCGACCCGATGGTCCACCCCGCGTGGTGGGCCCGGGGCAGGCGCAGCTCCAGGGCCTGGGCGGTGAGCCGGTCGACGGTCAGCCCGAGCCCCAGTCCCACGAGCGCCTGAGGAGCGACCGTCCAGGCGAGGTGGGCCGACGGGAGGAGCGCGAGACCGGCGAGACCGCCCGCGACGAGGAAGCAGCCCGCCGCGACCTCGGCCGTGGCCGACGGGCGCAGCACCCGGGCGAGCGGGGCGGCCGCCAGCGCCGCGAGCGGCACGACGGACACGGTCACAGCCGCCGCCGCCGGGGAGCGGCCCCAGCCCTCCACCAGGAGCAGGACCAGCAGGAACAGCGCCGCCGTCAACGCGGCGGACAGCAGGGCGAGGGTCACGTTGGGGCGCACCGCCGGCCGGTGACGGTCGGGCGCCAGCTCGACCTGGGCACGCACCGCGAGCGCCGCCGGGACGGCCAGCGCGGCGAAGGGCACCTGCACCACGAAGATGGCCTGCCACGAGATCGCCTCGGTGAGCAGGCCCCCCGCGACCGGCCCGGCCGCCGTGCCGACCACCCCGGCCGTCACCCAGGTCGCGACGCCGCGGCGCTCGCCCTGCCCGGCGACCATCAGCTCCAGGCACCCCACCAGGGCCAGGGCTCCCCCGACGGCCTGGAGGCAGCGCGCCGCGATCAGGACCTCGATCGAGTCCGCGACCGCGCACCACGCGGAGGCGCCGGCGAAGACCGCGATCCCGATCGCGGCCAGGACCCTCGGCTGGGTCCGGGCCGACCACACGGCCGTCGGGACCGCCGCGAGCCCGAGCACCAGGTTGAAGGAGATGAGCACCCAGGCGACCTGTGTGACCGACGCGTCGAGGTGCTGGAGGATGTCGGGGAGCGCCAGGGTGACCACCGCTGAGTCGGCGAGCACCAGCGCCACGGTGATGGCGAGCAGAGGACCGACGACACGACGCACGCGGTCATCCTGCCCGAGCGGCTACCCGCTCAGTCGTCGCCCCAGTGCGCGTCGGCGTCGGCCTTCTCGCGCTCCTCCTCGAGCTCCGCGACGGCGTCGGGGTGGCCGTGGAAGCGGCGATAGCTGTAGACGACCAGCGCGAGGGCGATGAACCCCGACGCGATCTGGGTGACCGCCGTCGCGACGCCACCGGGCAGCCACCAGCCGTCACTGAGGGGCCAGCAGCCGGGCACCGGCGGGCCCCAGATCCACACGGCACCGGCGACGAAGAGCAGCAGCGCGCCGGTCACCGACGCCACGACCCGTGGGATCGTCTCGACGCTCTCGGCGGCACCCTTGAGCGCGCGGAACTTGATGGGCGCGAGGCGACGCTCGGCCCACTCGTACTGCTGCGACAAGATGGCGAGGCCACCGAAGACCATGAGCAGGCCGGGCCCGGGCAGGATCAGGGCCGCGATGCCGGCCACGACCAGCACCCAGCCGACCCCTTCGAGCGCGACCCTCTTCGCGGCACTCTTCATGCCATGACTCTGGCAGACGGGGGCAAGCCCGCCCGCCGGTCAGGAGCCACCGGTCCCGCCGTACGCCGCCACGTAGGCACGTCCCTCGTCGCCGAGGCGACCGTGCGCCTCGGCGACCTTGGCCCAGCGCAGCGTCATCCGCATGAACCTCAGCGGGTTGTAGACATCCTCCTCGCGGCTGAAGAGGCCGTCACCGGCGTAGGTCATGATCGTGAGGTTGGACGCCTCGTGCAGCGAGCCGTCGCCGGGGTCCGGCATCAGGTTGCGCACCTCGCAGACCAGTCGCGCGGTGGCCTCGTCGACAACCTGCCAGGCCAGGGGGAACGACGTCATCGCCCCGCCGGGGAAGGACGTCATCGTGGCCACCGACCACTCCCGGATCGCGTCGCGACCGCGGAAGGTGCCGAAGGCGTGCTCGACGTACTCGGCGTCCTCGGTGAAGTTGAGGGCGAAGTCGTCCCAGTCGCCGGTGCGGGCGTGCTCCTGGACCCGCGCGTGCATCGCGGCGTAGGCCTCGGTGATCTCCCCAGCACTGAACAAGCCGTCTGTCACGAGGCCTAAGGTCCCACCCTGGGTGACCGATGTCACGAGAAACACCCCGCCGGGCAACTGTGCGGGGTTACGTTTCGTGCGCTCGGAACTCTCCATCCGAGCACCGAGGGAGGGAAACCCGGACATGACCAAGATGTGGAAGCTGGCGCTCGCGACGTTCGTCGCCATCGCGCTGGTGGCCGGATTCACCGGCACGAGTGCCACCGCAGCGCCCGTGCGCGCCGCGGCCGGACAGAGCACCGAGCGGGCCAACGAGTGCGGCCAGCAGCAGGCCCGCGTGGCCCAGACCCAGCGCAACGCCAAGATCAAGAGGGCCCAGCTCGCGAAGGCCACCAAGGTCGTCAAGCAGGCCAACAAGCGCCTCCAGAAGGCCAAGAAGTCCGGCCAGAAGGCGCTGATCAAGGACGCCAAGAAGGGCGTCAAGCGCGCCAAGGCCAACAAGGCCCTCAAGTCCAAGAACCTCAAGAAGGCCCGCAACCTGGTCGCCGTGGCTGCCCAGCAGCTGCGTGCCTGCCAGCAGGCCGGTGGCGGCGGCGGCACGGCCGGACCGCTCCAGCCCGTCTGCGACGCCGGTCTGCCCCAGGAGGTCTGCGACGCGCTCGACGGCCTGGCGCTGCCCGGTGGCGTCGTCGGCGCCTCCAGCCCGATCCAGTCCCTCTGCGACGCCGGTCTGCCCCAGGCGATCTGCGATGCGGCCACCAACCTGCCGCTGCCGGGTGCCGATAGCCCGATCCAGGCTCTCTGCGACGCCGGTCTGCCCCAGGGCATCTGCGACCTCGCCGCGGGCAACGTCGGCCTCGACACCCTGCCGATCCCCGGCGGCCTGCCGGGCATCCCGGGCTTCCCGGGCGTCGAGTCCGTGCCCGGTCTCGACACGATCCTGCTCCTGCTGTCCCCGCTGACCAGCCAGGTCCCGCTCGGGACGCTCTGCGCCACCGTCGACATCCCGGTCGTCTGCGACCTCGTCGGCTGAGCAGGCCCTAGCTCCACCGCAACGCACACCGCGCCGTCACCCTGCTGGGTGGCGGCGCGGTGTCGTTCCTGCGGTGTCGTCGGACTTCTCAGCTGAGGTGGTGGACCTCCTGGCGGCCGTAGACCGGGGTGTCGATCCCGACGCTGCGGGCCTTGAGCTGGAGCGCGAGGTAGAGCGAGTAGTGGCGCGACTGGTGCAGGTTGCCGCCGTGGAACCACAGCGCCTCCTGCTGGGTGGGCTTCCACATGTTGCGCTGCTCGCCCTCCCACGGGCCGGGGTCCTTGGTGGTGTCGGACCCGAGGCCCCACACCTTGCCCACCCGGTCGGCGACCTCCTGGCTGATCAGGTCGGCGGCCCAGCCGTTCATCGAGCCGTAGCCGGTGGCGTAGACCACGAGGTCGGCCGGCAGCTCGGTGCCGTCGGCGAGCACCACCGCGTCCTCGGTCAGGTGGTCGACCTGGCCGTGCGCGAGCTTGACCTCGCCGTCGGCCACCAGCTCGGCGGCACCGACGTCGATGTAGTAGCCCGAGCCCCGCCGGAGGTACTTCATGAACAGGCCCGACCCGTCGTCGCCCCAGTCGTGCTGGAAGCCGGAGGCCTCGAGCCGCTCGTAGAAGTCCTTGTCCCGCTCGGCCATCGCCTCGTAGGCGGGGATCTGGAAGGTGTGCAGGATCCGGTAGGGCAGCGAGGCGAAGATCAGGTCGGCCTTCTCCGTCGTGACCCCGGCCGCCAGCGCCCGCTCGGAGTAGAGGTCACCGAGCCCGAGGTCCATCAGGCTGTCGCTCTTGACGATGTGGGTCGAGCTGCGCTGGACCATCGTGACGTCGGCGTCGTTCTCCCACAGCGCGCCACAGATGTCGAAGGCGGAGTTGTTGCTGCCGACGACCACGCACCTCTTGCCGGCGTAGGCGTCCGGGCCCGGGTGGGCCGAGGAGTGGTGCTGGTCGCCACGGAAGACGTCCTGGCCCGGCAGCACGGGGGTCAACGGCTTGCCCGACATGCCGGTGGCGAGCACGAGCTGCTTCGGCCGCAGCGTCAGCGCCTGGCCCTCGCGCTCGACCTCGACGGTCCACTCCTGCGTCTCCTCGGACCACGACGCCGAGGTGGCGACCGTGCTCGACCAGTAGGGCACCTCCATCACCCGGGTGTAGAACTCCAGCCAGTCGCCCACCTTGTCCTTGGGCGCGAAGACCGGCCAGTTGTCCGGGAACTTCAGGTAGGGCAGGTGGTCGTACCAGACCGGGTCGTGCAGGCACAGCGACTTGTAGCGGCTGCGCCACTGGTCCCCGGGCCGGGCGTGCTTGTCGATCACCAGGCTCGGCACGCCGAGCTGGCGCAGCCGGGCACCGAGGGCGATGCCGCCCTGGCCGCCGCCGATGACCAGCACCTCCGGCTGGGTCGTCGAGCCGAGCGACGCGGCCTCCTCCTGCTGCTTCTCCAGCCACGTGGTGCGGTGCTTGTCGGCGCCGTGCTGGGCGCCCATCGGACGATGGGTGCCCCGCGGCTCCTCGTGCCCCGTGAGCTCGAACAGGGTCGTGAGGAAGGTCCACGCCTTCGTCTCCCCCTCCTCCTCGACCAGGCGCACGAGGCCGCGACCACGCCCGACACCGGTCTCGAAGGTGAACCACGCCGTGATCACCCCGTCGGCCTCGTCCGGCGGCTCCTCGGTGGCGAAGCCGGACGGGTCGACCCGCTCGAGGGTCTCCCCGAGCAGGTCGGCCACGCCGGCCGGGCCCTCGACGGTCGTGATGTTCCAGGTGAAGGACACCAGGTCGCGCCACCAGCTCTCGGTGGCGAAGTGGCCGGCCGCACGTCGTACGTCGCAGGCGCGCAGCGCCTCCTCGAAGGACGCGAGCCAGGCGTCGGTGCGCGCCTGCGGGGAGGCCGTGGTCGGTGGGTCGAGGGTCTGGGTCATGTGACCCAGGACACACCCCCGACCCACCGCTGCGGAAGCGTTGCAGCGTGTTGCAGCGCCGCTCGCTCAGGCGTCGACGCGCTCCCGCTGAGCCTCGGTGCGCTTGGCCGCGACCAGCGAGGTCGTGACGGTGATCGCGAGGATGCCGACGATCACGCCCAACGAGAGGAGCGTCGGGATCTCGGGGACCCACGACCAGGTCATGTGACCCCAGTGCAGGGCCAGCTTGACGCCGATGAAGCCGAGGATCGCGGCGAGGCCGTAGCTGAGGTGCACCAGCTTGGCCAGCGCCCCCGCGAGCACGAAGTAGAGCGCCCGCAGGCCGAGCAGGGCGAAGGCGTTGGTCGCGAAGACCAGGTAGGGGTCGCCGGTGATGCCGTAGACGGCCGGCACCGAGTCGATCGCGAAGACGAGGTCGGTGGCGAAGACGGCGGCGACGACGAGCGCCAGCGGGGTGAGGGCGCGCTTGCCGTTCTGGATGACGGTCATGCGGGTGCCGTCGTACTCCTCGGTGACGGGCATCAGCTTGCGCGCGAGCTTGACGACGCGCATCTCGGAGATGTCGACGTCGTGCTCCTGACCGCGGATCGCGTCACGCAGGAGCTTCACACCGGTCGCCAGCAGGATCAGGCCGAAGACCAGGAAGACCCAGTCGAACGCGCTCAGCGCCGCGGCGCCGAGGGCGATGAAGATGCCGCGAAGCACGAGTGCGCCGACGATGCCGTAGAGCAGCACCCGCTGCTGGAGCGCCGCCGGGACGGCGAAGGCCGCCAGGAGCAGCATGAAGACGAAGAGGTTGTCGACGCTGAGCGTCTTCTCGACCAGGTAACCGGTGTAGTACTCGACGCCGCGCTCGCTGCCGTACTGCGACCAGATGTAGCCACCGAAGGCGAGGGGCAGCGCGACGTAGAAGGCCGACCAGGCGACCGCCTCACGCATCGAGACCTCGTGGGGCTTGCGCGTGGCGATGAAGTCCAGGACGAGCAGCGCGATGACCGCGCCGATGGTGACCGCCCACAAGGTGGGCGTGCCGATGGTCTCCAGCATGGAAAATCTCCTCAGACAATAGATGGATCGTCTGAGGTCTCTCCCACCGTCCGACTGCGACGGCGACCACCCGGGACGCCCGCCGGGGCGTCGTACTGACCGAGTGGTGCTGAGCGGGGTACTCCCCTCGGGCTTGACTATAGGACATGTCACCAACAGCGCGCCAACCTGCGCCGTGGGACAGTGAGGGCGCTCACAGGAGGGACCGTTGACCGCTGACCTGTCGCGACGCGCGCGCGAGCTCCAGCGCGTCCACGACGCCGTGCTGGGCGGCAGTCGGCCGCTCTCACGCCCCCGCCCACTGGTGGCCCGCTCCTGGTCCCGGGCGATGGAGCTGGGCCTGGACCCCGACGGGGACAACGCACGTGACCCGTTGCCCCACGCCGAGCTGGTGCGCCGCCGCCGCGCCTCGCCGCTCGCCCCGGTCGTCGACGAGCTGAGGCGGGTGCTGACCAGCGTCGCCGACGCGTCGCAGTTCCTCATGGTGGTGTGCGACGCGGACGGGGTGATCCTGTGGCGCGAGGGCGCCGCCCGGGTCCGGGTGCGCGCCGACGACCTCGGATTCTCCGAGGGAGCGACGTGGACCGAGCGGGTCGTCGGGACCAACGCGATCGGCACCGCGCTCGCCGAGGCGGCTCCGGTCCAGCTGTTCTCCGCCGAGCACTACGAGCAGAAGCAGCACCCCTGGTACTGCACGGCAGCCCCGCTCCACGACCCCCGCACCGGAGAGCTGCTCGGGGTCGTCGACGTCAGCGGACCCGCCCTCACGCTGCACCCGGCGATCGGCGCGCTCGTCGAGAGCGCCGTGCGCCTGGCCGAGTCGCAGCTGTGGCGCCATCACGAGGTGCGCCTGGAGCGGTTGCGCCGCTCCTCGGAGCACCTGTCCGGGCCCTTCCTCGTCGTGGACGAGCACGGCTGGGTGGCCCACCACAGCGGGATCGCCCGGCGCGACCGGATCGAGGTGCCGGTCGCGCACCGCGCCCTGGCCATCCCCGGGCTGGGCCTGTGCCTCCCCGAGCGGATCGGGGACGGCTGGCTCGTGCGACCCACCGAGCTCGACCACACGATCACCGCCCGGCTCGACCTCACCGGCTCCCCGGGCAACCCGGTGCTCGAGGTGCGCTCGGACCACGAGCCGTGGCGCACGGCACTCACCCCCCGCCACGCCGACCTGTTGTCCCGCCTCGGCGACGCCGGTCGCGTCGGCCTGACCGCCGAGCAGCTCAGCGTCGCGGTCTTCGGCGACGCCGCGCACGTGGTGACCGTGCGCGCCGAGATCTCGCGGCTGCGCCGGGTGGTCGGCGCGCTGGTGTCGACCCATCCCTACCGCCTGGCCGACGGGGTGCGGCTCATGGTCCTGCGCCCGCCGGTCGCGTGATGTCGACGGGCGCTGGCTGACGCTCGCCGCTCGGTCGACGATGGGATGTTGGACGAGCGAGTCTCTTCGGTGCATAATCTCTAGTAATTCACTACATCATTTTCCTTCACTCGACTTAGTCGGGCCCGGTGCAGGGTCCGAACAGCCGAAAGGTGCACCACATGCGCAAGCTCCTCGTCCTCGGCGTCGTCGGCTTCCTGGCCCAGCTCATCGACGGGTCGCTGGGCATGGCCTACGGCGTCACGTCGTCGACACTGCTGCTGGCCGCCGGGCTCGCCCCCGCCGCCGCCTCCGCCGCGGTGCACTTCTCCGAGATCGGCACCTCGCTGGTCTCCGGCTTCTCCCACCACAAGCTCGGCAACGTCGACTGGCGCACCGTGTCGATCCTCGCGATCCCCGGCTTCGTCGGCGCCTTCGCCGGCGCGACGTTCCTCGCCAGCCTCGACGGCGACGCCGCCAAGCCGTGGGTGGCCGGCATCCTGCTGACGCTCGGTGTCTACGTGATCTGGCGCTTCCTGGTCCTGGGCGGTCGTCGCCCCACCTTCAAGAGCCGGCCGTCGGCGCGCATGCTGGCCCCGATGGGCCTCGTCGGCGGCGCGCTCGACGCCATCGGTGGCGGTGGCTGGGGTCCCGTGGGCACGACCACCCTGCTCTCCTCGGGCCGTCTCGAGCCGCGCAAGGTCATCGGCTCGATCGACACCTCCGAGTTCGTCGTCGCTGTGGGTGGCTCGCTCGGCTTCCTCTTCGCGCTCAGCTCGTCGGAGATCCCCTGGGGCTACGCGCTCGCGCTCCTCTGCGGTGGGGTCGTGGCCGCGCCGATCGCCGCCTGGCTGGTCAAGAAGCTCGCTGCACGGGTGCTCGGCGTCGCGGCCGGCGGCCTGATCGTCGTCACCAACTCCAAGACCATCGCCGAGACCCTCGGCGCCACGGGCTGGACCGTCGGCGGTGTCGTCGGCGCGCTGGCCGTGCTGTGGATCACCGGCATCGTGTGGGCCGTGCGTCAGGAGCGCCGCTCCCGCGAGGTCACCGAGCTCGAGGCGTCGTACGCCGAGGCCTGAGCCCGACCGCCGACGACCGTCGACCGCCGATCAGCAGAAGATCAGCAGCACGCAGCCGCCGTCGCCGCCGTCCACCGGCGTCGCCGCCGGGGTGATGTCGCGGACGCTGGGCGCGAAGAACCGGCCCAGGGTGCCGGAGCGGGTGGCGCTGATGTGGAAGTCGTCGTAGAAGGTGAAGATCCCGTCGATCTTGCCGCGGCAGGTCTTCTTCGAGCACAGCGCGTCGTTGACCTCGATGTAGCGCGGGGAGCCGGCGAGCGGCTTCATCACGTTGCGGAGGTACTTCTTGTTGGCCGCGGCCTTCGGCACGGCGCGGCTGCGCGGGAGGGAGCAGACGAAGGGGTTGCGACCCTGCTGGCAGGTGGCCTTCTCCGGCACGGTCAGCGTCTGACCCACGACGTCGACGTCGACGCGGGCCTCGCCCAGGGTGCGGAAGAGGCGGGGGGTGTCGGTCTTGACGTCGTTGGCGATGCGCGCGCGATAGCTGTCGTCGGGCTTGGAGCCCTTGCGGATCTCCTCGAGGTAGTAGTGCCAGGCACCGCCGAGGATCACCTTGACCGGCGCGACCTGCTGCTGCTCCTGCACGAAGCGCAGCGCCATGTCGTTGTTGAGGTCGCAGTCGGAGGCCTTGGCGCGCTTGGCGCGGGTGTCGATGTTGGCGTCCAGCGGCGCGCAGCCGCCGAGGACGTAGGCGACGAAGTTGATGTCACGGTCGCCGAGCGCCGCCCGGATCGCGGGGATCATCTCCCAGGCGTGGGAGTCACCCCAGAGCACCAGCGTCGGCCGGGAGCCGTCGTAGTCGTTCATCTCGCACCGCGTGGGGGTCTGCGGGATGAGGTCCTTGCGGGCCACGCACTTGCTGGGCATCGAGGGGTAGTCGGTGCGGGGGTTCTTGGCCCTCTCGGGGGAGGCGCTGGCACTGGAGGGCCCGGTCACCGTGAGCCCGACGAGGGCGACAGCGAGGACGAGCAGTGCACGGATCAGGCGGGTCATGCCTCATCAACGAGCATCTAGCCGATCCGTTCCGCATAGGTCGTCGCCGCGGTGTGGACCGAGTCCACGTAGACCTGCGCGTGGTTGTAGGAGTAGATGCTGCTCGCCCAACCGGAGCCGGTGGTGAGGTCCTGGTCGCCGGTGCACAGGTAGCGGGCCGCCGCCCAGGCGGCGTCGTCGATGTCGTTGGGGTCGGCCGCACCGTCACCGTCCCCGTCGGAGGACCACATCTCCCAGGTGCTGGGGATGAACTGCATCGGCCCCACGGCGTGGTCCCACTGCGGGTCGCCGTGCCAGGCCGTCGACTCCGGTGTCGCGCGGATCGCTGCGACGGGTCCGACCCCGTCGAGCGCGGGGCCCAGGACCCGGGCCGAGGAGGTGCCGTCCTCGCGCAGGGTCCGACCACCGATCGTGCCGTGCTGCGACTCGATCCACCCGATGCCGGCCAGCGTGGTCCAGCCCAGGCCGCACGACTCGGGCGCCCGCAGGGTGGCACGGGCATAGGCCAGCAGTGCCGGACCCGGGATGCCCGTGCGTGCCGCGGTGTCGCCGACCCACGCGGGATCCACGACCGAGGCGCTGCTGGCGGGTGCCGCAGCGGCCGTCGCCGGCGGTGGCGCGGTCGGCGGAGCCGCGGTCGGGGTCAGGTCGAGGACCTGGTCGCGCGGGTAGAGCATCTGCTGGAGCACGAAGACCGCCCCCGACACCGCCACCAGGGCGACCAGGAACAACGCGGCACTGCGGAAGGGACGGTGCATCAGGAGGCGATCACAACACGCTGTCGACGGTGGGCTTGAAATAGCCCTTGAGGGACCGGGCCATGGTCGCGCTCAGGTGGTCGTCGTCGAAGTAGGCGATGGTGTCGTCGATCTCGGCGCGGCAGTAGACGTCGTCGCAGATCGTCTTGTTGACGTCGATCAGGCGGGGCTTCCCCGCCAGGCGCCCCATCTGCCCGGCGAGCCAGACGCGCGTCGACGCCTCGCTGCGGCTGATCTCGGCGGCGATCGAGTCGCAGGAGTAGGGCCGGGGACCCGAGAGGCACAGCGGCGCGCTGCGGGGCAGCTCCGCGGTCGGGGCGATGACGTCGACGGGCACCCCGAGACGCCCGAGCGTCTGGAAGACCTTCGGGGTGCCCTTCTCGAAGTAGGGCTGGATGGTGTCGAGGTAGCGCGGCTGGCCCAGCTCGGTGGCCCGCCGCGTCATCAGCGAGGCCGACTCCACGCCGCGGTAGATCTCCCAGCTGGCGCCGAGGACCACGCGCACCGTGCGGCCGCGCTCGACCAGGTCGCCGACGTAGTCGAGGGCCAGCTCGTTGTTGACCACGCAGTCGAGCGGCCGCTTGCGGTCGGTGGCCGACCTGTCCGGGTCCATCGGCGGGCACGAGCCCATGACGAAGGCCACCAGGTTGACGTCGCGGTTGGCGATCGCGGCCCGTGCGGCCGGGATCATCATCCAGGCGTGGGAATCGCCCCAGAGCACGATCGTGGGGAGGTCCGCGTCGAAGGCCGTGAGGTTGCAGGCCCCGGGCCGCTGCGGGATGAGGTCCTCGCGCTTGACGCACACCGGCGGCATCAGTGGGTAGTCGTCGAGCTGGGCCTGCACCTGGGTCCACTTGTCCGAGGTGGACTGGTCGCGTGCCACGGCGAGCGCCCCGCCGCCCAGGGCCGCGACCGTCGCCATGGCCGTGACCCCGACGAGGATGGCGTTGCGCGGCTTGAAGCTGACCGACGGCGCCGCGCCGCCACCGCGGGCGTAGAACACGCCCTCGATGTAGCGGTAGCTGAGCAGGGCGATGCCCAGCGCCAGCAGCACCAGCCCGATGCGGATGGCCAGCGGCGGTGGGGCCAGGTTGACCGACTCGCCGATGACCAGCAGCGGCCAGTGCCAGAGGTACCAGCCGTAGGAGACCAGGCCGAGGCCCACGAACAGGGGGAACTTCAGCACCTTCGTCGCCAGGGTGTCCGAGCCGCAGCCGGCCCAGACCAGGGCGATCGCCGCGGCGCAGGGCACGAGCGCCGTGGTGTTGGGGTAGCCGACGGTGGAGAGCGGGAAGATCACGGCGTAGACGACGATCGCGAGCCCGACGATGCCGAGGATCTCGCGGATCCAGCGCGGCAGGGTCACCTTGGCCACGACTAGCGAGAGCGCGACCCCGAGCAGGAACTCGTAGGCCCGCGACATCGGGAGGTAGTAGGCGGCCTCAGGGCTGCTCTCCGCCCACGCGACGGCGAGGTAGACCGAGCCGGCGGTGAGGCCGAGGCAGGCGACCAGCAGGATCCGGCGTACGTCGAAGCGCAGCAGGCGGGAGATCGCCACCGCCAGGATCAGCAGGATCGGCAGGATCAGGTAGAACTGCTCCTCCACCGAGAGCGACCAGGTGTGCAGCAGCACCCCGGTGCCGGGCTGGTGGGCGAAGTACTCCACCTCGCCGGAGATCTGCCAGAAGAAGATGTTGGAGACGAAGCCGGCCGCGGCGGCCACCGACCGGGCGGTCTCCTGCTGCGCACCGACCGGGGTGAGCAGGAAGTAGCTCAGGATCAGCACACCGACGAGCATCGTGATCTTGGCGGGGATCAGCCGCCGCGCGCGACGGGCGTAGAAAGCGCCCCACTTGATGGTGCCGCTGCGGTCGTACTCGTTGAGCAGCAGGTTGGTGATGACGAAGCCCGACAGCACGAAGAACAGGTCGAGCCCGATGAACGTCCCCTCGAAGCCGGGCACGTTGGCGTGGTAGCCCATGACGCCGATCGCCGCGGCGCCGCGGATCCCGTCGATGTCGGGGCGGTAGTTGAGCCGGGTGCGCTTGGGGGCGTCGACGGCTTCAGCCGTCGCCTGACTCACCTGTTGCTCCCCATGGCGCTCACCCGGAAAGTATGCGATGTCGCGCCTAGCCGCGGGCGCGAAAGCCGGGATGCGGTCACATGGCGAGGGCGCCGGCCTTAAGGTCCGAGCATGCCGCAGCGCGACGATCTCCCGGGGCGGCGGCGCAACCCCTTCGGCTCGCGCCTGCTCGGCGCGGTGGACCAGTCCGCCCGCGCGCTGCGGATCCGGGTCCAGGTCCTGCTCACGCTGCTGCTCGTCACGACCAACCTGATCGGCGCCGGGCTGGTCTTCCTCATCTCCTCCTTCATGGTGCCCGCGCCCCGGCCGAGCGCCGCCACGGTCGTGGCCCTGGCCATCGCTGTGCCGGTCTACGTCGCGGTCGCCGTGGTCGTCGGCGCCTCGGTCGGTACGGCGACCACGCTGCGGGCCCTGCGCTGGGCGACCGCGGGCCGCTCGCCCGACGACGGGGACCGTCGTACGGCCCTGCGGGTGCCGCTGCGACTCACCCAGATGCAGGCGCTGCTGTGGCTGGGGGCGACGGTGCTGTTCACCCTGCTCGCCGTGCTCATCCAGCCGGGCCGCGCGACGGCGACCGGCCTGACCGTCGGCATCGCCGGACTGATCGTGTCGGGGGTGGCCTACCTGCTCTCGGAGTTCGCCCTGCGCCCGATCTCGGCGCGCGCACTGGCCGACGAACGGGTCAGCAGCCGCCCCCGCGGGGCCGGCGTGGGCGCCCGGATGGTGATCTTCTGGGTGCTGGGCACCGCGACCCCGGTGACGGGGCTGGCGATCGCGGCCGTCCTCGCGCTCGTCGACGACCAGACCTCCCTGGAGCGCCTGGCGGTCATCACGCTGGTGCTGTGCGCGGTGGTGCTGAGCTTCGGCCTGCTGATCACCATCCTCAACGCCCGATCGGTCGTCGCGCCGATCGTGTCCGTGCGCGACGCGCTCCTCGACGTCGAGCAGGGCCGCTTCGACCGCGAGGTCGTGGTCTACGACGGCACCGAGCTCGGGATGCTCCAGAGTGGCTTCAACCAGATGGTCCAGGGCCTGCGGGAGCGCGAGCACATCCGCGACGTCTTCGGTCGTCACGTCGGTCGGGAGGTGGCGGAGGCCGCTTCCTCGGGCCTGGTCGAGCTCGGTGGCGAGACGCGCGTGGTCTCGGTGGTCTTCGTCGACCTCGTGGGCTCGACGACCTATGCCAGCGAGCACTCGCCCGCCGAGGTGGTCGCGGTGCTCAACCGCTTCTTCGGCGTGGTCGTCGACGAGGTCGACCGGCACCACGGGCTGGTCAACAAGTTCATCGGCGACGCCGTGCTCGCCATCTTCGGCGCTCCCGTCGAGCTGCCCGATCACGCCGGTGCCGCGCTCGCCGCAGCACGGGCCATGGCCGAGCGGCTCGCGGTCGAGGTGCCGGAGATCGGCGCCGGCGTCGGCGTCGCGACCGGCGAGGTCGTGGCCGGCAACGTCGGGCACCACGAGCGCTTCGAGTACACGGTCATCGGCGACGCGGTGAACTCCGCGTCCCGGCTCACCGACCTGGCCAAGGACGTCGAGGGGCGGCTGCTGGTCTCCTGGGAGAGCGTCGAGTCCGCCGGCGAGGACGAGGCACGGCGGTGGCGGCGCGAGGGGAGCACGGTCCTGCGCGGCCGCGCGGGACCGACGGACCTCGCCGTGCCTGTCTGACGGCTCCTCACCGATTCGGCCTCCGCGCAGGAGCCCCTGGTGACATGCTGGGCTGCGAGGAGAGCCGCCGAGGGGTGGCTCGGGGCTAGGGGGAACCGATGGCGTCCGTGCTGGTCGCTGACGACGACCCCGACATCTGCTTCCTGCTCGAGCTGCACCTGACCAAGTCCGGCCACGACGTCGTCGCGGTCTCCAACGGCGCTCAGGCCCTCGCCAAGCACGCGGAGCGGGACTTCGACGTCGCCGTCCTCGACGTGTCGATGCCCGACAAGTCCGGGCTCGACGTCATCCGCGAGGTGCGCGCCGGCACCCGACGCGCGGACATGCCGATCGTCCTGCTCACCGCGCTGGCCCACCCCAACGACCGTGAGCGCGGCCTGCTGGCCGGGGCCGACGACTACGTCACGAAGCCCTTCAGCCTCAAGGGGCTCGTCGTCCTCGTCGACAAGCTGCTCGCCGAGGCCGCCGGCCGGAGCTAGTCCGGCCCGATCTGGTCCGGCCCGGGCTGGTCCGGCTCACCAGCGATCGTGCACCGCCGGGCGGATCCGCGCGTCGTAGAGGTCCTGCACCCCGGCGAGGAAGTCCTCGCCGAGCGTCGCCACGGCACCGGCGGCGGCGTTGGCCCGCGCCTGCTCGGTGTTGCGGGCGCCGGGGATGACGGTCGTGACGCCGGGCTGCTGCCAGACCCAGGCGATCGCAGCCTGGGCGGGCGTGACGCCCTCGGGTGCCTCGGCGGCCACGAGACGACTGAAGTCCTGCGCCGCCTGGACCCCGGTCTCGAAGTCGACCCCCGAGAAGGTCTCGCCGACGTCGAAGGCGCTGCCGTCGCGGTTGTAGGTGCGGTGGTCGTCGGGGGCGAACGTCGTCTCGCGGTCGTAGCGGCCCGAGAGCAGGCCCGAGGCGAGCGGGACGCGGGCGATGATGCCGACGCCGGCGGCCTGCGCGGCCGGCAGCACCTCGTCGAGGGGCTTGAGGCGGAAGGCGTTGAGGATGATCTGGACCGACGCGACGTGGGGCCGGGCGATGGCGCTGAGCGCCTGCGCTGCGGTCTCGACGCTGACGCCGTAGGCCGCGATCGAGCCGTCCTCGACCAGGGCGTCGAGGGCGTCGTAGGTGCGGTCGTCGTCGATCGTGGCCGACGGCGGGCAGTGCAGCTGCACGAGGTCGACCGTGTCGACGCCGAGGTTGGTGCGCGAGCGGTCGATCCACCGGCGGAAGTTGGCGGCCACGTAGTTCTCCGGCAGCTGCTCGGCGCGGCGTCCCATCTTGGTCGCGACGGTGAGGCCGGCGTCGGGATGGGCGGCCAGGAAGCGGCCGACGACCTTCTCGCTGCGGCCGTCGCCGTAGACGTCGGCAGTGTCGTAGAACGTCACGCCCGCCTCGGCCGAGGCCTCCAGCACGTCGCGGGCGTCGCTCTCCGAGACCTCGCCCCAGTCGGCGCCGAGCTGCCAGGTCCCGAGTCCCACGACCGAGACCGGGGATGTCACCAGTGTCCGTTGCTCCATGGGACCGACCCTAGGAGACGGGTCCTACTCAACCACCGCCATGGTCACGCCGAGGCCGACCATCATGGTGCCGCCGGCCGCGCCGAGGGTGTCGAGGCGCTCGGGGCGTCGGGCGAACCAGTCGCGTGCCCTGCTCGCGGCCAGCGCCCACACGCTGTCGGAGGCCACCGCGAGGAGGCAGAAGACCACGCCCAGGAGGACGACCTGGACGCCGGTGCTGCCGGCCGACTCGTCGACGAAGTGCGGCAGGAACGCCACGAAGAACACCAGGGTCTTGGGGTTGGTCACCCCGACGACGGCGCCGATCCGCAGCGAGCGGCTCGCCCTCGTCCGGACCGCGTGGGGGGAGATCGCCCCGCTCTCGAGCCCGACGAGCGCCGCTCGCGCGTCGCCGCGGTGCCGGATCGACTGCACGCCCAGCCACACGACGTACGCCGCACCGGCGAGCTTGAGGACCGTGTAGGCCGTCGCGCTGGCGGCCACGACCGCGCCGAGGCCGAGGGCGATCAGGACGATCTGGGCCAGGATGCCGAGCGCGTTGCCGACCACCGAGAGGAGCGCGTCGCGGCGCCCGACGGTCAGCGCGCGGCCGATCGTGAAGAGCAGGCTCGGGCCCGGGACCTGGATGAAGAGGATGCTCGCGACGAGGAAGGCAAGCCAGGCGCTCCCGGTCGGCGAAGGGAGGCCCATCTCAGACGACCCCATCTCAGACGACCGAGGTGGCGGTGCTGCGCGGGACGACCAGGATCTTGGCGTGCTTCTCCGGGTCGCCGAGGGCGGTGAAGGCGGCGTCGACGCCGTCGAGGCCGACGGTGCCGGTCATCAGGGGGGTCGGGTCGACGGTGCCCTCGCCGAGCAGCTGCAGCGCGTCGTGGAACTCACGGGGCGTGTAGCCCAGCACGAAGCGCAGGTCGACCTCCTTGTTGATGGCGATCGCCGGGCGCAGCTGGTCGGCGCCCATGCAGACCCCCACCACGACGACGCGGGAGTAGATCGGCGCGTCGGTGATGATCTGGTTGATGATGCCGGGCACCCCGACGCACTCGAAGACGACGGGACCCGACGGGTTGGCACCGGCCGCCTCGGCGGCGTGCATGACCTTCGACCAGGGCAGCAGCGGCACCGCACGCAGCTTCTCCATGGTGCCGACGGCCAGCTCGAAGAGGCCGGCGGCGGTGATGAAGCGGTCCTCGAAGGAGGTGTACGGCGACTCGACGGCCGGGTCCACGACGACATCGGCGCCCACGGCCGTGGCCAGCGCGCGTCGGCCGGCGGAGAAGTCGCTGGCGACCACGGTGCGCACCCCGGTGGCCTTGAGCATGGCGATGACGGCGAGGCCGATCGGGCCGCAGCCGATGACGAAGGCGACCTGACGCCGGCCCACCTGCCCCCGTCGTACGGCGTGGAGGGCGACGGCCATCGGCTCCGTCAGCGCGGCGGCGTGGGGGTCGAGGCCGTTGGGGACGGCGAAGGTCAGGGCGTCCTGGACGACGACCTGCTCGGCGTAGGCGCCGGGAGCCAGCGTCGAGAGGCCGGTCGTGTGGACGCCGCCGGCGTTGCGCAGCAGGGGCATGGCGACGACCGGGGTGCCGGGCGTGAAGCGCTGGCGGGTCCGCGGGCCGTGGTCGACGACCTCGCCGCAGAACTCGTGGCCCATGACGACGGACTCGTCGGAGCGCATGAACGCGTCGTAGCCGGACTCGGCCGCGTCCTGCGCCATCTCGTCGCAGTGGTGCCGCGCGTGGAGGTCGGAGCCACAGATGCCGCAGGCCAGGATGTCCAGCAGCACCTGCCCGCGAGCAGGCACCGGGTCGGGCACGTCGGCGACGTCGAGGACGCCGTCCTGGCAGGTCACAGCCTTCACCTGCGTGAGGCTACCGGTGCGATGATGTCGAGGTGACCGATCCCGATCCGTCCCGCAGCGCGGATCTCGCCGGCCTCGTCGGCCGGTTCAGCGGCGCGGTCACCGGCCGGGTCGTCGGCGCGATCGACCCCGACATCGTGCTGGACCAGATCGACGTCAACGCCCTGCTCGACCGGGTGGACGTCGACCGGCTCCTCGAGCGCGTCGACGTGGACCGGCTGCTCGACCGGGTCGACATCGACCGGCTCCTCGAGCGCGCCGACGTCGACGCCCTGGTGCGCCGCTCCGGGGTCCCCGACATCGTCGCCGAGAGCACCGGGCGCTTCGCCGGCACCGCGCTCGACACCGCCCGTCGCCAGCTGGTGGTCGTCGACGTCCTCGTCGCCCGGGTCGTGGACTCGCTCCTGCGTCGGCGGCGCTCGGCCTGGGGCCAGTCGCCCTCCTCGCTCGGCACCGCCGAGCCCGTGGTGAGCCGCGACGGTCGGTTGGACGTGACCGGTCGCTACGCCGGGCCCGTGACCCGCCTGGCCGCGGCCGCCGCCGACGTCTGGCTGCTCGCCACCTCCGGCACGCTGGCACTGGCCGGGCTGGACTTCCTCTCCCGCACGCTCTTCGACGCTGCGATCACCGTCGACCTGTCGACCCAGCCGTGGTGGCTGGCGCTGGCCGCGCTCGGCGGTTTCGCCTACGTGTTCCTCAGCCTCGAGGTGGCCGGTCGGACGCCCGGGATGACGCTCGTCGGCCTCCGCGTCGTACGACGTGACGGCGCGCCGCTGGGTGCCTGGGGGTCGCTGGTGCGCACGATGATGCTGCCGGTGAGTGCGATCCTCCTGGGCCTGGGCTACCTGCTCGCCGTCGTGCATCCTGACCGCCGTGCGCTGCACGACCTCGTCGCCGGCTCGTCGGTCGTCCACGACTGGACGCCCCGACGCGTCGAGCTGCCGCCCGCGGTGTCGGCCTCGATGGTCGACGGGTCGGGACCTCGGTCCCTGGTGGAGCCACCTCCCCGCTGAGAGCCTGGAGGGGTGCCCGAGGACTGGCCCGTCGCCGCACTCTTCGTCTTCCTCACCGTCGTCGCCTTCGGGCGCGCGGGTGTGACCTATGCCCTCGCCCGGGGCGCGCGCAGCGTGGGCGGTCGGCACACCTCGTTCCTGGAGCGGCCCGCCGTGGTCCGCGCGGAGCGGGCGATCGCGCGCTACGGCCCTCCGGCGGTCACGCTCTGCTTCCTCACCGTGGGCGTGCAGACGGCCGTCAACGCCGCGGCCGGGAGCGTCCGGATGCCGCTGCGCCGCTACCTGCCCGCGCTCGCGCTCGGCGCCCTGGTCTGGGCAGCCGTCTACGTCAGCGTCGGGTTGGCGGTGCTCGACGCGTTCTGGAGCGGAACTCCGTGGCGCGCCGCCCTCACCGCGCTCGCGGTCGCCGCCCTGGTCGCCCTGGGGCTCCGGACCCGGAGGGGGCTCGACGTCTCCTCCAGGGACGCGGCCTGACCTCGCTCCATCGCGCCCAGGCGCTCACAGACCTGTGGGCCGGCCTCCGGCTCAGAGCGACCCCGCATGAGAGCGTTGTCGGCGTGACGAAGGGTGGGCCACGACGGCTGGCGACGGCAGGCGCGGGACTCGTGCTGATCGTGACGTCGTGGTGGTGGGTCAGCGACGCCGACGTACGCCGGGTGGACGGCGCCTGCGACACCTGGCTGCACCACCGCGACGCACTGCGCGGCGTCGTCTCGGAGACCGATGAGGCGGTCGGTCGGGCGCGCGCGGCCGATGCGGCCCGGGCCGGTGGCTACTTCAACGACCTCGACCGGACGCGGGCGGCGATCACCGCCTGGCACGAGCGCAGTCCCGAGGTGGTCTCCTCCCTCGACGACAGCGACGAGGCCAGTGGGCTCGAGCGCGGCGCGGTGTCGACGCTGGGCTTCATCGACGAGGGGCTTGTCGAGCTGGAGCGGCTGATCGAGACAGCCCGGCTCTCAGACGTCGCCGTCTGGTTGCCCGAGGTCGCCGGCCGCTTCCAGATCCTCGACGACATCTGCCTGACCGCCGCCCGGAGCTGACGGTGCTGTGCCGACGGCCGCCGCGATAGCCGGGAGCACCAGGTCGTAGGCCCTGCCCGTGAGGTGCAGCCCGTCGTCGACGAAGGCAGCCGGCCCGAGCGGCGTCAGCAGCCGGTCGGCGTGGACCACGCGGGCACCCGCCGACCTGAAGACCTCGATCGCCGCGGCGCGGTAGGTGTCGATCACCTGGTTGGTGCGATCGCCCGGTCCGGTGAGCCGGCGCTCGTCGACGCCGGGCGGCGTCACGTAGACCCAGCCGTCGACGTCGATCGAGCGCACCCACTCGCTGAGGAGGGTGCTGAAGTCCGCCAGGGGCACCTGCTTCCACGGCGCCGCGTCGTTGGTGCCGACCGAGACCACGACAGTGTCGTCGCTGCGGAGTCCGGCGGTGACAGCCTGCGCCCCGAGCGCCCGCACCGAGGCGCCACCGACCGCGGCGTTGAGGACGTCGTCTCCGATCACGTCGAGCCGGCGGCGGACACGGGCCAGGTGGCTGTCCCCGAGCAGCACGGTGCGCATGCCCCCACCCTAGGAAGGCTCAGGCGGTGAGCTGGACGTCGACCTGGCGCAGGGGTCGGTAGATCTCGACGGTCATGGTCGTGGTGCGACACGTGCACGCCGGGCTCGCTCGGACCGGCAGGGGTGGGGCGTGGGAGTCGTGGATGTGCCCGGTGGGGGTGGTGATCTCCACGTGATGTCGCGCCGGCCACGCCGAACGGGTGCGGTGGCGCCAGCCGGGTGACTCCTTGGCGTAGTTGCAGGCCTCGCAGAGTCCCTGACCGCCGTCGAGGGTCGTGGCGCCGCCACGGGCTCGCGGAGTGACGTGGTCGCCGTGACGCACCGGGGCGTCGCACCACGGCGTGCGGCAGGTCTCGCCATCGCGCGCGAAGAGCAGTCGGCGCAGCCGTGAGGTGAACACGACGCCCTTCGAGTCCATCGCGACCAGGGTGCCGTCGTCGGGGTGGGCGAAGAGGCGCCGGATCAGCACGTGGGCGTCCTCGTCGGCGAGGAGCTCGGTGGCGACGCCGTGCGGGATCGGCCCGTGGCCGACCAGGTGGGGCGGGGAGGTGTCGTCGGCGCCGAGCAAAGCGGCCGCGTCCATGACGAGCTGGACCTCGACGTTGCGCGCCGTGGACGTGACGGGACGGACCAGCCGCTGCACGAGCTCGTCAGCGAGGACCTGGTCGCGGCCGCGATCGTCACCGATCGCGCGGCGCAGGTCGGCGTGCTCGCGCAGGGAGTCCCAGACGAGCACGGCGTCCTCGGCCGGGACCTCGGCGCTGATCCGGGCCATCGCATCAGGAAGGGCGCGCATGGTGACCCGTCGGCGGGAGCGGGCGCGACGGGACCGCTGCTCGGCCCCGGAGCCGTCGAGCTCGCAGGCCAGGCGGCGTGCGGCGACGGTGAGCTCGCGCTCGCCGAGCGACGGCGTCGAGCCGGCGAGGCCCGCGTCGAGGGCCTGCCGATCCTCGCGGGGGAGATCGGCGGACTCACGGGCGATGATCATCGCGCGGCGCTCGTCGATGTCACCTCGCTCCAGCGCGGCCAGGGTCTCGGGGAGGTCGTGGACCAGGGCCAGCGCGAGCGCGAGGTGCTCGCGGCCGTGGTGGGGCGACTCTCGGCGGGCGAGCGCGACCTCGTGGGCCACCCCGCGTCCGCGGCGCGCCGTCGGGACCCTCCGCTCAGCGTCGCGGGCGACCCGGCGGGCGTGGAGCTCGGCCGTCAGACGGGCCTTCGCTGCTGCCGCCGCACTCGTCCGACGCTCCAGAGCCTCGAGCTGGTCCACCAGACCGCGGTCGTCGGTGGTGAGGTCGGGCTCGACCGGCAGCCCTGTGAGATCGGTGGGTGCCGCCGCGCAACCCACCGATCCAGTCAGTGCCGAGATGCCGAACATACGTTTGATTATATGTCACCTCGCTCTCAGGGTCAACGCCTTCAGCTCAACCTGTTGTTGCAACGAACCTCGCGTCGAGGGGTCTTGCTGGAAACTGCCACTCGCCGCTCCTCCACCGTCAAACCATGCTCCAACGAGGACCGCATGGCCTCTCACCCACCACAGGTGCAACCACCGCTTGAAAGCGCCGTCTCGGCCCTCCTGCTCGTCGCCAGTGCGGGGTGGGCCTGGCACTGGCACACGCATCCGAGCGTCTTCCCTGACGCCGGCACCGGCGCGCTCGGCGTCGGGGGCGGCGACATCCTCGCCGACGTCTGTGCGGGCCGGACACCGCTGGAGGACGGCACCGTCCTGGACACAGGATCGGCGCTCTCCCAGCAGCTGGTCCTGCTCGTCACCGCGTCACGACCGGGCGTCGTCCGCACCGACGGCGTCGACCTGACCTACTCCCACGGCCTTCAGCGCGGCACCCAGACCATCGGCACCGACCTGCGCATCAAGACCGGCCCGTAGCCGCCGCCGGGACCAGCTCACCCGCGTGCACCTCGGTGACGCATCCGGTGGCCGTGATGTGATGACCAGCATGAGCACGGACCACCCCCTGGGCATCGACTTCGGCGGCTCCGGCATCAAGGGGGCACCGGTCGACCTCGAGACCGGTGACTTCGCGGCCGACAGGGAGCGCATCCCGACCCCGCAGCCCTCCACCCCCGAGGCCGTCGCCGAGGTCTTCGCCGAGCTCCTGGGACGCTTCCCCGACCACACCGGCCCGGTGGGCGTGACCGTGCCGGGCGTCGTACGACGAGGGGTCGTCGGCAGCGCTGCCAACATCGACGACGCCTGGATCGGCGCGGACGCCGACCAGCTCTTCTCCTCCGCCACGGGCCGCGACGTGCACGTGCTCAACGACGCCGATGCCGCGGGGATCGCCGAGGTGCGCTTCGGGGCGGCCCGCAACCAGCGCGGCCTCGTCATCCTGACCACCCTCGGCACGGGCATCGGCTCCGCGCTGGTGCACGACGGCGTGCTGGTGCCCAACTCCGAGCTCGGCCACCTCGAGATCGACAGCCACGTGGCCGAGCACCGGGCGGCCAACAGCGCCCGGGAGAGCGAGGACCTGAGCATGCAGGAGTGGGCCGAGCGGCTGACCACCTACTACCGCGTGCTCGAGCGGCTCTTCTCCCCCGACCTGATCGTCGTCGGCGGCGGGGTCAGCAAGCACGCCGCGACGTTCCTGCCGATGATCGAGATCGAGACGCCGATCATCCCGGCCCTGCTGCGCAACAAGGCCGGCATCATCGGGGCGGCGCTCTACGCCCGCGAGGGTCGCTTCTAGCTGCTCCCCCTCCGACGCGGTGCATGATGGCGCCATGGCCGAATCCCGCGCAGGCACCGTTGCCCAGCCCCAGGACCTCGTCGACGTCGCCCACCTGGTGACGGCGTACTACACCCAGACCCCCGACCCGGAGGACGTCGACCAGCAGGTCGCCTTCGGCACCAGCGGGCACCGCGGCACCAGCCTGAAGACGTCGTTCAACGAGCACCACATCCTGGCCACGACCCAGGCGATCTGCGACTACCGCAAGGAGCAGGGCTACGACGGCCCGCTCTTCATCGGTCGCGACACCCACGCGCTCTCCGAGCCGGCCTGGGCCACGGCGCTGGAGGTCCTCGCCGCCAACGACGTGACGGTCCTCGTCGACGCCGACGACCGCTACACCCCCACGCCCGCGGTCTCCCACGCCATCCTGCGCGCCAACCTCGGCAAGTCGCTGTCCCACTCGGGGCGAGGCTCGGGCGCCGGGCTGGCCGACGGCATCGTGGTCACCCCCTCGCACAACCCGCCGAGCGACGGCGGCTTCAAGTACAACCCGCCCCACGGCGGCCCTGCCGACTCCGACGCCACCTCGGTGATCGCCGCGCGCGCCAACGCGCTGATCGCCGCCGGCCTCGACGGCGTACGACGGGTCCCCTTCGCCCGCGCCCGGGCCGCGGCGTCCTCCTACGACTTCCTCGGCACCTACGTCGACGACCTCCCGCAGGTCCTCGACCTCGACGCGATCCGCGAGGCCGGCGTGCGGATCGGCGCCGACCCGCTGGGCGGGGCCAGCGTGGACTACTGGGCCGCGATCGCCGAGCGCCACCGGCTCGACCTCACCGTGGTCAACCCGCTGGTCGACCCGACCTGGCGCTTCATGACGCTCGACTGGGACGAGAAGATCCGGATGGACTGCTCCTCGCCCCACGCCATGGCCTCGCTGATCGCCCGCAAGGACGCCTTCGACATCGCGACCGGCAACGACGCCGACTCCGACCGCCACGGCATCGTCACCCCCGACGGCGGCCTGATGAACCCCAACCACTTCCTCGCCGTCGCGATCGGCTACCTCTTCGGCGGCGCCCGCCCCGGCTGGCCCGACCGCGCCCGCATCGGCAAGACGCTGGTCTCCTCCTCGATGATCGACCGTGTCGCCGCGTCGCTCGGCAAGCCGATGGTGGAGGTGCCGGTCGGCTTCAAGTGGTTCGTGCCCGGCCTGATCGACGGGTCCTTCGGCTTCGGCGGCGAGGAGTCGGCCGGCGCGTCGTTCCTGCGGACCGACGGCAGCACCTGGACGACCGACAAGGACGGGATCATCCTGGCCCTGCTCGCCTCGGAGATCACCGGCCGCACCGGCCGCACCCCGAGCCAGCACTACGCCGACCTGGTCGCCGAGCACGGGGACCCGGCCTACGCCCGCATCGACGCCCCCGCCGACCGCGCCCAGAAGGCCAAGCTCGCCGCCCTCTCCCCCGACGACGTCAGCGCCACCACGCTGGCCGGCGAGGAGATCAGCGCCAAGCTCACCGAGGCGCCCGGCAACGGCGCCAAGATCGGTGGTCTCAAGGTCACCACCGCCTCGGCCTGGTTCGCCGCCCGGCCCTCGGGGACCGAGGACGTCTACAAGATCTACGCCGAGTCGTTCCAAGGCCCAGAGCACCTCGCCCGGGTGCAGGACGAGGCCCGCGAGGTCGTCTCGGCCGCTCTCGGATGAGGCGCGGCACCATCGTCGCCCTCGGGGGCGGCGGTTTCTCGATGGAGCCCGACAACCCCCTGCTCGACGACCACGTGCTCTCGTTGGCCACCCGCCGCCGGGGCGCGGACGGGCTGCCCCGGGTCTGCTTCGTCCCGACGGCGAGCGGTGACGCGGAGAGCTACGTCGACCGCTTCCTCGCCGCCTTCGACGGCCGCGCCGAGACCGGCTCCCTGCAGCTCTTCCGCCTCGCGGACCTCGACCACGTCGACCTGCGCTCCTTCGTCCTGGACCAGGACGTGATCTACGTCGGCGGCGGCAGCACTGCCAACCTGCTGGCCCTGTGGCGCCTGCACGGCCTCGACGCGATCCTCGTCGAGGCGGTGGAGGCCGGCGTCGTCCTCGCCGGCATCAGCGCCGGCATGAACTGCTGGTTCGAGGCGTCCGTCACCGACTCCTTCGGGCCCCTCGCCCCGCTCCACGACGGCCTCGGCCTCCTCACCGGCTCCGCCTGCCCGCACTTCGACGGCGAGGCCGAGCGGCGCCCGACGTACGTCGACCTCGTCGCCACCGGCTCCCTGCCCGCCGGCGTCGCGGCCGACGACGGTTGCGCGCTGGTCTTCCGCGACGGCGAGCTCCACGAGGCCGTCTCGTCCCGCCCGGGCGCCGGCGCCTGGCGCGTCCACCTCGCAGGCGAGGGACTCGACGTGGCGGAGAGCCCGATCGACGTGCGCTACCTGGGGTGACCCGGCCGGCGCCGGACGCGATGGTCCATACTTCTGACACGTCAGGCTCGTCAGAGGCTGGCTCCGCGGACGTGGTGTAGTTGCAGCACGCTTCCCTTCCAGGGAAGGGGTCGAGGTTCAAATCCTCGCGTCCGCTCCATCAGCAGCGCATACTCCCCAGGTGCTTCGTCATCTGTGGTGGCTCCTCGGCCTCGCGCTCGTGCTCGGCGGCGTCGCCGTGGTGCTGTCCTCCCAGACGTCCTCGAGCGACTTCGGCTGGTTCGCCTACACGCCGCCGAGCGAGGGCGCCGACTGGCAGATGGGGTGGGGCGACACGCTGAGCGGCACGTCGGCGATGGTCGTGTCGCGATGGCAGCTGATGGGCGGTGCCGCGGCGGCGGCGGGTCTGGTCGTGCTCGCCGGGGGCCTCGGCTTCCGGCTCGGACGACGCCGCAACGCGCCTCGCGGGTCCTGAGACGAGCGGCCCAGCCACACTGATCCGGTGATCCTTCTCGTCCCCAGCCCGCTGCTGGGCCCCGCGGCGGTCGGTCGGGCGATCGTGGACCTCGCGGAGCAGCTCGAGCACCAGACTCCGTAGTCGGACGTACTCAATCGAGTTCAACCACCCGTCGCCACGCCTGACGAGGCGATGGTCGGGAGCAATGAGTACGTTCGGCTACGCCTGTCGGGTTCGACCGACGACGGTGCGACGTCAGCCCGTCGGCAGCGTGACCGTGAACGTCGTGCCGACGCCGGGCTGTGAGCGCACCTCGACCCGGCCGGCGTGACGCTCGACGATCGTGGCGACGATGGCGAGGCCCAGGCCGGTGCCGGGCTCGCGGAGCGCCTCGGGGTTGGTGGTGCGGAAGAACGGGTGGAAGAGCCCGATCTGGTCCTCCTCGGAGATGCCGAGGCCGTCGTCGGCGACCTGGAGGACCGCGTCGGTGCCACGGCGGCAGGCGGAGACGGTGACCGTGCCACCGGCGGCGGTGTACTTCACGGCGTTGCTCACCAGGTTGCCCACGAGGCGGTCGAGCTCGCCGGCGTCGCCGGGCACGAGGAGGCCGCCGGGCTCGAGCTCGAGGCGCAGGGTGAGGTCCTTGGCCACGGCGGTGGAGGCGACGAGCTCGACGATGTCGCCGACGACCTGGCACAGGTCGACGTCGGCGAGGTCCAACGGGTGCAGCGGGTGGCTGACACGGGCCAGCAGGAGGAGGTCGTCGACGACCTTCTGCATGCGTGTCGTGCCCCGGGTCATCGCGTCGCGGCAGCGCGCGCCCGCCCCGTCGAGGTCGAGGTCGGCCATGAGCTCGAGGTTGCCGGCGATGACGGCGAGCGGCGTGCGCAGCTCGTGGGAGAGCGTGGAGATGAGCTGGCTGCGGTAGTCGTCGAGCGCCTGGAGCTCCCGCACCACCGCACGCTCCCGCTCCAGGGCCCGCGCGGTCAGCAGCGCGGCGCCCAGGTCGTGGCCGATCGGCAGCGCCGACTCCACCTCGTCGGAGGACCACGGCGGGTCCGTGGCACGACGGGTCAGCACCAGGAGGCCCAGGCACTCCGCGCCCACGCCCAGGGGGATCCCGAGCGCGCGGGACAGCCCGAGGTCGGCCAGCTGCTGCAGCGCGACGTCGTGCAGCCGGTCGTCGATGACCGGCTCGTCCACGCTGAGCTCCAGGACGTGCTGCTGGGCCCACAGCCGCGGGGCCAGCCGGTGGGCGAGCTCCACCATGCGACCGGTCAGCTCGATCGTCGTGCCGTCGTGGCTGCGGGCCCGGCCACGGTCGTGGCCCTCCGGGTCGAGCACCTGGATCCAGGACCCGCTCGCCCCGAAGCCCTCGACCAGCGGCCCGTGGGTGTGGTCGAGCACCGCCTCGAGCGAGGCCTGGGCAGGCATCGAGGCCGACCTGATCAGCTGCCGGGCCGACTCGGCGTGGGCGACGCGGCGGACGAGCTCCTCGCGCTCGAAGGCGGTGAGCACGGCACGCTCGGCCTGCGCGGCATAGCGCTCGAGCAGGCGCCGCCGAGGCTCGTCAGGGCGGAGACCCGAGACCGGCCGGTCGACCGAGAGCACGCCCACCAGGCGCCCCTCGTCGTCGGTCAGCAGCGCCATCAGCACGTCGTGCGGTCGCCAGGCGTCGGGGCCGTGGGGGTCGACGGCGTCGAAGGCGACCCAGTGGCCCTCGAGGTCGTGCTCGTAGTCCTCCGCCGCGAGCCACCGCAGCCGACCGTGGGCGTCCGCCTGGGCGAGCACCGGGTCGAGCACGCTGACAGGGTCGGGCTGCTCGAGGTAGGCGCGGAACTCCTCGGGCCCGGTGTAGGCGACCGTCGCGAGCTGGTCGTCCACCACCACCGAGAGCGCCGCCACCTCGAAGCCGATCAGCTCCGCGACCGACTCCACCATCAGCTGCAGCACGGCGCGCGCGGACGAGTCCGACCAGCCCTCATGCCCTGCGACCGCCATGACCCCTGCCCCCTCGGCTCCCAGGGGGATTGTGCGCCATGCGGCGGGCTCAGCGTCGGAGGATCTCCCGGAACGACGCGCTCGACCAACCGTCCGCCGACCCGGCGGGCAGCGGCGGGAGGTTGCGACCGCCGTGGACCACGTCGCCGGAGGCGTCGGAGTAGCTCAGCCAGGTCTGCGTGCGCACCCGACCGCGACCGGGCACGGAGTAGTCGCAGACGCCGTCGGGGAAGACCGCCCGGAGCTGCGCCCACTGGGCGTCGGAGAGCGGCAGCAGGAGGAAGTCGAAGGTGCTGCGCCGCAACGGCTCGAGCCGGCACGCGAGGCGGTCGTTGAAGACGTCGTCGCCGGCCATCTCGCGCGGCGTGCTGAGCCTCAGCTGCAGCGACTCGGGGAGCGCGCAGTCGACCTCGTCGTCCTCGCCGGCCACGTCGCCCACCCCGGGCACGTTGGAGCAGCGGTCGGTGAGGTCGGCCGGCTTGTCCTGGACGATCTTGCGCGCCAGGGGGACCGTACGGCGGTCCCGCTCCACCGCCCGCAGCCACCGGTCCATCTCGGTCAGGGCCTCGTTGGCCCAGCCGGGGTCGCCGATCAGCGGCGTGACGCCGAACCACATGACCCGGTTGTCGGTGTGGCCCTGGTCGCGCATCAGGCGCTCCTCGGTCCAGAACGCGTGGGCGTAGTCGTGCGCGATGCCCGGGTCGGGCCCGCCGAAGTTGATGATCGCGACGTCGTCGAGGTTCTCGGCCTCGTTGACCAGGCCGGTGCGGTAGGCGCGTCGGATCGAGGCCTCGTCGCCCTGGGTGCGACCGGCGATCGGCTGGGAGTCGACGTCGAGCCCGCCCAGCTTCTCGTTGAGGTCGACGAACTGGGCGGTCGTGATGCGGCCCGCCTTGAGCGTCTCGAGGCCGTAGAGGATGCCCTTGTTGGCGAAGGGCACCCCGGCGAAGCCACGGCCGGCGGCCTTCTCCTGGGCCGTCCAGACCGAGCGCGGCCGCAGGCCGATCGCGTTCTGCATGATGTCGAGGACCGAGCAGCGCACCCCGCCGGGGTTGGTCTCGGAGTCGTAGCGGGTGCGGCGGTCGCCCGCGACCGGGTCCTGGGTGCCCGGGCAGGCGGTCTCCGGGTTGAGCGCGGCCTTGAAGAGACCCTCGTCGGCGACCACGGAGTTGAGGATCGAGATGTGACCCTCGACGTCGGCCATCTGGGTCGGCGACCACACCACGCCCGGCGCCCAGCGGCTCGGGTCCTCGAAGTAGCGCCGCATCAGGTGGTAGTCGGCGAACTGGGCGCCGGCCGACAGCGTGTCGGGGTAGGAGCAGGTCGTGATCAGCCCCTGGTAGATCCCGGGGTAGGCGTTGGCCACCGTGTGCTGGGCGATCGAGCCGCCCGAGCAGCCGGTGCCGATCGTGTAGCGGATCAGCCCGTAGCGCTCGACGAACCGCTCCTTGGCCATCATCAGCGACTCGGCCTGCATCGCGACGTTGCAGTTGTGCCCGGTGTTGTCGAGCGCGGTCGAGATCACCGAGAAGCCCAGCCCGAGCGCGGTGACATAGCTCTGCGTGATGCCCGGGGTGTCGGCCGGGATGGTGCCGGAGTAGTCCTCCAGGGGCGGCTCGCCGGGCGCGTAGGCCGCGCCGCAGTTGCCACCGTGGGTCATCAGCACCTTGTGGTTGAACTGCGGCTGGGGCGCCCACGGAGCCCACGGCTTCCCGAGCTGGACCAGGGTGAGGATCGTGTAGCGGTCACGGTCCTGGAAGCCGTCCTCCCGGCGTACGACGAACGGCACGGTGACGCCGGTGTCGGTCGTCGTGGTCGCCACGTCGCTCGGCGGGTCCTGGCGGTCGTAGGGCTGGAGGCCGCCCTTGGTGGGGTCGGAGGACTGGTAGAGCAGGGAGTACGACGCCGGCTCGTTGCACTGCGCGTCCCGCGCGGTGGCCTGGCACTCGTAGGGGCCCAGCTGCGGCCCGGAGAAGATCGGGCCGCCGGCGGGGTGGTTGGTGATCGTCACGCTCGTGGAGAAGCCGCCGGCGCGCGCGGTCAGCACGTTGCGACCGACCTTCAGGCCCGTCACGATGCCTTCGAAGCGGCCGTTGGGCCGCAGGGCGAAGCGCTTCGTGACGTCGCGCTGGCCCAGGCTGACCCGGATCGTCCGCAGCCGCACGCCCTTCGCCGGCGCCACCGCCACCCGGGCGTCCCCCTCGGAGACCAGGTCGGCGCGGTTGGACAGCACCTTGATCACGAGGGCGGGGCGCTGGCGCTGCTCGGCGGTGGGCGCGGCTGCGAGCGGCGCCGCGGGTGCGGGCGGCACGGGAGCCAGGGCGACGAGCGGGAGGAGCAGGGTCGCTCCGAGGGCGACCAGACGACGTGACATGCGAAGACCTCCTGAGGGTTCTCAGGAGGCCTAACGCGTGACTGCCGTCACAGACACGGCCGAGTCGGCGCGATGTTGCAGCTGCTGCAAC
>NZ_CALRWD010000054.1:0-31001 GCF_943371775.1 Nocardioides psychrotolerans
GTGGCCCGGCGTCCGGCATTTCAGCGTCCGGTCTCTCGCCGGTCGAGCCCGAGGAGCGCCAGCGACGAGGCGTCGAGACCGCCCTCAGACAGGCGCGGCCTTGGTGCAGCCGAAGATCGCGGTGCCTGGCGTGAAGCGCCCGCGCACCGCCGACCACCCGCCCCAGAGCCGGTCGTGACCCTCGGGCCACTCCGGCTCCAGCAGCGTGGTGATGGTGAACCCTCCAGCCGCCAGCACCGACACCCAGTCACCCAGCGTGCGGTGGTGCTCCACGTAGGCGACCTGTCCGGTGCTGTCGTCGACCTCCACGTAGGGAGTGCGGTCCCAGTAGGACTGGCTGGCGACCAGGCCGGCCTCGCTCGGGTCGTCGGGGAACATCCACCGCGTGGGATGGGTGATGGAGAAGGCGAAGCGCCCGCCGGGGCTCAGCACCCGGGCCGTCTCGGCCACGGCGAGCTCGAGGTCCTGGACGAACTGCAGCGCCCCGAAGGAGCAGAAGACGACGTCGAAGGACCCGGCGGCGAAGGGCAGGTCGGTCGCCGTGCCGAGCACCGAGGGGACGGCCACCCCGGTCTGCTCGTCGAGGCGGCGCGAGTGCTGCAGCTGCCGGTGCGAGAGGTCGAGACCGAACGACGTCCCGCCCTGGGTGCGGACCCAGCGTGAGCACTGACCGGCCCCGGACCCGACCTCGAGGACGCGCTTGCCGGCCACGTCGCCCAGGATCCCGGCCTCGGTCTCGCTGAGGCCCTCGGGCCCCCAGACGAACCCGGCGTCGCCGAGGAACTCGCCGTGGGTGGCTTGGTACTCATCCGCGTAGCGGTCCCAGTCGGGGCCGTTGGCCGCTCGCGACTCGGCCTCGCTGACGCCTCGACGCTCGACGCGGACCGGCGGGTGCGGCCAGTGTTCCTGCACGCCGTCACGCTAGCCCACCTCGGGTCCCATGCGGTCCCCTGAGGGCCGGTTCGCACGGTGTTGGCACGATGGCCCGATGGACTTCGCCTCCCTGACCCCGCTCGAGGGTGGTTGGTCGGGCCAGACCTTCCTGGCCGAGGCGGCGGGTGAGCGGCACGTCGTACGGATCTATGCGGAGCCGGGGTCGCGCGGTGAGCAGGCCCACGAGGTCGACGCCGCGCTGCTGCGTCTGGTGCGCGGGCTCCTGCCCGTCGCCGACGTCCTGGAGGTACGCCGTGGTGACCCGGCGACCGGGATGCCGGCGCTGCTGGTGACCAGCCTGCTCCCCGGAGAGCGCGGCGACCTGGTGCTGCCCCGCCTCACGAACGCCGAGCAGGCGATCCTCGGGCGTGAGGTCGGCGCCCTGGTGGCCGCCCTCGGGGGGATGCCCCAGCTGCGGGCCGGTCCCTTCGTCGACGGTGACCTGCGGATCGGGACCTTCGGGGGAGCCGAGGGCCTCGACGACTGGGTCCGTCTGCACGAGCCGGCCCTGGACCACTGGAGCGACGACGACCGCGCCGGCCTCCTGGCCGTGGCCGAGGAGGCCCAGGAGCTGCTCGACTCGGTCGGCCGGCACTGCCTGGTGCACAGCGATCTCAATCCCAAGAACCTCCTGGTCGACCCCACCACGCTGCGCATCACGGGGCTGGTGGACTGGGAGTTCGCCCACGCCGGCCACCCCTTCACCGACCTGGGCAACGTGCTGCGCTTCGATCGGCAGCCGGCCTACGTCGAGGCGGTCCTGGCGGCCTACGCCGAGCGCCACGACACCGAGCCGGCCCAGGCGCTCCACCTGGCCCGCGCCGCTGACCTGTGGGCGCTGGTGGACCTGGCGGCACGCCGAGGTCAGAACCCCGTGGCCGACCAGGCGGAGCACCTGCTGCGCGCGGTCGCGGCCGAGCGCGATCGGCACGCATGGCCCGCGGCGGGCTGAGCCCGGACGCAGAACTCCCCCCGGGACCGAGGTCCCGGGGGGAGCTTCCGCCCCGCCCTTGGTGCGGCAGGAGTGACCGGCTCGCGGGCTCAGGGCCGGCGAGCAGCGGTCACGCTCGGCCCCCGCGGCCGGCGACGGCCTTGGGGTTCTTGGGCGTCGACAAGACGTTGCTCGGGTCGCACTTGGAGGCGACCTCCTGCCCGTCGCTGACGCCACCGCGGTCGGTGTCCCAGTGCGTGGGGTCCGACTTGTGGTTGTCGAAACGCCCGTTGCGGGACCCGGTCGCCTCGGCCCTGTCCTGCAGGCCGTCGCGGTCGGTGTCCTTGCTCAGGGGGTTCGTGCGGACCTTGCCGATCGTGTAGAACTTCCCGCCCGGGATCCGGACGCGCTGCTTGATCGTGAAGCCCACGACCTCGACCCGGTCACCGAGACCGTCGGCGTCGGTGTCCTTGCGGTTGGGGTTGGTGCTCACCAGACCGATGTTGCCCGACCTGTTGGGCCCGAACTGCACCTGCTCCTGCACCCGGATGCCCAGGACCTCCTGGCCGTCGAAGAGACCGTCGTTGTCGGTGTCGTCGTCGTTGGGGTCGGTCGCGGCCGACGGGAAGGAGTTGAGCGCACCGCTGGTCTCCTGGCCGTCGGTGAGACGGTCGTTGTCGGAGTCGGCGTCGAGCGGGTCGGTGGCCGGCGAGGGGAACGAGTTCTCCGTGCCGTCGACCTCCTCGCCGTCCAGCAGTCCGTCACCATCGGTGTCCGCGTTGTTGGGGTCGGTCCCGAGGTCGACCTCCTCGCCGTCGTTCAGCCCGTCGTCGTCGGAGTCGGGGTCGGTCGCGTTGGTGGGCTCGTTGCCGTAGTCGTCGTTCTCGGAGCCCGTGGTCTCCTCGGTGTCGCTGAGGCCGTCACCGTCGGTGTCCACCACCGGGACGCCCGGGTCCAGGGGGTCGTTGGGGTCGGTGCCGCCGTCGATCTCGTCGCCGTCGTCGATGCCGTCCCCGTCGGTGTCCGCGGTGTTGGGGTCGGTGGGAGCGTTGCCGTTGGCGTCGTTCTCGGACCCGGTGACCTCCTCGGTGTCGGTCAGGCCGTCACCGTCGGTGTCGGGGGAGTTGGGGTTCGTCGGCTCGTTGCCGAAGGCGTCGTTCTCCGATCCGGAGGTCTCCTGGCCGTCGGTCAGGCCGTCGTTGTCGGAGTCCGGGTCCAAGGGGTTGGTGGCCGGGGTCGGGAAGTCGTTCTCCGAGCCGGTCGTCTCCTGGCCGTCGAGCAGGCCGTCGTCGTCGGTGTCAGCGTCGTTGGGGTTGGTCCCGATGTCGGTCTCGGTGCCGTCGTTGATGCCGTCGTTGTCGCTGTCGGCGTCATTGGGGTTCGTCGCCGGGTTGGGGAACGGGTTCTGCGAGCCCGTCGTCTCCTCGGTGTCGGTCAGACCGTCACCGTCGGTGTCGGTGCCGGTGGCGTCGCCACAGGTCACACCGCCCGCGGGGGCCTTGGCGGTGGCCGTCATCGGGAAGAGGTCGAGCTCGGCCACGTCGATGAAGCCGCCGAGGGTGACCTTCAGGTGCACGGCCGCAGCGCTCGCGGTCACCGTGAGCCCGTCGGGGCTCTTGGTGATCGTCGGGGTGCCGATGCTCAGCTCCAGCAGCAGGCCGGCGTCACCGGGGACGCTCACCGGGTCGCCGGGGACGATCGGCACACCGCCGAGCTCGACGATGGGGGTGGAGTACGTCGCCGTGGTGCCACCCGTCGTGCCGTCGGCCGTCACCTTCAGCTCCGGGGCCGAGGTCACCTCGAGCACGTTGTTGCCGGCGAGCTGGAGGGACGCCGTGCTGCCCGTGACCGTGCTGACCACGTTGCGGCCGCCGTTGGGTCGGCCGTTGGAGACCAGCTCGGTCTTCTGGCTCACCGAGGCGGTGCCGGGGAGGTTGACGACCCCACCGGTCAGGCCCGAGATGCTCAGCACGCTCACGTCGGCGGTGGAGACGCTGGACTGGCTGACCGGCACGTTGGCGCCCAGGCAGGTGCCGTCGGTGGCGAAGCGGGCCTGGGCGGAGGAGTTGGAGACCCCGAGGTCGAGGACGCCCGGGATGGTCAGCGGGATCGTCCCGGCGATGATCGAGTCGGTGGCGGGCGCCATGTTGTCGGGCGGGGCGACCTGCGTCGCCTCGGAGAGGATGTTGAGGGGGATGGCCGTGAGGGCCGTGCCCTCGAGGTTGCGCGACTCTGCGGTCGAGCGAGGGTTGGCGGCGTTGAGGGTGCCTTCGACCTGGCCGAGGATCACCTCGGCGGCGGACGCCCCGAGGAGCGGGACCCCGAGGACGGTGACGTGCAGGACCTCACCGGTGGCCGCGGTGGTGGCACCGGCCGGGACGGGCAGCGTCGCTGCAGAGGCGGGTGCCGCGAAGGGCACGGTGACGAGCGTGAGCAGGGCGAGGGTCGACAGACTGACCGTCGCCCCGAGCGGGCGCGGGATCTTCATGGATGACTCCAGGGGGCGGGGGCGGGGAGAGGACACACCAGCCGGCTCGCTCGTGGCGAGGGCGGAGGGAGCGTTCCGAGAGGTGTCCGAGAGGTGTCCGAGAGGAACGGACCGCGGGTGCGCGGTCGTGGAGGGAGCGCGGCGCGAGGGTGGGTGTCCCCATGACGCCGAGGAGGCCGTACCCCCCCTGGCATCGGATATACGGAGGGCCGGGTAAAGACCCCTACTGGTTCAGACCAGTGCCGGTTGGACGCCCGCCCGCGGCGCGGCGTACGCTGGGTGGTGCGCTAGAGGTCTGCCTTGGTCCCAGACGGAGTGGACTCTCGCTCACTGACGATGTCAGCCGGTTTCTGCCGGCACGACGCTCGACCCCATCGACACGTGAAACCGGCCTCTGCGCGCGCCCGCACGACATCTGCCCACCAAGGAATTCCTTCCCTTATGACGAGCACCATCATCCAGCCGGACTATGACGCCCCGCAGGTCGCGGTCAACGACATCGGATCCGAGGCCGACTTCCTGGCGGCCATCGACGCCACGATCAAGTACTTCAACGACGGCGACATCGTCTCCGGCATCATCGTGAAGGTCGACCGCGACGAGGTCCTCCTGGACATCGGCTACAAGACCGAGGGTGTCATCCCCTCGCGCGAGCTCTCGATCAAGCACGACGTCGACCCCTCCGAGGTCGTCTCGGTCGGTGACGAGGTCGAGGCCCTGGTCCTCCAGAAGGAGGACAAGGAAGGCCGCCTGATCCTGTCCAAGAAGCGCGCCCAGTACGAGCGCGCCTGGGGCACCATCGAGCAGGTCAAGGAAGAGGACGGCGTCGTCGAGGGCACCGTCATCGAGGTCGTCAAGGGCGGCCTCATCATCGACATCGGCCTGCGCGGCTTCCTGCCCGCCTCGCTGGTCGAGATGCGTCGCGTGCGCGACCTGCAGCCCTACGTGGGCCAGGTCCTCGAGGCCAAGATCATCGAGCTCGACAAGAACCGCAACAACGTGGTCCTGTCGCGCCGTGCCTGGCTCGAGCAGACCCAGTCCGAGGTGCGCCACGGCTTCCTGACCCAGCTCCAGAAGGGCCAGATCCGCAAGGGTGTCGTGTCCTCCATCGTCAACTTCGGTGCGTTCGTGGACCTCGGCGGCGTCGACGGTCTCGTCCACGTCTCGGAGCTGTCCTGGAAGCACATCGACCACCCCTCCGAGGTCGTCACCGTGGGCGACGAGGTCACCGTCGAGGTCCTCGACGTCGACATGGACCGCGAGCGCGTCTCGCTGTCGCTCAAGGCCACGCAGGAAGACCCCTGGCAGCACTTCGCCCGCACCCACCAGATGGGCCAGATCGTGCCGGGCAAGGTCACCAAGCTGGTGCCCTTCGGTTCGTTCGTGCGCGTCGAGGAGGGCATCGAGGGTCTGGTGCACATCTCCGAGCTGGCCGAGCGCCACGTGGAGATCCCCGAGCAGGTCGTGCAGGTCAACGACGACGTCATGGTCAAGATCATCGACATCGACCTCGAGCGTCGTCGCATCTCGCTGTCGCTCAAGCAGGCCAACGAGACCGCGACCGCGGCCGACGTCGAGGAGTTCGACCCCACGCTCTACGGCATGGCGGCGACCTACGACGAGCAGGGCAACTACGTCTACCCCGACGGCTTCGACCCCGAGACGGGCGAGTGGCTCGAGGGCTTCGACGAGCAGCGTGCCGTCTGGGAGGAGCAGTACGCCAAGGCGCACGCTCGCTGGGAGGCGCACGTCAAGCAGCAGGCCGAGGCCAAGCAGGCTGACGTCGAGGCCGGCGAGGCCACGACGTACTCCTCCGGTGGCGACGTCGACACCGAGGAGGGTGGCGCCTCCGAGGGCGGCTCGCTCGCTTCGGACGAGGCGCTCCAGGCTCTGCGCGAGAAGCTGACCGGCGGCCAGGCCTGATCGCCTAGTCCCACCGCAGCACGATCGACGGCCCGGCTCCCCCTCGCGGGGGGCCGGGCCTTCGGCTTTCGGCGTCGGGAGGGACAGCGGTCAGGCGGCACGGTCGAACGACGAGCGCGACGACGGGGGCAGGAAGTCCGGGTCGACGCTGTGCGAGCGGGGCGGGCGCGCGGGCCCGTCGTGGAGGACGGAGCGGAGGGTCGCGACCAGGGCGACGACCGCGAGTGCCAGGAGGGCGATGATGAGGGTCATGGCAGCAATCATGCTCTCGTGCAATCACTGCCTCGAGTGGCAGGAATGACCATAGTAATCGAGTTTCTGCCATCGCTGGGCTAGGGTCGTGTCATGCAGACCGTGGCCGTGATCGTGCAGGACGGGGCCGAGCCGTTCGGGCTCGGCTCCCTCGTCGAGGTCTGGGGCGAGCCCTACCACCCCGAGGACGACAACCCGGTCTTCGACTTCCGGGTCTGCACCCCCCGCCCCGGGCGGGTGCGCGGGCGGGCCGGCTTCGACCTGCACGTCGACCGTGGGCTGGAGGCGACCGAGGACGCCGACCTGGTCTGCTTCTCCCCGCGCTTCGACTTCCTCGACTTCGACCCGGCCGTGCTCGACGTCGCGCGTGCGGCCCATGACCGGGGGGCGATCGTCTACGCCCACTGCAGCGCCGCGTTCCTGCTCGCCGAGGCCGGGCTGCTCGAGGGCAAGGAGTGCACGACGCACTGGCGCTACACCGACCTGATGGCGCAGCGCTATCCCGGGGCGATCGTGCGACCCGACGTCCTCTACGTCCAGGCCGGCAACGTCCTGACCGGGGCGGGCAGCGCGGCCGGGATCGACGCCTCGCTGCACCTGGTGCGCCAGACCTTCGGGGCGCGGGTGGCAGCCGCCACGGCCCGTCGCATCGTGGTGCCGCCCCACCGTGACGGTGGTCAGGCCCAGTTCATCGCCAGGCAGGTCGTCGACTACCAGGCCGAGACCTTGGGAGCGGTCCTCTCCTGGGCCCAGGAGAACCTTGCCGAAGCGCTCGACGTGGAGACCCTGGCCCGCAAGGCGCACATGTCACCGCGCACCTTCGCGCGCCGCTTCCGCGACGAGACCGGCACGACCCCGCACGCCTGGGTGACCTCCCAGCGGTTGCAGCTCGCGGAGGAGATGCTCGAGCGCACCGACAACTCCGTGGACCAGATCGCCGACGCCGTGGGTTTCGGCAACGCCGCCACCCTGCGCCACCACTTCACGCGGGTGCGCGGGGTCAGCCCCCAGCAGTACCGCCGTCAGTTCGCCTGCTGAGCTCGTCGCGACGCACCTTGCCGGTCAGGGTGCGGGGCAGCTCGTCGAGCCGCGCCCAGGTCTTGGGCCGCTTCGGCGGTGCCAGGCGCTCGCGGGCGAAGGCGTCCAGCTCGGCCTCGGTCGCCGGGCCGACGACGGCCGCGCAGACACGTTGGCCCCAGGCCTCGTCGGGGAGGGCGAAGACGGCCACGTCCTCCACCCCGGGGTGCTCGCCGAGCACCAGCTCGACCTCCAGGGGGTAGACGTTGACGCCGCCGCTGATGATCAGGTCCTCGCGGCGACCGTCGAGGTAGAGGTAGCCCTCGTCGTCGAGGCGGCCGTGGTCGCCCACGGTGAAGGCGTGCCGACCCTCGCCGAGGTCGCGCCAGGCCGCGGCGGTCTTGGCGGGGTCGCGGAAGTAGGTGAAGCGGGCGTGCTCCGGCACGACGCACCAGATCGTGCCGTCGTCGTCGACCGAGAGGTGACGACCGGGGCGCGCGCGACCGACGGTGCCGGGGTGCTCGAGCCACTCCTCGCTCCGGCAGGCCGTGAACTGGCCCTCGGTGGAGCCGTAGAACTCCCAGGTGGAGCCGTCCGGGAAGTCGGCCAGCAGCCGACGTTTCACGTCCGGCGGGCACGGGGCGCCGGCGTGGGCGACCAGCCGGAAGCACGACAGGTCGGGGGTGCCGACCTCGTCCCAGTAGGCGAAGAGCCGCTGCAGGTGGGTCGGCACGCAGAACATCGAGGTCGGCCGGTCACGCTCGATCGCCGCGGTCGCGCGGGCCGGGTCGAACGATCCCGGGACGACCACCCGGCCCCCCGCGAGCGTCGTGCCGAGGGCGAAGCGCAGGGGAGCGGAGTGGTAGAGCGGGCTGAGCACCAGGTGGACGTCGTCGGCGCGGAAGCCCCACAGGTCGCGCTCCTCGGCCACCAGCGCCACCGCCTCGTGCTCGTCCAGCACGCCGCTCCAGACGCCCTTGGGCGTGCCTGTCGTGCCGCTGGTGACGTGCATCGGTCGCGCCCGGGGGAGTCCGCGGTCCGCGGTGGTGACAGCGGCGAGCCCGCCCGCGTCCTCGACGACCAGGTCGGGACCGAGGTGCGCGAGGATCCGCTCCCGCTCGTAGGGCGTCAGTCGCGGGTCCAGCGGGATCGGGATGATCGCGCGGGCCAGCAGTGAGTGGACCGCAGCGAGGTAGTCGAGCGAGCCCGGGACCAGGAGGGCGACCCGGGAGCCTGCGCCGAGGAGTGCGTCGGTCATGGGGCCAGTTCTACTACGGTGACGCCATGAGGGTGGGACTGACAGGTGGGGTCGCGTCGGGCAAGAGCACGGTCTCGGCGATGCTCGCCGAGCTCGGGGCGGTCGTGATCGACGCGGACAAGCTCGCGAGGGAGGTGGTCGCGCGAGGCACGCCCGGCCTGGCGTCGGTGGTGGAGGCGTTCGGGCCCGAGCTGCTCACCGCCGAGGGGGACCTGGACCGACCTGCCATGGGGGCCGTGGTCTTCAGCGACGAGCAGAAGCGACGCACCCTCGAGGGGATCATCCACCCGCTCGTGTTCGAGCGGATCGTGGCGCTCGAGGAGGCGGCTCCCGAGGGGGCGGTCGTCGTGCACGACATCCCTCTGCTGGCCGAGTCGGGTCGGGCCGACACATTCGACGCCGTCGTGGTCGTCGACGTCCCCACCGCGGTGCAGGTGGAGCGGATGCTCCGCGATCGCGGCTGGACGCAGCAGGACGCCGAGTCGCGGATCGCCGCGCAGGCCACCCGCGAGGACCGGCTCGCGGTCGCCACCCACGTCATCGACAACAGCGGCACGCTCGAGCAGCTGCGGACCCGCGTCGCCGAGGTCTACGCCGCCCTCACGACTGGTGTCACAGCTCCCGGGTCATGAACGTGCTCTCGGGGTCGGCGGCGTAGGCCCCGAACGGCTCGCAGTCGACGAAGCCGTGGCGCGCGTAGAGCGCGCGAGCCGGCGCGAAGAAGTCGAAGGACCCGGTCTCGAGGCTGATCCGCGCGAAGCCGGCGGTGCGCGCCTCCGCGAGGAGATGGACGAGCAGCCGCGTCGCGATCCCCTCGCGGGTGCGGTGGGCGGCGGTGCGCATCGACTTGAGCTCGACGTGCTGCGGTGTGAGCGCCTTGAGGGCCCCGCAGCCGAGGAGCTCGTCGCCGTCGCGGGCGGCCCAGAAGCGCACGTCGGGGGAGCGCAGCCCGTCGAGGTCCAAGGCGTGGCTGCTGCCGGGCGGGGTGACGGCGCGCAGCTGGGCGACGTGGTCCTCCAGGAACGCCACGATCACCTCACCGCTCAGGTCGTCGAGCTCGATCCTCACCCGCCGCAGGGTAGTCAGCGAGCCGGCTGCGACGCACAAGAGCCCCCGCTGGGGCGGGGGCTCTGCGGTGGTGCGGTCGTGCTGGCTGGTGCGGTGAGACGGGTCAGGCGGCGAGGTCCGGGTCGCCCAGGCGACGCAGCTTCTGCAGCGCCTCCCGCTCGAGCTGACGCACGCGCTCGGCGGAGATGCCGTGCTTGACGCCGATGTCGGCGAGCTTGTGCTGACGTCCGTCGACGAGGCCGTAGCGCGAGCGGATGATGTCGGCGGCGCGCTCGTCGAGCTGGCCGACCAGGGAGTTGAGCCGATCGCGGGACTCGACGTCGAGGACCGTGAGGTCGGGGCCCGGAGCCGTCTCCTGCGCCATCAGGTCACCGAGGGAGGTGTCGCCGTCCTCGTCGACGGGGGAGTCGAGGCTGACGTGCTCGCGTCCCCACGCCATGAGGTCGAGCACCCGGTCGAGCTCCATGCCGAGCTCGATCGCGATCTCCTGCGGGTCGGGGTCGCGGCCCAGCTGACGCTCGAGCGTGCGGCGGGCGCCGCCCACCTGGTTGAGCTCCTCGACCACGTGGACGGGGAGGCGCACGACGCGGGCCTGCTGGGCGATGCCACGCGTGATCGCCTGTCGCACCCACCAGGTGGCGTAGGTGGAGAACTTGTAGCCCTTCGTGTAGTCGAACTTCTCGACCGCACGGATCAGGCCGGTGTTGCCCTCCTGGATGAGGTCCAGCATCGGCATCTGCGCCCGGCCGTACTTGCGGGCGATCGAGACGACGAGGCGGAGGTTGGCGGAGATGAACAGGTCGACGGCCTTGCGGCCCTCCTCCGCCATCCACTCGAGCTCCTCCAATGTCGCGGAGCCCGGGGCCCCGCCCTTGCGGCGACCGACGCGACCCTCGGCGATGAGGGCCTCGGCCATGAGGCCGGCCTCGATCGTCTTGGACAACTCGACCTCGGAGGCCGCGTCGAGCAGAGGAGTGCGCGCGATCTCGTCGAGGTAGAGCCCGACGCTGTCGCGTCCCTCGATCTCGCGGGTGACCGTAGTGGTCCGTGCAGCCATGGGGACCCTCCTCATCTCGCGGGGTGACCTTGCACCCCAGCATTCATCCCAACGCCCTGGGGGGAGCGAGGATTCCCGTTCCCTTGTTAAGGCCTTCGGTATGAAGGACGCTTCGGATTGCCCCGGAGTTGCTGAACCGTCAACTTCTCAGGGACTTCTCAGCAGTACCCGATGTCGGATCAGGAAAGCGCCATCTTGTCGAGGATCCAGGCGAGGGAGAACGCCCGGTCGTGCCAGGCCTTGTAGCGCCCGGACACCCCACCGTGGCCGGCCGACATCTCGGTGCGCAGGAGCACGTCCGCGTCGGTCGCCGTGGCCCGCAGCCGGGCCACCCACTTGGCCGGCTCGACGTAGAGCACGCGGGTGTCGTTGAAGGAGGTCTCCGCGAGGATCGGGGGATAGCGCTTGGCCTCGACGTTGTCGTAGGGCGCGTAGGAGGCGATGTAGTCGTAGACCTCGGGGTCGGCCTCGGGGTTGCCCCACTCGTCGTACTCCGTGACCGTCAGGGGGAGCGTCGCGTCGAGCATCGAGGTCAGGTTGTCGACGAACGGCACCCCGGCGACGACACCACCGAACTGCTCCGGCGCCTGGTTGGCGATCGCGCCCATCAGCAGCCCGCCGGCGCTGGCGCCCTCGGCGATCGTCTGCTGCGGCGTGGTCCACCCGGTCTGGACCAGGTGCCGGGCGCAGGCCACGAAGTCGGAGAACGTGTTGGTCTTGTGCAGCATCTTGCCGCCGTCGTACCAGCGCCTGCCCATCTCGCCACCGCCGCGCACGTGGGCGATCGCGAAGGCCGCGCCCCGGTCGAGCAGGGAGAGCCGGGCGATGGAGAAGTAGGGGTCGATGGAGGCCTCGTAGGCGCCGTAGCCGTAGAGCAGGACCGGGATCGGGCCTGCCTCGTGCAGTCCCTTGCGGGCGACGATCGAGATCGGGACCCGCTCGCCGTCGTCGGCCGTGGCCCACAGCCGGTGCTCCTCGTAGTCGGCCGGGTCGTAGCCGCCGAGCACGGGTGCACGGCGGAGCAGGGTGAGCTCGCGCGAGCGCACGTCGTAGTCGTAGACCGAGGAGGGGATCGCCATCGTCGTGTAGCCCAGGCGCACCACGGGCTGCTCGAAGGTCGGGTTGCCCCCGGAGCCGACCGTGTAGACCGGCTCGTCGAACTCCACGAGGTAGTCGTCGGTGACGCCGGTGTCGCCGAGCTCGAGGATGCGCAGCTGCGTCAGGCCCTGGCTGCGCTGGTGCACCACCAGGTGACCGGCGAAGGCGTCGGCGTCCTCGAGGCGTACGGCGGGGTCGTGGCCGATGAGCGACACCCAGCCGTCCGCCGCCGTGGGCTCGGCGGGGGTCACGGCGAGCTCGAAGTCGGGGCCGGTGGCGTTGTGGAGCACGAGGAACCGGTCCTGGCCGCCGATGACGGCGTGGTCGAGGGAGTACTCCACGCCCTCGGTCCGGGGGCAGAAGACCTGGAAGCCGAGCTCCGGGGCGTCGGCGTCGAAGACGTGCCACTCGGAGGTGACCTTGGAGCCGATCGCGATGACCAGGAAGCGGTCGCTGCGCGTGCGACCCAGGCCGACGTTGAAGCGACCGTCGGGCTCGTGGAGGACCAGCTCGTCGGCAGCCTGGTCGGTGCCGATCGCGTGGCGCCAGATCTTGTCGGCGCGCCAGGACTCGTCGACGGTGGAGTAGTAGACGTTCTCCCCGGCGCGGTCCCAGGTGACCCCGCCGAGGACGCCGGTGATGACGTCGTCGAGCAGCTGGCCGGTGGCGAGGTCCTTGAAGCGCACGGTGTAGCGCTCGTCGCCGACCGTGTCGGTGGCGTAGGCGAGGCACATCCCGTCGGGGCGCATGCTCGAGCCGCCGAGCGAGAAGAAGTCGTGGCCCTCGGCCAGCTCGTTGAGGTCGAGCAGGACCTCCTCGCCGGGCAGGGCCGGCTCGTCGACCGACGAGTCCTCGGCAGGGGTCGGCGGGGTCCAGTCGTCGGGACCGGTGACCGGGACGCGGCAGCTGGCGCCGTACTCGCGCCCCTCGAAGGAGCGCGCGTAGTACCAGTGGTCGCGGTTGCGCGTCGGCACCGAGAGGTCGGTCTCGCGGGTGCGGGCCTTGATCTCGTCGAAGAGCGTCTGGCGCAGGTCGGCGAGGTGCGCGGTGCGGTCCTGGGTCCACGCGTTCTCGGCTTCGAGGTAGGCGACCGTTTCCGGCGACTCCTTGTCACGCAGCCAGTCGTAGGCGTCGACTCGGGTGCGCCCGTGGTGCTCGGTCGTGACGGGGCGGGCGGGGGCGACCGGCGGACCGGCGGGTGCTGCGTTCGACGTCATGTCCCGAACGCTATCGACCAGCCCGAAGACGGTGCCCTTCGGACCTTCCTCCGTCGGTCGAGCAGTGAGGAGCGTCAGCGACGAACGTCTGTCGAGACCCGGTGGGGGGCCAGCGGTCCTGGGGTACGTCGTACGGCTGGGGTTGCGTGTCCGTGGGTGGTGGTCTCGACGGTCGCTCGCTGGTGCTCGCTGCTCGACCAGCGAGTGGGGTGGGGTGAGAGGGTCGGGGGATGGACCAGCAGCGCGTCGTCGACCTCAACGCCGACCTCGGCGAGGAGGTCACCGACGACGTCGCCCTGCTGGGGGTCGTGACCAGTGCCAACGTCGCCTGCGGCTACCACGCCGGGAGCGCCGCCATCATGCGCGCGGTGTGCGCGGAGGCCGCTCGCCGCGGGGTGTCGGTCGGTGCTCAGGTGTCCTACGCCGACCGCGAGGGCTTCGGTCGCCGGCGCACGGACGTGGAGGGCCAGGTGCTGCGCGAGCAGGTCGCCGACCAGGTGGGCGTCCTGGGGGCGATCGCCCGCGAGGAGGGGATCGAGGTGCGCTACGTCAAGCCGCACGGTGCGCTCTACCACCGGGTCCTCGACGACGTGGAGCAGGCCGGCGCCGTGCTGGCCGGGTCGGGGAGCCTGCCGGTCCTCGGCATGGACGGCGTGCTGCTCGCGCTCGCCGCCGACGCCGGACGCACGGTGTGGCACGAGGGCTTCCCCGACCGTGCCTACGACGCGACCGGTCGGCTCGTCGGACGCGACCGACCCGGCGCCGTGCTCGACGACGCCGACGCGATCACCGCCCAGGCGCTGGCGTTGGCGCCTCGCGTGGACTCCCTGTGCCTGCACGGCGACGAGCCCCAGGCGGTCGCCCACGCCCACGGCGTACGACGCGCGCTCGAGGCCGCCGGCTGGGTGCTGCGGGGGTTGTGAGTCGCCGTCCACAAGCGTGGCTCGATCCTGTGGAGAGCGGCCGAAACCTGTGCACTCACCGGCCCCTTCTGTGGAGGAGCCTGTGGGACCCGAAGTTTGTGGGACTTTCCTCCGGCGTTCCCTTGCGCGGGTCGTCCGCGGACACGTAGAACTCTCCCTACCAGATCGGCGCGGACCGCGAGGTCGGCAACGGACTGGGGATCGGACAAGGCTCGAAGACCCACACCGCGAGGCATCTCGAGGCGTCGGCCCGGTGACGGGGGCGGCGGGGGCTGACGGTCCGTCATGATCGGCCGGGCGTCACCGTTTCCGGTCAAGCCGAGGGCCTCTTGATGCTCATACCACCAAGAGGCCCTCACCCTATTTCGCCCTGATGGGCGGCACCGACGCTACCGGGCAGACTGGCCCCGTGCACCTGCGTCCCTTCGGCCCCCACGCCCTGCTGGCGGAGGTCGCCGACGCGTCCGAGGCCCTCGCCCTGGCGACCTGGGCGCGCACCGTCGGGATCGCTGCGGCGGACGTGGTGCCGGCGGCGCGCACCGTGCTGCTCGACGGCCTGACGCACGAGGCTGCCGACGACGTGCGGGCGCGGTTGGCGCACTGGTCGCCGACGACGGCCGCCACGGAGGCCGGCCCCGGCCACGTCGTGGAGGTGCCCGTCGTCTACGACGGTGCCGACCTCGCCTTCGTCGCCGACCAGTGGGGCACCGACGTCGAGGGCGTGGTCGCCCGGCACACCGGCACCGCCTTCACCTCGGCCTTCTGCGGCTTCGCGCCCGGCTTCGCCTACCTGACCGGGCTGCCCGAGGAGCTGGCCGTGCCGCGGCTGGACACCCCGCGCGCCGCGGTGCCGACCGGTGCCGTGGCGCTCGCCGGCCCCTGGTGCGGCGTCTATCCCACGGCCTCGCCCGGCGGGTGGCGTCTGCTGGGTCGCACCGACGCGGTGCTCTGGGACGCCGACCGCGACCGACCGGCCCTGCTCGCCCCGGGCACCCGCGTGCGGTTCGTGCGCGCATGAGCCTCCGCGTCCTCGCCTCCGGTGCGCTGACCACCGTGCAGGACCTCGGTCGCCCCGGCCTGGCCCACCTCGGCGTCCCGCGCGCCGGCGCCCTCGACCCGCCGGCCGCAGCCCTCGCCAACCGGCTCGTGGGCAACGCCCCGGACGCGGCCGTGCTCGAGGTGACCCTGGGTGGCCTGGTCGTCACGACCGACGCCGGGGTGTGGGTCGCGGTCACCGGCGCGTCGTGTCCCGTCGACGTCGACGGCGCCCCTCGTGGCCATGCCCGGCCCGCGTGGCTGGCCGCCGGCTCCCGCCTCAGCCTCGGCGCGGCGAGCAGCGGGGTCCGCAGCTATCTCGCGGTCGGCGGGGGCATCGCGGTCACCCCGGTGCTGGGCTCCCGCGCGACCGACACGCTCGCGTGGGTCGGGCCGCCCCGCGTGGAGCCGGGGACGCGCCTGCCGGTCGGACCGGTGGTCGGGCCACCGGCCCCGCACGACACCCCACGGCCGCCCCGCCCCGGTGGGCTGCGGGTGCATCCCGGGCCGCGGGTCGACTGGTTCGCGCCCCACGCCCTGACCACCTTGTGCGGCTCGACGTACGAGGTGGGGAGCGCGAGCAACCGGATCGGCCTGCGGCTGGAAGGGCCGCCGCTGGAGCGGGTGCGTCACGACGAGCTGCCCAGCGAGGGCATGGTGCTGGGGGCGGTGCAGGTGCCGCCGGACGGCCGGCCCGTGGTGTTCCTGGCCGACCACCCGCCGACGGGTGGCTACCCGGTGCTCGCGGTCGTCGAGGAGGCCGACCTGTGGCAGTGCGCGCAGCTGCGCCCGGGGGAGGGCGTGCGCTTCACACGCGCTTGAGGAACTCCATCGACGCCTCGACGGGCCGGAAGCCGATCAGCTCGTTGATCGAGATCATGTAGCCGTTGGTCTCGCCGTTCTGCGTGGTCACGCGCGTGACGTGGGGGCGCTGCTCCTGGACGGCGCTCAGGTTGGTGGTCTTGACCGCGAGCCCGAGCCGGTGGCCGCGGTGCTCGCGGTGCACGAAGGTGCCCCACTGCCACGCGTCGCGCTGCTCGGGGTCGAGTGGCACCTGGAGCGTGGACTGCGCCGCCACCACGCCGTCCGGGCTGAGCGCGATCGTCTCGAAGGTCTCGCGGCCCATGGCGGCGCTCATCGCGTAGCGCTCGGCCAGGCGCTCGGGGGTCATCACCTCCTCCTCGTAGTCGACGTCGCCGGTCGGGGCGTCGACGGCGAGCTGGCCCAGCAGCACGCACAGCGACTCCGCGTGCTCGGCGGGGAAGGAGCCGACGTGGGTCTCGATGCGGTAGCCAGCCGAGGCTGCGGCCGCCTGGTCCGCCCACGCGGTCAGGCTGGCCTCGGGCACCGGCAGGGCGAGGTGACGCACGATCTCGACGTTGGAGCGCGCGAACCCGTGGTGCTCCGCGAAGGCACGGTAGGGATGGTCGTCGATGCGGTCGAAGGGGATCTTCGTGCCGCCCGTGAGCTGGGTGCGGCCGTCGGCCGTGGCGACCTCCGTCAGTCGCTCCACCAGCGCGCTGCCGATGCCGGCACGACGGTGGGCGGGGTCGACGACGACCTCGAACCAGGCCTTGTCGGTGTTGTCGAGGAGGAACAGGTAGGCCGTGGCCACGCCGACGACCTTCCCGTCGACGAGCGCGGCGACGTGCACGGCGCGCTCACCGCTGTCGGGGGCACGCACCGCACCGACCCACTCCTGCTCGGTGGCCCGCGGCATCTCCTCGCGGCCCAGCGAGGTGCCCCGGTCGACGACGCGGAAGACCGCACTCATCAGCTCGTCGTCGTGGATGTCGAGCGGGCGCAGGTCCATGTCGCGCAGGCTAGGCCCGTCGTGGGGCGTCCCGCGACCGAATTTCAGTCGAGGGGGGCGTCGTCCTCGGGGACCGGCAGCCTCCAGGGCGCCAGGTCGGGGTCGTCGATGGCATAGGACCGCACCGGCCCCGGTGGAGTCTCCGCGGTCTCGAACCGCACGGTGACGACCCCACGCCCCGACCCCCACACCCAGCCGCGGCCCATCTCCGCGTGCACGACGTCCAGCCCCGGCGCCCACGTCGTACGACGTGACGTGGGCGCCTCGACCACCGGCACGTCGTCCTCGGCCGGCGTCTCGGGATCGGACTCCCCGAAGAGGTCGTCCTGGATCCAGTCGGCCAGGCCCGAGACGCCGACCCCGAGGAGCCGGACGCCGCCCGAGGTGTCCAGGTCGGCGAGCAGGGCGCGGGCCAGGCGCGCGATGGTGGCGGTCGCGTCGGTGGGGGAGCTCAGCGTGCTGGAGCGGCTCAGGGTGGTGAAGTCGTGGAGGCGCACCTTGATCGTCACGGTGCGGCCCGACAGCCCGTGCTTGCGCAGCCGGGTGGCGACCTCCCCGGCCTGCCGCGTCAGCAGCCCCTCCATGAGCCTGCGGTCGGTCAGGTCGGTCTCGTAGGTGCCCTCGACGCTCACCGACTTGGCCTCCCGCTCGGAGACGACCGGGCGGTCGTCCAGGGCGCGGGCCAGGTGCCACAGCCCGGAGCCGTGCGCCTTGCCGACCAGCCGCACGAGCTCGGCGAGGTCCACCGCCTCGAGGTCGGCGACGGTGCGGATGCCGGCCCGGCGCAGCCGCTCGTCCGTGGCCGGACCGACGCCGGGGATGACGCTGACGGCCATCGGGCGCAGCAGGTCCTGCTCGGTGCCGGGTGGCACGACGGTCAGCCCGTCGGGCTTGTCGAGCTCGCTGGCCACCTTGGCGATGAACTTCGACGTGCCGAGCCCCACCGAGGCGGTCAGCCCGTGCGTCACCTCGTGCACCCGCTGGCGCAGCTCCTCGGCGAACGCACTCACGGTCTCGACCTCGAGGTCGGGCAGGTCGGCCTGGGCGAGGTCGACGAAGGCCTCGTCGAGGGAGAGCGGCTCCACCAGCGGGGAGACCGAGCGCAGCAGCCCCATCACCGCGGCGCTGGCCTCGCGGTAGGCCGGGAAGCGGCCGCCCAGGAAGGCCGCGTGCGGGCACCGCGAGCGCGCCTCGCGCGTCGACATGGCCGAGCGCACGCCGTACTGCCGTGCCTCGTAGGACGCGGTCGCCACCACCCCGCGCCCCCCGACCCCGCCCACGACGACGGGCTTGCCGCGCAGCGAGGGCTTGTCGCGCTGCTCGACGGCCGCGAAGAAGGCGTCGAGGTCCAGGTGGAGGACCGAGGCCTGGGCGCGCACCAACGCAACGTACCCGCGGCCATCCACAGGCCACGAAGTGCCAGGGGTGGAGCCCGGCCGCCGGGGGGACGGGATCTCCATGAGACCTCACGACCTGACCCCGATGACCGCCCGTTGCCCCGACGACCTGCTGGCCATGGTGCCGGTGACGCTCGGCTTCACGCCCACCGACTCCGTGGCGATGCTGACCTTCGGCGCCACCCACCCCTTCCATGCCCGCGTCGACCTGCCCGAGCGCCGGGACGACGTGCCCGAGCTCGTCGACTGCCTCGTCGGACCGGCCGTGCGCAACGGCGTGCGCCGGGTCGTCCTGGTGCTCTACTCCGAGGACGAGGCCATGGCCGGCCGGGTCTGGCGCGGCCTGCGCGACGGCTTCCGCGACGCCGGCATCGCAGTGCTCGAGGCGCTGCGTGCCGACGGCCGGCGCTGGTGGCCCTTGCTCGGCGGCGACCGATTGGCCGCTGAGCTCGGGGTGCCCTACGACGTCAGCGCGCACCCGTTCGTCGCCCAGGCCGTCCTGTGCGGCCGGGTCACGCTGGCCGACCGCGACGAGCTGGCCCGCACCCTCGTCCCGGTGCCCGAGAGGGTCGCCGAGGTGACGGCCGCGCTCGAGGGCCGGCCCGTCCGCTGGGGACGTGACGACCCGCCCGAGGTCGAGGTGATCCTGCGCGAGGGGGAGTGGACCGAGCTGGTGGTCGAGCACCTCGTGGCGCGGGGGAGCGCTCCGGAGGTGGACGACGTGGCGCGGCTGCTGCGCGGCCTCGTGCTGCTGCGGGTCCGCGACGCCGCCTGGTCGAGGATCACGACCGACAACGCCGGCGAGCACGTCGCGTGGTGGAGCGACCTGCTGCGTCGTACGCCGCCGGGGCTGGCAGCCCCCGTGGCGACCCTGCTGGCCTGGTCGGCCTGGCAGGCCGGCCACGGCGCGCTGGCCTGGTGCGCCCTCGACGTGGCCCTCGCTGCCGAGCCGGACTACGGCCTGGCCGGCCTCCTCGCCGAGATGCTCGCCGCGGCGGTGCCGCCCTCGACCTGGGCCGACGCGGCCCGCTTCGACTGGCGGCAGGGGCTGGGGGAGGCCGCCTGAGCCCCGGCTGGGTCTAGGCTCCGGACATGGGAGAAGAGGTCGACGCACAGGAGTTCACCCGGGCCGACCGCACGCGTCACCGCGAGAAGGTGCGTCGCAACCTCGACGTCTTCGCGCGGATGCTGCGCGAGGCCGCGTTCGACACCGACGACCCCATGACCGGCCTCGAGGTGGAGCTCAACCTCGTCGACGAGCTCGGCGACCCGGCGCTGCGCAACGCGGAGGCGCTCGAGGCGATCGCCGACCCCGACTTCCAGACCGAGCTCGGCCAGTTCAACATCGAGATCAACGTGCCGCCCGCGCGACTGCGTGAGGGCGGGCTCACGACCTTCGAGGACACGCTGCGGCGCAGTCTCAACGACGCCCAGACCAAGTGCACCGAGGTCGGTGCGCACCTGGTCATGATCGGCATCCTGCCCACCCTGGCCGAGGGTCACATGGGACTGGACTCGATCAGCGGCAACCCGCGCTACCGGTTGCTCAGCGAGCAGATCCTCGACGCGCGCGGCGAGGACATCACGATCACCATCGCCGGCCACGAGCGCCTCCGGACCACGGCCGACTCGATCGTGCCCGAGGCGGCCTGCACCAGCACGCAGCTCCACGTGCAGACCTCGCCCGACCAGTTCGCCGCCTACTGGAACGCCTCGCAGGCGATCTCCTCCATCCAGCTCGCGGTCGGGGCCAACTCGCCCTACCTTCTCGGCAAGGAGCTGTGGCGCGAGACCCGGATCCCGCTCTTCGAGCAGGCCACCGACACCCGCAGCGAGGAGCTCAAGGCCCAGGGCGTCCGCCCGCGCGTGTGGTTCGGCGAGCGCTGGATCACCACGGTCTTCGACCTCTTCGAGGAGAACGTGCGCTACTTCCCGGCGCTGCTGCCCATCACCGACCAGGAGGACCCGCTCGAGGTGCTCGAGGCTGGCGGCACGCCGAAGCTGTCGGAGCTGCGCCTGCACAACGGCACCATCTACCGCTGGAACAGGCCGGTCTACGACGTCAACGCCGGCGTCCCGCACCTGCGGGTCGAGAACCGGGTGCTCGCGGCCGGTCCGACGGTCGCCGACACCATCGCCAACGCCGCGTTCTACTTCGGCCTGGTGCGCGCCCTCGCCGAGAGCGAGCGGCCGTTGTGGTCGCAGATGTCCTTCAGTGCCGCCGAGGAGAACTTCCACGTCGCGGCCCAGCAGGGCATCGACGCGCAGATCTACTGGCCCGGTGTCGGTCAGGTCCAGGCCACCGAGCTGGTGCTGCGCCGGCTGCTGCCGCTGGCCCAGGAGGGGCTCGAGTCGTGGGGCGCCACCGCCGAGGAGATCGACCGGATGCTCGGCATCATCGAGCAGCGCTGCCTGACGGGTCGCAACGGTGCCGAGTGGTTCACCCGCCAGATGCACCTGCGTCCCGAGCAGGACCGCTATGACGCCCTGCGCGGCGTGCTCCTGGACTACGCCGAGCGGATGCACACCAACGAGCCCGTCCACACCTGGTAGGTCGCCGGCCTCGGGTGCTCAGCGCTCCCGCAGCCGCCGCCACGTGCGGGTGGCGCCGCTGCGCGGGTCGCGCCAGCCCCGGCGGGTGACGACGACCATCGTCAGGGGCAGGCCCGCTTCCGCGTAGGCCGCGCGGGCGGCCGCCAGCCAGGCCAGGTCGACGTCCTCGGCGTCCAGCCCGCCGGGGCGGGTGAGCCACACCAGCGGAGGCGGCCCGGGGCGGAGGGCCCGTCGTACGAGTGCGGCGACGAGGTCGCAGCGCAGCCCGTGGTCGGTGTGCTCGCCGGCGCCCAGGCCGATGACCGCCACCTCGGCGCCGGGGACACCGACGTGGAGCAGGGGCGCGAAGACCCGTCGGTGCTCGTGGGTGGCGTGGTCGAGCACCGCGCGGCGCAGGGCGCGCTGCACCGGCGCGCTGAGAGGCGGGTGCAGTCCTTCGGCCACCCCGGCAGCGTGCCTCATCGGATGCGTCCGCGCCGCGGCCCTCCACAGGCTCCCGCCACGCGCGATGGTGGGCTAGGTTCTTGACATGGGAAAAGTCGTGGTCGGTTATGTGCCCAAGCCCGAGGGTGAAGCAGCTCTCGCCCAGGCAATCGCTGAGGCCCAGCTGCGAGGCTCGGACCTGGTGGTCGTCAACTCGCACCGCGGGGGTGCCGGCTTCGACTCGGTGGCCTCGGCCCAGCTCGACGCCGACATGGACAAGGTCCGTGCCAAGGTCGAGGCGGCCGGCGTCGCCTTTGAGATCCGTCAGCTGGTGCGCGGCTTCGAGCCGGCCGAGGACCTGATCAGCATCGCGGAGGCCAACTCGGCCGAGCTGATCGTCATCGGCCTGCGCCGCCGCACCCCGGTGGGCAAGCTGATCCTCGGCTCCAACGCGCAGCGCGTCCTCCTCGACGCCCACTGCCCGGTGCTCGCGGTCAAGGCCGACTGAGACCCTCCGCCCTCGATCCTGCCTCGAGCAGGGCCAGCACCTCGACGGTCGGGCGCACGTCGCCGAACGAGCGGTAGACCGTGTGCAGCGTCGCGTTGTGGTCCTGGTCGCGCACCGCCGCGCACCCGTCGGCCACCAGCACCACCCGGAAGCCCAGCGTGCTCGCGTCGCGCACCGACGACTCGACGCAGACGTTGGTGACCGTCCCGGTGACCAGCACCGTGTCGACGTCGCGCTCCTCGAGCAGCCCCGGCAGCGGGCTGTGGCCCGGGAAGAACGCGCTCGTCGCGGTCTTCTCCACCCACAGGTCGGCCGGCTCGGCCTCCAGCGACGACGAGAGCCGGTCGGCCATCGCGCCCTCGCCGCCGGAGGCGTCGTAGAGACGGGCGACCTCGGGGCCGTAGAACTCCTCGGACACCCGCAACCGCGTGCTCGGCAGCACCCACGCGACCGTGCCGCCCGCCGACCGCAGTGCGCCCGCTAGTGCGTTGACCTGGGGCACGATGCCGCGGCAGTAGTCGTTCTGCTCGACGAAGAAGTCGACCAGGTCGATCACCACCAGCGCCGTACGCCGCGGGTCCAGCCGCTCGTAGGCGTGCCGCCGCCCTCGGCGCTCCTCCTGGCGGGCGAGCTCGCGCTCCTCGACGTGCCAGGCGTGCAGGAGAGCGGTCATCGCGCCAGGCTAGGGGAGCGCCACCCCCATCGCCGCTGCGACACAATGGCGCCATGGCGATCCACATCACCGGCGACGACGCCGCCGACCAGGTCCTCACCGACAACCCGTTCGCGCTGCTGGTGGGGATGATGCTCGACCAGCAGTACCCCATGGAGCACGCGTTCCGCGGGCCCGCGAAGGTGCTGGACCGCCTCGGCTCGATCGATCCCGAGTCGATCGCGGCCGCCGACCCGCAGGAGTTCGCCGCCCTCTGCGCCACCCCGCCGGCGGTGCACCGCTTCCCGGGTTCGATGGCCGAACGGATGCAGGAGCTCGCCGCGCTCGTCTGCGGCCAGTACGACGGTCGCACCGAGCGGCTCTGGACCGAGGCGGCCGACGGCAAGGACCTGATGAACCGGCTGCTGGAGCTGCCGGGCTTCGGCAAGCAGAAGGCGCGCATCTTCATGTCGTTGCTGGCCAAGCAGCTCGACGTGCGCCCCGAGGGCTGGGAGGCGATCGCGGGGGACTACGCGCTCGAGGGCCACCGCTCGGTCGCCGACGTGGTCGACCCGGCCTCGCTGCAGAAGGTGCGGGACCACAAGAAGGAGATGAAGGCCCTCGCCAAGGAGGCCAAGGCGGCCGGCGCGACCTGAGCCGGGCCGACGTCTCAGCCCTGCGGGTGAGCCGCATCCGGGGCGGAGTGTCCCCCGTGACCACGCCCGTGGCAGAATGACGACGCGGCTCTTGACGACACCGGGTTGAGTCGCGCCCTATGCCAGTTTGACGAGAGGTGTTCGTGTCTTCGAACGCGCGCAAGATCCCCGCTGACGTGCTGTCCCACCCCGCTGTCGAGGCGCTGCTCCTGCAGGCTGCCCCGACCGGGAGCGTGACCCCCGAGCAGGTGAGGCGAGCCAGTGAGGACGCGGCCGTGGAGCCGCGCCACCTCAAGGCCCTCCTGGCCCACCTGAGCGGCCTCGGCATCTCGGTGGCACTGCCCGCGGCCTCGGCCCGGGTGGCCGCCGCGGCCAGCACCCGCAAGACCACCACCGCGACTGCCGCCAAGAAGGCTCCGGCCAAGAAGGCGGCCGCCGCCAAGACCGCGGAGCCCGCCGTCGCGGAGGCCACGGCCGCCGCTCCGGCGAAGAAGACCGCGGCGAAGGCGCCCGCCAAGACCGCGGCCAAGAAGACCGCGGCCAAGAAGGCCGCCGAGGCGGTCGTCGAGGTCGAGGCTGCCCCCGTGGTGATCGGACCCGACGGCAAGAAGATCCTCCCCGACATCCCCGACGAGGAGTTCGAGAAGGACGTCAAGGCCGACCCGACGATCGTCGAGGACGAGAAGTCCGCGACGTTCATCGTCTCCGCGGCCGACGACACCGACGAGCCCGAGCAGCAGGTCATGGTCGCCGGTGCGACCGCCGACCCCGTCAAGGACTACCTCAAGCAGATCGGCAAGGTGCCCCTCCTCAACGCCGAGATGGAGGTCGAGCTCGCCAAGCGGATCGAGGCCGGCCTCTTCTCCGAGGAGAAGCTCAACAAGGGCGGCAAGATCACGCCCAAGGTCCTCGAGGAGCTCGAGTGGATCTCCGAGGACGGTCGCCGCGCCAAGAACCACCTCCTCGAGGCCAACCTGCGCCTCGTGGTCTCGCTGGCCAAGCGCTACACCGGCCGCGGCATGCTCTTCCTCGACCTGATCCAGGAGGGCAACCTCGGTCTGATCCGTGCGGTCGAGAAGTTCGACTACACCAAGGGCTACAAGTTCTCGACCTACGCGACGTGGTGGATCCGTCAGGCGATCACCCGCGCCATGGCAGACCAGGCCCGCACCATCCGCATCCCCGTGCACATGGTCGAGGTCATCAACAAGCTCGCCCGCGTCCAGCGCCAGATGCTGCAGGACCTGGGTCGCGAGCCCACGCCAGAGGAGCTCGCCAAGGAGCTCGACATGACCCCCGAGAAGGTCATCGAGGTCCAGAAGTACGGCCGCGAGCCCATCTCGCTGCACACCCCCCTCGGTGAGGACGGCGACTCGGAGTTCGGTGACCTCATCGAGGACTCCGAGGCCATCGTGCCCGCCGACGCCGTGTCCTTCACGCTGCTGCAGGAGCAGCTGCACGCGGTCCTCGACACGCTCTCGGAGCGCGAGGCAGGCGTCGTCTCGATGCGCTTCGGCCTGACCGACGGTCAGCCCAAGACGCTCGACGAGATCGGCAAGGTCTACGGCGTGACCCGTGAGCGGATCCGCCAGATCGAGTCCAAGACCATGTCCAAGCTGCGTCACCCGTCGCGCTCGCAGGTCCTGCGCGACTACCTCGACTGAGGTTCTCAACCGTCGAAGCGCCGCGTCCGAGATCCTAGGGCGCGGCGCTTCGGTTTCTCAGCCCGCGTGCCGGCGGGGGACGAAGAGGCGCACCGACCTGGCAGGACCTGTGCCGCCCTCGGTGCTCGCGCGCACGGTGAAGCGGTGCCAGCCCGGTGTGAGACTGCGGTAGGTGAAGCCCGGCAGGCCGAACGACGGCGGCAGCGAGGCATAGGACCGCGGAGCCCGACCAGGGGTGCGCACCGTGTAACGCACGCAGCAGCTGCCGGCGCGCGAGGCCGGACCCCAGGAGACCTGCGCGGTGCGGTGCCCGCTGAGGCGGGCCGTCAGCCGCCGAACGGGGCCGGGTGGGACCGGCCCGAGGACGGTCGTGGTCAGCTCACTGCTGTTGCCCTCGAGGTCGCGGGCATAGAACGTGATGTCGCTGGAACCGCGCGGAACCTCGACGCTGAGCGCGTAGTCGACGAGGAAGCCCACGTCGCTGCCGTAGGGCCAGTAGGGGCCGTAGGGCACGAACCCCGACCCGTCGTCGAAGACGTGCTCGGCCAGCACCTGGTCGCCGATGCGGGCGCCGAGGACGGCCAGGTCGTCGCCCGGCTCGAGGTCGCCATGGACCGCTGCCCGGACCAGCCTGCAGCCGGTCCCCTCGAAGCAGGGGTTGAGCTGCACCTGCGGCGCCGTCGTGTCGACCTCGTCATCGGCCGACGCCATCGCGCCGGGCAGCACCGCAGCCCCAGCCACCAGCAGCAACAGCACCAACGCGTGGACCACCCGAGTCGTCATCGCGCGACCCTAGCCCGGCGCCGGGCTGCCCGCGGGCGAACGCTTCCTAGACTCCTCGTCATGACCGATGCCGTCCCCCCGACCGACGTGGTCGTCCACCTCGACTCCGCCGCTGCCGGACGGATGGCCCCGGAGACGGTCGAGGCCGTCCGTGCGCACCTCGACCTCGAGGTCGCGCGCGGTGCCTACGTGGCCGAGGAGGAGGCGGGTGAGGTCCTCGACGGCCTCCGCCGCGACCTGGCGGCCCTGTTCGGCGTCCCGGACGACGGTGTCGCCCTCGTCGAGAGCGGCACGTCGGCGCTCCAGGTCCTGATCGGCTCCTGGCCGGTGCGTCCCGGTGACCGTGTGGGGGTGGCCCCCTCGGAGTGGGGGCCCAACCTCGAGGCCTTCGAGGCCGCCGGCGCGGTCTGCGTGCCGCTGGCCGTCGACGCGGACGGGGCGATCGACCACCAGGCCCTGGGCTCCGACCTCGACCGGCTCGCGCTCACGCTCGTGCACGTCGACCAGGTCGCCTCGCACCGCGGCCTGGTGCAGCCGGTTGCCGAGATCGTGACGGCCTGCACTCCCGCAGGCGTCCCCGTGTGGGTCGACGCGGCCCAGACCATCGGTCACCGGGAGTCGGCAGCAGGCGTCGCGGCCGCCTACGCCACGAGCCGCAAGTGGCTGCGCGGCCCGCGCGGGGTGGGCATGCTCGCGGTCGCCGCCGAGCACTGGGAGCGGCTCCAGGCTCCGCCCCAGCGCAAGCATCCTGGCGCCGGCCCGCTCCGCCTGCTGGAGTCGGGGGAGAGCAACGTCGCCGGCAGGGTCGGTCTGGCCGCCGCGGTGCGGAGCTATGTCGCCGCCGGTCCGCGGCTCGTCGAGGAAGATCTGGACCGGGTCGGGGAGCGGACCCGCGAGCACCTCGCCGACGTGCCGGGCTGGAGCGTCCTGCCCGGCCGGGGCGCGATCACCGCGCTGCGGCCCCTGGACGGCCAGGACGTCACCGACGTACGCCGACGCCTGCTCGACCAGCACGGCATCCTGACCACGGCGTCGCTGCCCTGGCGGGCCCCCTGGGACCCCGTCGAGGCGACCCTGCGGCTCAGCCCGCACCTCGACTGCACCGTCGAGGACCTGGCGCACGTCGCCGGGGCCCTCGGTCCCTGAAGAACCACCTTCAGCAGGTCGGTCGAGACCTGACGGTTCCGTGAACAACCCGTTCCGGTGCTTGGGTGCGTTGGCCCCGTCGGGTAAGCATGGACGTGCACATCGAGGACGGCCGATCCTGGCCGCCCCCGCACCGACCCGCGGTCGACTTGTCGACCGGTCCGGACCTGGAGGGGGCGGAATGACCGCCGAGACAGTCACAGCGCTCACGGACGTGGGCGACGTCCTGGACACCGCCGACCCGATGGCGGCAGCGACGGCGTACGTCGCCGCGGGAGCCCTGAGCCCGGGCACCGACCGTCGCGTCGGCCTGGAGCTGGAGCTCCACCTCGTCGACCTCGCCACCCCGGCCCGGCGCCCGTCGTGGGTCGAGGTGCAGGCGCTCGTGGCGGACCTGCCGCCGATGCCGTCGGGCAGCACCGTCACCCTCGAGCCGGGCGCCCAGGTCGAGCTCTCGACGCCGCCGCGTGACGACGTCTCGGCAGCCGTCGCGGCGCTGAGAGCCGACCGCGAGGTCCTGCGGCGCGCGCTGGGGGAGGCGGGCTTCGGGGCAGCGCCCCTGGGAGCCGACCCTGCCCGCGAGGTGAGCCGCTGCAACCCGGCACCGCGCTATGCCGCCATGGAGCAGCACTTCGAGGCCCGCGGCTGCGGTGCCCCCGCCCGCGCGATGATGTCGGCCACGGCCGCGCTCCAGGTCAACCTCGACGCCGGTCCGCCGGCCGGATGGTCGGCGCGCATCGAGCTGATCCGCTCGCTGGTCCCGATGTTCGTCGCGGCCTCCGCGACGTCGCCCTACCTCGGCGGTCGCGCGTCCGGCTGGCACTCGATGCGCCAGGAGACCTGGCACGGCATCGACCACGGGCGCAGCGACCCGATCCCGATGGGGGAGCCGACGGTCGCGTGGGCGCTCTACGCGCTCAACGCCCCGGTGATGCTCCTGCGCGGCGACACCGGCATGACGCCGGTGCGGACGCTGGTGTCCTTCGGTGACTGGCTGCGCGAGCCGGCCCGGCTGGGCCGGCGTGCCACGCAGGCGGACCTCGACTACCACCTGACGACGCTCTTCCCGCCGGTGCGACCGCGCGGCTACGTGGAGATCCGCTGCATCGACGCCCTGCCCGACCGCTGGTGGCCGGCGCTGGCCGGCCTGGCGACCACCCTGATCGACGACGCCGTGGCGGCCGACGTGGCGGCCGACCTGTGCCAGCCGGTCGCGCACGCCTGGGAGGCCGCGGCCCGTCACGGCCTGGCCGATCCCGCGCTGCGGCGTGCGGTGACCGGCTGCGCCGAGGTGGCCGCCCGCCGCGGCCCGGTCGACCTGCGTCCCCAGCTCGAGGCCCTCGCCGAGCTGGTGGCCTCGGGTCGCACCCCCGCCGACGAGATCCGGTCCGCGGCCGAGAGCCACGGCCCCCTGCACGTCCTCGAGGAGGAAGCCCATGCGTGAGTCCGTCGCCGTCGGCCTGGAGGCTGCCCGCACCCGCACCGCCCGCCTGACCGACATCGACGAGGCCGAGCTGACCGCCCAGCACAGCCCGCTGATGAGCCCGCTGGTCTGGGACCTCGCCCACATCGGGCAGCAGGAGGACCTGTGGCTCCTGCGCGGCGGCAACGCCGCGGCGCAGGGCATCCTCGCCAGCGACGTCGAGAAGCTCTACGACGCCTTCGAGCACCCGCGCGCCCGTCGCGTGACCCTGCCGCTGCTCACCGCCCGAGAGGCGCGAGGCTTCCTCGCCGACGTGCGCGGCCGGGTGCTCGACGGGCTGGAGCGTGCCGACGAGCAGGAGCTCTTCCCGTTCGTGATGGTGGAGCAGCACGAGCAGCAGCACGTGGAGACGATGCTCGCGACCCACCAGCTGCGCGACGGCGAGCCGGTCCTCGGCCACGGGTCGCCGCTGCCGCCCGGGCGTCCCGTCCCGCGCGACGCGATCCTGGTGGCTGCCGGTCCGTTCACGCTGGGCGTCGACGGCGAGCAGGAGCCCTGGTCGCTCGACAACGAGCGCCCCGCCCACCGGGTCGACCTGGCCGCCTTCCGGATCGCCCGCGTGCCCGTGACCAACGCCGAGTGGCAGGGCTTCATCGATGCCGGTGGCTACGACGACCCGACCTGGTGGTCGCCGCGTGGCTGGGAGCACCGTCTCGAGGCCGGCCTGGAGCGACCGCTCTTCTGGTCGGCCGACGGCTCCCGGCGACGCTTCGGCCTGGTCGAGGACGTCCCGGCCGACGAGCCCGTGCAGCACGTCTGCTTCTTCGAGGCCGAGGCCTACGCCGCCTGGGCCGGTGCCCGGTTGCCCACCGAGCACGAGTGGGAGAAGGCCTGCGCGTGGGACCCCGAGGCGGGTCGCCGGCGGCGGTGGCCCTGGGGGGAGAGCGAGTGGACCCCCGCGCTCGCCAACCTCGGCGGTGATGCCCTGCGCCCCGCACCGGTCGGTGCCTACGAGGCCGGCGCGTCGGCGTACGGCGTGGAGCATATGATGGGCGACGTCTGGGAGTGGACGTCGTCGGGCTTCGACCCGTGGCCGGGCTTCTCCACGATGCTCTACGCCGACTACAGCGCGCCGTTCTTCGGCGGGGACTACCGCGTGCTGCGCGGGGGAGCGTGGTCGGTCGGTGGGTCCGCCATCCGCCCCTCCTTCCGCAACTGGGACCACCCGGTCCGCCGCCAGATCTTCTGCGGCCTGAGGCTGGCCTGGGATGTGTAGGCACCTCGCCTGGCTGGGCGGGCCCCGCAGCATCGCCTCCCTGGTCCTGGAGCCCTCGCACGGCCTGCTGCGCCAGTCCTACCAGCCGCGGCGCCAGCAGCGCGGGCTGCTCAACGCCGACGGCTGGGGCGTGGGATTCCACGTCCCGGGACAGCAGCAGCCGGTGCGGTGGCGCTCGGCGCGACCGCTGTGGGGCGACGCGTCCTTCGCTTCCGTGGCCCCCGTGCTCTCCTCCGGCGCGGTCCTGGCCGCGGTGCGCTCGGCGACAGAGGGCATGCCAATGGACGAGAGCGCAGCAGCCCCCTTCACCGACGGCCGCACGCTGCTCTCGCACAACGGCCGCGTCGACCGGTCAGTGCTGCCCCTGCGTCACGACGTCGAGTCGGTCTGCGACTCGGCCGTGCTCGCCGCCCACGTGCTCGCGGCCGGCACCGCCACGGCCGAGGCGGTCGGGCGCACCGTGCTCGAGGTCGCCCGGCTCGATCCGACCGCGACGCTCAACCTGCTGCTGCACGACGGCACCCGGGTGACGGCGGTGAGCTGGGGCGACCCCCTGAGCTACCTCGTCGAGCCCGACGGTGTCGCCGTGGCCAGCGAGCCCTGGGACGACGACCCGCGGTGGGTCGACGTCCCCGACCACCACCTGCTGGAGGTGACCTCCGCGGGGGTCACCGTGACCTCCTTGGAGTCCTGATGAGCCTCACCGACATGGACGTGCACCTCGACCCGGGCAGCCTCGTGACCCAGATGGCGCAGGAGGTCCGCGCGGGGCTGAGCGCGCGTCCCCTCACGCTGCCGCCCAAGTACTTCTACGACGCCCACGGCAGCGACCTCTTCGACCAGATCACCCGGCTCGAGGAGTACTACCCCACCCGCACCGAGCGCTCGATCCTCGAGGAGCGCGTCACCGAGATCGCCGAGGTCACGGGCGCGCAGACGCTGCTCGAGCTCGGCAGCGGCACCTCGGAGAAGACCCGGCTGCTGCTGCGCACCCTGCGTGACGCCGGCACGCTGACGCGCTTCGTGCCCTTCGACGTCGACCCCGCGATCCTCACGCTCGCCAGCGAGCAGGTGGCCGCGGAGTTCCCCGGGCTCGCCGTGCAGCCCGTCGTCGGCGACTTCGAGCGCCACCTGGGTGAGCTGCCCCGCGGTCCGCGACGGCTGCTCGCCTTCCTCGGCTCCACCATCGGCAACCTCGACCCCGACCAGCGGGCGGTCTTCCTGCGCGACGTCCGGGGCACGCTGGGCGAGGGCGACTTCTTCCTGCTCGGCACGGACCTGGTGAAGTCCTCCGAGCGCCTCGTCGCGGCGTACGACGACGCGCTGGGCGTGACGGCCGCCTTCAACAAGAACGTGCTCACCGTCCTCGACCGCGAGCTCGACGCCGACTTCGACCTTGGCACCTTCCAGCACGTCGCGGTGTGGGACGAGGAGCAGAAGTGGATCGAGATGCGGCTGCGCTCGACCGAGGCCCAGCGCGTGCACGTGCGGGCGCTCGACCTCGAGG
>NZ_CALRWD010000055.1:0-30866 GCF_943371775.1 Nocardioides psychrotolerans
CGCCTTGCGGATGGTCGCGGGGGCATCGCCGTAGCCACCCTCGAGGTCGGCGGAGAGCGGCAGCGAGGTCGCCTTCGCGATGCGGGCGACCTCGGCGATCATCTCGTCGACCGGGATGTTCTCGCCGTCCTCGTAGCCGCGCGACGCGGCGATCGAGTGGCTGGCGGTCGCCAGGGCCTTCGTGCCAGCGATGTCGCTGACGACGGTCGCGGTGATGGTGTCCCACACGTTGACCACGGTCAGCAGCTCGGGTGCCTGGTGGAGGCGGAGCAGCTCGGTGGCCTGGGCGGCAAGGTCGGTGTCGGTCACGTGATGCCTCTCGTCTTCGTCGGCGGACGGGAGTCACCCGACCGCGTCCGGCGTGGGCGCCGGACTCCTGGCCAACCTACGAGGGGCGCGGGAACTTCCCGTCCGTCTCACGAGTCGGGCGCCACGGCCCCCCGACGGCGAGCGGCGAGGGCCGAGCGGCCGGCCTCGAGCCTGGCGACCGGCACCCGGAACGGCGAGCAGGACACGTAGTCGAGGCCGACCTCGTCGAAGAAGTGGATCGACGCCGGGTCGCCGCCGTGCTCGCCGCAGACGCCGAGCCCGAGGTCGGGACGGATGCTCCGTCCCAGCCGCACGGCGGTGCGCACGAGCCCGCCGACGCCCTCGACGTCGAGGGTCTCGAAGGGCGAGGCCTCGAAGATCCGCTGCTCGAGGTAGGTGGAGAAGAACGCGGCCTCGACGTCGTCGCGGGAGAAGCCCCAGGTCATCTGGGTGAGGTCGTTGGTGCCGAAGGAGAAGAACTCCGCGGCCGTGGCGATCTTGTCGGCGGTCACGGCGGCGCGCGGCAGCTCGATCATGGTGCCGATGGTGTGGGGCACCGCCAGACCCCTGACCAGCTGCACCTCGGTCGCGACGGCCTCGATCGTGGCCCGGACCAGGGTCAGCTCACGCTCGCTGGCGACCAGCGGCACCATGATCTCCGGCCGCGGGTCCCGACCGGCCTCGATCAGGTCGGCAGCGGCCTCGAGGATCGCGCGCACCTGCATGGCGACCAGCCCCGGGATGACGATGCCGAGCCGCACCCCGCGCAGGCCGAGCATCGGGTTCTGCTCGTGGAGGCGGCGCACGGCGGCCAGCAGCCGGTGGTGGCGCTCGACCTCCGGTCCCTGCAGGTCCTCGAGCGCGACGCTGACCGACAGGTCGGTCAGGTCGGGGAGGAACTCGTGGAGCGGCGGGTCGATCAGGCGGATGGTCACCGGCAGGCCGTCCATCGCCTCCAGGACACCGACGAAGTCGGCGCGTTGGAGCGGGAAGAGGCGGTCGAGCGCCGCAGTCCGGGCAGCGTCGTCGTCGGCCAGGATGAGGTCCTCCACGAGGAGGCGGCGCTCGCCGAGGAACATGTGCTCCGTGCGGCACAGACCGACGCCCTGGGCGCCGAAGCGACGTGCGCGGGCCGCGTCCGCGGGGGTGTCCGCGTTGGCGTGCACCTCGAGGCGTCGTACGCCGTCCGCGTGCGTGAGCAGGCGGCTCACGGCCCGGACCAGGTCGTCGTCGACGGCCTCTCCCTCGAGGTGACGGACCAGGATCGAGTCGACCACGGGCACGCCCCCGAGGAACACCTCGCCGGTCGTGCCGTCGAGGGAGATGGTGTCGCCCTCGGCGATGGTGCGACCGTCGCGCAGGTGCAGGACCCGTTGGTCCAGGTCGACCCGGACCGACTCGGCACCGCACACGCAGGTGCGGCCCATGCCGCGCGCCACCACGGCCGCGTGGGAGGTCTTGCCACCCCGGCTGGTCAGGATCCCGGACGCCGCGACCATGCCGCGCAGGTCGTCGGGCGTGGTCTCCGACCGCACGAGCACCACGCGCTCACCACGAGCCGCCCAGGCCACAGCGGTGTCGGAGTCCAGCACGACGCGACCCACGGCCGCACCGGGCGAGGCGTTCATGCCCGTCGCCACGAGGACCCGGTCCGCGCCGGGGTCGAAGCGCGGGAAGAGGAGCTGGGCCAGCTGGGCGCCGGAGACGCGCAGGAGCGCCTCGTCGGCATCGATGAGGCCCTCGTCGAGCATGGTCGCGGCGATCCGGAAGGCGGCCTCCGGCGTGCGCTTCCCCACGCGGGTCTGGAGCATCCACAGGGTGTTCTCCTCGATCGTGAACTCGACGTCGCAGAGGTCGGCGTAGTGCCGCTCGAGGGTCGCCAGGTGGCCGAGCAGCGCGGTGTAGGCCGGCGGGTCGATGTCGGCGAGGTCGGCCAGCGGCACGGTGTTGCGGATGCCCGAGACCACGTCCTCGCCCTGGGCGTTCTGCAGATAGTCGCCGTAGGCGCCACGGCGCCCCGAGGCGGGGTCCCGGGTGAAGCAGACCCCGGAGCCCGAGGTCATGCCGCGGTTGCCGAAGACCATCGCCTGCACGTTGACCGCGGTGCCGAGGTCCTCGGGGATGCCCTCCTGGCGGCGGTAGAGCGCGGCACGGTCGGTGTGCCACGAGCCGAAGACCGCACGGACGGCCAGCCGCAGCTGCTCGCGCGGGTCCTGCGGGAAGTCGCGACCGGTGTGCTCGCGGACCAGCGTCTGGAACGTCGCGACGAGCTCGCGGAGGTCGTCGACCTCCAGCTCCAGGTCGAGCGTCACTCCACGACGGGCCTTGACCGCGTCCAGGGCGGTCGCGAAGACGGCACCGTCCATGCCCAGCACGGTCGCGCCGAACATCTGCAGCAGCCGCCGGTAGGAGTCGAAGGCGAAGCGCTCGTCGCCGTGCCGGTGAGCGAGCCCGAGGACCGACGCGTCGTTGAGGCCGATGTCGAGGACCGTCTCCATCATCCCCGGCATGGAGAACTTGGCGCCGGACCGGACCGAGACGAGCAGGGGCTCGTCGCGGTCGCCGAGGGTGCGCCCCATGGTCTCCTCGAGCAGGTCGAGGTGCCGGCTGATCTCGGCGTCGAGCTCCGGTGGCTCCACGCCGTCGGCGAGGTAGGCGCGACAGGCCTCGGTGGTGATCGTGAACCCCGGGGGGACCGGGAGGCCCAGCCGTGTCATCTCGGCGAGGTTGGCGCCCTTGCCCCCCAGGAGGTCCTTGAGGTCCTTATTGCCGTCGGCGAAGGCGAAGACGTAGGTGCTGGTGAGCTCAGTGAGCTGCGACATCGGTCCCGGTCCCCTCGACCTGGGGCACCACGGCGACCGAGCACGCGGCGTGCTCGACGATGATCGGGGCGACCGAGCCGTAGATCACCTCGTCGAGGAACGGCTTGGCCTGGTGACCGACCACGATCAGGTCGGCGGTGGCGGAGGCCGTGATCAGACGGGCGTCGACGAACCCGCGCGTGAGCTGCAGGTGCACCGGCACGTCGGGGTGCTTCTCGAGCAGGGGGGCGACCGCGGAGGCGAGGAGCTCCCGCTCCGCCTCGACGCCGGGCTCGTCGTCGGGCACGTCCACGGCGCCCTGCGACACCTTCACCACGTCCCAGAAGCAGTGCAGCACCGTCAGGGGCAACGAGCGCGCATCGGCGACCTCGAAGGCGAGCTCCAGGACACCGACGTCACCCTTCTCGAGCGCCACGAGCACGCCCCCGGGGGCCGGCGCCGTCGTCCGCTGCCGCACGACGACGACGGGGCAGGCGGAGTGCTTGGTCAGGGCGAGGCTGACCGAGCCGAGCAGGAAGCTCCGCATCGGGCCGAGCCCGCGCGACCCGACCACGACGAGGTGCGCCTCGGTGGCGAGGTCGAGGAGTGCTTGTCTTGGGTCCGCCAGCCGCATGGTGGCGTGCACGACGAGGTCCGGGTGCGCCGCGGTGACACGTGCCGTCGCCGCGTCGAGCAGGTCCCTTGACTCGGCACGCAGCTGCTCGTGGACGAGCGCAGGATCGATGCCCATCGTGCCGAGCCACGCGGACCCGGAGGCGGCAGGGAAGGGGGCGGCGTGCGAGAGGACCAGCGGGCGTCGGGACAGGTCCGCCTCCGATGCTGCCCAGTCCAGCGCTGCCTCCGACGGTGCGGATCCGTCGATGCCGACGACGATGCTGCCTGCGGGGACGTGCTCGGTGCTCATGGGGACTCCTGGGTGTTGTCATCGGCGCGGCTGTGTGTCCTCAGCCTCGCGGTGGGCACTCCTGGCGATCAGGGGCGTTGGTCCCCGGGCCCGAGGCCGATGGTCCTGCCGCGCCGGTCCGTCAGGGACCTGAAGCGATGCGGACGTCCACCACGCCCGACACCGCACGGGCGGCGAGGAGCGCGAGGGCCTCCTCGCTCGTGCCGGAGGGGCCGTCGACCCGGACGATGCCGGCCTCCACGTCGACGAGCCAGCAGTCGTGCCCGAGGTCGTGCATCATCGCGATGACCTCGGCCTCGATCGCGCTGTCGGCGCGCGCCAGGATGCGCACGACGTCGCTGCGGCTGACGACCCCGACGACGCGACCGCGGTCGTCGACGACCGGCAGGCTCTTGATGCTCGTGGACGTCATGAGGTCGACGGCGTCCGCCAGGTCGTCGTCCGGACGCACGCTGATCGCGTGCGGGGTGTAGACCTCGTGGACGGCCTGCGGCAGTGCTATCCGCTCGCCGGAGTCCGGGATCTCGTGGAGGCGCGGGTCCCGGGTGAGGGACTCCCGGATGAGGTCGGCCTCGCTGACCATGCCCTGGAGGTGGCCGTCGGCGTCGACCACGGGCAGGGCGGTGAGGCGGTGCTGGGCGAGCAGCCCCAGCGCCACCTTGATCCGGGTGTCGGGTGCGACGGTGGTCGGGGTGCTGCTCATGGCCTCGCGGACGAGCATGGTGGGGCCTTTCTCGGTCAGGGGTGAGCCGGGGCGCCGAGACGGCGACCCGTCACCTGGGTGGGGGAGACCCGCACGTAGGCGACGCGCGGGCCCGTGGGCCAGACATCGAGGACGTGCAGGTGCTCGGGCACCTCCTCGCCCGTCACGAGCTCGGCGGTGCCGAGGACGAGCACGCTCCAGCCGGAGCGGGTCGTCTCGTCGATCCTGTCGACCTCGATCGACACGGGTCGGTCGAGGCCGTCGCGCACCAGCTCGGAGCTCAGGCTGGTGCGCAGCCAGAGGGAGCCGTCGACGAGGCTCAGGTTGACCGGCACCACGGCCGGTCCCTGGGGACGTGACCAGGCCAGGCGACCGATCTTCACGTCCTGCAGCAGGGCCCAGCAGTCGTACGGCGTGAGAGCGGCCAGTCGGCCGCCTTGCTCCTTGATGGTGCGCATGGTCACGTGCCTCTCGCGGTGGGGAACTCAGATGAAGAGGAGCTGAGCGCCGTCGGTCTTCTCGATGAAGTCGCTGGCGCTGATGATGTCCTCGACCCCGTCGAAGAGGTCGTCGACGCTCAGGTGCTGCATGTCGGCCGACATCCGGCAGGCCCACAGGTGGCCGCCGGAGTCCACGATCTGCTGGAGGAACTCCGGGACCTCGGGGATGTCGAGCTCGGCGATCGTCTTGCGCATCTGGTGGGTGGCCATCGCGGTCATGCCGGGCATGCCGCTGATCGCGGTCGGCAGGTGGGTGGCCGGGTTGCCGACCGGGGTGAACTTGAGGTCGGCCATCGTGCGCTTGTTGATCATGTCGAAGCCCCAGAAGGTGAAGAACAGGTGCACGGTCACGCCCTCACCGAGAGCGGCGTTGGCGAGGACCAGGCCTGGGTAGGCCATGTCGAGGCTCCCCTTGGAGCAGATGATCGCGAGGGTGCGATCGGTGGCCGGTGCCCCGAAGTCGGGCATGGTCGGGGTGGTGTCGGTGGTGGTCATCTCGGGCTCCTAGACGCAGCCGCGGGGCTTCGGGAGCCCGGCGACGTAGGCCATCTTCTTGGCGGGCTTGGTGGGGAAGAGCTGGAAGAGCTCCTTCATGGGGACCTGCAACGAGGTGCTGACGCGTCTCAGCGTCGGGGTCTCGCCGGTCGAGGCGTGATCGGCCCGCAGGAAGCGCAGGATCCTCCAGTGCCGCTCGTCGAGCTCGATGCCCAGGAGGGCCGACAGGGAGCGGGCCATCTCCTCGTCCCACTCCGAAGGCTCGGTGAGGAAGCCCTCCTGGTCGACGTGGACAGTGCGACCGTCGATGGTCGTGGTGCTCATGGCAGCTGCTCCTTCTCCGGGAACGTGGCGCCCGGTTCGGTGTGGTGGACGGGGGACGGGACGTGCTTGCCGGCCATCGACATGTCGGTGGGCATCGGCAGCCGACCGGGGAGGAGGAGGTTCCAGTAGACCCAGGAGAAGGCGGTCTTGCCCGCGTGGTTGGCCCGGGTCTCCTCCAGGAGGGTCATCGGCCCGAGGACCGGGACGGGGAACTTCCCCGGCAGCGGCTCCACGTCGTAGTTGAAGTCGATCAGCAGCGCCTTGCCGTCGCCGCTCTCGACGAAGCAGTTGGCGTGGCCGTCGAAGTGGTGCGTCAGTGGCCTGCCCTCCACGTGGTCGAGGAAGTTCTCGACGAACACGTCGACCGAGTAGTGCGCCACCGAGCCGGCCTTCGAGGTCGGGATGTCGCCGGCGTCCCCGACGGCGAAGATGTTGCCGTGTCCCGTGGCGAGGAAGGTCCCCCGGTCGACGGGCACGTAGTTGAGCTCGTCCCCGAGCCCTGAGCGGGCCACGAAGTCGGCGCCCATGTTGAGGGGGACGGTCACGAGCAGGTCGAAGGGGACCTCGCGCTCGTCGTAGGACACCAGGCACTGCCGCTCGTTGTCGATGGACTCGACCATGAAGTCGGTCTCGACGAGGATCTTGCGGTCCTCGAGCAGGTGCCCGAGCTTCGCGGACGCGACCGGCTTGGTGAAGGCCCCGGGCAGGGGGGTGACGTAGACGATCTCGACCTGATCGCGCTGGCCGCGCCCGCGCAGCATCGCCTCGGCGAGCAGGGTGAGCTCCAACGGCGCCACCGGGCACTTGATCGGCATCTCCGTGACGTGCACGACGAGCCGGCCGTGCGTGAAGTGCTCGAGCGCCTCACGCAGCGCGACGGCGCCCTCGAGGGTGTAGAACTCGTGGACCTTGTCGCGCCAGAGGGCACCGGTGGTGCCGGGGGTCTGGTCGGGGCGCGGCGTGGTGCCCGAGGCGATCACGAGCTGGTCGTAGGGCAGGCGGGTGCCGTCGGCGAGGACCACCACGTCGTCGGCGTGGTCGACCACGTCCACCTCGCCGGTGATGAAGTGGACCCCGTCGTGCAGCTGGGCGTGGCGGGACCGCACGACGTCGTGGGGCGACATCATCGCGAAGGGCACGAAGAGGTAGCCGGGCTGGTAGTGGTGATCGTCGTCGCGGTCGACGACGGTCACCTGCCACTGGTGCGGGTCGAGCAGACGCCGCATCCGGTTGGCGATCATGGTGCCGGCGGTGCCGGCGCCCAGGACGAGCAGATGACGCATGACGAGGTCCTCTCAGGAAACCGGGACGGGAGTGAGTCGGTGATGGGTCTCGACGGCCAGCAGTCGTCCCCAGGCGGTGGCGCGCTCGGTCTCTCCGTCGACCAGGTCACCCTGGATGTCGGTCACGACGAAGCCGGTGGGACGCGAGACCAGGCGGAAGCCGCGACGGGTGATCAGCCGTGCTGCCCGGCCGGACGCGGCCTTGGGCAGGTGACGGACCTTGGTGACCCGGGTGTCGAAGGTGGCGAGCAGGTGGTCGTGGCCGGGGGTCAGGGTCGCGATCCACTCGCGCAGGCCGATCCCCTCGGCCGACGCCGCAGGAGCACCCTGGCGCACCGCGTCCTGCCGTGTCCCTGGACGGCTGAGCGAGAAGGCGTGGGTGGGACCGCCAACGACCAGCAGGTCGAAGTCGGACGGGTCCACACCCGCGGCGTCACGGACACCGAGCACGGTCACGTCCATCCCGCCCTCCACCAGGCCCTCGGTGACGGACCGCGCGACCGTGGCGGTGTTGCCGAACATCGTCTCGAAGACCACGAGCGCTCGGAGCTGGACCGGATGGTTCATGGCGGCGACTCCTCGTCGTCTGGTCGGATCCCTCGATGGGGCCTCGCTCCTCACCCTCGTCCTCCGTCGGATCCCCGTCAGGGGTCCCGGGTCAGCACCCCGGGGGCCGAAGGTCCCGAGCCCCGGGGCACATCGGCAGGTCCGAGCTGGAGCGCCCGGATGGTTCGGTGGTGTCGCCGGTCCCACGGACCGCACCCGAGGCCACCAGGAGACGCGTCATGCTCGAGCTCACGACCCACAAGGTCCTCGTCGCCGTGCCTGGGGACGAGGATGCGACCGGTGCCGTCGCCTACGCCGCGCAGGAGGCTCGCAGACGGGGCTGCGGCGTGCATCTCGTCAGCGTGGTCCATCCGGTGGCGACCAGTGCCGAGGCGGCGACCTTCAACGTCTTGGAAGGCATGCTCCACAGCGCCTGCGCCTCCGCGCTCCACCAGGCGCAGCGGCAGCTGACCCGCGAGCTGGGGGACGATGTCGCCGTGACCACCGAGGTCGTCCACGGCAGCGTCGTGGCCACCCTGGTGTCGCTCAGCAACCGTGCCGCCGTGGTCGTGCTCCAGCGTCAGCCCGGCCGGGGAGCCCGCATCCCGACGCTGTCGGTCACCAGCGGTGTCGCTGGCCGCGCCCACGCCCCCGTGGTCTCGGTGCCGACCGGCTGGTCGGGTGTCACGACGGTGGACGGAGCGGTGCTGCCCGTGCTGGTCGGACTGAGCGACCCGATCGCCGGCGAGCGCGTGGTGCGCGTCGCCCTCGAGGAGGCACGTGCGCGCCACGCGCCCCTGCGGGTCCTGCACACGTGGCACTTCACCGACCACTACGACGACCTGGTCTTCGAGGGCGATGCCGGCACCCGGCACGAGACCCAGCTCCTGGCCGACCTGCAGGAGCAGCTCGCACCTCTGCTGGAGGACTACCCGGACGTGGCGACGCAGGTCCGCACGCAGCACGCCCACGTCGCCGACGCCCTCGAGGCGGGGTCCGCACGGGCCCAGCTGCTCGTGGTCGGACGGCACCGCTCCCGGATCCCCCTGGGTCGGCACCTGGGATCGACCACCCGGGCGGTCCTGCGAGAGTCGCACTGCCCGGTGCTGGTGGTGGACCCGGTGCCGGCTGCTCCTGCTGCCCCTGACCGCCAGTCCCAGCTCCAGCCGGTCGGGGGATCCTCGACGTGAGCTCGACGGTGTCGTCGCTCGGGGGGCTCACCGGCGCCGAGGCCGCGCGCCTCCTCGACGAGCACGGACCCAACCTGGCCCCGCGGGCGCGACCACGCAGCATGGTGTCGCGGGTCGTGGGCCAGCTGCGCGACCCGATGATCGTGCTGCTGCTCGGGGCCCTCGTCATCGTGATCGCCCTGGGGGACCTCAGCGACGGCGTCATCATCGTGGCCGTGATCGTGCTCAACACCCTGATCGGCGTGGTCCAGGAGCTGCGGGCCGCGACCGCCATCGCGGCGCTCGACCGTCTCTCGGCGCCGCACGCGACGGTCCTGCGCGACGGGGTCCCGGTCACCGTCGACGGCGCCGAGGTCGTGCCGGGGGACCTCGTGCGCCTCGAGGCCGGCGACGTCGTACCCGCGGACGGCACCGTGGTCGAGGCCGCCGGGCTGCAGATCGACGAGGCGGCGATGACGGGGGAGTCCGTGCCCGTCGGTCGGGGTCCCGGGGAGGAGGTCCAGTCAGGGACCGTCGTGGTGCGGGGTCGGGCCCTGGTCGCCATCACCCGCACCGGTGCCGACAGTGGCCTCGGCCGCATCGCTGCGGCACTCGCAGGCACCACCAACCGGGCCACCCCGCTCCAGCAGCGGCTCGCCCGGCTCTCGCGGCAGCTGGTCGTCCTGACCTTGGGCCTCACTGCGGTCGTCTTCCTGCTCGGGCTGCTGCGTGGCGAGGACCCCGCCGACATGCTGATCCTCGCCGTCAGCCTCGCCGTCGCGGCCATCCCCGAGTCACTCCCCGCAGTCGTCTCGGTCTCCCTCGCCATGGGCGCCTACCGGATGGCCCAGCAGAACGCCCTGGTCCGGTGGCTGCCGGCGGTGGAGACCCTCGGCTCGGTCTCGGTCCTGGCCTCAGACAAGACCGGCACCCTCACCGAGGGCCGCATGCTCCTCCAGCGGTTGTGGACGCCGGCGTGCAGCTGGCAGGTGTCCGGCCACGGCTACGACGCCGCCGGCAGCGTCACCGTGTCCGACGGTGATCCCGGTGATCCCGGTCCGCTCGACCTCCTGCTGCGGGACCTCGTCCTGTGCAACGACGCCGAGGTGCACGGTCCGGACGCCGGGACCTGGCGCGTGGTCGGGGACCCGATGGAGGCCGCCCTGTTGATCGCAGCGCTGAAGAGCGACCCGGCCGCCCTGACAGGAGCGGCCCGGTGGAGCAGGGTCGAGGAGATCACCTTCGACAGCAGCACGCAGCGGATGACCACCGTGCACCGCGATGACGGTCCCGACGACCTCCGGCACCAGGGCGCGTGGTGGACGGTGTGCAAGGGGGCGCCCGAGGCGGTGCTGGACCTGGTCGAGCCGGGGCCCGAGGTGGACGCGGCGCGAGCCGAGGCCGAGCGACTGGCCCGGGAGGGCTTCCGGGTCCTGGCGTTCGCCGACGCTCTCTCCACGAGCCGCCCTGCGAGCGAACGGCTCGAGCGGGGGCTCGGCCTCCGGGGGCTCGCGGCCATCTCCGATCCGGCCAGCCCGCACGCGGCCGACGTCGTTCGTGCGTGTCGCGAGGCCGGCATCCGCACGGTGCTGATCACCGGGGACCACCCGGCCACGGCGCGGGCCATCGCGGACCAGATCGGTCTCCTGCAGCCTGGTGTCGAGCTGGTCGAGGGCGACCTCGTCGCGGCCGGTGGACACGTCGACCGGGTCGACAGGATCGGCGTCTACGCGCGCACGCGCCCGGAGCAGAAGGTCGACATCGTCGCCGCCTGGCAGGCCCGCGGAGCGGTCGTGGCCATGACGGGCGACGGCGTCAACGACGCCCCGGCCCTGCGGCAGGCCGACATCGGCGTCGCCATGGGGGACCGGGGGACCGAGGTGGCACGCCAGGCGGCCGACCTGGTGCTCGCCGACGACGATCTCCGCACCGTCGTGACGGCCGTGGCGGAAGGTCGGCGGATCTACGCCAACATCCGGATGTTCCTGCGCTACGGCTTGGCGGGCGGCATGGCCGAGATCCTCGTCATCCTGCTCGCACCGTTCCTGGGGATGGTCGTCCCGCTCGCGCCGGGCCAGATCCTGTGGATCAACATGCTCACCCACGGAGTGCCCGGGGTCGCCTTCGGAGGTGAGCCGCTCGACCCTCGGGACATGGCCCGTCCGTCACCGTCGCCCGAGCGATCGGTGCTCAGCGGTGCCCTGCTCGGCCAGATCCTCCTGGCCGGGAGCCTGATCACCGCGTCCTCGCTCGTCGCGGGGCTCCTCGCTCCCGCCGGCGCGGTCCAGACCTGGGTCTTCCTGACGCTGGGACTGGCCCAGCTGGGTGTGGGTCTCGCGATCCGCTCTCCACGTCAGGGGCTGGCCCTCCGGTCGCGGTCGCTGGAGGCGGCGCTGCTGCTGGCGGCCCTGCTCCAGGTGGCGGCCGTGACCTGGGCGCCGCTCCAGGACCTGCTCGACACCACGGCGGTGTCCTGGTCGGAGGGAGCGCTCATCCTGGGCCTGGCGGCCCTGCCCGGGCTGGTCGTGGCCGGACTTCGGCTGCTCCGGCGGCCGCGACCGGACCTCGGGACCTCGGTCCCTGGTCCGGTGGCGACGAAGGAGGCATGATCGCCCCATGAGCTGGCTGGAGATCGACGGGCACCATCTCAGGGTGCGCTTCACGCGGACCGAGCACGTGCTCGGACTGGTGCGCGACCAGAGCATCCCGCTCTCCTCAATCGTCTCCGTCCGGCTGGTGCGCTCGTGGCGCGAGGCCACGGGAGTGCGGGTGGGCCTGGACCTGCTCGCCCTTCGCCGGATCGGCACGTGGCGTCACCGGGGACGCCGTCAGCTGGTGTCGCTGCAGCGTGGCGTCCCGGCGTTGCGGATCGAGCTCAGCGGTGAGAAGTACGACGAGCTGCTGATCAGCACACCCGAGGTCGAGCTGCTCGAGTCGTGCCTGGGCTGGCGCCCCGCGGTGACCGCACCCAGCAGCTGACCAGCAGCCTCGTCGTACGACGGCTCAGCGCCGAGCGTCCTGCGCGACGTCGCTCGTGGAGTCGCCCTCTGCGGCCTCCGGGTCCCGCTCGACCGCGAGCACGAAGTCGTCGCCGTGCTCGGTGACACCGGCGACGACGGCGGCCTCGACGGCCTCCTGGGCATAGGCCTGGCGCACCATGAGGGGGTCGGAGCGCAGGTCCTTGACGAGCGCGACCGCCAGCCCCACCATCACCAGGACGAACGGAAGGGCCGCGACGATCGTGATCGTCTGGAGACCCGTCAGGGCGTCCGATCCGCCGACCAGCAGCATGACCGCCGCGACGGCGCCGGTGGCGACGCCCCAGAAGATCACGGTCGGCTTGCTCGGGTGCAGCGTGCCGCGCTCCGAGAGCGTGCCCATCACGATGGAAGCCGCGTCGGCGCCGGACACGAAGAAGATCGCCACGAGCACCATCACCACGATGCTCGAGACCGTCGCCAGCGGGTAGGCCTCGAGGGTGGTGAACAGCTGCGTCTCGATGCCGCCCGCCCCGGCGATGTCGGTGCCGCTCTTCTGCTGGTCGATGGCCGCGCCGCCGAAGATGGCGAACCAGACCAGGCTGACCAGGCTGGGGACGAGCAGGACGCCGGTGACGAACTGGCGGATGGTGCGACCGCGCGAGATGCGTGCGATGAACATGCCGACGAAGGGCGTCCACGAGAGCCACCAGGCCCAGTAGAAGACGGTCCAGGTCTGGAGCCAGGCGTTGGTCTCGTTGCCTTCCGCGCCGGTGCGCGCAGCCATCATCGAGAGGTCCTGCACGTAGGAGCCGAGCGAGGTCGGGACCAGGTTGAGGATGAAGATCGTCGGGCCGACGATGAAGACGAAGAGCGCCAGCGAGATGGCCAGCACCATGTTGATGTTGGAGAGGTACTGGATGCCCTTGGAGACGCCCGAGACCGCCGAGAGCACGAAGGCTGCGGTGAGCACCGCGATGATCCCCACGAGCACCGCGTTGCCGGTGGCACCCCATCCGGTCACGATCGTGAGGCCGGAGCGGATCTGGAGCGCGCCCAGGCCGAGCGACGCGGCGGAGCCGAAGAGCGTCGCGAAGATCGCCAGCATGTCGATGACCTTGCCGGCCGGTCCGTGGGCCCGGTCGCCCAGCAGCGGCTCGAAGGCTGCGGAGATGAGCTGCAGCCGGCCCTTGCGGTAGACGCCGTAGGCGATGGCGAGGCCGACGACCGCGTAGATCGCCCACGGGTGCAGCGTCCAGTGGAAGAGCGTCGTGGCCATGGCGTTCTGGGTCGCCTCGGGGTTGCCGGCCGCGCCGGTCCCGGGCGGTGGCGTCGCGAAGTGGGTGATGGGCTCACTGACGCCGTAGAACATCAGGCCGATGCCCATGCCGGCGCTGAACATCATCGCGACCCAGGAGACGGTCCCGAACTCCGGCTGCTCCCCGTCCCGACCGAGCGTGATGTTGCCGAAGCGCGACAGCGCGAGCCAGATCACGAACACGACGAAGGCGCTCGACGTGAGCACGAAGAGCCACCCCGTGTTGGCCATGGTCCAGCCCAGCGTGTCGCCCGAGGTGGTCGCCAGCGAGTCGGTGCTGACGAACCCCCAGACGAGGAACGCGACCGCGATCGCCGCCGTGACGCCGAAGACGATGCGGTCCAGCCCTGAGCGGGCCGGCTGCGCCTCCTCGACCGGGGCGTCGAGGGCCGGGTGGGTGTCGTCGTAGGACGTGTCGTGCGGGTCTGGGACAGGACTGGTGGTGCGTGCTTGCTGTGTCGTCACGTGTGTCGGCGCCGTGAGGCGCCGCCTCCTTGGGGCGTCGATGGCAAAGACGCGGTCTCGTCCGGAGTGACTGGACAAAAAGACCGCACATGTCCAGAGTCACCACTTCCTCGTGTGCCAAACACCGGGACGGACGTGAGACGGGACACCCCGCCTGCCGTGAGACGGCAGGCGGGGTGCGGTGGTCGTGCAGGTCCGGAGCGGGACCCGGTGGTCAGACCAGGTCGAAGCGGTCCAGCTCCATGACCTTGGTCCACGCGGCGACGAAGTCGCGCACGAACTTCTCGCGGGCGTCGTTGCTGGCGTAGACCTCGGCGATCGCGCGCAGCTCGGAGTTGGAGCCGAACACCAGGTCTGCGCGGGTGCCGGTCCAGACGACCTCACCGGATCCGTTGCGTGCCTCGAACGTCTCCTGCGCCTCCGAGACCGAGGACCACGTCACGCCCATGTCGAGCAGGTTGACGAAGAAGTCGTTGGTGAGCGCGCCCGGGGTGTGCGTGAGCACGCCCAGCGAGGACCGGTCGTAGGTCGCGCCGAGCACGCGCAGGCCACCGACCAGGACGGTCATCTCCGGCGCGCTGAGGTCCAGCAGGTTGGCGCGGTCGACCATGAGGTACTCGGCCGGGAGCTTGTGACCCTTGCCGACGTAGTTGCGGAAGCCGTCGGAGGTGGGCTCGAGCGCGGCGAACGAGTCGGCGTCGGTCATCTCCTCGGTCGCGTCAGTGCGTCCGGGCGTGAACGGGACCGTCAGGTCCTGACCGGCTGCGCGGGCTGCCTGCTCGACTCCGGCGGCACCGGCGAGCACGATCAGGTCGGCCAGCGAGATCTTGACCGCGCCGCCCTGGGCGTTGAAGTCGGCCTGGATGCCCTCGAGCGTCCGCAGCACCTGGGCGAGGTCGTCGGGGTTGTTGACCTCCCACGCGCTCTGGGGCTGGAGCCGCACGCGGGCGCCGTTGGCGCCACCGCGCTTGTCGCTGGCGCGGAAGGTCGACGCCGAGGCCCACGCGGTCGAGACCAGCTGGGTCACGCTGAGACCCGAGGCCAGGACCTTCTCCTTCAGGGCAGCCACGTCGGCCGCCGAGACGAGCTCGTGGTCGACGGCCGGGACGGGGTCCTGCCAGATGAGCGTCTCCTGCGGGACGAGAGGGCCGAGGTAGCGCTGGATCGGACCCATGTCGCGGTGGGTGAGCTTGAACCAGGCGCGGGCGAAGGCGTCGGCGAACTCGTCGGGGTGCTCGAGGAAACGTCGCGAGATCTCCTCGTAGACCGGGTCCACGCGCAGCGACAGGTCGGTGGTGAGCATCGTCGGCGGGCGGTTGAGGGTGCCGTCCTCCGGGTCGGGCACCGTGTTGGCGCCGCCGCCGTCCTTGGGCTGCCACTGCCACGCACCTGCGGGGCTCTTGGTGAGCTCCCACTCGTAGGCGAAGAGGTTCTCGAAGTACTGGTTGCTCCACTGGGTGGGCGTGGAGGTCCAGGTGACCTCGAGGCCGCTGGTGATCGCGTCGCGGCCCTTGCCGCTGCCGAAGCTGTTCTTCCAGCCGAAGCCCTGCTCCTCGATGGACGCGCCCTCCGGCTCGGCACCGACGTGCTGCTCGGGGTCAGCAGCGCCGTGGGTCTTGCCGAAGGTGTGTCCACCGGCGATGAGTGCCACGGTCTCGACGTCGTTCATCGCCATCCGGGCGAAGGTCTCGCGGATGTCGCGTGCTGCGGCGAGCGGGTCGGGCTGCCCGTTGGGTCCCTCGGGGTTGACGTAGATGAGGCCCATCTGGACGGCGGCGAGAGGGTTCTCCAGCTCGCGGTCACCGGTGTAGCGCTCGTCGCCGAGCCAGGTCTGCTCGGGACCCCAGTAGACGTCCTCGTCGGGCTCCCACACGTCGGCGCGGCCGCCGGCGAAGCCGAAGGTGGTGAAGCCCATCGTCTCCAGCGCGCGGTTGCCGGTGAAGACCATCAGGTCGGCCCACGAGATCCGGGCGCCGTACTTCTGCTTGATCGGCCACAGCAGACGACGGGCCTTGTCCAGGTTGCCGTTGTCGGGCCAGCTGTTGAGCGGGGCGAAGCGCTGCATGCCCGCTCCCGCGCCGCCGCGGCCGTCGCTGATGCGGTAGGTGCCCGCGCTGTGCCACGCCATCCGGACGAAGAAGCCGCCGTAGTGGCCGAAGTCGGCGGGCCACCACTCCTGGGAGTCGGTCATCAGGGCGTCGACGTCGCGGGTCAGCTCGTCGAGGTCGAGGCTCTGGAACGCCGTGGCGTAGTCGAAGTCCTCGCCCATGGGGTTGGCGACGACCGGGTGCTTGCGCAGGATCTTGAGGTTGAGCTGGTTGGGCCACCAGTCGCGGTTGCCGACTCCCTCGGTGGGGTGCGAGGGGACACGGGCGTGAGCGACGGGGCAACGCGCCTCGCTCTCCTCCGAGTTCATGTCGCCGACGGCGGCGTCGTGCTTGGTGGTGTCAGACACAGGGAATCCTTCCGGGACCAGCTGGTGCGATGGGTGGGTTCAGGAGCTGCGTGCGGGGGCGGTGGAGCAGTCGGGGCACACGCCCCAGTAGGTGACCTCGGCCTCGTCGATCGCGAAGCCGTGGTCGTCGGACGCGGTCAGGCACGGCGTGCTCGCCACCGCGCAGTCCACGTCGGCGATCGCGCCGCAGGAGCGACACACCACGTGGTGGTGGTTGTCACCGACCCGCGACTCGTAACGCGCGACCGAGCCCGAGGGCTGGATACGGCGGACGAGCCCCGCGGCCGTGAGAGCCCGGAGCGCGTCGTAGACGGCCTGGTGCGAGACCTCGCCCAGGCTCGTGCGCACCGCACCGATGATCGATTCGGTGTCGGCGTGCGGGTGCTCGTAGACCGCGGTCAGGACTGCTGCCCGCGGACGTGTCACCCGCAGCGAGGCGTCGCGCAAGGCGGTCTCGACGTCCGGGGATGAAGGCACCTCGGCAGTGTGTCGGAGTTTCTTGAATGATTCAAGACTTGGGTGGCGGCGGCGTGTCGACCACCTCGGTGCGACAGGACCTTGGCCTCTGCGCTGCACCGCCGATCGACCTGAGGGTGGGAGCCATGACGCCTCCAGGACGCACCGGGACCATCGAGCCGCCTGCCCGGACCGTGTGTGCCGTGCGCGCGCGGTCGGGAGCACGCGCTCCCGGGTCCGTGCGGTCGCACGACGGGAGTCGGTGATGAGGTCGGTGCTGGGGGCGCTGACCGGGGTGGGGCTGGGAACGGCCGTGGTCGACGTGCTGCGAGCCGTGACCGCGGAGTGAGCTCCGTCCGGGGTGCGCACCGGCTCCGGAGGGCGGGGCACCAGGGGGCTCTCGCCGCCCTCGTCGTCGTGCTGGCGGGCCCGGGCTGCGTCGCCGACGACCCGGCACCGAACCAGCAGGCCGGATCGGCCGGTCAGCAGTGCGTCCCCACCGGGGAGCGCTCCTCGGTCGGAGCCATCAACGACTTCGTGGAGTCTGCGGCGGGGGTGCCGGAGTTCCTGGGCGCCGACGTCGGCGTCGACGTCCGTCTGGGCGACGGCCGCAGCCTCTGGCTCTTCGGTGACACCTTGCGCGGAACGGGAGCGGATGGCCGCTTCGTGCGCAACTCGATGCTGGTCTTCCACCCCGCGTGCGTGGAGGCGGTTCGTCCGGCTGCGGGGGGTGCGGTGGTGCCGGACCGTGCAGATGGCGTCGGCTACTGGCCCATGTCGGGATGGCGGCGTGCCCGTTCCACCTCCAGTGCCGACGTCGTCGACGTCATGCTTCAGCGGGTGGCGGACGAGCACGACCAGGGGCCCGGCATCGTCACGCTGGGGCCGACCCTCGCGACCTTCCTGGTCCCGACGGAGGGGCAACCCCGCCTGGTCGGCCGGCACGACCTCGGTGCGGACGACCCGCGCTCGACCGTGGTCGCGTGGGGCGCGGCCAGCACGATCGCCGGCGGGTGGCTCTATCTCTACGGGACGTCGACGCGTCGGCTCCCGGGCATCCACGGGTTCGCCCTGCGGGTGGCACGCGTGCGACCCGGAGCCGTTCACGACATGGCCCGGTGGCGCTTCTGGGACGGTCGGACGTGGCAGCCGGACCCCGGTGCGGCCGCGGTCCTGCTGCCCGAGGAGGGCGGGGTCTCCCAGACGCTGAGCGTCTGGCGACAGGACGGCCGCTGGTACGTCCTGAGCAAGCGTGACGAGTTCCTGGGACGGGAGGTGGTCGTATGGACGGGACGGTCGCCCGTCGGGCCCTTCGACCGGTCGTACGTCGTCGCGGACCTGCCCTGCGACAGCGCGACCGGCGAGCTGCGCTACATGCCCCTCGCGCACCCCGACCTGCTGCCCATGCGCGGCAGCGTCGTGGTGTCCTTCAGCCGCAACAGCACCGACATCGCGGCAGTCTGTGGGTCACCCGCCGACTACCGACCCTCCTTCCTGCGCGTCAGGTTGCCTCGGTGACCGGGGTCTCGACGAGGCGCCGGGCCTCGGACGAGCGCAGGTGCACATCGATCGCGACGCTGGTCAGGGCCGCCCACACGCACCACAGTGACACCAGTCCGGACTGGCTCAGCCAGCCCAGCGCGGCGACCACGGGGACGTTGGCGAGGCCGTAGAGGCGCAGGTGGCGACTGCTCGACATGAGGGGAGGAGCGCAGGTGGCCACGACGTAGAGCACCACCACCGCTCCGGCGAACGGCACGTCGGTGGTGTAGCCGAGGTGATGACCCTCGACCTGCGCCGACACGTCGCCGTCGAGCAGGGAGCCCACGAGGACGGTCGTCACCAGCGCCCCCAGAAGGACGAAGCCGGCGCCACCGCGGCGGCGATCCCGGGGCTCCGCCACCAGGACGGCGGAGGGAACCAGCAGGGGGAGCAGCCAGGCGATCACGAGGTACAGGTGGGTGGCGGCGTCGCCGACGGCCCTCGGCACGGTGCCGTCGAGTCCCCACCAGACGAACGTCTCCACGAGCTGGTGCACGGCGAAGACGGCGGGGAGGGAGGCGAGCAGCAGGTCGGCCGGTCGCCGCACGCGGCGCAGGGTGTCGACTGCGATCACCCCGATGACGACGGCTGCTGTCAGGTCCATCTCGGGCGAGAAGCACACGGCTGGTCCCTTCGCCCGTCAGTCCTGGCGCCGATGCCTGGACGATGACGGGACCAGAGGACACCGGCGGGGCCAGGGGGGCCAGGGGCGAAGGTCCTCAGCCGTGCGCGGCGATGCCGGCCACGCGTCGTACCGCAGGCAGAGCCTGTCCCTGCCGGAGACGGTCCAGGACCCTGCCCGTGACGGCAGGGTCGAGCACGGACAGTCCGTCGGCGACGCGACGGATGCCCTGGGCGAGCTCACCGGCCGACACCTGGTCGAGGAGGAAGCCGGTGGCGCCCGCGTCGATCGCGGCGAAATGGGTGTCGTCGTCGTCCGCGGCCAGGACCAGCGTGGCCACCGGTGGGACACAGACGCCCAGAGCACGGCAGATCTCGACGCCCGCGCCGCCGTCCATCCGGGTGTCCAGCACCACGACGTCCGGGCGTAGGGCGGCGATCCGGGCGGTCGCCCCCGACGCGACGGCCGCTTCACCGACCAGGGCCAGGTCGTCGCACCCGTCGAGGACCGAGCGGACGCCGCACCTGATCAGCTCGTGATGGTGCAGCAGGAACACGCGCACCTGTCGGGAGGGAGGTGCGACCCGTGCGGCGCTGCTCACGGCGATGGACATGGGTCCAGTCCAGCGAGAGGGAGGCGGATCTCGCAGGGGCGAAGGTCCCCGGCGCGGCAGGCGTTGGACCAAGGCCGGTGGGGTGGTCGCTGGCCAGGGTCTTTGGTCCGGTCCCGACAGGGCGCTGCGCACTGGCGGGAGCGGGCGAGGAGGGTCACGCTCGAAGGGCCGACATCGGCAGAGCCTGAGGTGGAGTGCCGTGAGCGATCCGATCCTGACCTTCCTGGGTGCCACGGGCACCGTCACCGGCAGCAAGTTCCTCGTCGAGACCCCGGGGGCGCGGCTCCTCGTGGACGCCGGTCTCTACCAAGGGGTCTCGGACCTGCGCAAGCGCAACTGGGCACCCTTCCCGGTCCGGCCCGACAGCCTCGACGCGGTGGTGGTGAGCCACGCTCACCTGGACCACAGCGGTCACCTTCCGCGTCTGGTGCGCGAGGGCTTCTCGGGGCCGATCTACTGCACGGCGGAGACGGCTGCCCTGGTGGCGATCGTGTTGCGCGACAGCGCCCACCTCCAGCAGGAGGACGCCCGCCACGCCAACACCGGGGGCTACTCCAAGCACCGCCCGGCGCTGCCGCTCTACGACGAGAACGACGTGAGGGACACCCTGCGGCTGCTGTGCCACGTCGACTTCGACCGTGCCGTCGTGGTCGCACCCGACATCGAGGTGACACTGAGACCCGCCGGGCACATCCTCGGCTCGTCGACGGTGCTCGTCGAGAGCGCGGAGCGGCGCACGCTCTTCACCGGCGACCTCGGCAGGCCCGGTCACCCGATCCTCGCCGACCCGGTGCCGCCCGTGTCGGCACGCACCATGGTCGTCGAGTCGACGTACGGCGACCGGTGTCATCCCGATCCCGACCCCGAGGTCCTGGCGGGTGCGATCCGTCGCGCCGCGGCCCGAGGAGGCTCCGTGCTCATCCCGGCCTTCGCGGTCGACCGCACCGAGCTGGTGCTGCTGGCGATCCACCGCCTGATCGATCAGGGCGCCATCCCGCGACTGCCGGTCTATGTCGACAGCCCCATGGCGCTGGCCGCCCTGAAGGTCTATCGCGACGCGCTGGGGGAGCCGTCGGTCCAGCTGCGCGACCACCTCGGCGAGGTCCGCAGTGCCCTGGCCTCCCTCGAGGTCCACGCGGTCTCGGACACCGCCGGGTCGATGCGCCTGAACCAGCCCGACACCCCCTCGATCATCGTGTCGGCTTCGGGGATGGCGACCGGGGGGCGCGTCGTGCACCACCTGGCCCAGCAGCTGCCCGACCATCGCAACTGCGTGGTGCTGACGGGCTTCCAGGCGCTCGGGACTCGTGGACGCCAGCTGCTCGACGGGGCGCGCCAGGTGAAGATCCACGGGCGCTACGTGCCGGTGCGAGCCGAGGTCGTCGACGTGCAGGACTTCTCGGTCCATGCCGATGCCGACGAGATGGTGAGCTGGCTCGCCACCGCCCCCGAACCCCCCGAGGTGGTCTACGTCGTGCACGGCGAGCCCACGTCGTCGGCCGCGCTGGCCAGGCGGATCCACGACGAGCTCGGCTGGTGCGCCGTGGTGCCCCGCCCGGGCGAGCGGGTGCGTCTCGGCTGACTCAGGCGAGACGCGTCAGGGGAGCGCGGCCATCACGAGGTCGGCGACGAGGTGACCCAGCAGCTGGCCGACCGCCAGGCCGACGAGGAGGAGGACGATCAGGGCCAGGAGGATGCCGAGCCCCAGGTGGCGCTCGGTGAAGGAAAAGGTGAGCGGTGTGGGTGCCGCCTCGCCAGGGTCCTCTGCCGACGGTGGGAGCGTCGGATCTGATGTGGTCCTTCGATCCGTGGTCCGGAACATGGCGTGCCCCTTCGGGCTCGGGTGGGATGGGTGGTCCCCACCATGGGGCTGCGGCCGGCTCCGGAGGCAGAGGCGAAGGTCACCCGGGCTCGCCGTTGCCGGGCGCAGCACCTGGTCCACCGCGACCGAGGACCAGCCGCGCGATCCTGCCGAGGTTGGGGGACCAGCCCACGCCGAAGGCGCGCGGGAGGAGCAGTCGGGAGTCGTCGGGCGACCAGAAGGCGCTCCGCACTCGCTCCAGGGTCACCGGGCGCAGGTCGTAGGGGACGAACCCGAGGACCTCGCCGTGCCAGGTCCGCTCCCGCGAGGGCTTGCGCAGCTCGGTCACCACGACGAGCGCCACGAGGGCGATCCCGACGAGTCGGGCGTCGCGGCGGACGGCGGCCCCGCGTGGACGTCGGGTGCCCTCGCGGGGCGACCTGTCGGAGCTCATGTCCGCAGGCTGCTGCCTCGAGCACGGGAGCGACAGTGCCGCGCGGCCTGACGTCCCGGGACCTTCGGCCCTCGCACCTCGAGCGACCTCACCGGGGCCGCCGTGCTCCGGGTGGACCCCTCGTCCCGCCATCGGGACCTGGGTGCGCCCGGTGGTGACCTCCGACCCTGGGACGCCACGACGCGGGCGAGCAGGCTGGTGATGACGGGACCGGCCGCTCCGAGGACCGGTCCGACCGACACCAGGAGGACGATCATGACCACGCTGACCCACCGACGCACCAACCCGATCGCGGACATGCTGGGGTGGCTCGAGAGCGAGTCCGCCGCGGGCGCCGGGCTCATGCCCTACGTCCGTCTCGAGGACTTCGTCGAGGACGACACCTACGTCGTGCGCGCGGAGATGCCCGGCATCGACCCTGCGACCGACGTCGACATCGCCATCGACAACGGCGTCCTGACGATCAAGGGGGAGCGACGCGAGGAGCTGCACGACCGGCAACGCCACGAGCTGCACTACGGAGCCTTCTCGCGCAGCATCAACCTGCCGGCGCACGCCGATGTCGAGACGTGTGCTGCGACCTACAAGGCGGGGGTGCTCGAGCTGCGGGTGCCCCTCGCGACGACGGCACCCGAGCCGCGCAAGATCACCATCCAGAACTCTGACGGCTGAGGCGAGGAGGATGTATGCCGAGGTCGGAGACCGACTCGTCGTCCACGACAGGCACGTCGGTGGCCCGGTCCGGGACGCCGAGATCATCGGGGTCCGCAACGCTGACGGCTCACCGCCCTACGTGGTGCGCTGGTCGGACACGGGGCAGGAGGGACTCCTCTACCCGGGCGACGACGCCGAGGTCCAGCACTTCGAGCACCCGCGGCCAGCCCGCTGACGACCGGTCTCGACGTGCCGAAATGAACAGAAGGCCCCGTGGAGCCGGGGCCTTCTGAGTGTCCGAGGGGGGACTTGAACCCCCACGCCCTAATACGGGCACTAGCACCTCAAGCTAGCGCGTCTGCCAATTCCGCCACCCGGACGAGTGCGGTGGAACAGTAGCAAAGGACAGGCCCGTGGGCCGCATCGGGGGTCGATGCCGGCGGTGCTTTGATGGGGGCATGAGTGCCGACGTCGACCATCCGACCTACGACCCCGCGGCGGAGGTCGTCGAACTCTGCCGTGACCTGATCCGGATCGACACGAGCAACTACGGCGACCAGGAGGGCCCGGGGGAGCGCAAGGCCGCCGAGCACGTGGCCAGCCTGCTCGACGAGGTGGGCATCGAGTCGCGGCTCTACGAGTCGACTCCGGGGCGCACCTCGGTGGTGGCCCACTGGGGCGGCGACGGTGGCGGCATGCCCGACCGGGGCGCGCTGCTGCTGCACGCGCACCTCGACGTGGTGCCCGCTGCGGCCGAGGACTGGCAGGTCGACCCGTTCTCCGGGGAGGTCCAGGACGGCTACGTCTGGGGTCGGGGAGCCGTCGACATGAAGGACTTCGACGCGATGCTGCTCTCCGTCGTGCGCGCGCGGGCCAGGGCCGGGCAGGTCCCCTCGCGGCCGATGGTGCTGGCCTTCACCGCCGACGAGGAGGCCGGCGGCCACCACGGAGCCCAGGTGCTGGTGGAGAAGCACGCCGAGGAGTTCGAGGGCTGCACCGAGGCCGTCGGCGAGGTCGGGGGATTCAGCACGACGATCCGCGGCCGTCGGCTCTACCTGATCGAGGCCGCGGAGAAGGGCATGGCATGGATGAAGCTCACCGCTCGAGGTCGCGCCGGCCACGGGTCGATGATCAACCGCGACAACGCTGTGACGGAGCTGGCGGCCGCGGTCGCCCGGATCGGGGCCTACGAGTGGCCCGTGCGCCTGACGCCGACGATGCAGACGCTGCTGGCGGCCGTCGCCGAGCTGGCCGGCACCGAGGCCACTCCGGAGAACGCCGAGAGCCTGATCGAGGAGTTCGGCAGCGCCGCGCGGATGCTCGGTGCGGTCATCCGCAACACCACCAACCCGACGATGCTGGGTGCGGGCTACAAGGTCAACGTCATCCCGACCGAGGCGACCGCGCACGTCGACGGTCGCTTCCTGCCCGGCTACGAGGACGAGTTCTTCGCCACCCTGGCCGAGCTGTGCGGCGAGCACGTCTCGATCGACTACGTCTCGAAGCAGCAGCCGTGGGAGATGCCCTACGAGGGCGACCTGGTGGAGGCGATGACCCGCTCCCTCCTCGCAGAGGACCCCGAGGCCGTCGTGGCGCCGTACCTCATGAGCGGCGGCACCGACGCCAAGCACTTCACGCGCCTCGGCATGCGCTCCTACGGCTTCGCGCCGCTGCGGCTGCCGGCCGACCTGGACTTCACCGCGCTCTTCCACGGCGTCGACGAGCGGGTGCCCGTCGACTCGTTGGAGTTCGGCGCGCGGGTGTTCGACCGATTCCTGGGTCAGGTCTGAGCAGCTGGAGGGCCGCTAGAAGGTCGGGCGCAGCTGGCGGATGATCTTGCGGCGCAGCACCACCCGGCGGGTGCCGTCGGGCGTCATGTGCACGCGGTCGAGCTCCCAGCCACCGTGCTCGGCGCGCTCGACGAGAAGCCTGGTCACGACGTTGCGGGAGAACTCGCGGTCGAAGGTGACGCGGTCGAACTCCCACTCCACGCCGGCCCGCGGCGCGCGTCGGTCGTGCCGACTCATCGAGCCTCCGAGACGTCGTCGAGGGCGGCGATGATCTCGGAGGGGAGCTCCTTGTCCTCGAGGTCGAGTGCTCCCTGGAGCTGGGCGGCGGTGCGGGCGCCGACGATGGGGGCCGTGACACCGGGCCGGTCGCGCACCCAGACGAGGGCGACCTCCAGCGGCGTCCAGCCGAGGCCCTCGGCGGCGCGGACCACCGACTCCACGATGCGGCCGCTGCGGTCGTCGAGATAGGTGCCGACGAAGGACGAGAAGACCGACGAGGCGCCGCGGGAGTCCGACGGCGTGCCGCCGCGGTACTTGCCGGTGAGCACGCCGCGGCCCAGCGGCGACCAGGGCAGGACACCCAGGCCGAGCGCCCCGGCCGCGGGGAGGACCTCGCGCTCGACGGCGCGGTTGAGCAGGGAGTACTCCACCTGGGTGGACGCCAGGGGAGCGCGGCCCGGAACCGCCCGCTGCCAGGTGGCGGCGTGGGCGGTCTGCCACCCCGTGTAGTTCGAGATGCCGACGTACGACGTGCGGCCCGAGGACACCGCGTGGTCGAGGGCACCCAGCGTCTCCTCGATCGGCGTCTCGTCGGACCAGATGTGGACCTGCCAGAGGTCGACGTGGTCGACGGCGAGCCGCTTCAGCGAGGCGTCGAGGCTCGAGAGCAGGTGGCCGCGCGAGGTGTTGGTGACCCGCTCGCCCGAGCGCCGCGAGATCCCGGCCTTGGTGGCCAGCACGATCTCGTCGCGGGCCACAACGTCCCCGATGAGGGTGCCGATCAGGGTCTCGGAGTCGCCGTCGGTGTAGCCGGCGGCGGTGTCGACCAGCGTCCCGCCGGCCTCGGCGAACGCGATCAGCTGGTCGCGTGCCTCGTGCTCGTCGGTGTCCCGGCCCCAGGTCATCGTCCCGAGGCCCAGGCGCGAGACCTTGAGGCCGGTTCTGCCCAGTGACCGCTGCTGCATGGCAGCAAGGTAGTCGGCGCAGTGCCCGATCGGCGCGGCGGCTCGCCCTGAGGACGTCGACGTGCCGTGCGGGCCCTAGGCTTGCGACTCGTGTGGGACTACCTCCAGGCCGTCGTTCTCGGGACCATCCAGGGCCTGACCGAGTTCCTGCCGATCTCCAGCAGTGCCCATCTGCGCATCTACCCGGAGATCTTCGGGTGGGGCGACCCGGGTGCGGCGTTCACCGCCGTCATCCAGATCGGCACCGAGCTGGCGGTGCTCATCTACTTCCGCCACGACATCTGGCGGATCGCCACGATGTGGCTCAAGTCGCTGGTGAAGCCGGAGTATCGCGGGCACCTCGACGCCCGGATGGGCTGGTTCATCATCATCGGCTCGCTGCCGATCGTCATCCTCGGCATCCTGCTCAAGGACCTCATCGAGAGCGACTTCCGCAGCCTGTGGATCATCGGCACGACCCTGATCGTCCTCGGCATCGTCCTCGGCCTCGCCGACCGCTTCGGTCGCAACGACAAGGAGCTCAAGGAGATCTCGCTGCGCGACGCCGTGCTGATGGGCGGCGCCCAGGCGATGGCCCTCATCCCCGGCGTCTCCCGCTCCGGCGCGACGCTGTCGATGGGCCGGATCCTCGGCTACGAGCGCGAGGCCGCCACCCGCTACGCCTTCCTGCTGGCCATCCCGGCCGTCGTCGGTGCCGGGCTCTTCGAGCTCAAGGAGATCCCCGGCGGGGACAACCCCTACGGCTGGGGCCCCACGATCGTCGCGACCGTCGTGTCGTTCGTCGTCGGCTACGCCGCCATCGCCTGGCTGCTGCGCTACGTCTCCACCCGCTCCTACACGCCGTTCGTGCTCTACCGCGTCGCCCTCGGCGCCGCCACGTTGCTGCTCGTGGCTACTGGTGTGCTTGCTGCGTGAGGGTGGGTGACGCGTCACCGGGGGTTGCGGTTTGGTCACCAACCGCACGTCTGGGCCGGTTGTGCTTGCGGAGTGTGACCAATCCGCATGTCCCAGCGCCCTGCAGGACAGCCTCAGGGGCGCTCAGAGCCACCCGGACTTCTTGAAGAACACCCAAAGCCCGGCCGACGTCAGCGCCATCAGGAGCAGCGCGAACGGGTAGCCGAGAGCCCAGTGCAGCTCGGGCATGTGGTCGAAGTTCATGCCGTAGACGGCGGCGATCAACGTCGGCGCGGCGACCAGGCCGACGCCGGCGGAGATCTTGCGCATGTCGTTGTTCTGTTGCACGGAGATGCCGGCGAGGTGGGCCTCGAAGGCCGACGACAAGAGCGAGTCGAGGTTGTCGACGAGCTCGGCGGCGCGCGTGAGGTGGTCGGCGACGTCGCGGAAGAACGGCGAGGCCTCCTCGTCCATCCCGGGCACGAGCCCGGAGGCGAAGCGGCGCATGGGCTCGCGCAGCGGCATCACCGCGCGGCGTACCTCGGCGATCTCGCGCTTGAGGGTGTAGATCCGGGCGGAGTCGTTGGTGCGGGCCGTCGAGAAGACCGACTCCTCCACCTCGTCCACGTCCTCCTCGAGAGCGTCGACGACCTCGGAGTAGGCATCCACGACCGAGTCGCAGACCGCGTAGACGACCGCGGACGGGCCATGGGTGAGGACCTGCTCGCGCTCCTCGAGGTAGGCACGGGCCGACTGGAGCGCCCCGCCCTGGCCGTGGCGGACCGTCACGACGAAGTCCTCGCCGACGAACATGCTGATCTCGCCGGTCTCGACCGCGTCCTCCTCGTCGACGTACCAGAGCGTCTTGATGATGAGGAAGAGGTGATCGGCGTAGCGCTCGAGCTTGGGTCGTTGGTGGGCCTTGACAGCGTCCTCGACGGCGAGGTGGTGCAGCCCGAACGCCGCCGCCACCTTGCCCAGCTCGTCGTGCCCGGGTTGGTGGAGGCCGACCCACACGAAGTCGCCCTTCGCGCTTGCGCGCGCCCGCATCTCGACGTAGTCGTGGGGGTGGCAGTCGACGGCCACCCGCACTCCCTGGCAGTAGACGGCGCTGTCGACGATCACGGGCTCACGGTAGCCCCACTACAGTCCCCGTCATGGCAACTGTGATCCTCGTGCGCCACGGTCGGACGAGCGCCAACGCGAGCGGCATGCTCGCCGGCCGCCTGGCGGGGGTGAAGCTCGACGACCACGGCCGTGGGCAGGCCGAGCGGGCGGGGGAGCGGATCGCCCCGGTGCCCCTGGCCGCGATCGTGAGCAGCCCGTTGGAGCGGTGCCGCCAGACGGCCAAGATCCTGAGTGCTGCCCACACCGCGGCCCCGCCCATCACCACGGAGCGCGGGATCATCGAGTGCGACTACGGCGAGTGGCAGGGCAGGCCGCTGCGCGAGCTCGCCAAGGAGAAGCTCTGGTCGGTGGTCCAGACGCAGCCGTCCGCGGCGGCGTTCCCGGGCGGGGAGTCCCTGCCGACGATGCAATCACGCGCCGTCGAGGCCGTACGACGCCACGACGCGGCCGTCGAGGAGGCCCACGGTGCCTCCGCGGTCTGGGTGGCGGTGAGCCACGGAGACATCATCAAGTCGGTCCTGGCCGATGCCCTCGGCATGCACCTCGACCTCTTCCAACGCATCCACGTCGACCCGGCGTCGATCTCGATCATCCGTTACACAGGCACCCGGCCCTATGTCATGGCCTCCAACACCCATGCAGGGGACCTGTCCTGGTTGGTCCCGCCGCCGGCCAAGAAGTCGCGGCGCCGCAAGGGTGCCGAGCGCGCTGCGGACGACGCTGCCGTCGGCGGTGGCGCCGGCCCATCGGCTCGGTCATAGGGTGGTGGACATGCCTCCGATCATCCACGGCTTCGACCCGCCGGAGCGTTTCGTCGCCGGCACCGTCGGGCCCCCGGGGTCGCGCACGTTCTTCCTGCAGGCGCGCACCGGAGTCCGCATCACGAGCATCTCGCTGGAGAAGCAGCAGGTCGCCGCGTTGGCCGAGCGGATCGACGAGCTGCTCGACGAGGTGATGGCCAGCGACGAGGTCTCCGCGGTGATCCCGGCGGTGGCGCCGCTCGGCCTCGACGACCCGCACCCGCTCGAGCAGCCGATCGAGGAGGAGTTCCGCGCCGGCACCATGACGCTGTCCTGGGATCCGTCCGACGAGCGGATCGTGATCGAGGTCTTCCCGTTCACCGAGGCTGCCGTCGTCAGCCCCGAGCAGCTCGACGAGGACTTCGAGGAACCCGAGCCCGACGAGGTCTTCCTGGTGCGCATCGACGCCGGCCACGCGCGAGCGTTCGTCCAGCGGGCGGCTCAGGTGCTCGACGCCGGCCGTCCGAGCTGTCCCTTCTGTGGCAACCCGATCGACCCCGACGGCCACCTGTGCGTCCGCGCCAACGGTTTCCGCCGTCGCGAGCCGTGAGCGGAGCTGACCTGCCGCTCGACGGCGACCTGGAGCTCCACGGCCGCATCATGCCCGCGTCCAACGCCACGTTCCTCGGCACGATCGAGGGGGTGTCGGTCGTCTACAAGCCGATCGCCGGGGAGCGTCCGCTGTGGGACTTCCCCGACGGCAACCTCGCCGGCCGCGAGGTGTCGGCCTACCTCGTCTCCGAGGCCTTCGGCTGCGACGTCGTCCCCCTGACCTGGCTCCGCGACGGCCCGCACGGTCCCGGGATGGTGCAGCTGTGGAAGGAGCCCGACGAGCAGCAGGAGGCGGTCACCCTCGTCGAGGAGGGGCGTGTGCCCGAGGGGTGGCGTCACGTCTTCGACGGGATCGACGGCCGAGACGTGGCCGTGTCGCTCATCCACGAGGACTCGACGGCGCTGCGCCGGATGGCCCTCTTCGACGTGGTGGTCAACAACGCCGATCGCAAGGGAGGGCACGTCCTCGCCATGAGCGACGGCCACCGCTACGGCGTGGACCACGGCATCGCCTTCCACCACGAGCACAAGCTCCGCACGGTCCTGTGGGGATGGCAGGGCGAGCCGCTCAGCGACGAGGAGGCCGAGACCGTACGACGGGTGCGCGCTGCCATCAGCAACGGACTGGGGGACCGGCTGTCGGAGCACCTGACGGACCTGGAGGTCGATGCCCTCGACCGCCGGTGTCGTCGCCTCCTCGACTCCGGCGCCCTCCCGACCTCCAGCGGCGACTGGCCGGCCATCCCCTGGCCCCCCTTCTGAGTCGTCTGGTTAGGCTTCGCTCCATGCGAGCCTGGAGTGCCCCGGAGATCCCGAGCCTGACCGTGACGGGACCCGCCGTGGCTCTCCACGACACGGCGACCGGCGCGGCCGTCACGACCACCCCCGACGGAGTCGCGCGGCTCTACGTCTGCGGCATCACGCCCTACGACGCCACCCACATGGGCCACGCCGCGACGTACGTCGCCTTCGACCTGCTCAACCGCGCCTGGCGCAACGCCGGGCACGACGTCACCTTCGTGCAGAACGTCACCGACGTCGACGACCCGCTCCTCGAGCGCGCCACCAAGGTCAACGTCGGCTGGGTCGAGCTCGCCGAGCGCGAGACCGAGCTGTTCCGCCACGACATGACGGCACTGCGGGTGATCCCGCCCGACCACTACATCGGTGCGGTGGAGTCCATCCCGCTGGCGATCGAGCTGATCCAGGTGCTGGAGGCCGCCGGAGCGACGTACACCGTCGACACCGACGTCTACTTCTCCGTCACCGCGGACCCGGCGTTCGGTCAGGAGTCCGGCTACGACCGCGAGACGATGCTGGCCCTCTTCGGCGAGCGCGGGGGCGACCCGGACCGCCCCGGCAAGCGCGACCCGCTCGACTGCGTCGTGTGGTGCGGCGAGCGCGAGGGCGAGCCGAGCTGGGACAGCCCCTACGGTCCCGGCCGCCCCGGCTGGCACATCGAGTGCTCGGCGATCGCGATGCGCCACCTCGGGGGCAACTTCGACGTGCAGGGTGGTGGGTCCGACCTGGTCTTCCCGCACCACGAGATGTGTGCGGGCCACGCCCAGGTGGCGGTGCCGGGCACCCCGTTCGCGCAGGTCTACTCCCACGCCGGGATGGTGGCCTACGACGGCGAGAAGATGTCGAAGTCGCTGGGCAACCTGGTCTTCGTCTCGGCGCTGCGCAACTCCGACGTGGACCCGATGGGCATCCGGCTGGCGCTGCTGCGTCACCACTACCGCTCCGACTGGGAGTGGACCGACGCCGAGCTCTGGGCTTCCGTCGACACGGTCGCGACCTGGCGCAAGGCACTCTCCCTCGGCGCCGGCGCACCGGCGGCGCCGGTGGTGGAGGAGATCCTGGCCGCCATGGCGCACGACCTCGACGCCCCGCGAGCCACGGCCGCCGTGGACGCCTGGGTGGCGGCGACCCTCGGCACCGACGGCCTGGCCGACACCAGCGACCGCGACGCCGCGGTCCAGATGCTGGCCGTCATCGACGCGGCCCTGGGTCTCTCGCTCTGAGCCCCCCTCCGCTGGCGCTCGTCGACGGAGCGCTGCGTCCTGGGACATGCGGATTGGTCACCAACCGCATGTCCTGAGCCC
>NZ_CALRWD010000056.1:0-30587 GCF_943371775.1 Nocardioides psychrotolerans
CGGCGACGGCAACGGCGTGACCCCCGTCGGCGCGCTGATCGGCAGGGTCTCGGAGAGCTCTGGTGGTCCCGACGGCTCCTATGTCTCCTACCTCGGCGTGCTGGAGACCGCACGCGGGCGCGGTGTCGCCAAGGGCCTGCTCCACACGATCATCGCCGACGCCGCCTCCCGCGACCGCGACCGCGTCGGCCTCGAGGTCGATGCCGACTCCTCCACCGGCGCCGACGGGCTCTACGTCGCGATGGGGTGGAAGACCAAGTACGTCACCCAGTCCTGGCACCGGGACGTGACGGTCGAGGCCTGACCGACAGGCGCGAGTCGGCGCAATGTTGCAGACCCAACGTGCAACATCGCGCCGACTCGGCACCCCGCCTGCAACATCGCGCCGACTCGGCGGAGCGGGGTCAGTCGCGCAGGGAGGCCCGCAGCGCCTGGTGCACGCCGTTGGGGGTGAGGACGCCGACGAAGCGCACGCCGTCCTTGACGCCGACCATCGGCTTGTCGTCGCGCAGCATGACGGCCAGCGCCTCCTCGAGGGTGCTGCCGACGTCGATCGCGGCGCCGAGGGAGCCGGCGCTGACGCCCTCCAGCGACTCGAGGTGCGCCGGGTCGATCGGGGTCACGGCGAGCCGGCGCAGGCCGCGCTCGGAGCCCACGAAGTCGGCGACGAAGTCGTCGGCCGGCCGGCCGAGCAGCTCGGCGGGCGTGGCGTACTGCGCCAGCCGCCCACCGGTCGCGAACACCGCGACCCGGTCGCCCATCCGCACGGCCTCGTCGATGTCGTGGGTCACCAGCACCACGGTCTTGCCCAGCTCGCGCTGCAGCCGCAGGAACTCGTCCTGCAGCCGCACCCGCACGACCGGGTCGACCGCGCCGAAGGGCTCGTCCATCAGCAGCACCGGCGGGTCGGCCGCGAGTGCGCGGGCGACACCGACCCGCTGACGCTGGCCCCCGGAGAGCTGGTGCGGATAGCGCTCGCCATACGTCGTGGGGTCGAGGCCGACGAGGTCGAGCAGGTGGTGTGCCCGCTCGCGCGCCGTCGCCTTCGACTCGCCGTAGAGCAGCGGGACCGTCATGACGTTGGCGGTGATCCTCTGGTGGGGGAAGAGCCCCACCTGCTGGATGACGTAGCCGATGCCGCGGCGCAGCAGCACCGGGTCCTGGTGGGTGACGTCGACGCCGTCGATCTCGATGGTGCCGACGGTGGGCTCGATCAGCCGGTTGATCATCTTCAGCGTCGTCGACTTGCCGCAGCCCGAGGGGCCGACGAGGCAGACCAGCTCGCCGCGGTCGACCTCCAGGTCCAGCTCGTGCACGGCGACCGTGCCGTCGTCGTAGGTCTTGCCCACGCCGGAGAGGCGGATCATCGGTGAGGAGTCGTCGCCCGGAGCCGGGGAGGCGGTACCGTCCATGCGCGTGACCCTACTCGCGACCGTGACGCCGCCGGTGGCCGCCGAGCCGAGCTGCTACAGCGCTCTGGTCAACGAGTGGTGGTGCTACCAGTACGTCGAGGACCGCTCCGGCGAGATCATCGACGCCACCGTGCAGCACCTTCAGATCACCGTGGCGGCCGTGCTCTTCGGTCTCGTGGTCGCCTTGCCGCTGGCGCTGCTGGCGCGACGCGTCCCACGGCTCGAGGCGGCGATCCTCGGCTTCAGCACGGGTCTCTACACGATCCCGTCCCTCGCGCTCTTCCCGCTGCTGGTGCCGTTCACGGGTCTCTCGGCCCTCACGGTGATCCTGGGGCTGGGCCTCTACGCGTTGACGATCCTGGTCCGCGCGATGCTCGACGGCCTGCGCTCGGTCTCCGACGACGTGCGCGAGTCGGCGACCGGCCTGGGCTACGGGCCCGGCAAGCTCCTGCTCAAGGTCGAGCTCCCCCTCGCGCTGCCGGTGATCATGGCCGGGCTGCGGGTCGCGACGGTCTCGACGGTCGCCCTGACCACGGTCGGCACGCTGGTCGCCTTCGGGGGGTTGGGCAACCTGATCTCCCACGGCGTGCAGCGCGACTTCCGCGCCGAGCTCGTGACCGCGGCCGTGCTCTGCGTCGTGCTCGCGGTGCTCCTCGACCTCCTGCTGGTGGTGGGACAACGGATCCTGACGCCGTGGACCCGGGGGGTGCGGGCATGAACCTCTTCGCGGACACCTGGTCCTACCTCCTCGACGGCTCCAGCTGGAGCGGCTCCGGTGGCCTGCTGGCGCGTCTGGTCGAGCAGCTGCTGCTGACCGTCACCGCGCTCGGCCTCGCGATGGCGATCGGGCTGCCGATCGCGCTCTGGCTCGGCCACCTGGGCAAGGGCGGCTTCCTCGCGATCAACATCTCCAACGTCGGCCGCGCGATCCCGACGTTCGCCATCCTGGCCGTCCTCGTGACCGCCGACTGGCCGGGCTCCGACACCCTGGGCCCCTACGGCCGCGCCGGACTGGCCACCCTGATCGCGCTCGGCGTCTTCGCGCTGCCACCGCTGATCACCAACGCCTACATCGCGATGCGCGAGGTGCCGGCCGACATCGTCCAGGCCGCCGACGGCATGGGGATGTCGGGCTGGCAGCGCTTCCGCAAGGTCGAGCTGCCGCTGGCCCTGCCGCTGGTGATGTCGGGGATCCGTCTGGCCCTCGTGCAGGTCTGGGCGACCGCGACCATCGCCGCTCTGGTGGCAGGACCCGGGCTGGGACGCATCATCACCGAGGGCTTCGCCCGTGACCGCTACAGCCAGGGCATCGCGGGCGCCGTCGTCGTGGCCGCCGTCGCGCTGGTCCTCGAGCTCGTCGCCGCGCTGGTCCAGCGGGCGCTCGACCCGGTGCCGCGCGGCTCCTCACCCGTTCGTGTGGACCAGGACGCGGTGCCTCCGTCTACTGTTGCGGAGGCGACCGAAGCACGCGGACGCTGAGCGCCGGGTCCACCGCGCTCGCTCCACCGGACACGCGTGGCTGGGCCACGGGACACAGAAGGTTCCTCACATGATGCTTCGACGACCTCTCGCGGCCGCCCTCACGATCGGCGTGCTCTCCCTCGCCACGGCCTGCGCCGGTGACGACCTCGCCGAGGAGGAGACCGGCGGCGGCACCGGCTCCGGTGGCTCCACCGGCGGCCAGGTCACCCTCGCCAGCCAGAGCTTCGACGAGGCGGCGCTGATCACGGCGATGTACGCCGCCCTCCTCGAGGACACCGGCTACGAGGTCGAGACCCGCCTCGTCGACACCCGCGGCGCCTACCTCGGTGAGTTCCCCGGCACGGTCGACATCGTGCCGGAGTACCTCGCCGGTCTCGGGGACGAGCTCAACATCGAGATCAACGGCGAGGGTGCGGCCGCGGTCAGCACCTCCGACACCCAGGAGACCATCGACGCGATGGCGCCGCTGCTCGAGGAGAAGGGGATCACCCTCCTCGAGACCTCCGAGGCCAGCAGCCAGAACGCCTACTTCGTCACCCAGGAGTTCTCCGACGCCGAGGGCGTCACCGCGCTCTCCGACCTCGAGGGCCAGGCCGTCACGCTCGCCGCCGCCCCCGACTGCAAGGGCCGCGCCGACTGCGAGGCCGGCCTCACCGAGGTCTACGGCATGGACGTCACCCTCCTGCCGCTCGGCTACGCGTCGCCGCAGACCTACCAGTCGGTCCTCGACGGCGAGTCTCAGCTCGGCCAGACCGGCACGTTCGACGGCAGCCTCGAGGCCCAGGGCCTGGTCCTGCTCGAGGACGACCGCGGCATCCAGCCCGCCCAGAACCTCGTCCCCGCCGTGTCCGACGAGTTCCTCGGCGAGCACCCCGACGTCGAGGACACCCTCAACGGCCTCATGGAGGTGCTCGACAACGACACCCTCGGTGCGCTCCTGCTCCAGGTCACCGTCGACCGCGAGACCGTCGAGGACGTCGCCGAGCAGTTCCTGACCGACGAGGGCCTGCTCTGACGCACCTGACCACCTCAGCCTGACGACGGGCGTCGGACCTCACGGTCCGGCGCCCGTCGGCCGTCTGACGGGGGTGACGCTCAGTGCTCGTCGTCGCGCAGCAGCACGGCCTCGGGCGCCACGGTGCGCAGGTCGATGACGGGTACGTCGATCCGCGGGCCGCGGGAGGTCATCACCCGGGGGAGCGGAGCGCCCAGACCGAGCACGTGCGTCACCACGGCGGCCGCGTCCTCGCGCCGGTCCTGCTCGACCAGCCACCCGACCAGCCGGAACGCCGGCGTGAGCCCGCTGTGCGTGAGCGACCGCTCGCCCCACAGCTCCCGGACGCCGGCCACGAGCAGGTCCCACCACGCGTCGTCGCAGCCCGGGATCTCCACGAAGTAGCGGTGCAGGTCACCGGCCATCACCTTGTCCCGGAAGACCTGCTCCACCTTCGGTGCGCCGTACGTCGTGACGCTCGCCAGCGCCATCCGCTTGGTGGTCCAGCGGTCCTCGAGGTCCTGCAGCGACGAGCGCTGCTGGGTGATCGAGCTGCCGTCGCCGCGGATGCGCCAGTGGTAGACCACGTCCGGCACGATCCCGAACAGCCGGGCCCGCAGGTAGGCCTGCGTCGTGGTCGGCTGGTCCTCGTAGCGCACGCCCTCGGGCCAGGACAGGCCCGCACCGTCCCAGAAGTCGCGGCGGAACATCTTGTTCCACGCGAAGACGTCGCCCAGGATCTCGGGCTGCTGGTCGATCATCAGCGCCGCGCGGGAGCGGTGCAGCCGACGCATCCAGGGCAGCTGGGTCAGCCGCTCGTCGCCATCGGGCCCCCCGCCAGTCTCCCACCGCACGATCGAGCCGGTGACGAAGTCGCACCCGTTGCGGCGCAGCTGCCGCAGCAGCACGTCGTACGCCCCCGGCGGGACGACGTCGTCGGAGTCGGCGAAGGTCAGGTAGTCGCCCGTCGCGTGGCGCACGCCCTCGTTGCGCGCCGCTCCGAGGCCGTGGTTGGCGGTGCGCACGAGGCGGACCGGGCCGTCGGCGGTGACGAAGCGCTCGACCCGCGCGGCCGAGGAGTCCCGCGACCCGTCGTCGACGACGATCACCTCGAGGTCGACGCCCTCCTGGGCGAGGACGCTCTCGAGACACTCCTCGACGTAGTCCTCGACGTCGTAGACCGGCACGACGACGCTGACGCGCGGCGCGGCACGGCGCGCGCGCCACCGGGACTTCATGTCGGCACGCTAGCGGGCGTTAGGCTCAGCGCTCGTGAGCGACCCCACTGACGTGACCCCCGACGACTACCCGCGCAAGGTGCTCTTCGTGGCCGGTGCCGGCCGCAGCGGCACCAGCACGATGGCCGGGCTGATGTCGATCCTGGGCCTGCACGTGCCGCAGCCCGAGGTCGTCGCCGACGAGACCAACCCCAAGGGCTTCGGCGAGCCGCGCTGGGTCGTCGACCACCACGACCGGCTGCTGAAGGCCGCGCTGGTCCAGGTCAGCGACGCGCGTCCTGAGGCGTGGTTCGAGACCGGCCGGATCTCCACGCGCGAGCAGGAGCGCATCAAGACCGCCACCTGGCTCGGCGAGCACCTCGACGTCAGCCGCGAGCTGGTCGTCAAGGACCCGCGACTGAGCTGGTTCCTCTCGCTGTGGCGCGTCGCCGCGATCCGCAACGGCGCCACGCCGGTCTTCGCGACCATGCTGCGCCCGCCGGCCGAGGTCGTGGGCAGCAAGCAGAAGTACTACGCCAACCGCCTGGGCTCGGCCCACCTCGCGGCCTCCTGGCTCAACATGCTCCTGCACACCGAGCGCGCCACCCGCGAGTCCGTGGCCGACGGCGGTCGCGTCTTCGTCCGCTACGGCGACCTGCTCGACGACTGGACCAGGACCACGATGTGGGTGGGGGAGAAGCTCCAGCTGCAGGGCGTCCTGCACGCCAACAGCGAGCAGATCCGTGAGGGTCACCGCTTCGTCGACCCCTCCCTGCGCCGCATGGCCCAGAGCCTCGACGACCTCGGCCTGCCGCCCAAGCTGCACGAGCTGACCGCCGAGACCTGGGCCGAGCTCAACAAGCTCGCCGAGCCCGACGGTGACACCGCCGACGTGCACGCCACGCTCGACCAGCTGCGCGAGGCCTACGTCGACCTCTACGCCGAGGCCGAGGCCATCTCCCGGTCGTCGGTGGTCGCTGCCGAGCAGACCGTCCGGGCGCAGCTCAAGCGCCCCGGTGGCGCCGGTCCTGCCGACGGAAGCCCGGCGGCTCCGGTTGCCGAGCCGACCGTGCTGGCCGACAAGATCCCGCACGGCCTGCGTGCCGCGATCCCGCCGTCGGTCCGCAAGGGCCTGCGCAAGGCCGTCGGCCGCGAGCGCTGAGCCGACGATGACCGCCCACTCCGGCCCGACCGGCATCTCGAACCTCGAGGGCCACACCGACTTCGACATCACCTGGCCCTGGACCCGCCCCGGCGGCCTGCGCGCCGGCAGCACCGCCGTGCTGCGGGTCAAGGACGAGGCGCCGTCGCTGCCCTTCGTGCTGCCGCCGCTGCTGCGCGCCATGGACCACGTCCTGGTCGTCGACAACGGCTCCACCGACGGCACCCCCGAGGTCGCCGCCGAGACCGCCGCCCGCGCCGGACGCTCCGACAAGCTCACGCTGGCGTCGTACCCGTTCTCGGTGGCGCGTGCCGGCGCCGAGCACCTCGCCCAGCACGAGCTGTCGGTCCACTCGTTGTCCTACTTCTACAACTGGTGCTTCGCGCAGGTCGACACGCGCTACTCGTGGAAGTGGGACGGCGACATGGTCCTCACCACCGAGGGCGAGACCTCCATCGCCGACCTCGCCTGGCAGGTCGGCGACGTGCAGTCGATCATCCGGGTGCCGCGCCACGGGCTCTACCTCGACGGCGACAGCCGCGGCTACCTCGACCTGGGGCTGCGCAACGCCGAGGAGTGGGGCTTCCCGATCGGGCCGGACTTCGTGTTCACCAAGGCCTTCGAGTGGGAGGTCCGCACCACGCCCGACCCGGTGCGCTCGATCGGGCTGCCCTTCGGGCTGTGCGTGGAGCTGAAGTACCTCGACGGCGACGAGTTCGCCCACTGGACCGACCCGGCGTCGTTCGCCACGAGCTTCCGCAACAAGCGCAAGCGCCGCGAGTGGGCCGTCTTCAACGCGCTCAAGGAGGGCACGGTCCTCCCCGGCGTCCACGAGATCCACGCGCCCGCCGGGGTCCACATCGTCGACCACGTCACCCACGACTGGCTCCCGCGCGCGCCGCGCCCCCTCGACGTCGGCTCGGTCGTCACCTCCGACGACGCCGCTCCCCGCTGAGCGGCAGCGGGCCCGTCGGCCCGCGGCGTGTCAGGTAGGTCACGTGCGGACCCGTTCCCAAGCCGGGCCCACCGGCGTACCTTTCATGGTGTCCGAGCAGTCGGGCGGCACGACCACATCAGACGAGCACACCGTCCGGTACCCACACCGACCCGCGAGAGCGGGTGGTCGGAGGGACTGGAACGAAAGGTTCGAACCATGACGCACACTCCTCGCGCGCGCCTGCGCATCGGCGTCGTCGGCGCCGGCCGGGTCGGCGCGGTCCTCGCGGCCCGCCTGCGCTCCGCCGGTCACGAGATCGTCGCCGCCGCCGGTGAGTCCGACGCCTCGGCCCACCGCATCGCCGACCTGCTGCCGGGTGTGCCGACCGAGAAGCCCAGTGCCGTCGCTCGCCGGGCCGACCTGCTGCTGCTCACCGTGCCCGACGACATGCTCGGCAACGTCGTCTCGATGCTCAGCGCCAGCGGTGCCATCCGCGAGGGCCAGCACGTCGTGCACACCTCCGGCCGCCACGGCCTCGACGTCCTCGCCCCCGCGCAGGAGGTCGGCGCCCGCATCGCCGCCATGCACCCCGCGATGACCTTCACCGGCACCGCCCTGGACCTCGACCGGCTCGACGGCTGCGTCTTCGGCCTCACCGCGCCCGACGCCGAGCGCGCCTTCGTCGCCGACCTGGTCGCCGACCTGGGCGGCAGCCCGATGTGGGTGCCCGAGTCGAGCCGCACGCTCTACCACGCAGGTCTCGCCCACGGCGCCAACCACCTGGTCACCCTCGTGACCGAGGCGATGGAGATGCTGACCGCGGCCGGCGCCGACGACCCGGCCGGGACGCTGCGCCCGCTGCTCACCGCCGCCCTCGACAACGCGCTCGAGCACGGCGACGCCGCCCTCACCGGACCGATCGTCCGGGGCGACGTCAACACGGTCGCCGCCCACCTCGAGGAGATCGCCGCCAAGGCGCCGCAGACGATGCCGTCGTACGTCGCCCTCGGCCGCGCCACCCTCGGCCGCGCGGTCACCGACGGCCGGCTGCTCCCGATCCGGGCCCTCAAGATCCACCAGCTCCTCACGGAGGCGCTGGCGGAGACCACGGTCGCGCCGGTCTTCCAGCGCGACGCCCGCTGAGCGCCCGCACGATGGACCGACCCGTCCTGGCCCGCACCCGGGCCGAGCTCGCCGACCTGCTCGCGCCTGCCCGCCGGCAGGGCCTCGAGGTCGGCTTCGTCCCCACCATGGGGGCCCTGCACCCCGGCCACGCCAGCCTGATGCGCGTCGCGCGCGAGCGCGTCGGGGACGGCCCGGTCGTCGTCTCGGTGTTCGTCAACCCGATGCAGTTCGCCCCCGGCGAGGACCTCGACCGCTATCCCCGCACGCTGCCCGAGGACCTCGAGGTCTGCGCCGGTGCGGGCGTCGACATCGTCTTCGCGCCGACCGTCGACGAGGTCTACCCCGGCGGCGAGCCCCAGGTCACGATCGAGCCCGGTCCGCTGGCCACGATCCTCGAGGGCCGGAGCCGACCCACCCACTTCCGCGGCGTCCTCGTCGTGGTCGCCAAGCTCTTCGGCTTGGTCCGCCCCGACGTCGCGGTCTTCGGCCAGAAGGACTACCAGCAGCTCGCGCTCATCCGTCGGATGGCCGCCGACCTGTGCCTGGGTGTCGAGGTCGTGGGCGCCGAGACCGTGCGCGAGCCCGACGGCCTGGCCCTCTCCAGCCGCAACCGCTACCTCGACGCCGAGCAGCGCGTCGAGGCCGTGACCCTCAGCCGTGCGCTGCTCGCCGCGCAGGAGGCCGCGTCCCGCGGCGTCGCGCCGGCCCTCGACGCCGCGCGTGCGGAGCTGCGCACCGCCAAGATCGTCGACGTCGACTACCTCGTCGTCACGACCCCCGAGCTCGGCGACCTGCCGAGCGACCCCCCGCCGGGCACCGAGGCCCGCATCCTGATCGCCGCCCGGGTGGGCGCGACCCGCCTGATCGACAACCTGCCGCTCCTCCTGGGGACTCCGGCCGACCACCACGACAGCTGAGGACCACCGATGCTCCGCACCATGATGAAGAGCAAGATCCACCGCGCGACCGTGACGCAGGCCGACCTGCACTACGTCGGCTCGGTGACCGTGGACGAGGACCTCCTCGAGGCGGCCGACCTGCTGCCCGGCGAGCTGGTGCACATCGTCGACGTCACCAACGGCGCGCGCATCGAGACCTACACGATCGCCGGCGAGCGCGGCAGCGGCGTGCTCGGCATCAACGGCGCGGCCGCGCGACTGGTCCACCCCGGCGACATCGTCATCCTCATCGGCTACGGCCAGATGGACACCGCGGAGGCCCGGGAGCTCAAGCCCCACGTGGTGTTCGTCGACGCCGACAACAAGATCCTGGCGACCGGCTTCGACCCCGCCGAGACCTTCGGTGGCGCCGGCCTCGTGCGCGGAGACGCTGTCGAGCCCGCCCCGGGCATGGCGCGTTAGCCTCACCTCATGCCACAGGAGCGCACGTTCGACCTTCCCGTACGCCGGGTCCCGGCGCGCCTGGTCGCTCCCGAGCCGGGCTGGACGACGCGCTCCGACGTGGTGATCATCGGCTCCGGCATCGCCGGGCTGACCGCCGCGCTGCGGCTCAAGGACCACGTCGACAAGGTCCTCGTCGTCACCAAGGACGTGCTGGCGGCCGGCTCCACGCAGTGGGCGCAAGGCGGTATCGCCGCCGCGCTCGGCCCGGGGGACACCCCCGAGGAGCACGAGGTCGACACCCTCGTCGCGGGCGCCGGGGCCTGTGACCCGGACGCCGTACGCATCCTGGTCAACGAGGGCCCCGAGGCGGTCCGCGAGCTGATCGCGCTCGGCACCAACTTCGACCACGACGACGACGGCGTCATCTCCCTGACCCGCGAGGGTGGCCACCACCGCGACCGGATCGCGCACGCGGGCGGCGACGCCACGGGTGCCGAGATCCAGCGCGCCCTCATCGAGGCGGTCGCCGCGGCGCCCGAGATCGAGGTCGTCCAGCACGCCCTGGCCGTCGACCTGTTGCTCGCCGACGACGGTGGGGTCGCCGGCGTCACCCTGCACGTGATGGGGGAGGGGCAGCGCGACGGCGTGGGCGCCGTCCACTGCCGCGCGGTCGTGCTCGCCAGCGGCGGCCTGGGCCAGGTCTTCAGCCAGACCACCAACCCGTCGGTCTCGACCGGTGACGGCATGGCGCTCGCGCTGCGCGCCGGCGCGACCTTGCGCGACCTGGAGTTCGTGCAGTTCCACCCCACCGTGATGTGGCTCGGCCCCGAGTCCCACGGCCAGCAGCCCCTCATCTCCGAGGCGGTGCGCGGTGAGGGCGCCGTCCTCGTCGACTTCGAGGGCAACCGGCTGATGAAGGGCGTGCACCCGCTCGAGGACCTCGCGCCCCGCGACGTCGTCGCCAAGGCGATCATGCGCCGGATGCTCGACACCGGTCGGCCGCACATGTGGCTCGACGCCACGGGGCTGGGCGAGAGCTTCTGGGAGAAGCGCTTCCCGACCATCCTCGCCACCGCCCGCAGCCACGGCGTCGACCCGGTCACCCAGCTCATCCCGGTCGCGCCGGCGTGCCACTACGCCTCCGGCGGGGTCCGCACCGACCTGCACGGCCGCTCCGACGTGCCGGGGCTCTACGCGACCGGCGAGGTCGCCTGCTCCGGCGTGCACGGCGCCAACCGGCTCGCCTCCAACAGCCTGCTCGAGGGCCTGGTCTTCTCGCGCCGCATCGCCGCGGTGCTGCCGGCCGAGCTGCGGCCCTGGGCGGAGCCGGCTGTGGACCAGCGACCCGAGGGCCTGGTCTCGGGTGACGTCCGCGCCGAGCTCCAGGAGGTCATGACGTCGCGCGTCGGCGTCCTGCGCAGCGCGAGCGGCCTCACGGACGCCACCGCGCTGCTCGACAAGCTCGCCGGCACCCCGGCCGACCTGGTGGACCTCCAGTCGTGGGAGACCACCAACCTGCTGACCATCGGCGCCGCGCTCGCCGCGGCCGCCACCCTGCGCGAGGAGACGCGCGGCTCGCACTGGCGCGAGGACTTCCCCGAGCGCGACGACGCCACCTGGGCCGGACACGTCGACGCCGTCATGGTCGACGGCTCGACCGAGATCTGTTTCCGTCCCGCGCCCGCCAGTGACCCGGAGGCACCCGCATGACCCCCACGTCGTACGACGCCCTGCCGCACGGCCTGCTCGCCGAGCTGGAGATCGCCGGTCTCGACCCGCAGGCGCTCTACGCCGGCATCCTGGCCGCGCTCGCCGAGGACCTCCCCGAGGAGCTCGGCGGCGAGGACGTGACCAGCCTGGCCACGATCGCGGCCGACGCGCACGGCACCGGTGACTTCGCTGCGCGCGAGCCGGGCGTCGTGGCCGGCCTGACCCTGGCGGCCCTGGTCTTCCACGTCGTGATGGGCGACGACGTCGTCGTCTCCGACCGCCTCGCCGACGGCACGCCCGTCGAGCCCGGCGACGTGGTCATGCGCGTCGCCGGCCCGACCCGCGGCCTGCTCACGGCCGAGCGCACGGCGCTCAACTACGCCAGCCACCTCTCCGGGGTCGCGACCGCGACCGCGGCCTGGGTGCGCGCGCTCGACGGCACCCGCGCCCGGGTCCTCGACACCCGCAAGACGCTGCCGGGCTACCGCGCCCTCCAGAAGTACGCCGTGCGGTGCGGCGGCGGCGTCAACCACCGCTTCAGCCTGGCCGACCGGGCCATGGTCAAGGACAACCACGTGATCGCGGCCGGCGGGGTCGTCCCGGCCTTCCACGCGGTCCGCACGGCCTACCCCGACCTGCGCGTCGAGGTCGAGGTGACCGACCTCGACCAGCTGCACGAGCTGCTCGAGGTCGGCTGCGAGGAGATCCTGCTCGACAACATGTCGACCGACGTCATGGCCGAGGCCGTGCGCATCACCGCGGGGCGGGCGAGCCTCGAGGCTTCGGGCGGGCTGACCATCGAGCGTGCCCGCGAGGTCGCCGAGACCGGGGTGGACTTCATCTCCGTCGGCGCGCTCACCCACTCGGTGCGGGTCTTCGACCTCGGTCTGGACCTGCAGGACCGTCCGAGCCCGGCATGAGCCCCTCGTGAGCCGACCATGAGCCTCCTGGCCGTCGACATCGGCAACGCCCACACCGTGCTGGGCCTGGTCGACGACGGGGTGGTCGGCGCGGAGTGGCGGGTGGCCACCGACCAGCGGCGCACGGCCGACGAGTGGTCGGTGCTGCTGCGCGGGCTCCTCGGCGACCTCGAGGACACCGTCGACGGCATCGCGGTGTGCTCGACGGTGCCGGCGGTGCTGCACGCGTGGCGCGAGATGCTGGTGCGCCACTTCGGCGACGTCACCGCGGTGGTCGTCGAGCCCGGTGTCCGCACCGGTGTCCCCATTCTCATGGACAATCCCCGAGAAGTCGGCTCCGACCGCATCATCAATGCACTCGCGACCTCCTCGCTCTATGGCGGGCCCGCGATCGTCGTCGACTTCGGCGGCACCGCGACGACGTTCGACGTGGTGAGCGCCTCGGGACAGTACGTCGGGGGAGCCATCGCGCCCGGAATCGAGATATCCCTCGAGGCGCTGGACCGACGCGGTGCGCAATTGCGCAAGGTCGAGCTCCAGCGCCCGCGCACCGTGATCGCCAAGAACACCGTCGAGGCGCTCCAGTCGGGGATGGTCTTCGGCGTCGCCAGCCAGGTCGAGGGCATTGTCGCGCGCATGATCGCCGAGCTCGGGGAATTGTCGGAGGACGTCACCGTGGTAGCCACGGGATATCTCGCGCCTCTTGTGCTCGACGAATGCAGCTGTTTCACCGCGCACGACCCTGCATTGACCTTGAAAGGCCTCGAGCTCGTATTCTTGAGGAATTCCTGAAGCGAATTCCCTTTTGTGCGGGTCGGTGCCAGAATATGGTTACCGAAACCCGATCCGGACAAAGAGGTCTACTTACATGGCACAAAAGGTCAATATCGTTCTCGTTGACGATCTCGACGGCAGCGAGGCCGACGAGACGGTGTCCTTCGCCCTCGACGGGACGTCCTACGAGATCGATCTCACCGACAAGCACGCCGCCGCCCTGCGCGAGGCCCTCGCCGGCTACGTCGGGCACGCCCGCAAGGTGGGCAGCGGTGCGCGTCGCGCCAAGAAGGCAGCGGCAGCCGGGCTCGGCCCGAGTGCCCGCGAGGTCCGCGACTGGGCCCGCTCCAACGGCTTCGACGTCCCCGACCGCGGTCGCATCCCCGCCGAGGTGCGCACGGCGTTCGACGCCGCCAACTGATCACCCGCACCACCGGCGTCGACCCGACGCCACGACAGGCCCGCCGCGCTGCACGCGGCGGGCCTGTTCGCTCTCAGCGGAGCGACTTCCGTGCCTTCCGGGAACGCGTAGGCTGTCAGCGGGGTTAGACACCTTGTTCTGATCCGTCCGACCCAGGTCGGATCGGCCCCCGTGATCTTTCAGGAGCGATGCGCATGTTCGAGCGGTTCACAGACCGAGCCCGTCGGGTGGTCGTGCTGGCCCAGGAAGAGGCCCGCATGCTCTCCCACAACTACATCGGGACCGAGCACATCCTGCTCGGCCTCATCCACGAAGGTGAAGGCGTCGCCGCCAAGGCCCTGGAGAGCCTCGACATCTCCCTCGAGGCCGTCCGCGCCCAGGTCGAGGAGATCATCGGCCAGGGCCAGCAGGCCCCCAGCGGTCACATCCCCTTCACCCCGCGAGCCAAGAAGGTCCTCGAGCTGTCGCTCCGCGAGGCCCTCCAGCTCGGCCACTCCTACATCGGGACCGAGCACATCCTGCTCGGCCTGATCCGTGAGGGCGAGGGCGTCGCCGCCCAGGTCCTCCAGAAGCTCGGCGCCGACCTCAACCGGGTCCGCCAGCAGGTCATCCAGCTGCTCTCGGGCTTCCAGGGCAAGGAGTCGACCGCTGCCGCGGCCGCGCAGGGTGCCGGTGCCGACGCGCCGTCGTCCTCGCTGGTCCTCGACCAGTTCGGCCGCAACCTGACCCAGGACGCCCGCGAGGGCAAGCTCGACCCGGTCATCGGTCGTGAGTCCGAGATCGAGCGGGTCATGCAGATCCTCTCGCGCCGCACGAAGAACAACCCGGTGCTGATCGGTGAGCCCGGTGTCGGCAAGACGACGATCGTCGCGGGCCTGGCCCAGGACATCGTGCGCGGCACCGTGCCCGAGACGCTCAAGGACAAGCAGATCTACACCCTCGACCTCGGGGCGCTCGTGGCCGGCTCGCGCTACCGCGGTGACTTCGAGGAGCGCCTCAAGAAGGTGCTCAAGGAGATCCGCACCCGCGGCGACATCGTGCTGTTCATCGACGAGATCCACACCCTCGTCGGCGCCGGTGCGGCCGAGGGCGCGATCGACGCCGCCAGCATCCTCAAGCCGATGCTGGCCCGAGGTGAGCTGCAGACCATCGGTGCGACCACCCTCGACGAATACCGCAAGTACCTCGAGAAGGACGCCGCCCTCGAGCGCCGCTTCCAGCCGATCCAGGTCTCCGAGCCCTCCATCGCCCACACGATCGAGATGCTCAAGGGCCTGCGCGACCGCTACGAGGCGCACCACCGCGTGACGATCACCGACGAGGCGCTGGTGTCGGCCGCCACCCTGGCCGACCGCTACATCTCCGACCGGTTCCTCCCGGACAAGGCGATCGACCTCATCGACGAGGCCGGCTCGCGCCTGCGCATCCGTCGCATGACGGCGCCCGCCGACCTGCGCGAGTACGACGACAAGATCGCCGAGGTGCGCCAGCGCAAGGAGGCCGCCATCGACGGCCAGGACTTCGAGGCCGCCGCTCGTCTGCGCGACGAGGAGAAGCAGCTCATCCTGAAGAAGTCCGACCGCGAGAAGCAGTGGCGTGCGGGCGACATGGACGAGGTCGCCGAGGTCGACGAGGAGCTGATCGCCGAGGTGCTGGCGGTCGCGACCGGCATCCCGATCGTCAAGCTCTCCGAGGAGGAGTCCACGCGGCTGCTCAAGATGGAGGACGAGCTCCACAAGCGCGTCATCGGCCAGGAAGAGGCCGTGCGTGCCCTGTCGCGGGCCATCCGACGCACGCGAGCGGGTCTCAAGGACCCCAAGCGTCCCGGTGGGTCTTTCATCTTCGCCGGCCCCTCCGGTGTCGGCAAGACGTGGCTGTCCAAGACGCTCGCCGAGTTCCTCTTCGGTGACGAGGACGCCCTCATCCAGCTCGACATGTCGGAGTTCTCCGAGAAGCACACCGTCTCGCGGCTCTTCGGCTCGCCTCCGGGCTACGTCGGTTACGAGGAGGGTGGCCAGCTGACCGAGAAGGTGCGGCGCAAGCCGTTCTCGGTGGTCCTCTTCGACGAGGTCGAGAAGGCGCACCCCGACATCTTCAACAGCCTGCTGCAGATCCTCGAGGAAGGTCGACTGACCGACTCGCAGGGCCGGGTCGTCGACTTCAAGAACACCGTCATCATCATGACGACCAACCTCGGCACGCGTGACATCAACAAGGCCGTCAACCTGGGCTTCCAGGCCTCGGGCGACGGTGCCGGCTCCTACGAGCGGATGAAGAGCAAGGTCTCGGAGGAGCTCAAGCAGCACTTCCGTCCCGAGTTCCTCAACCGTGTCGACGAGATCATCGTCTTCCCGCCGCTGTCGAAGGACCAGATCATCGCGATGGTCGACAACATGATCGCGGCCGTGGAGCTGCGGCTGCGCGACCGCGACATGAGCCTGGAGCTGACCCAGCCGGCCAAGGACCTGCTCGCCGAGCGGGGCTTCGACCCGGTGCTGGGTGCCCGACCTCTGCGTCGCACGATCCAGCGCGAGATCGAGGACACCCTCGCCGAGAAGATGCTCTTCGGCGAGGTCGGCCCCGGCCAGATCATCCTGGTCGGCGTCGAGGGCTCCGGCCCGACAGCCACCTTCACCTTCGAGGGCCAGAAGGTCGGCGCCCTGCCCGACCTGCCGCCGTTCGAGACGGCTGAGGTGGGCGTGCTCGACGGTCCCGAGGACCCGGAGGGTCCGATCGACGTCCCCCGCGGCGACGACGACTGACGCTCCACCCGCACCACGCACCTGCGAGGGTCTCACCATCCGGTGAGGCCCTCGCGGTCGTTAGGGTGCTGCCCATGCTCCTCACCGCCAGCACGATCAAGGACTCGCTGCCCCACGTGCAGCGCTTCGTGACGGGCAACCTCGCCGGCGGCGCCGACCACCTGGTCGTCTTCCTCGACGCCGGTGACGCCGAGGTGCGGGCCTACCTCGACGAGCACCCGCACGTCACGTGCGTGCGCACCGACAAGTCCTGGTGGCACGGCGACCGGCCGGCCGAGCTCAACGTGCGCCAGCGCATCAACGCCAACGTCGTCAAGGCGCTGCTCAGCGTCGTCGAGGGCCCGGAATGGGTCTTCCACGTCGACGGTGACGAGGTCCTGCAGGTCGATCGGGCCGCGCTTGCCGAGGTCCCCGCGGCGACGCGCGTGGTGAAGCTGGCTCCGCTGGAGGCGGTGTCGCAGCGCAGCTGGGACGGCGACCCCACGTGGTTCAAGCGGCTGCTGGGCAAGGGCGACCTCACGCTGCTCTTGACCCTCGGCGTCATCGACCGACCCTCCAACGGCGCGCTCTTCCACGGCCACGTCGACGGCAAGTCAGGGGTCCGCCCCGCGCTCGACGTGTGGCTGACCCTCCACCTCGGCGTGGACGCCGACGGCACCGAGCTCGATGCGCACACCGACGACCGGTTGCGGATGCTCCACTACGAGTCCTTCTCCGGGGAGGACTTCGTGCGCAAGTGGACCTCGATCCTCGCCGCCGGCCCGATGGCCAACTTCCGTCCCGCCCGCGAGCCCACGGCGGTGGCGCTCAACGCGCTGATCGGCAAGGGGCTGAGCGAGGAGCAGGCGCGGCCCTACCTGATGCGGATCTTCGAGCGCACCACGCTCGACGACCTCGACACCCTGCGCGACCTCGGTCTGCTCGTCGAGGTCGACCCCCGGGCCGGCACGCACGTGCCGGCTGCGTGGCCGGAGGGCGCTCGTGAGCGCTTCGAGGAGCTGCTCGGTCGGGTCGCCGGCGAGGACAAGCGCGACTTCCACCCGGGGCGGCCGGCGTCCGCGGCCCAGGCCGTGCTCGACCGGGTCGTCGGCTCGGGGGGCGGGCTCAGGGGAGCGCGTAGCTTCCTGCGTCGGTCCTGACCAGCAGGCCGTCCTCGACCAGGCTGGCCAAGCAGCGCAGCCGCTGCGTGTCCTCGGGCCAGGCTGCCTCCAGGCTGCTGAGGGGGACCGCGCCCTCGCTGTCTCGGAGCACGGCCAGCAGGCGTCCCCGGCACTGCCGGTCCGTCCCCGCCCAGGCCTGGGCCTTGCGAGGCGGTCCGTCGTACGCCGGGTGGCCGGCCGCGCGCCACGCGCACAGGTCGGCGACCGGGCAGGCCCCGCAGCGTGGTGACGCCGCTGTGCAGACCAGCGCCCCGAGCTCCATGACCGCGACCGACCAGGTGGCCGCGGTGGGGACGTCCTCGGGGAGCAGGGTGGTCGCGACCTCGCGCTCTGCCTTGGTGACGGACGCGCCGGGGAACTCGACACCGCCCACCGTGCGGGCGAAGACCCGGCGCACGTTGGTGTCGAGCACGACGTGGCGTCGCCCGTAGGCGAAGGTCGCGATGGCGGCCGCCGTGTAGTCACCGACCCCGGGGAGCTTGATCAGCTCGGCGTAGGCGTCCGGCACCACGCCGTCGTGGTGCTCCACGATCGCGGTCGCGGCGGCGTGCAGGCGCAGGGCTCTTCTCGGGTAGCCGAGCCGTCCCCAGGCCCGCACGGCCTCGCCGGTGGGCTCGGCGGCCAGGTCCGCGGGGGTCGGCCATCGCTCCAGCCACTGCGCGTGGACCGGCAGCACGCGGGCGACCGGGGTCTGCTGGAGCATCAGCTCCGAGACCATCACCGACCAGGGGGACGCGCCGGGCTCGCGCCAGGGCAGCTCGCGTGCGTGCTCGTCGTACCAGCCCAGGATCGGCTCGTGGAGGGGGTGCGGGGCGCTCTCGGACATCGCTGCCCATTGTCCCCTCGGTGTGGCAACGCGATCGAGGGCGGCCGGCTGACTAGCGTTGGCGCATGGCTTCGTCGATGACTCGGGGCCCGCTTCCCGCGGGCGTCTACTGGCGTCGGCGCCTGGTGCTGCTCTCGGTGGGCTTGGTCCTGGTGGTCGCCCTCGCGCGGCTCCTCGGCGGCAGCAGCGACGGCGCGTCGACCGACGCGGGGGTCGCCGAGCAGATGGCCGCGGTGCCGTCGTCGACAGCGCCCAGCGAGTCGCCTGCGGCCTCGCCGACCAAGAAGCCCCGCAAGGGCAAGGGCAACCGCCCCACCACCACCCCGACGCCCGAGCCGCCGCCCCTCGCCGTCCCCGACGGGCCGTGCGACGAGGCCGACATCGCGATCACGCCCTCGGCCGTCGACGCGGTCGCGGGCCGCGACGTCGTGATCCTGCTGTCGTTGACCACGATCGTCGACCCCGCCTGCACGTGGCGGGTCTCCTCGGGCAACCTGTCGGTCAAGCTCACGTCCGGCGACGACGACATCTGGTCCTCGCAGCAGTGCCCCTCCGTCGTGCCCGTCAAGGACGTCATCGTCCGCTCCGCCGAGCCCACCACGGTGGCGCTGGTGTGGGACGCCAAGCGCTCCGACGAGGACTGCTCGCGCCTGACCGACTGGGCCCTGCCCGGCGACTACCACGTGATCGCCGCAGCCCTCGGCGGCGAGCCGACCGACGTGCAGTTCACCCTCGAGGCTCCCGTCGCCGACGTGATCACCGAGACCGCCACCCCCACCCAGCAGCCGTCCCCGTCGGCGTCCGGCGCGGGCTCGGGCAACGGTGGTTCGGGCAACGGTGGCGACACTCAGCCCTCCGGCGCCGTGGAGCCCGACGGTCGCTGAGGCCGTACGCCGAGTCGGCGCGATGTTGCAGGCCGCACGCCGAGTCGGCGCGATGTTGCAGGCCGGGCTGGAGCCCGTGCCCGGGTCGTGTGCCCGAGGCTGCGCCTGAGCGCGGTCCGCGACCCACGACCCGGCTCCTGGTCGGCCGGGGTGGGCGGGCTGGTCAGGTCGTGTGCCGCTCGCCGCGCTCGAGCGCTCGCTGGGGTACACGACTGCCTCGCGGCCACCCCGGACGCCGCGCCACGGCTGCAACATTGCGCCGACTCGGCGTACGCGGTGCAACATCGCGCCGACTCGGCGATGGTCTCGACACGCCGGTCGCGGGCTCGTTCCTCACCCGCGCGGCTCGCTCGACCACCATCAGCGGGTCCGCTGAGGTGTCCCCGCTAGACGTACCGCTCGAGGATCGTCGACTCGGCGAGACGGGAGAGGCCCTCACGGACACTGCGGGCGCGGAGCTCGCCGACGCCCTCGACGGCCTGGAGGTCGTCGATGCCGGCGGAGAGCAGCTTCTGCAGCGTGCCGAAGTGCTCGACGAGCCGGTCGACGACCGAGGACGGCAGCCGGGGGACCTTGGCGAGCAGGCGGTAGCCGCGGGGGGCGACCGCGCCGTCGAGGTGCTCGCTGCTGCCGAGGCCGAGGACCTTCGCGGCGGCGGCCGGGTCGACGAGCTCGGTGGCCGAGAGGAGCTCGAGGCGGTTGAGCAGCTCCTCGGGGCTCTTGCTGCGGCGGCCGGTGGCGACGTAGTCGCGGATCACCAGCTCGCGCTCGGTGTCGACACCGGTGATGAGCTCCTCGAGCTGCAGGGAGAGCAGGCGGCCGTCGGTGCCGAGCTCGAGGACGTAGTCGTCGATCTCGCGGGCGATCCGGGTGACCATCTCGAGGCGCTGGGCGACGACGGCGACGTCGCGGACGGTCACCAGGTCCTCGATCTCCAGCGCCGACAGGGTGCTGGCCACCTCGTCGAGGCGCAGCTTGTAGCGCTCGAGGGTGGCCAGCGCCTGGTTGGCCCGCGAGAGGATCTGGCCGGAGCCCTCGAGCACGTGGCGGGTCTCGCCGACGTAGGCGGCGATGATCTGCATCGACTGCGACACCGAGATCACCGGGAAGCCGGTCTGGCGGGCGACGCGGTCGGCGGTGCGGTGTCGCGTGCCGGTCTCCTCCGAGGGGATGGTGTGGTCGGGCATGAGGTGCACGGCGGCGCGCAGGATGCGGGTCAGGTCGCCGTCGACGATGATCGCGCCGTCCATCTTGGCCAGCTCACGCAGCCCGGTGGCGGTGAAGGGGACGTCGAGGGTGAAGCCGCCGGTCGCGATCGAGTCGACCGTCTTGTCGTGGCCCATGACGATCAGCGCGCCGGTGCGCCCGCGCAGGATGCGCTCGAGACCGTCACGCATGGACGTGCCGGGAGCGATGGAGGCGAGGGTCTCGCGCAGGCGCAGGACCTCATCGGTTCGATCGACTGGCACGGTGCTCCCTGGGTGCTGAGACATGGCCACGGTCGGCCTCGCAGGAGTTTAGCCGTCGTCCACGCCGTGGAGCGCGCGCTTTGCCGGTCGGGCGACACCGAGCACCCGCAGGGCGGACGCCACGTCGGGCGCCTCGATGACCCGCATGCCGTCGACCGTGCGGTCGCTGGAGGTCGGGCGCACCCCACCGGGGGTCGACGGACCCGCCGGGACGACCGCCATGCGGAAGCCGAGCCGGGCCGCCTCGGCCAGTCGCTGGGGCAGGTCGCGCACCCGGCGCAGCTCGCCGGCCAGGCCGATCTCGCCCATCGCGACGACCCCGGCCGGGGGAGCGTTGTCGAAGGTGGCCGAGGCGAGGGCGACCGCGACGGCCAGGTCGCTGGCCGGCTCGCCGAGCCGCGCGCCGCCGACGGTCGAGGCGAAGACGTCGTGGGCGTGCAGGCGGATCCCGCAGTGCTGCTGGAGCACGGCGAGGACCATCGCGATGCGCGAGCCGTCCAACCCCGACGTCGTACGCCGTGGACGCTCCATCGCCGACGGGGTCACCAGGGCCTGGACCTCGGCGAGCAGCGGACGCCGGCCCTCCATGGTGACGGCGACGCAGGTGCCGGAGACCCGGCCGTGGTGGTTCTCGATGAAGAGGCCGGTCGGGTCGGTGACGGCCGTGATGCCCTCGGGGCCGAGGTCGAAGCAGCCGACCTCGTCGACGGGGCCGAAGCGGTTCTTGACGGCACGGACCATCCGGAAGCGGGAGTTGCGGTCGCCCTCGAAGTGGAGCACCACGTCGACGAGGTGCTCGAGCACCCGCGGACCCGCGATCGAGCCGTCCTTGGTGACGTGACCGACCAGGACCACGGTGATGTTGCGGGTCTTGGCCACGCGGATCAGCGCGGCGGCCACCTCCTTGACCTGGGTGACCCCGCCCGGGACTCCCTCCAGCCCGGACGCGCCTATGGTCTGGACCGAGTCGACGACGAGCAGCGTCGGACGGACGGTCTCGATGTGGGTCAGGATGGCGCCGAGGTCGGTCTCGGCCGCGAGGTAGAGCTCGTCGTGCACACCGCCGGTGCGGTCGGCGCGCAGCCGGACCTGGGAGGCCGACTCCTCGCCGGTGACGTAGAGGGTGCGGTGGCTGCGGGCCGCGGTCTGGGCCGCGACCTCGAGGAGCAGGGTGCTCTTGCCGACGCCCGGCTCACCGGCCAGCAGGATCGCGGCCCCGGGCACCAGTCCGCCCCCGAGCACCCGGTCGAGCTCGGGCACGCCGCTGGCGCGGAAGGCCGACTCGCTCACCGACACCTCGGTGATCGGCACGGCAGCGGTCGTGACGGCGGAGGCGGCGGTGCGCATGGTGGGAGCAGCGGCCTCGGCGACCGAGCCCCACGCCTGGCACTCGCCGCAGCGCCCGACCCACTTGCCGGTCTCCCAGCCGCACTCGCTGCATCGGAAGGCGGGTCGCGCGGTCTTGGCCATGCACCGAACGCTAGGCCCTGGCACCGACAGCCGCTCCGCGGCCCACCAGCGCCCCGGTGGACCATCCGCCTAGGGGTGAGGGCGAGCGCCGTCGTACTCCCTTATGATCCCCATTGGAACGATCAAGTCCGGCGGAGGTGTGATGACGAGGATGCCCGGGCGGGCGCCCACGGTGCCCCCGACCCTCGCCGACGTCGCGGAGCGCGCAGGCGTCTCGCGCCAGACCGTCTCCAACGCGGTCAACAACCCCGAGCTCCTGCGCGCCGACACCCTGGTGCGGGTGCAGGAGGCGATCGAGGAGCTCGGCTACTCGCCCAACCGTGCCGCCCGCAACCTGCGCACCCGCTCCTCCCACCTGATCGGGCTGCGGATGAGCCCGGTGCAGGAGTTCACCGCCAACGCGGCGGCCGACCGCTTCGTGCACTCGTTGGTGGACACCTCACGGGAGGCCGGCTACCACGTGCTGCTGTTCTCGGGGGACCCGACCGATCCCGAGTCCGGCTACGACGGCCTGCTGCGCTCGACCGCGGTCGACGCCTTCGTCGTCACCGACACCTACCTCGGCAACCCGCAGGCCGCCTGGCTGCGCGAGCGACGGGCGCCCTTCGTCGCCTTCGGCCGCCCCTGGGACGACCCGGCCGCGACGCACCCGTGGGTCGACGTCGACGGCGCGGCCGGCGCCGAGCTCGCCACGCAGCACCTGCTCGACAAGGGCCACACCCGGATCGCCTGGATCGGCTGGCGCAAGGACTCCTTCATCGGCGAGGACCGGCGCTCCGGCTGGAGCCGTGCGCTCAAGGAGCGGGGCCTGCCGACGACGGGTCTCGCCTCCCGCGTCGAGGACACCGTCAACAGCGGCCGCGAGGCCAGCGCCGTGCTGCTCGACGAGGCCCGCCCCACCGGCTTCGTCTGCGCCTCCGACACCCTCGCGATGGGGGTCATGCACACGCTCGCCGAGCGCGGCATGCACGCCGGCGAGGACGTCGCGGTCGTCGGCTTCGACGACTCCCAGACCGCGCAGGTCATGCACCCCGGCCTCACCTCGGTGCGCCAGCCGCTGGAGGACGTCGCGATCGAGGTCGTCAACGCGCTCGAGGGCCTGCTGGCCCACCCCCGGCGCATCCTTCCCGGCAAGCTGCTCGTCCCCACGCTGGCCGTGCGCCGCTCCAGCTAGGTGGGGTGGCTGCGGGTCGCCTGCGGGTCGTGGGCCGGAGACCGCGCTGGGCCGCTGCGAGCGGCACACGACCCGACGCCCGGCCGCGCCACGACCCAGACCGACCGCCTAGAACACCTTCGACCACACGTTGACCGCGTAGTCGACCTCGAGGCCCTCGTGGTGGCGCAGCACCTCGTCGGCGACGTCGGGCTTGAGCTCGATCCGCACGACGGCCTCGAGGTCGGCGCGGGAGGTGAAGCGCCACCCCATGTCGACCGGCGTGCGGGTCCAGCCGCGGGTCGCCCAGAAGCGCTCGATCGTCTCGGGCGAGGCCAGGTGCGGGTAGCCACGGCGGAACCACGCGCCGAAGGTCGACCGGGAGCCGTCGTTGTCGATGACGACCGCGGTGCCCCCACGTCGTACGACGCGGTCGAGCTCGGCCAGGCCGGGCTCGCAGCCGGGGCCGAAGAAGTAGGCCCACCGCGCGTGCACGACGTCGACGCTGTGGTCGGGGAGCGGCACGTCCTGGGCGGTGCCCTGGAGGACGCGGACCCCCGCCACGGCCTTCGTACGACGACGGGCGAGGGCGAGCAGGTCGGGGTGCGGCTCGACGCCGGTCACCGAGCCCATGGGGCCGACGGCGGCGGCGAAGCCGGGCAGGTGGAAGCCGGTGCCGCAGCCGAGGTCGAGGAGGTGGGCGCCGGGCAGCTCGACGAGCGCGTGGATCGCGGCCTCGAGGCGACCGTCAGGGTCGACGGCCCGGTTCTCGATCTCGTAGGTCGCGGTGTGGGACCAGATGTTGGGGCTGGGGACGGTGCCGCGCGGCACCGATGGGCCGGTGTGGGCCAACCTCAGAGACGGACCAGGCCGCGCGGGGTCTGGAACTGGGCGGCGAGGATGCCGGGGGTGCCGTTGGGGGCGACCCACTCGACCTTGACGTCCTCGAGGGGCGCCTCGACGCTCTCGCCGAGCCACTCGCTCACGCGCTGCGGGTCGCCGGCGATCTCGAGGCAGGCCAGGGAGAAGTCGCCGTCGGAGCCGGAGGACGGACGCAGCTCGGCGTCGGACTCCCACTCGATGAAGAACGGCAGCTGCGGGTCGGAGATCAGGCCGTTGACGCCGATCTGGCGCCAGCGCAGCTCGGTGCCGTCGGGGCGGTGCCGGCTGCCGACGACCGCGTCGCGGCCCAGGCGCCGCTCGACGACGGTGATGTCGTCGACCGAGACGACCCAGCCGAGCCAGCCGCCACCCAGGGCGGAGCGGGCGCGGACGGCCTGGCCGAAGGGGGCCTTGTCGGAGGCCGGGTGGTCGAGGACCTCGACGACCTCGAGGTAGGTGCCGTCGGTGAGTGGCAACGTCATGTTGCGGGTGCCGAAGCGGGGGTGGATGCCCCCGTCGATGAACTCCCCACCGAGGAGCTCGCCCAGACGCTGGGCGGTTCCGGCGAGGCCGTCGGGCCCTGCTGCGAAAGAGAGATGGTCCAGGCGCATGCCGGTCATTCTGCGTCAGACGGCAGGGGCGGGCAGCAGGCGGGGTCGGGGTCTCTTGATGTCGAGACGTCACCCCGCGCGCACCAGATCCACCCCAGAGGATCGGTCAGCGCGGGTCGGCGGGGTGCAGGGCGAGCGCCGAGCGTGAGCGCACGTGGGCGTCGCAGTGCCGCACCAGCTCGGCGTACGCCGCCGGGCCCATGAGCTCGGTCAGCTCGGGGGCGTGCGTGACGTAGACCGCCTCGACGGCGACGTGGGCCTCGGTGTTGCCCGAGCAGTACCAGTCGAGGTCGTGGCCGCCGGCACCCCAGCCGCGGCGGTCGTACTCGGTGATCGTCACCTCGGTGTAGGTGCTGCCGTCCTGGCGCTCGACGTTGCGGAAGCGCCGGCGGATCGGCAGCTGCCAGCACACGTCGGGCTTGGTCTCGAGAGGGTTGCGGTCCTGCTGCAACGCCAGTCCGTGCAGGGCGCAGCCCGCTCCGACCGGGGTGCCGCCCGGGGCGAAGTCGGCGCGGTTGTGGAAGACGCAGGCCTGCTGGCCGTCGACCTCGATCGTGCGGGTCTTGCGGTCGCCCTCGTCGTCGGTATCGATCCAGTCCTTCTTCTTGACCTCGCGCCCGGGGTGGAACTGCCACTGGGTCTCGTCGAGCTGGGCGACGAAGCCCGCCACCCGCTTCTCGTCGGCCTTGTCGGCGAAGTGCGCCCCGAGGGTGCAGCAGCCGGTGTCGGGGGCGTCGGCGTAGATGCCCTGGCAGCCCTGGCCGAAGATGCACATGTAGCTCGACGTCAGCCAGGTGAGGTCGCAGCGCATCACCTCGGTCTCGTCGGCCGGGTTGACGAACTCCACGAAGGCGCGCGGAAAGACCAGGTCGACTTCGGGCATGCGCCTGAGCCTACGCGGCCCGGAGGTGGCGGTGGCGGTAGGTTTGTCCCATGCGCCTGGGCGTCCTGGACATCGGTTCCAACACCGGCCACCTGCTGGTGGTCGACGCACACGACGGCGCAGCACCCCTGCCGGCCTTCTCCTACAAGCAGCCGTTGCGTCTCGCCGAGCACCTCGACGAGACCGGGGCCGTGTCGCATGCCGGCATCGACGCGCTGGCGGCCTTCACGGCGGAGGCGCTGGTCGTCGCGGAGGACAAGGGCTGCGAGGCCATGCTGAGCTTCGCCACGTCGGCGGTGCGCGACGCGGTCAACTCCGACGCGGTCCTGCGCACCGTGAGCGAGCGCACGGGCGAGCAGATCACCGTGCTCTCCGGTGAGGACGAGGCGCGGCTGACCTTCCTCGCCGTACGCCGGTGGTTCGGCTGGTCGGCCGGCCGCCTGGCGGTCTTCGACATCGGTGGCGGCTCGCTCGAGATCGCCGGTGGCACCGACGAGCGCCCGGACGTCGCGTGGTCGTTGCCGCTGGGCGCGGCCCGCCTGGCGCGCACCTTCTTCGACGGCGAGCTCGACGAGACCCGGATCCGCCAGATCCGCAAGCAGATCCGCACCGAGATCGCCCGCGACGCCGGCAACCTGCTGCGTGCCGGCACGCCCCACCGGGCGGCCGCGACGTCCAAGACCTTCCGCTCGTTGGCCCGCATCTGCGGGGCCGCTCCGTCGGGCGACGGCGCCCTGGTGCCGCGAGCGCTGCAGCTCGAGGCGCTGCGGCAGTGGATCCCCAAGCTGGTCGCGATGACGCCCGAGGAGCTGGCCGACCTGCCCGGTGTCTCCCCGAGCCGCACCCACCAGATCGTCCCCGGCGCGCTGGTCGCCGAGGCCTGCATGGACATCTTCGACCTCGCCGAGCTCGAGATCTGCCCGTGGGCGCTGCGCGAGGGCGTCATCCTCGAGCGCATCGACACGATGAGCGTGCTGGACGGGTGACGCCGCGCATCGGACTGTCCACCGCCTCGGTCTATCCCGAGTCGTCCGCGCACGCCTTCGCCTATGCCGCGCAGCTCGGCTACGACGCGGTCGAGGTGATGGTGGGCATCGACGCCCTGAGCCAGCAGACCTCCGCGGTCAAGCAGCTCTCCGAGCACCACGAGATCCCGGTCAGCGCGATCCACGCGCCGTGCCTGCTCTTCACCCAGCGGGTCTGGGGCACCGAGCCGTGGGGCAAGCTCCAGCGCTCCGCGGAGATGGCGGCCGACGTCGGCGCCGAGGTGGTCGTCGTGCACCCTCCCTTCCGGTGGCAGAAGGACTACGCCCGCGACTTCGTCAACGGCATCGCGGCCCTGGAGAACTCCACGGGCATCAGGTTCGCCGTCGAGAACATGTATCCCTGGCGGGCCTCCTCGCGTCGCGGCATGGAGATGTACCTGCCCGGCTGGGACCCCTCCGAGGAGCCCTACGCCAACACCACCATCGACCTCTCGCACGCGGCGATCGCGGCCTCCGACCCGATCGACATGGCCAAGCGACTCGGTGACCGGCTGCGCCACATCCACCTCACCGACGGCAGCGGGTCGGCCAAGGACGAGCACCTCGTGCCCGGCCGCGGATCCATGGGCGCCGCGCCGTTCCTGCACTACCTCGCCAAGGTCGGCTTCGACGGGGAGATCGTCGTCGAGATCAACACACGCCGCTGCAACAGCCGCGAGGAGCGCGAGACCGATCTGCGCGAGTCGCTCGACTTCGCGCGCGAGCACTTCGTGGTGCCCGCGTCGTGATCGTCGAGGCCCGGGGACTCACGGTCGTCCGTGGTGGCCACGCGGTCCTCTCCGACCTGGACCTCACGATCGGCGGCGGCGTCACCGGCCTGCTCGGACCGTCCGGGTGCGGCAAGTCGACGCTGCTGCGCTCGATCGTCGGCGTGCAGCGGGTCGCCGCGGGCAGCGTGACCGTGCTCGGCGAGCCGGCCGGCAGCGAGCCGCTGCGACACCGGGTCGGCTACGTGACCCAGGCCGCCAGCGTCTACGACGACCTCACGGTGGTGGAGAACCTGCGCTTCTTCGCCCGGGTGCTCCGCGTCCCCGACGTGAGGGCCGACGTCGAGCGGGTCCTGGCAGCGGTCGACCTCGGCAGCTCCAGCGATGCGGTGGTCGCGCAGCTCAGCGGCGGCCAGCGCAGCCGGGTGAGCCTGGCGGTCGCGCTGCTCGGCACGCCGGGGCTGCTGGTCCTCGACGAGCCCACGGTCGGTCTCGACCCGGTGCTGCGGCGCGACCTGTGGGCGCTCTTCCACCGGCTCGCGGACGACGGCACCGCGGTGCTGGTCTCCAGCCACGTCATGGACGAGGCCGAGCGCTGCGACCGCCTGCTGCTCATGCGCGAGGGTCGGATCCTCGCCGACGACAGCCCCACGGCGATCAAGGCGGCCGTCGGCGCCGACGACATCGAGACCGCGTTCCTCACGCTCGTCGAGGCGAGGCGATCACCGTGAGCCCTCGGACCACCCTCGCCGTCGCCCGCCGGGTGCTCACGCAGCTGCGTCGGGACCGTCGTACGCTCGCGATGCTGCTCCTCCTGCCGTGCCTGCTGATCGCGCTGCTGTCGTGGATGTACGCCAACGACAGCCGGGTCTTCGACCGCATCGGCCCCGCGCTGCTGGCGATCTTCCCGTTCACCATCATGTTCCTGGTGACCAGCGTGACCACGCTGCGCGAGCGCTCCAGCGGCACCCTCGAGCGGCTCCTGGCGATGCCGATGGGCAAGCTGGACTTCCTGCTCGGCTACGCCGTGGCGTTCGCGGTCGTCGCCGCCGTCCAGTCGGTCCTCGCCGTCGGCATCAGCGTCCGGCTCCTCGACCTCGAGGTGGCCGGTCCCGTGTGGCTGCTCACCGTGGTCGCGGTCGTCGACGCCCTGCTCGGCACGGCGCTCGGGCTGCTCGTGTCGGCCTTCGCGCGCACGGAGTTCCAGGCGGTCCAGTTCATGCCGGCGCTGGTGATCCCGCAGATCCTGCTGTGCGGCCTCATCGTCGGCCGCGACGACCTTCCCGGCGTCCTCGGCGCCGTCTCCGACGTGCTCCCACTGTCCTACGCCGTCGACGCGATGAGCCACCTCAGCCTCGCGACGACGACCGCCGAGGTGTGGTCCGACCTGGCGGTCGTGGCCGGCTTCGTCCTCGCCGGCCTGGCCCTGGGGGCGGCGACCCTGCGACGTCGCACGGCGTAACCTGGCGCCATGTCCCTGCTCCGCCAGCCGATCCTGCTCCTGTCGCGGAGCGACCGGGTCAAGAGGCTCGTCGCCACCCTGCCCGTCACCTCCGGGATCGTCACGAGCTACGTCCCCGGGGAGACCACCGAGGCGGCCGTCGCCGCGACCGCCGACCTGGTCGACGCCGACCTCAAGATCACCCTCGATTTCCTCGGGGAGGACACCTTCGACGTCGAGCAGGCCGACGCGACCGTCGCCGCCTACGTCGAGCTCCTGCGCCAGCTCACCACCAAGGGCCTGCCCCGGCACGCGGAGGTGTCGGTCAAGCTGACCGCGATCGGCCTGCTGCTGCCCGACCACGGCCACAAGATCGCCCTCGAGAACGCCCGCACCATCTGCCGGGCCGCCCGCAACGCCGGCACGACGGTCACCCTCGACATGGAGGACCACACCACCACCGACGCGACCCTGGCGATCCTGCGCGACCTGCGCAAGGACTTCCCGGAGACCGGCGCGGTGCTCCAGGCCTACCTCCACCGCACCGAGCAGGACTGCCGCTCGCTGGCCTACGAGGGCTCGCGGGTGCGGCTGTGCAAGGGCGCCTACGCCGAGCCCGAGAGCGTGGCCTTCCAGGACAAGATCGACGTCGACAAGTCCTACGTGCGGTGCCTCAAGGTGCTGCTCGCCGGCGAGGGCTACCCGATGATCGCCACGCACGACCCGCGGATGGTCGAGATCGCCTCCTCCTTGGCCAGTCGCTACGGGCGCGCGCAGAAGACCTACGAGTTCCAGATGCTCTTCGGCATCCGCCCCGAGGAGCAGAAGCGGCTCGCGGCCAGCGGCGAGACCGTCCGCGTCTACGTGCCCTACGGCCAGGAGTGGTACGGCTACCTGATGCGCCGCCTCGCCGAGCGTCCGCAGAACCTGTCATTCTTCGTGAAGTCCCTGATCTCCAAGCGATAGGTCCCACCATGAGCTCGCAGACCGCGATCCTCGGCGCCGGCGTGATGGGCGAGACCCTGCTCTCCGGCCTGGTCCGTGCCGGCCGCCGCGTTGATCACCTCCTCGTCGGCGAGAAGCGCGCCGAGCGCGCCCGCGAGCTCGAGGAGAGGTACGGCGTCGCCGTCGTCTCCAACGTCGAGGCCGCCACCAAGGCCGACACGTTGGCCCTCGTGGTCAAGCCCCAGGACATGGGCGACCTGCTCGCGGAGATCAGCGGGGTGCTGCGCCCGGGCCAGCTGGTCGTCTCGCTCGCGGCCGGCATCACCACCGCCTTCATCGAGAGCCGCGTGCCCGAGGGCGTCGCCGTCGTACGCGTCATGCCCAACACGCCGGCCCTCGTCGACGAGGGCATGTCGGCGATCTCGCCGGGCTCGCACTGCAGCGACGCCCAGCTCGCCGAGGCCGAGGGCCTGATGGCCTCGGTCGGCAAGGTCATCCGCATCCCCGAGCGCCAGCAGGACGCCGTCACCGCGATCTCCGGCTCCGGCCCCGCCTACATCTTCTTCGTCGTCGAGTCGATGATCGAGGCCGGCGTCCACCTCGGCCTGCCGCGCACCACCGCGAGCGAGCTCGTCATCCAGACCCTCGTCGGCTCCGGCAAGATGCTGCGCGAGACGGGCACCCACCCGACGGTCCTGCGCGAGCAGGTGACCTCGCCCGGCGGCACCACCGCCTCGGCGCTGCGCGAGCTGGAGATCCACAAGGTGCGCGCGGCGTTCCTCGCCGCGATGGAGGCGGCACGCAACCGCTCGCGCGAGCTGGCCGAAGGCATCTGATGTCCGCCTCGCCGG
>NZ_CALRWD010000057.1:0-29285 GCF_943371775.1 Nocardioides psychrotolerans
CGACCGCGTCGGCCCAGGAGAGGCCGCCGGTCGCGAGCGCGACCCACGTGACGGCGTCCATCTCGACCACGGCCGGCGGGGTGCCACGGGTGTGCCGCACCCCCGGGATCACCTGGACCGCGGCGTAGGGCGGCACCCGCACCTCGACCGAGTGACCGGGGGCGCGCTGCTCGAGCACGGCCATGAAGTGCTTGGTGAGGGCGCGCAGGTCGTCGGCCGCGGTCGCGGTCGTCAGCTCGTCGGCCGTCAGCACGCGCAGACGGGGCGGCATCAGTCGTCGTCCTCGGGCACGCGGTGAACCCTAGACCGGCATGATGGAGCGGTGCCGGAGGGAGACAGCGTCCACAAGCTCGCGCGACGCCTCGACCGAGGGCTGAAGGGCAGCTCGATCGCCCGGTCGGACCTGCGCGTGCCCCGGCTCGCCACCCGTGACCTGGCCGGCCGCACGCTGCTCGAGCACGCGACGCACGGCAAGCACCTGCTGACCCGCTTCAGCGGCGGGGTCACCCTCCACAGCCACCTGCTGATGGACGGGAGCTGGACGGTGACCGGCCCCGGCAAGCGGCTCCCGACGCGCTTGATGCCCCAGGTGCGCGTCGTGCTGGAGACGGCGGCCGGCCCGACGGCGTACGGGCTGGACCTGCACCAGCTCGACTTCGTGGCCACCGCGGACGAGCACCAGCTCATCGGGCACCTGGGCCCCGACCCGTTGCGCGAGGACTGGGACCACGCCGAGGCCGTACGACGACTGGCGGCCGACCCGGACGTGCCGCTGGCCTCGGCGATGCTCGACCAGACGCGGATGGCCGGGCTGGGCAACCTGTGGGCCAACGAGCTGTGCTTCCTGGTCGGTCGCAGCCCGTGGACGCCCGTCGGGGAGGTCGACGTCGACGCCCTGGTGCGCCTGGCCGCGAAGGCGCTGCGGCACTCCGCGCTCGTGCCGGGTGCCTACCAGGTGACCACCGGGACCAGCCGCCGCGGCGAGGACCACTGGGTCTCGGGACGCAACCGGCGCCCCTGCCTGCGCTGCGGCACGACGGTGCGGATGGTGCCGGAGATCCCGGACGACCCGGCCAACCGACGGTGCTGGTGGTGCCCGAGCTGCCAGCCGGGCCCGGGGCCGGAGGCGCGCGTCAGCTCGTCGGTCGGCCCGGCGGGTCGTGTGCCGTAGCCAGCGCTCGACCGCGCTCTGCGGCACACGACCCCTCCACACGCCGCCTCCGCACCACCTACGCTGCCCACGTGACCCGCGACCTGCACGAGCCGTTGGAGGCCGGCCCGGTGCGCGACACGGTGCGCCACCTCCAGGAGCGCATCGCGGCGCGCTTCCCCGAGCGGGGGCTGCGCAAGGTGGCCGGCGACCTGCTGATCCTCATCGACGAGGTCGAGACCGGGGCCGGGGCGATCCAGGGTCGGCTGCGGCTGGCCCGCGTCGTGTCCCGGGTCTCGATGGGCCTGATCGTGGGCGCCACGCTCGTGGCCCTGGCGCTGGCGGCCCGCGACGCGATCCGGGTCGACGGCCGCTTCACCAGCTCCCTCGACGTGCTGCCGCTCGTCGAGACGACGATCAACGACCTGGTCTTCGCGGGCATCGCGGTCTTCTTCCTCTGGACCGTGCCCGAGCGGCTCCAGCGCGGCCGCACCCTCGCGCTGCTCCACCAGCTCCGCTCCACGGCGCACATCGTCGACATGCACCAGCTGACCAAGGATCCGGAGCAGCTGCGCGCCTCCTACACGTCGACGAGCGCGAGCGTGCCCCTCGACATGAGCCGCGACGAGATGGAGCGCTACCTCGACTACTGCTCGGAGCTGCTCAGCCTGGTCGCCAAGACCGCGGCCCTGTGCGCCGAGGAGTCCCGCGACGCCGTCGTGCTCGACACGGTCAACTCGATCGAGGAGCTCACCACCGGGATGTCGCGCAAGATCTGGCAGAAGATCTCGACGCTCCCGCCGGCCGCCTGACGGCCGCCCTCAGCCCAGCCCTCAGCCGATCCCGTCCAGGATGGCGAGGATCTCGGTCCATGCCTGCGACAGCGGGTCGATGACGACGAAGTGGTCACCGTCGACGGCGACCAGCTCGGCCTGCGCGCCCGCCGCGGTGGCGGCGCTGACGTAGGTGCCGGACTGTCCGATCGGCACGATCGTGTCGGCCGTGCCGTGCACGCACCAGACCGGCTGCTCCAGCGGCACCTGCTGCATCGGGTCGTACGCCGCGTCCTGCGGCCCCGGGGCGTGTCCGAGCAGTGCCCCGGCAGCGCCGCCGCCCAGTCCGTCGCGCTCGGAGGCCACGAGGTCGAGCACACCGGCCTGCGAGATCACGTGGGTGACCGGCACCCGGTCGGGCCAGGCGCCGTCGCGACCCCGCGAGGCCGCCCATGCGGCGAGGTGCCCACCGGCGGAGTGGCCGAGCGTCACGACCGTCGAGGTGTCGACCTCGAGGTCGCCCAGCGCGTCGATCGCCGCGGAGACGTCGTCGAAGGTCTCGGGAGTGCCACCACCGTTGCCGACGCGGCGATACTCGATGTTCCACGCCGCCCACCCCTCCGCGGCCAGGCTGGTCGCGAGCGGCCGGCCGAGCGAGAGGTCGTACTCCGCCTTCCAGAAGCCGCCGTGTATGACCACCACGACGCCTCGGGGCGTGCCGTCGGGGAGGTAGAGCTCGCCGTACTGGCTGGGGTCGGTGCCGTAGGCGGTGCGTCCCTCGCCGGGACCGTCGGGCTCTCTCACGGGAGCATCCTCGCCGCACGAGGCCAGCGCGAGACCGACCACCCCCAGGGCGGGCAGGCTGAGCAGGGTCCGTCGGTGCACGAGCGCCATCCCACCAGAGGGGTCCAACTAGTCGAAGCGCCCCTGGCGCCCCTTCTTGATCTCACCGCGCCGCTTCTTGGCGCCGAGGCGTCGCTCCTTGGAGCCGCGCGTGGGGCGCGTGGCACGGCGTGGCGGCGCCGGCGGCAGGGCGGCGTCGCGCAGCAGCGACGCCAGGCGCTCCCGGGCGGCGCGCCGGTTGGCGAGCTGGGTGCGGTGCTCGCTGGCGGCGATCGTGAGGACTCCGTCGACGAGCCGCGAGGCCAGCGCGGCCAGCATCCGCTCCTGGAGGTACGCCGGCACGCTGGGCGAGGCGGCCAGGTCGAAGGAGAGCTCGACCCGGGAGTCGGCGGTGTTGACGCCCTGCCCGCCCGGACCCGACGAGCGGGAGAACCGCTCGGCGAGCTCGGCCGCTGGGATGACCAGCAACCGGGAGACGACCAGGTCGTCGGCCAAGGATCAGCCCAACGCTGCGGGCAGCGTCGCCATCCAGGCCGAGCGCACCTCGAGCAGGGCCAGGTCGAACTGGCCCTCCACCACGATGCTGTCGCCACCGGTGGTGCCGAGCTCGGTCACGGCCACCCCGTGCTCCTCAGCCAGCGCCGTGAGGGCGGCGGCGTCGCCGTCCGCCACGGTGACGACCACGCGACCGGCCGACTCCGAGAAGAGCCCGACGAACGCGTCACCCGGCACGGTGACGGTCGCGCCGATCATGTGGCGCAGCCCGGCCTCGACCAGCGTCTGGGCCAGGCCGCCGTCGGAGAGGTCGTGGGCGCTGGTGAGCAGGCCGACGCCCGCGCGCAGCAGCTCGGCGAGGGACTTCTCCGCCGCCAGGTCGACCACGGGCGGGCGACCGCCGAGGTGACCGTGCACCACGTGGGCCCACTCGGAGCCGGAGAGCTCCTCGCGGGTCTCGCCGAGCAGGAAGATCCGCTCCCCGGCGGCCTCGAAGGCCGACGGCGTGCGCTTCGTGACGTCCTGGATGACGCCGAGCACGGCGACGACCGGGGTCGGGAGGATCGCGGTCTCGCCGGTTTGGTTGTAGAGGCTGACGTTGCCGCCGGTGACCGGGATGCCGAGCTCGAGACAGCCGTCCTTGAGGCCACGGCAGGCCTCGGCGAACTGCCACATGACCGCCGGGTCCTCGGGCGAGCCGAAGTTGAGGCAGTCGGAGATCGCCAGCGGCGTCGCGCCGCCGGTGGCCACGTTGCGGTAGGACTCGGCCAAGGCCAGCTGCGCGCCGACGTAGGGGTCGAGACGCGCGAAGCGGCCGTTGCAGTCCGTGGAGACCGCGACGCCGAGGTTGGTGTCCTCGTCGATGCGGATCATCCCGGAGTCGCTGGGCTGGGCGAGCACGGTGTTGCCGCGGACGTAGCGGTCGTACTGATCGGTGATCCACGACTTGTCGCACAGGTTGGGCGACGCCGCGAGGCGCAGCACGGTCTCGCGCAGCTCCTCGCCGGTCGTGGGCCGCGGCAGCGACTCGGCGCCGTCGGCCTGGAGGGCGTCCTGGCTGTCGGGGCGGGCGAAGGGGCGGTGGTAGGTCGGGCCGTCGTGCGCGACCGAGCGCGGGGGCACGTCGACGACGCGCTCGCCGTGCCAGTCGATGTGCAGCCGGCCGGTGTCGGTGACCTCGCCGATGACGGTGGCGTCGACCTCCCACTTGGCGCAGATCGCCAGGAACGCGGCGACGTCGTCGGGCTCGACGACGGCCATCATCCGCTCCTGCGACTCGCTCATGAGGATCTCCTCCGGCGAGAGCGTGGAGTCGCGCAGCGGCACCCGGTCGAGCTCGACGTGCATGCCGCCGTCACCGGCGCTGGCCAGCTCGGAGGTCGCGCAGGACAGCCCGGCGCCGCCGAGGTCCTGGATGCCGGCGACGAGACCGGCCGCGAAGATCTCGAGCGTGCACTCGATGAGGAGCTTCTCCATGAAGGGGTCGCCGACCTGCACGGCCGGGCGCTTGGCCGGGCCGGTGGACTCAAAGGTCTCGCTGGCGAGGATCGAGACGCCGCCGATGCCGTCGCCGCCGGTCTTGGCGCCGTAGAGGATCACCTGGTTGCCGGCGCCGGACGCCTTGGCGAGGTGCAGGTCCTCGTGACGCAGCACGCCGACGCAGAGCGCGTTGACCAGCGGGTTGCCGAGGTAGGTCTCGTCGAAGACGGCCTCGCCGCCGATGTTGGGCAGGCCCAGGCAGTTGCCGTAGCCGCCGACGCCCGCCACGATCCCGGGCAGCACGCGCTGGGTGTCGGGGGCGTCCAGCGGGCCGAAGCGCAGCGGGTCCATCACGGCGACCGGACGTGCGCCCATCGCGAGGATGTCGCGCACGATGCCGCCGACGCCGGTCGCGGCACCCTGGTAGGGCTCGACGTAGGACGGGTGGTTGTGCGACTCGACCTTGAAGGTGACGGCATAGCCCTGACCGACGTCGATGACGCCGGCGTTCTCGCCGATGCCGGCGAGCATCCTCCCCGCGGGAGTCTCTTGCGGGATCTCGCTGAACTGCTTGAGGTGCACCTTGGACGACTTGTAGGAGCAGTGCTCGCTCCACATGACGGAGTACATCGCGAGCTCGGCGCTCGTGGGGCGACGGCCGAGGATCTCGCGGATCTCGTGGTACTCGTCCGCCTTGAGGCCGAGATCGGCCCACGGCTGGTCGCGCGCGGGGTCCGAGGCGGCGACGGCGACGGTGTCGAGGGACGGCTTCACGGAGGTCTCGGGCACGGGCGTCAATCTACCGGCGCCGGGCCGCTCCGGCGCACCCGGCGCAGGCGGCGGACGGCGCCGCTCAGCGGTAGCCGCGGACCTCGTCGTCCGCGACGACCACGACGAGGCCGTCGGCAGCCGCGACGTTGAGCGTCTCGACCCCGGCCAGGTCGACGGTCCAGGTGGCCTCGTCCGCCCCGAGCTCGTAGTAGGCGAAGCTGCCCGGCAGGTCGGCCTCCGGCTCGGTCGCCGCATAGAGCCCGCCGTCCACGAGGGTGAGGAGACCGTCGTAGGTGCCCACGGTCGCCAGCTCGTCGTCGTAGACCCGGCCCGAGACGAAGTCGATCGCGTAGTCGTCGCCGTCGACCTCGAAGCGCTCGAGCGAGACGACCTGGGTGTCCTCGTCGGTCTCCAGCTCGCCCACCTCGCCGTCGGCGTCACGCACCAGGATCTGCGGGGCCGCGGCCTGCTCGTCGTCGTCGGCCGGCAGCAGCCAGACCCGGTCGTCGGAGAGGACCCCGCCCGAGATCCCGTCGGCGCCCGGGTCGAGGCGCCAGAGCTCCTCGCCGTCGTCGGGGTCGAGCGCGACGGCGCCGGCCTCGGAGGTCAGCAGCAGGAGGGCGTCGTTGACCGCGAGGTCCGGGGTGGCGGCCTGGGTGCCGTCGACGCGCGACTCCTCGTCGTAGGGCACCGACCACTGCTTCTCGCCGGAGCCGACGTCGTACGCCGTCAGGGTGCCGCCCTGCGCCGTGTAGAGCGCGTCGGGGCCGAAGACGTGCTCGTCGGTGACGTCGATCGACCAGCGCACGTCCCCGGAGGCGACGTCCATGACGCCGAGCGCGGTCTCTCCCGCGAAGCCGGCACCGTCGTCGAGGTAGCGCACGAGCGGGCCCTCGGTCTGCTCCCAGATCTGCTCGCCGTCGGCGGCCGCCAGCCCGACGGCGCCGGCCTCGGTCACGCAGACCACGACGTCCTCGTGGTCGGGGTGGGACAGGATCACGCTGCACGGCTCCGCGGGCGCCACGGACCAGGCCTCCTCGCCGGCGGCGTCGAGCTCGAGCACCGCGCTCCCGGTCGACAGGAAGACCCGCGCCCCCACGGCCGTCCCGCCGGTCACGGGCCCGTCGGTGCGCACCGTCCAGTCGAGCTCGGGCGTCGACGTCACGGGCTCGGGCAACCGGACGGCGAGCCCGCTGGAGAAGCTCGCCGAGCGACCCGGGTCCCCCACGAGCAGGACGACGACGATGCCGGCAGCGACCACGGCCAGCACGAGACCGACGACGACAGCCACGACAGGGGCCCGACGACGCGTCGGGTCGGGGGCGGGGGCTGCGGTCGTCATGCCGCAATCTAACCGTGCGCGACGCCCCCGGCGGCCCTGCTGGCCGGTCCGCGAATTACAGATCTGTAGTTACTCCCGATGCCTGTTACGGGTGTGACTCGTGAGGTTATGGTGACGTCGCCGTCCGACGGATCGACACCCTTCCCCTGGAGCTCCGCCATGCCTCGCACGCCTCTTCCCACGCTCTCCGCCCGCCTCCGACATGCCGCCAGCGTCGCGGTCGCAGGGGTCCTGACCCTGGCCGCGCTGAGCGCCGTCGGCCCCGCCGCGCAGGCCGGAGCGGGTGCGTCGGCCAGCGCCTCCGCGAGCCCGCGCACGCCCGCGGCCCGGGAGGGCAACGTGGTGACGCCCGGCGACTTCACCGGCTACGGCTTCGACCAGTGCCACGCGCCGGACCAGAAGGCGATGAACGCCTGGCTGCAGAACTCGCCGTTCCTCTCGGTCGGCATCTACATCTCCGGGAAGTCACGCGCCTGTCGCGACCAGCCCAACCTGACGCCCACCTGGATCAGCACCCAGCTGCGCAACGGCTGGCGGCTGCTCCCGATCACCCTCGGCCCGCAGGCCTCCTGCCAGCCGCGTTTCCCGCGCTACTCCGACGACGTCAAGATCAACCCCAAGCCGGGCAAGGTCGGCCGCTATGCGCTGGCCAAGCAGCAGGGCATGGACGAGGCCGTCTCCGCGGTCGCCGCGGCCAAGGCGCTGGGCATCGTCGAGAAGAGCACCCTGTGGTACGACCTCGAGGGCTACGACAACTCCAACACCGACTGCCGCGAGTCCGCCCTGACCTTCCTCAGCGGCTGGACCCAGAAGCTCCACGAGCTCGGCTACGTCTCGGGCGTCTACTCCAGCGCCGGCTCCGGCATCGCCGCGCTCGACGCGGCCCGGATCAACCGGCCCGACCGCTTCACGCTGCCCGACGCGATCTGGGTCGCCCGCTGGGACGGCATCGCCAACACCTCGACCTCCTACATCCGTGAGGACGGCTGGCGCCCCGGCGGCCGCGTCAAGCAGTACATGGGCGGCCACGACGAGACGTGGGGCGGTGTGCGCATCAACATCGACCGCAACTACCTCGACCTCGGCCGCGGCTCCGTCGCCGAGCCCGAGACCCACTGCGGCGGCGTCAACGTCTCGCTGTGGGAGTACCCGCTGCTGCGGCCCCCCACCGACACCTACCGCCCCCCGGCCGCGCAGATGAAGGCGCTCCAGTGCCTGCTGCGCGAGCAGGGCTTCTATGACGGCCCGACCGGCGGCAACTACAACCCCAAGCTGGTCAAGGCGATGAACGCCTGGCAGACGAAGCACCAGGTGGCCGTCACCTCCTCGTGGTTCGTGCGCCACTGGATCATGCTGCTGGCCTCCGGCCCGCGCGAGGTGCTCAAGGTCGGCTCCGCCGGTCCCGCCGTACGCCGTGTCCAGCGCGCCCTCAACGCCGCCGCGCTCACCAAGCCGATCAAGGCCACCGGGGTCTTCGACGCCGCGACCAGCAACGCCGTGCGGGCCTACCAGCAGAAGACCGGCACCCCGGTCAACGGCGTGGTCGCCTACCCGACCTGGGGCAAGCTCGAGGCCGGCGCCAGCAGCTGATCGCCGGTCGAGCCGCGACCCTGGCCGCGGCTCGAGCAGCGACCCTGGTCGCCGGTCGAGCAGCGAGCGAAGCGAGCGGTCGTCGAGACCAAGCCACGCGACACCGCCGTTCGGCTCACCGGGTTTCGACACGGCCTCGCCTAGCGGCTCGCCCGGCTCAACCGACGAGAGGCAGCCCGGCGGCTCGCCCGGCTCAACCAACGAGAGACGGCCGGCGGCTCGAGCAGCGAGCGAAGCCCTAGAGGAAGCCCGTGACGGTGTCGCCGGCGACGACCGCGAACCCGTCGGCTAGGACGACGGCCCGCTCGGCACCGGGCACCTCCGCCTCGGCGTCGGGGGTGGAGGCACCGAGGGGATAGTGCGAGACCACGCCGCCCGTGACGACGTAGACCCCGTCGTCGGCCGGCGTCACGGTGCCGTCGTAGGTCGCTCGCACGGTGAGGTCCTCGTCGAGGACGGTGCCGGAGACGGGGTCGAGGGCGTAGGCCTCGCCGTCCACGGTGAACGGCACCAGCTCGGTCGTCAGCCCGGCCTCGACCGGCAGCTCGCCCCGCTCCCCCATCGCGTCGTAGGCGATGGCCGTCGGCGGCGTCGCGCGCTCGCTGGTGACGACCACCAGCGCGTCGGAGAGCACCTCGACCGCCGCACCCGGAGCCCGGGCCGTCCAGCGCTCGGTGCCGTTGAGCGGGTCGAGGGCGACCACCTCGGAGCCCTTGACCACCGCGACCAGGCCCAGGTTGGCGACCAGCGTGGCCTCGGGCCCGGCGCCGACGTCGCTGGTCCAGAGCTCGCTGCCGTCGTCGGCGCTCAGCGCGGTCAGCTCCGGGCCGCGCAGGACGTAGGCCATCGCGCCGGCCACGGCGTAGGCGTCGACGTCGGGCACCTTCCAGGTCGGCACGCCGGAGCGGGCGTCGAGCACCCCGAAGGGCCCACCCTCCGCCTCGACGTCGACCACGAAGCCCGACGCGGCCACACCGACGTAGGTGATGTCGGGGTACTGCCAGAGCTCCTCGCCGTCGGCGAGCGTGTTGGCGCTGATGCCCGGGCCGTCCGCGGCGCTGACGAGCACCTCGCCACCGGCGTCGACGTCCTCGACCGGAGCGACCGGCTGGGCCCGGCTCCACGTCTGCTCGCCGGCGGCGTCGACGGAGACGAGGTCGCCGGAGTCGAGCGAGAGGACCACCGCGTCGTCGACGGCGAGCTCGCCGAGCACCGGACTGTCGAGGGCGACCTCCCAGGAAGGCACGAGCCGGCGTGGCCCCTCGACGGGGGCCTCGCCCGCGGGCGTCGTGGTCGCGGGCGGCGTCTCGGCACCACCGCGCAGCAGCAGGAAGGCGCTGCCCCCCACGACCGCCACCGCCGCGACGCCGGCGACCACGCGCGTGCGCAGGCGGGCCCGGCGGGCGTCGACTGTCGCCTTGACCGAGGCGTAGGGGGTGGGGAAACCGCAGCTGGGGCAGGCCACGTCGGAGGGACCGTAGGCGTTGCCGCAGTAGGTGCAGCCCGACACTGCCGGTGTGTCCTGCTCGGTGCTCACTGCTCGTCCCCCTGAGTGCGGTCACACCCCATGGGGACCGCGTCGGTGATCAGTGTCAGCCGACAGGCGGTCCGACGAGCAGCGCAACGCCGGTGAGGGCGACGACCGCGACGATGCCGGCGACCGCACCCTGGAGCGGGTTGCGCAGCAACCACGCGGTGGGACGCTCGACGCCGCGCCCCGCGGGCTCCGTGGTGAGGCGCCAGGAGTCGGCCAGCCCGCCGGCCCGCTCCACGTGCCGGTCGAACCAGATCGTCATGAACGGCGGGACCGCCGAGACGAGGCCGAGCGCCAGTCGGGAGGCCGACCAGCGACGGTCGACGGCCACGACGACCGTGGTGAGGCAGTAGGCGATGAAGACGACGCCGTGCAGCATCCCGAAGACGCGCACCCCGAGCTCGGTGGTCTCGGTGACGTACTTGAGGAACATCCCGGTCAGCAGCCCGGCCCAGGTGATGGCCTCTGCCGTCGCGACGACGCGGAACAGGCGGGTGGGGCCCGTCAGCGAGCCGGTGCGCGGGGAGCTCATGCGAACGACTGCTCCACGAGGCTGGTGAAGAAGCCCAGCCCGTCGGTGCCCGCGCCGGTGAGGTCCTCGACGGCGTGCTCGGGGTGCGGCATCAGCCCGACCACGTTGCCGGCGGCGTTGGTGACGCCGGCGATGTCGCGCAGCGAGCCGTTGGGGTTGTCGCCGAGGTAGCGCGCGACGACCTGGCCCTCACCCTCGAGGCGGTCGAGCGTGGCCTCGTCGGCGACGAAGCCGCCCTCGCCGTTCTTGAGGACGATGGTGATCTCGGCACCCTCGGCGTAGGCCGAGGTCCACGGGGTGCGGTTGTTCTCGACGCGCAGGCGCTGGTCGCGGCAGACGAACTTGCGGTGGTCGTTGCGGATCAGCGCACCCGGCAGCAGGTGCGACTCGCACAGGATCTGGAAGCCGTTGCAGATGCCCAGGACCGGCATCCCGCGGCCGGCGGCCGCGATGACCTCGGCCATGACGGGCGAGAAGCGCGAGATGGCGCCGCAGCGCAGGTAATCGCCGTAGGAGAAGCCGCCGGGCAGGACGACCGCGTCGACGCCCTTGAGGTCGTGGTCGCCGTGCCACAGGGCGACGGCGTCGTTGCCGCCGATGGCGACCGCGCGCTGCGCGTCGACGTCGTCGAGGCTGCCCGGGAAGGTCACGACGCCGATCTTCATGCGGGCTGCTCCACGTGGACGGTGAAGTTCTCGATGACGGGGTTGGAGAGCAGCGTCTCAGCCATCTGGTGCACCTCGGCGAGGACCTCCTCGGTCACCTCGCCGGCGATCTCGAGCTCGAAGCGCTTGCCCTGCCGGACGTCGGTGACGCCGGAGAAGCCCAGGCGGGGCAGGGCGCCGAGGACGGCCTTGCCCTGGGGGTCGAGGATCTCGGGCTTGGGCATGACGTCGACGACGACTCGAGGCACGGAAGGCTCCTGCGGTGAGGGCGGCACCTGGTGGGGTGCGCGGGCACGACCATCCTACTTTTCAGCGCTCGACGTCGTAGACCTCGGTCTCACAGAACTCGTCGAGCAGCCGCTCCCAGGTCTCCTGGGCGATCACGCCGTCGGGCTCGAGGAGCACCTGGGACTGGAAGTCCTCCAGCGCCGCGACGACCTCGGGGGTCCGCTGTCCATAGCTCTGGAAGACGCCCTCCTTGGGGATCAGCCCGAAGAGGTAGAGCCCCCACTGCACCTGCCCGATCAGCCGTCGCACCGCCAACGACGTCAGGTCGGAGTCGGCGCCGATCGTCGGCAGCGCGTCGACCGAGGACTCGCAGAAGCACAGCTCGCGCTCCTGCGAGGGGTTGGCCAGCTCGCGCACCCAGGCGGTGGCGCTGTCGAGGCCCTCGATCGCCTGGCACGCCTCGGGCACGGTCGCGAAGGGACCGAGGTAGGCGTTGTAGATCGGCTGGCCCGACTCCGGGTGCGTGCGCTGGAAGGCGGCGCACGAGTCCGCGGCCCGCAGCACCTTGGCGTCGGGCACGCCCTCGACCGCGTTGCCGAGCTTGGACGCGTAGTTGTCGGCCACCCCCGCGGTCGCCAGCATCACGATCACCTCGCCCGTGCAGGGCTGGTTGACGAAGTCGGCGTCGACCTCGAAGGGCAGCGGCTCCGGGTCGCCCGTCGGGTCACCTGTCGGGTCACCTGTCGGGTCCTCGCTCGGGTCGGGCGTGCGGGACGGCTCCTCGTCCACCGCGACCGGCGTGCGCTCCGGGTCGTCCTCGCCCCCGAGGACCCGCCAGGCCACCAGGCCCCCACCCACGAGGGCGAGGGCGAGGACCACCGCGAGGACCGGCGTACGACGACGACGCCTGCGGGCAGGCGGTGGTGACGGAGGTGGTGACGGAGGTGGCGGGCCCGGGGCGACGACCACCGCGTCCGCGGCCTCCGTGACCGGGGCGAGTGCCGGCTGGGCGGGTGCCGTGGCGACGTCGGGGGCCACGACGGGAGCGGGCGGCGGGCTCGGCTGCGTGTCCTCGGGCGACTGCGGGAGCGGCACCTCCATGGTGCGCGTGCGGTAGCGACGCACGTCGGCGTCCCCGACCTTGCCGACCGCGAAGCCGAGCACCGCGCAGGCCCAGCGGGCGGTGTCGAGGTCGCGGCTCCCCCGGTCGCGGGCCAGGATCACGCCGGCGGCCTCGACCGCCTTGGCCCCCTCGCCTCCGCTGGCGATGGTGCTCATCATCCAGGCGTAGGCACCGAGCCGGACGGCGTCGACCAGCAGGTTGATGTCACCGGTGCTGGCCGCGCCCTCGTCAAGGTAGTCGTCGAGCGCGGCCCGGAGCCGGTCGGCGTCGTCCAGCACCTGCGGGCCGACGGCCGCGACCAGCTCGGCCAGGCTCTCGTGCAGCTCCATCGGCCACCTCTAGCGTCGCGGGCGTGGTCCCGTGTCGGCATTGTGGCGCAGCGACGCCCCGCCGGGAAGGCCCGGCGGGGCGTCGGAGGATCCGTGCCGCTAGGAGCGGCGGTTCTGCAGCAGCACGATGCCGAGGGCCACGCCGAGGCCCGCGACGATCGGCCCGATGACCGACCAGGTCCGCTCGCCGGACATGGCGCTGCCGCCGATGTAGTCGAGGCCCTGCAGCGTCCACAGCGCGCCGACGAGCACCATCAGCCCGGCCACCGCCAGGCCGACGGTCCTCACGACAGCTCGCGCTTGAGGATCTTGCCCGTCGCGGTCATGGGCAGGTCGTCGACGAACTGCACCTGGCGGGGGTACTTGTAGGTCGCCATCTGCTCCTTGCCCCAGGCGATGAGCTCGTCCTCGGTGACGCTCGCGCCCTTGTTGAGGATCACGACGGCCTTGATCTCCTCGCCGTGGCTCTCGTGGGGCACGCCGATGACGGCGGCCAGCGAGACGTCGGGGTGGGTCAGCAGGACCTCCTCGATCTCACGCGGGTAGACGTTGTAGCCACCGCGGATGATCATGTCCTTGGACCGGTCGACGATGTAGTACCACCCGTCGGCGTCCTTGCGGCCGAGGTCGCCCGAGCGGAACCAGCCGTCCTGGATCGACTCCTCGGTGGCCTCAGGGCGGTTGTAGTAGCCCTTCATGATGTTGTGGCCCTTGATCGCGATCTCGCCGACCGCGTCGGCGTCCTCGGAGGCGTCCACCTCGTCCCAGCTCTCCGGCTGGAGCAGCTTCATCTCCACGCCCGGGATCGGCTGACCGATCGAGCCGACCCGCACGTCCTGGCCCAGCCGCGAGAAAGAGGCGACCGGGGAGGTCTCGGAGAGCCCGTAGCCCTCGAGGATCGTCACGCCGAAGCGCTTCTCGAACTCCTTGTGCACCTCGACCGGCAGCGCCGAGCCACCGGCGACCGCGACGCGCAGGTTGGCGGCCAGCTCCTTCACGTCGACGCCGGAGTCGTCGAGGGCGCCGAGGAGTCCCCAGTACATCGTGGGAACGCCGGCGAAGAAGGTGACCTTCTCCTTGGCCATGGTCTTCAGCGCCGCGTCGGCCTCGAAGCGCGGCAGCATGACGACGGTGCCGCCGAAGGCGAAGGTGCCGTTCTGCACGACGGTCTGGCCGAAGGAGTGGAAGAGCGGCAGCACGCACAGGGCGGTGTCGGGGTTGTCCTCGCTCGCGCCGAAGAGGTCGGCACCCGCCAGCGCGTTGTCGCGCATGTTGCGGTGGCGCAGCTCGGCGCCCTTGGGCTGACCCGTCGTGCCGGAGGTGTAGAGGATGACCGCGGTGTCGTCCTCGTCGGTGGCGACGGTCTCGAACGTCGGCGCCTGGCCGGCGAGGGCCTGCCCGAACGTCTCGGCGCCCTCGATCGGGGACGGAGCCGCCGGGTCGACGGTGACGACGAAGAACTGCTCGCAGCCGTCGGCGTCGTTGAAGCCCGCGAACCCCTCCTTGCCGATGGGCAGCTCAGCGGTGCCCTCGAAGCAGAAGTAGGCCTTCGCCTCGGCGTCGCCGAGGTGGTAGGCCACCTCGCGTCCCTTGAGGAGCACGTTGAGCGGCACGACGGACGCGCCGGCCTTCAGGATCCCGTAGTAGATGATCGTGAAGTAGGGCAGGTTGGCGCAGCTGAGCGCCACCTTGTCCCCGTGCTGGATCCCGCGGGAGACCAACAGGTTGGCCACCATGTTGGCGGCTCCGTTGACCTGCGCGTAGGTCATCCGCGTGTCCCCGAGGACGATCGCCTCGCGGTCGGGGTACTTCTCCGCACTCTTCTCGAGCAGGCTGGCCAGGTTGTACGTCGTGTCCGACACGAGTCCTCCGTCACATCGTCGTGGGTGCTGACAACCTACTGACCGGTCATGAGCGCGTCACGGGGTGATCGCTCCGCGAGAGGTGACCAGGCCACCAGAAGCGCCGCCCCAGCAGCGCGACGAGCGCGGGGACGAGCACGCTGCGCACCAGCAGCGTGTCGAGCAGGACGCCGAAGCCGACGATGACGCCGATCTGCGTCAGCGTGATCAGGGGCAGCACGCCGAGCACGGTGAAGACCGCGGCGAGCAGGATGCCCGCGCTGGTGATGACCCCACCGGTCACGGCGAGCGCGATCGAGATGGCGCGCGTGGTGTCGTGCTCCTCGGCCTCCTCCTTGGCCCGCGTGGTGAGGAAGATGTTGTAGTCGACCCCCAGCGCCACGAGGAACAGGAAGCTCAGCAGCGGCACGCTGAGGTCGAGGGCCGGGAAGCCGAACCAGTGGGTGAACGCCCACCAGCTCGCCCCCAGGCTGGCCGCGAACGTCGCCACGACCGTCGCCACGAGCAGGACCGCCGCGACGATCGAGCGCAGCAGCGCGAGCAGCACCAGCAGGACGACCACCAGGATCAGCGGGATGATCAGCGCCTGGTCGCGCGACGCCGCGTCGCGGGCGTCGAGGGACTCCGCGTCGGGACCGCCCACCAGTGCGTCGGGGTCCACACCCTGCGCGGCCTCCCGGATGCCTTCGACGGTGTCGAAGGCTGCGTCGGAGGCCGGGTCCGCGGTGAGCACCACGGTCAGCACCGAGGTGTCACCCTCGCTCCCGCCGTCGTCGACCTGCTGCACCCCGTCGACGTCGGCGACCACCCGTCGTACGTCGTCGGCGTCGGCGCTCGAGGTCAGCACCGAGGTGGGCTGCGAGGAGCCGGCCGGGAAGTGCTCGGCCAGGACCTCCTGGCCCGTCACCGACTCGGGCGTCGCGCGGAACTGCTCGGTCTGCGACAGCCCGGTCTTGACCCCGGTCAGCGGCAGGGCGAGCACGACGAGGGCGAGCAGGCCGACGACGGAGACGAGCACCGGACGCTTGGTCACCGTGGCCGCGACCTTCGACCAGACGCCGGTCTCGGTGGGCTCGGGCTGGCCGACCTCCGGCACGAAGGGCCAGAAGAGGCGGCGCCCGAAGAGCGTCATGGCGGCCGGCAGCACGACGAGCGCGTAGACGACGGCGACGACGATCCCGATGGCACCGCCGAAGCCGATGTTGCGGCTCGTCGGGTTGTCGGCGAAGCCCAGGCACAGCAGGGCCAGGACGACGGTCCCGGAGCTCGCGAGGATCGCCGGCGCCGCCTGGCTCAGGGCGATCCGCATGGCGGCGTAGCGGTCCTCCACCTGCCGCAGCTCCTCGCGGTAGCGCGCGATGAGGAGCAGGGCGTAGTTGGTGCCGGCACCGAAGACGAGGACCGACGTGATGCCGACCGATGCGCCGTCGGTGGCGAACGGGAAGACCTGGGTCCCCACGGCCACCATGGCTGCAGCGACCTGGTCGGCCACGCCGACCACGGAGAGCGGCACCAGCCAGAGCCAGGGGCTGCGGTAGGTGATGAGCAGCAGCAGGGCCACGACGCCCGCGGTCGTGATGAGCAACCGCACGTCCGCGCCGTCGAAGACCTTCGAGAGGTCGACGATGAAGGCCGGACCACCCGTGGTGCTCGCCTCGAGCCCGTCGGGCAGGTCCTTCGCGGAGAGGTCGCGGATCGCCGTGATCGGCTCCTCGAGCTCCTCCTCGGGCGTGTCGGTGGCGAGCGGCACCCCGATGAAGGCGGCCTCGCCGTCCTCGGCGAAGACCGGGAAGACCTGCTGGCCGGGCGCGGCGAGGGAGCCGAGCTCCTCGACCTTGGTCGCCACCGCGCGCCGGTCCGCGGCGGTGAGCTGCTCGCCGCCGCGGTCGAAGACCACGATCGCGGGGGTGAACTCCGCGGTGCCGAGCGACTCCTGGAGCCGCGCCGCCTGCGCCGACTCGGCGTCGGTCGGCAGGTTGGCGGTGCCGTTGTCGATCTGCTCCGGCTCGATGCCGGAGCCCAGCATCACCCCGGAGAAGAGGATCGCGACCAGCACCACGACCCGGCTGACCCAGCGCCCCAGCAGGGCGCGACGGGAGGGCTTCTTTCGCTCAGTGAATATTTCCACGCTGGAAAGAGTAGGGTGTGGGAATGCACGAGGACAAGCCGCGGTCACCGCACGCGCTGCGGGTCGTCCGCAGCCTGCGTGGCTTCGCCAACGAGTCGGAGCTCTATGTCGGGGCGGCCGGCCGCGAGGCCGAGATGCACCGCACCGACCTGGCCGGGCTGGCCCTCGTCATGGACCGCGGCCAGGCCGGGGAGCACCCCACACCGGGCCAGATCAGCGCCGCGCTCCAGCTCAGCGCACCGGCGACGTCGGCGATGCTCGACCGGCTCGAGAAGCTGGGCCACGTCGTGCGCACCCCTCACCCCACCGACCGGCGCTCGGTCGTCGTGGAGATCACCGACCACGCCCTGGAGGTCGGCGGCGCGATGTTCGGTCGCCTGGCGACCCACCTCGCCCCGGTCGTCGCCGCACGCAGCGAGGCGGACCTCGAGACCATCGCGACGTTCCTCGAGGAGGTCGTCGCGGCCACCCGTGCGGCCCGGGAGTCGATCGGCTCGGAGTGAGGCTTCAGGCGGGGCTGCCCTCAGGCGGGGTGGCGCTTCGCCAGGATCGCCGCGGCCCGCTTCAGGTCGGAGCGCACCGCCAGGGGCGAGAGCCGGGTCAGCACCGGACCCACGGGACGCAGCAGGCCGGTCGCCTCGAGGTGCATCCGCACGCCGACCTCGCAACCGCCGGGCGCCGGGGCGAACTCCAGCGTCAGCTCGGCGGTGACCATCCGCCAGGTGCCGCGCTCGGTCCAGCGCCGCGGGCGGTCGAGCTCGGTCGTCTCCATGAGCGGGCGCAGGCCCGGCACCGTCACGTCTGTCCAGCTCTGCCCGACGCCGACCAGGCCGTCGATGCCCTCGACCGCCTTGAGGCTGGACTGCCACTCCGGCCGGTTGACCGGGTCGGCGAGGTAGTCGAAGGCGATCTCGGGGCTCACGGGGAAGTGCATCAGAACGTCTCTCCGGTCAGCAGCTCGTAGGCCTCGACGTAGCGGGCGCGGGTGCGCTCGACGACCTCGGGCGGCAGGGGCGGCGGCGCGTCGCCGGACGCCTTGTCCCAGCCGGACTCCGCCGAGAGCGCCCAGTTGCGCACGATCTGCTTGTCGTACGACGGCTGGGTGCGACCCGGCTGCCACTGGTCGGCCGGCCAGAAGCGCGACGAGTCGGGCGTCAGGACCTCGTCGCCGAGCACCATCGTGCCGTCGTGGTCGGCGCCGAACTCGAGCTTGGTGTCGGCGAGGACGATGCCCCGCTCCCGGGCGATCGACTCGGCCCGGGCGTAGACCTCGAGGGTCAGGTCGCGCAGCCGCTCGGCGACCGGCGCGCCCACCTCGGCCACCACGGCGGCGTACGACACGTTCTCGTCGTGGTCGCCCAGGGCGGCCTTGGTCGCGGGCGTGAAGATCGCGGCGTCGAGGCGACTGCCGTCCTCGAGTCCCGGCGGCAGCGCGACGCCGCAGACCTCGCCCGTCGCGCGGTAGTCGACCAGCCCGGAGCCGGTGAGGTAGCCGCGGGCCACGCACTCGACGGGATACATGTCGAGCTTGCGGCACACCACGGCCCGCCCGCGCACCACGTCGGGGACGTCGGTGGACAGCACGTGGTTGGCGACGACCCCGGAGAGCTGGTCGAACCACCACAGCGACATCCGCGTCAGGATCTCCCCCTTGTCGGGGATGGTCGAGTCGAGGACGAAGTCGAAGATCGAGATCCGGTCGCTGGCGACCATGAGCAGGTCGCCCGACTCGAGGACGTAGAGGTCGCGCACCTTGCCCGAGTGCAGGTGGGTGGCGCCCGGGATGACCGGCGCCTCGGGGATGTTCAGGTCGGCCACGTGACCAGCCTAGGGGTGCGGCCCTGCCGGGCCGCGTCCGGAGTCCACGAGCAGCAGTGGCACAGTTGGGCCATGCCGGAGTCTGCCGAAGAGGTCTACGCCCGAGTCGTCGCCGCCGTCGGGACCGACGGTCGCCTGCCCATGCCGCCGGTCGGCGACTGGGACATCTTCCCGTGGGAGGTGGTCGACGGCTCCTTCGCACCGAAGGTCCTCCAGCCGCCGAGCGACGAGCCCGTCCGCTTCGGCGACAGCGACGAGAAGCCCTGCGGCGCCTGCACCTCGCCCGACCCGGAGCGGGTCGTGTGGGAGGACGAGTTCTGGGTGCTGACCCACGGCGGCAAGCCCTCGGGCCTGCCGCTCGTGCTCACGCTGCACACCCGCGAGCACCTCGACCTCGGCGACCTCGACGACGAGCTTGCCTCGCAGCTCGGCCGCATCTCCAACCGCCTGGTGCGGATCATGGAGAACCTGCCGGAGATCGGTCGCGTCCACGTCGACCGCTGGGGTGACGGCGGCGCCCACCTGCACGTCTGGTTCTTCGCGCGCACCGCACGACTGACCAACGTGCTCGGCTCGACCGCGCTCGAGTGGGACGACATCCTGCCACCGGGCCCCGAGGACGTCTGGCGCGCCGACCTGCACACCGTGGCGACCAAGCTCGCCAACTGGGGCGGGGACGCCCGAGCCTGACCGACGGGCCTGATCAGGCCGTCGTCGTACGACGCCAGGGCGCCGGGCGTCCGTGCAGCCACCACTCCATGCGGCGGGTGATCCACGGGAGCGCCACGTAGGTCATCACCGGAGTCATCACCACCACCGAGAGCAGCACCCGCAGCGGCAGCAGCAGATCGGGCAGCAGGGTCGAGCCCAGCCAGTTCACCAGCAGGCTCAGCGGGAAGAAGATCAGGAAGATCACGCAGGCCTGCTTCCACCGCGGCGGTGCCGCGGGGGCAGGTCGCAGGTCGCTCACGTCGCTCGCGGTCGGCTGGTCGAACCAGCCCTCGATGCCCGTGCGCTTCTCCACCCGCGACTCGACCACGCCGAGACCCGAGGCCGACGAGCGCCACCAGGCACGCTGGGGCGACTGCTCCCAGTGCAGCAGGGCGTCGTGGTCGGCGAAGCGGTAGAGCATGTGCCAGGTCTCGGAGTCGGTGTCGGGCCGCACCCAGCCGGCGCCGAGGAAGCCAGGGAACCGCTCGGCCAGCGCCATGCCGGCCGACAGCCAGCTCACCATCTCGGCCTCGTGGCCCGCCTCGAGGTGGCGGGTGATCGACACGGTGACCGGAGACGTCATGCCTGCGATGGTCGCCGCTCGCTCGTCCGGGCGGCAAACCGACGAGGCCGCCCCGGGCTGTGTGCCTGCCCACACCGCCCCCACCGCCCCCACCGCCCGCACGGGCAGCGCCCGTGCCCCGTCGGCGCTGTCGGTGGCGGCGACTAAGGTCTGCGACGTGAGTGGACGATGAGCAAGATGGACGGCCTGCGCGCGATGCGCGAGGCCCGCTACGCAGCAGCCCGGGCCGCGGCGCCCGCCAAGAAGGCCGAGCGACCCCCGGTCGCGCCGAGGGAGACCCCGGCCGGCACCGCGAAGAAGGCACCCGCCAAGCGGGCGCCCGCCAAGGCCGCCGCTGCGGCACCGTCGGGCTCCGAGGAGCTCTGCGGCCACCGCAACATGGGCGGCAAGACCTGCACGCGCGAGCAGGGCCACGCGGCCAAGAGCCACCGCTACTCCTAGGCCGGGGACGCAGACGTGGTGGCGATCGTGGTCCTCGGTGGCTTCGTGCTGGTCGTGCTGGGCCTGACCATCCTGTCGCGCAGGCACGGCGCCGTGCGGCAGTCGTGCTGCGCCCCGACCCACCCGGCCGACGACCTCCGCATGCGTCCGGCCTTCGAGAGTGACCCGACCCGGGGCAAGCCCTAGACGCCAGGCACGATCCGCAGGTCCCGGACGGCGCCGCCGTCGAGGGCTGCGAGCGCCTCCTGGTAGGCCGGGCTGTCGTGGGCCGCGCGGGCGGCGTCGACGGAGTCGAACTCGATGAGCACCGAGCGGGTCGCCTCGCCGGCCTCGTAGGTCTGCTCGGGCATCCCGCGCGCCAGGAACGTCCCGCCGGCACCCGTCAGCGCCGGGCCGGCGAGCTGCGCATAGGCCGCGAGCTTCGCCTCGTCGGTGATCTCCCGGTAGAGGCTGATCCAGTAGGCAGTCATGCCCTCATGCTGCCAGCCGCAGCCGCGGCCGGTGGCGAGGGCCTAGAGGATCGCGCCGGGCGTGTAGGCGGCACCGACCGGGTGGCGCTCGGCGAGCTCGGCGACGCGGCGGCAGACCACCTGCGTCTGGTGCACCGCGGCGCCGGTGAACGTGATCGGGTCGGCGACCAGGGACTCCAGCTGTGCCGCCGTCAGGCCGAGGCGCTCGTCGGCGGCCAGCTTGGCGAACACGTCGTTGGCGGCCTGCCCCTGACGCATCGCCAGCGCGGTGCCGACCGCCGCCTCCTTGATGGCCTCGTGGGCGGTCTCACGGCCGACCCCGTTGCGCACCGCTGCCATCAGCACCTTGGTCGTGGCCAGGAACGGCAGGTAGCGGTCGAGCTCGCGCTGGATCACCGCGGGGAACGCACCGAACTCGTCGAGCACGGTCAGGAAGGTCTGGAAGAGCCCGTCGGCGGCGAAGAAGGCGTCGGGCAGCGCCACCCGGCGTACGACGGAGCACGAGACGTCGCCCTCGTTCCACTGGTCGCCGGCGAGCTCGCCCACCATCGAGAGGTAGCCGCGGGTGACGACGGCCAGGCCGTTGACCCGCTCGCAGGAGCGGGTGTTCATCTTGTGCGGCATCGCGGACGAGCCGACCTGGCCCTCCTTGAAGCCCTCGGTGACGATCTCGTTGCCGGCCATGAGGCGGATCGTCGTGGCGAGGTTGGACGGGCCGGCCACGAGCTGCACGACCGCGGAGAGCACGTCGAAGTCCAGCGAGCGGGGATAGACCTGGCCGACCGACGTCAGCACCCGCTCGAAGCCGAGGTGGCGGGCAACGCCCTCCTCGAGCGCGGCCAGCTTGGACTCGTCGCCGTCGAGCAGGTCGAGCATGTCCTGGGCCGTGCCCATCGGGCCCTTGATGCCCCGCAGCGGGTAGCGACGCAGCAGGTCCTCGATGCGCTCGACACCGATCAGCATCTCGTCGGCGACGGTGGCGAAGCGCTTGCCGAGGGTGGTCGCCTGGGCGGCCACGTTGTGCGATCGCCCGGCCATGACCGTGGTCTCGTGCTCGGCGGCCAGCCGCGCGAGGCGGACCAGCGCGGCGACCGCGCGGTCGCGCAGGAGCTCGAGGGACTGCTTGAGCTGCAGCTGCTCGACGTTCTCCGTCAGGTCGCGCGAGGTCATGCCCTTGTGGATGTGCTCGTGGCCGGCGAGCGCGGAGAACTCCTCGATGCGCGCCTTCACGTCGTGGCGGGTGATCCGCTCACGAGCGGCGATGGAGTCGAGGTCGACCTGGTCGACGACGGCCTCGTAGGCCTCGATCACGCCGTCGGGCACCTCGATGCCGAGGTCACGCTGGGCGCGGAGGACCGCGATCCACAGGTGCCGCTCGAGCACGATCTTGTGCTCGGGCGACCAGATCTGCGCGAGGTCGGCCCCGGCATAGCGGGTGGCGAGAACGTTGGGGACGTGGGGTGCGGTCACGGGCTGCAGTGTCCCACGCCCCAGCCGGGGCCTCCGCCGGCCGTGGGGTGCCAGCCGCGGATCAGGTAGGGCGGGCCCGCCCCCGTGACCAGTCGCCGCTGCTGCAGCGCGTCGAACCACGCCCCCGGCTCGCGCAGCAGCAGCCTTCGCTCGCGCTGCTGCAGTCCGCCGTCGCCGTGGGCCACGACGCGGACGTCGACGATGTCGGCACCCAGGGCGACGAAACCGCCCACCGTCTGGACGAAGGGGAAGAAGCCGTGCCGATCGACGCAGATCCGGATCCACGCGCCGGTGATCGCCGGCATGTCCCACTCCACCCTGGCCCGGTCCCACTGCCCGTGCGAGGTCAAGGGGCGATCCGGTGGTCGCCGCCCGACGAAGAGCCCCCAGGGGCAGGCTGTATCGATCGCCGCCTCCTCGAGCGTCGGCCAGGTCAGGAGGTGCTCCACCCGCGCGGCGTCGAAGAGCGTCGCCGAGGGCAGTCGTGTCGGTGGACCCGCTAGTCCGGAGTCGAGCACGCGCTGGGCGTGCCGTCGACTCAGCCCGACGGCACGGAGTCGCTCGCACGCTGCTCGCGCACTGAGCAGCCGACGGTGGCCCGCGTCATCTACCTGCATCGAGGCACGGTAGGCAGGGGACGGAGGCACCTTCCACCATCCCCACTGCAGCCTGTGGACGCCCGCGTAGGCACCTCTCCCGAGCGCTAGTGAGAAGGAGCCACCTGGCCCCCTCTCACTAGCGTGGCGGAGCCGTCTCCATAACGGGGTCGCTCGCACGCTGCTCGCGACTGCACAGCATCCCCACCGCAGCCCGTGGACCCCCGCGAAGGCACCCCTCCCGAGCACTAGTGAGAAGGAGCCACCTGGCCCCCTCTCACTAGCGTGGCGGAGCCGTCTCCGTGACGGGCACCAGCCCCGCCCACGTCAGCTGCCCGCCCTCGTCAGATGCCCGCCGCGATGTCCGTCCGGTGCTGGGCGCCGTCGAACGTCACGTCGGCCACGCCGACGTACGCCGCCGCCCGAGCATCGGCGACGCTCGGGCCGGTCGCGATGACGGCGAGGACCCGCCCGCCGGCCGTGACCAGGTCGTCGCCCTGCATCGCCGTGCCGGCGTGGATGACGTGCACCGTGTCGTGGGCCTCGGCCGCGTCCAGCCCCGTGATGATGTCGCCGCTGGAGGAGGTCTCGGGATAGCCGGCACTCGCCATGACGACCGCGACGGCAGCGCCGGCCTTCCACTGCGGGAACGCCACGTCGGCCAGCGTCCCGGTCGCAGCACCCATCAGCAGCGGCGAGAGCGGGGAGTCGAGCAGGGCCATCAGGGGCTGGGTCTCCGGGTCGCCGAAGCGGGCGTTGAACTCCACCACCCGGGTGCCGCGCGAGGTGAGCGCCAGCCCGGCGTAGAGCAGTCCCGCGAAGGGCGTGCCGCGCGAGGCCATCTCGTCGACGGTCGGCTGGAGGACGGTGGCGAGCACCTCGGCGACCAGGTCGGCGGGCGCCCACGGCAGGGGCGTGTAGGCACCCATGCCGCCGGTGTTGGGGCCCTCGTCGCCGTCACCGATGCGCTTGAAGTCCTGCGCGGGCTGGAGCGGGTAGACCGTCGTGCCGTCGGTGATGGCGAAGAGCGAGACCTCGGGGCCGTCGAGGTACTCCTCGATCACGACCCGCTCGCAGGCGGCAGCGTGGTCGGCGGCCTCCTGGCGGTCGAGCGTCACGACGACGCCCTTGCCGGCGGCGAGCCCGTCGTCCTTGACGACGTAGGGCGGGCCGAAGGTGTCCAACGCCGTCGCGACCTGGTCGGCGTCGGTGCAGACGAACGCCCGGGCGGTCGGGACCCCGGCCGCCTCCATGACCTCCTTGGCGAACGCCTTGGAGCCCTCGAGCTGCGCGGCGGCACCGGACGGTCCGAAGACCGCGATCCCGCGTGCGGTCACGGCGTCGGCGACCCCCGCGACCAGCGGGGCCTCGGGCCCGACGACCACCAGGTCGACGCCCAGCCGCTCGGCCAGGTCCGCCACGGCAGCGCCGTCCATCTGGTCCACCTCGTGGAGCGTTGCCACCGACGCGATGCCGGGGTTGCCGGGCGCCGCGTGGACCTCGGTGACGCCGGGGTCCAGGGAGAGCGCTCGGGCGAGGGCGTGCTCACGGCCGCCGGTACCGATGACGAGGGTCTTCACGGGCCGTCAGCCTAGTGCGCCTCGAGGATTGCGCAGCCCTCTGCCCGGGAAGGACCTGTCCATGCCTCACTTCCCCCGCGTCGGTGACCAGTTCGGCCGCTATCGCATCGACTCCCAGATCGGCCAGGGCGGCATGGGGGTGGTGTTCGGCGCCACCGACACCGACTTCGACCGCCAGGTCGCCCTCAAGGTCGTCTCCGCCTCGCTCGGCGGCTCCGCGGAGTTCCTCGCCCGCTTCGAGCGCGAGGCCTCCCTCCTGGCGCGGCTCAACTCCCCGCACGTCATCGCGATCTTCGACTACGGCGAGCAGGACGGCTGCCCCTACATCGCCACGCAGTACGTCGGCGGCGGGGACCTCGGGGGGCTCATCGCCGCCCGCGGACCGATGCCGCCGGCCCTCGCGGCCGCCGTCTGCGCCCAGGTCGCCGACGCCCTCGCCGACGCCCACCGTGCCGGCGTGGTCCACCGCGACGTCAAGCCCACCAACGTGCTCCTGCGCGACGCCGACACCCTCGACCTGCACGCCTACCTCTGCGACTTCGGGATCGCGCGCACCGAGGCCGACGGCCTGACCGCACCGGGTGCCGTCTCGGGGACCTGGAGCTACCTCGCACCCGAGGTCGGCGCCGGAGCCGTCGGCACGCCCGCCTCGGACCTCTACGCGACCGGCTGCCTGCTTTGGGCCGCCCTCACCGGCCATGCGCCCTTCGGCGGCTCGGACGTCGAGATCGCGATCGCCCACCAGCGCTCGCCGGTCCCCCAGCTCGCCGGCGACGACCCGTTCACCCGCCACGTCAACGCGATCCTCGCCAACACCCTCGCCAAGGACCCCCGCTCGCGCTACCGCGACGCCGACGCCCTGCGCGCCGACCTCCTCGTCGCCGCGGCCCTCCCCACCGCCGGGGTCCGGCCGACCCCGGCGCGCGCGTCGGCACCCTCCCCGACCCCCGTCCCGACGCCCCTCCCGATGCCGGGCAGCGCACCCCCGACGGCCCCGCCTCCCGGCCACCTGACCGGGGACGCCCGCCCGTCGCGGCGTCGTACGGCGGCCCTCGTCGCGCTCTCCGCCCTCGCCGTCCTCGCCGTGACCGGTGGCATCGCCGCGGTGACCCTGCTCGGCGGGGACGACGACCCGGGCCCCACCGCCGGTGGCGGCACGACGGCGTCGGCCGACCCGACGGGTGGCATCTCCGCCGGCTCCCCGACCGACCCGACCGACCCGACCGACTCCACCAGCGCACCCGCCGCGGAGGGACCCGTCCGCGGGGACGTCGACGGCGACGGCTTCGCCGACCTGTCGATCCTGTCCTTGATCGCCCCCGAGCGCGGCGCGTCCTACTACGAGCGCACGGTGTGGACCTCCGACGGCAGCGCCCTGGTCGACCCCGTCGTCGACCGTCCCGAGCGCCCGAAGGACCGCAGCGACTCACCCGTGATCGGGGACTTCGACGGCGACGACCGGCTCGAGGTCCTGGACGTGTTCACGACCACCGACGCCGGGGTCGCCCCGACGCTGGTCGGCGAGCTCAGCGGCGGCGGCACCGTGGACCAGGAGATCCGCAGACCCGCGGGCGGCCTCTACAGCACGGCCTTCGCGGGCGACGTCGACGGCGACGGCACCGACGACCTGGTCCTCGTGGCCTGGGGCGAGGAACGCGGGATGACGGTGTCGGTGTCGATGTCCGACGGCAGCCGCTTCGGCACGACCAGGCGGACGCTCGAGCTCGTCCCCGGTTACAGCATCGCGGAGGTGGAGGTCGGCGACTACGACGGCGACGGCCTGGCCGACGTCCTGGTGCTGACGTCGCCCAGCGTCGACTACCCCCAGCAGCACCGCTCGACCGCCCAGACCTACCTCGGCACGGGCAAGGGCACCTTCCGCGAGGACGGGCGACCGCGGCGCTTCGTCAGCGAGATCGGCCTCGAGGCGCTCACCGGCGACGTCGACGGCGACCAGGACGACGAGCTGGTCGTCGGGCTCAACAAGACCGACTTCATCCAGCTCACCGTGCTCGACTACGGCGACGGCATGGGCAAGGCGCTCGCCGTCGGCCTGCTGCCGCTGCCGACGAACAACTTCTTCGACAGCAGCATCGTGATGGGCGACTACGACGGCGACGGCAGGGACGACGTGCTGAGCGTGGGTCCCTCCGCTGCCAAGGGCAGGTCGCTGGTCCAGGTGGCGCAGTCGTCCGGGGACCAGTTCGGCAACGCGTCGCGCTGGGCGATCTGGGACTACGACCTCGAGGAGTCCTACGGCCCCGCGCTGCTCGGCGGGTCCTTCCCGTGACGGCCGGAGCGGTCCCCGCCGCCGGTGAGGTGATCGGCCACTACCGCATCGACGGCGTGCTCGGCGTGGGCGGCATGGGCATGGTCTTCGCCGCGACCGACCTGCGGCTGCGACGACCGGTCGCGCTGAAGGTGATGCTGGCGCACGGCTCGGACTCGCCGCTCTTCCTGAGCCGCTTCGAGCGCGAGGCCACGGTGCTCGCGCGCCTCGACTCCCCCCACGTCATCTCGATTTTCGACCACGGCGAGCAGGACGGCCGGCCCTTCCTCGTCACCCAGCACGCCGCCGGTGGCGACCTCGGCGCCCTCGTGCGCGACAGCGGCCCCCTCGCGCCCCCGCTCGCCTTCCGGGCCTGCGCCCAGGTCGCCGACGCGCTCACCGCAGCCCACGCGGTGGGCGTCACGCACCGCGACGTCAAGCCGGCCAACGTGCTGCTGCGCGACCGTCGTACGGACCGGTTGCACGTCTACCTCTGCGACTTCGGTGTCGCGCACACCGACACCGGCTCCTCGGGGCTGACCACCGCCGGTGCCGTCGCCGGCACCTGGAACTACCTGGCCCCGGAGCGCGCCGCGGGTCAGCCGGGCGGGCCGCTGAGCGACGTCTACGCCGTCGGCTGCCTGCTCTTCGAGTGCCTCACCGGTCGGCCGCCCTATGCCGGGGCCGACGTCGAGGTCGCGATGGCGCACCTCCAGCAGCCGGTGCCGCAGCTGCCCGGCGAGGACGAGCTGACCCGCCGCGTCAACGTCGTGCTCGCCCGGTCCCTGGCCAAGGACCCGGCCCACCGCTACCCCTCCGCCGCCGCGTTGCGCGACGACCTGCGCGGCCTCGGGGGCGGGCTCACCCCGTCCACCCCGAGCGCACCGCCCCTCGTGCTGGGCCGTCGACGCCGGCAACGACGCCTGGCCGTCGGCGCCGCCCTCGCCGTGCTGCTCGCCACCGCCGGCACGGGCGCGGCCATCGCCCTGCGGGGCGGTGAGGACGAGCCCTCGGCCGGCGACCCCGGCACCAACGCACCGGCCGGCACGGGCGGGACCACGCCGGAGAGCCCGGCCACGCAGCCGGTCCCGGCTCCCCCGTCGGAGCCGGTCACCGGCGACCTGGACGGTGACGGGCTCGGCGACGTGATGACGGTCGGCGACGAGCAGGGCTGGGCGTTCTACTCCGAGGGGACGTCCCTGGGCGGCCCCCGACCGCTGCGCCAGGTGAAGCCCCAGGCCACGGTCGGCGACGTCGACGGCGACGGGCTCCTCGACGTCGTCAACGTCGGGGGCGACCACCCCACGCTGAGCATCACCGTCGACACGGCCGCGGGCGCGACGTCGACCACGCTCATGCAGACACCGGCGTTCGGGGACCTCTTCGACTCCGTCCCCATGGTGGCCGACTTCGACGGCGACGGCCTCGACGACGTCGCGGTGGCGACCGCCGCGGCGGGACGCCTCGCCGTGACGCTGGCACGTGGCCAGGAGGACGGCTCCGTCAGCCTCGCCGAGCGCTGGCTCCTCACCGACACCCCGACCGGCCTGCTCGACGACCACGACTTCGCCCTCGGCGACCTCACCGGTGACGGGCTGCCGGACCTGGTGCACGTGTTCGAGGTCGGTGACCGACCGCTCCAGCTGGAGGTCCTCGCCTCGACCGGGAAGCGGCTGCGCCCCGCGGGGCGCCCGACCCAGGTCTCCCAGGACGACTACTCCTACGCCGACTGGCGGGCGGGGGACTTCGACGGCGACGGCACCGACGAGCTGGTCGCCGTCGACGACGGCCCGTCGGTCAGGGTGTGGTCCTGGGCGGGCGGCGGATTGACCGGCCGGACCTGGCTCGCCGAGCCCGAGGACTACGACGAGGTCGGCTACCCCGACGGCGTGAGCGTCAGCGACGTGGACGGGGACGGCGACGACGACCTGGTCGCCTACGTCCGCGACCGCGGGCTGGTGATCCTCATGTCCACGACCAACGCGTTCAGCGTGAGCAGCGGCGACCCGCGCCCGGTGTCCGAGGACAAGCGGAGCCGGGGCACGCTCGAGCGGATCTACTGGCCGCCCTTCTGAGCCGCCACCCTGAGCCGGGTCAGATCAGCTCGTGCAGCACGATCGACTCGTCGCGCTTGGGGCCGACGCCGAGCACCGAGATCCGGGCACCCGACATGGCCTCGACGGCCTTGACGTAGGCCTGCGCGTTGGCCGGCAGCTCCTCGAAGGTGCGGCAGGCGCTGATGTCCTCCCACCACCCGGGGAGGTACTCGTAGATCGGGACCGCGTGGTGGAAGTCGGTCTGGTTGACCGGCATCTCGTCGTGACGCACGCCGTCGACGTCGTAGGCCACGCAGACCGGGACCTGCTCGAGCCCGGTGAGCACGTCGAGCTTGGTGAGCACGAAGTCGGTGACGCCGTTGACGCGCGCGGCGTAGCGGGCGATGACCGCGTCGTACCAGCCGCAGCGACGCGGGCGGCCGGTCGTCGTGCCGTACTCCGCTCCC
>NZ_CALRWD010000058.1:0-28963 GCF_943371775.1 Nocardioides psychrotolerans
GCCCTGGTCGACCTGCGCGACCTCACCGGGGGCGCGCCCGTGCGCGTGGTGGTCAACCGGATGCGCGCGAGCCTGGGCTGGTCGGAGAAGGACATCGCGGGCATGGTCGGCGGCTTCGCGCGGCTCTCGGGCCTGCACTTCCTCCCCGACGACCGTGCCGTGGTCGACAAGGCCCTCGTCGCCGGCCGCACGCTCGTGGAGACCGGCGACTCACCGCTGGTGCGCGCCGTCGCATCGCTGGTCGACGCCCTGGTCGGTCCCGAGGGACCTCCCGGGGCCGGTGTGTCCGTCAGGCCGCGAAGAGGAGGTAGAGCCCGCCCACGGTGAACGCCACCATCGCCAGCAGCAGCGGCAGCTGCCCGGTCAGCTGGTGTCGCTTGGGCAGCAGCTTGATCGCCCGGTCGTGGGCGGCGACGACACCGAGCACGTGACCGACGACGACGGCGATGACCTTCACGTTGGCCAGCAGGGTCGGGTGGTAGGACAGCCAGTAGTTGACCGACCAGTCGCCCGTGCCGAGGATGTCCGACCCGTTGCTGAAGGGATCGCTGGCCTGGATCAGCGTCCGCTGCCCGAACTCCACGAGGTAGGTCAGGTAGTGGGCCACGATGTAGCCCACGACGATCGGCACGATCGAGTGCGCGAACTTGTCGGGCAGCGACCACCGGCTGGTCCCGGCCTCGACCCCGGTGAGCATGCACCCGAGGGCGAAGACCAGGCCCGTGCCGACGCAGAAGACGACCAGCATCACGTTGTTGAGCAGGTAGGACGACGTCTCGGTCGACTGGATGTACTGCACCCAGTTGGAGGAGTCGCGGAAGGAGTCGAACGCCGTGCTCCCGAAGAGCACCGCGAGCACCGCCACCAACCCGGGTCGTACGACGACCGTGTCGAGGTTGGCGAGCGGGCTGCGGAGCAGCAGGTGACCGTCGCGCGAGCCCCAGACCGAGAGCTTGGCGACGAGGCTGGAGTAGACCTCGAACGGGTCGGCGTGCTCGTAGAAGGTGTTGCCGAAGAGTGCGCCGCCGACGAGCATCACGGCGACGTAGATCGCGCACCACAGGCGCACCGGACCAAGCTCGGTCATGAACGGGTAGACGAGCTCCATCCACACGAACGCGAAGAGGCCGAGCGCCGCCGGCCAGTGACCGAGCCACTTGGGGTAGTCGAAGACCCCCACCTCGGGGTCGCTGCCGGACAGCTTGGCGAAGACCAGGTTGATGGTGCGGACCGGGCTGATCGCCTTCCAGAACGGTCCGAGCAGGAGCGAGAGCGGCACGAGGCCGACCCACCACCACACGTAGAAGATGCCGAAGACCGGGTTGGTGAGCAGGTCCTCGCCGAAGATCGCCGCGACCACGGCGTAGGCGAAGATGACGAAGCCGAAGAGCCGCAGGCCGGCGCGGAAGCCGAGGGAGCCGACCAGGTGGTCCAGCCACGGCGGAGCCTGACGACCGCCCTTGGCCTCGTCGTAGCGCGGCGTGCGCCAGGCGACGGCCAGGACGGTGAAGGACACCACCAGGGCCGCGACGGCCCCGGCGATCGCCAACGACGGGGAGATCGGCAGGTCGGCGGAGCCGCCGATGCCGTGCGCGAAGGGGGTCTCGACGTTCACTCAGCTGACCTCGAGCTGGACGATGACCTGCTCCAGGTCGTGCGACTCGACGTCGACGACCCCCGGCTGGTCGATCTGCAGCTTGAGCGTGGTGGTGCCGGCGGCGTACGGGAACTCCTGCTCCGGCTCGGAGTGCACGTGGATCTCGCCGGACTCGTCGGCCCTCACCACGAGGTCGACGGGCTGGCCCGTCCCGACCTCGACGCGCTCGCCGTTGGGGGTCACCGTGCCGTTCTCGAACGTGATCTCGATCGTCTCGATGTCGCCTGCGTCGGTCGCGGGGGTGTCCTCACCGCAACCGGAGACCAGACCGAGCGTCGAGACGAGGACGGCCGTGGCCGCCATCATTCGGCGCATGGTGTGATTCCTTATCGTTCGGCGGACGTGTGCCACGACCGTGACACACCTCTGTCAGAATCCCATGCGTGGCAAACGTGGCTGCTGGGGGGTCACGTCGGCACGCACGAGGTTTGGAGGAACCCGATGAGTGAGCGTTTGCGCCCGCGCGACCTGGCGTTCCTCGCCGAGGAGACGGCTCAGACGCCGATGCACAACGCCACGATCGAGATCTTCGACCCCGGCGAGTCCGGTTTCGACCACGAGCGACTCATGGAGCTGATCCAGGACCGCATCTCCTTCGTGCCGCGCTACCGGCAGCGGTTGCAGAGCGTCCCGGGGCAGCTCGCCAACCCGGTGTGGGTCGACGACGACCAGTTCGACCTCGGCTACCACGTACGACGCTCCGCGCTGCCGCGGCCCGGCTCGCTCGACCAGCTGCGCGAGCTGGTGTCGCGCATCGTCTCGCGGCCGCTCGACCGCAGCCGACCGCTGTGGGAGGTCTACTTCGTCGAGGGTCTCAGCGAGGGGCGCGTGGCACTGCTCTCCAAGACCCACCAGGTGCTCGTCGACGGGGTCCAGACCGTCGACCTCGGGCAGGTGCTGCTCGACACCAGCCCCACGCCGAAGACGATGGAGTCCGACGACTGGTACGCCCGTCGCGCGCCGTCGCCGTTCACCCTGCTGGCCGGTGCCGTCAAGGACTCGCTCACCGAGCCCGACACGCTGGTCGACACCGTCCGGACCCGCACCGACGCAGCCTGGCGGACCGCTGGTGCGGCGACGGCCAACGCCCGACGGGTCGCCAACGCGCTCACCGGCCGCCGCCCGGTCAAGGAGTCGCCGATCTCGGGCGCGCTCTCGCAGCAGCGCCGGGTGGTCACCGTCGACACCCCCCTGGCCGATTACCGGACCATCCGAGCGGTCCACGGTGGCACCGTCAACGACGTCATCCTGGCCACGATCGCCGGCGGCCTGCGCGGCTGGCTGATGACGCGGGCGGAGTCCATGGCCGGCATCCGGCAGATCCGGGCGGTCGTGCCGGTCTCGGTGATCGACGCCGAGCTCGAGGCGACCTCGCTGGGCAGCCAGATCGCCGCCCACTTCGTCGACCTGCCGATCCTCGAGGCGAGCCCGGTCATCCGTCTGCACCAGGTCTCCTACTCCTTCCAGGCGCACAAGGAGACGGGCCGAGGCGTCGCCGCCAACCGCTTGGCGGGCATCGCCGGCTTCGCGCCCACGACCTTCCACGCCATCGGCTCGCGCGTCGCCGCCGACGAGCGCCGCAGCTATCAGCTCAACATCACCAACGTCCCCGGGCCCCAGTCGCCGCTCTACGCCGCCGGGGCCGAGATGGTCAGCAGCTATCCCGTCCCGCCGCTCCTGCCCGGGCACCCGCTCGCCATCGGCGTCACGTCCTACAACGGCAGGGTGTTCTACGGCATCACCGCCGACCGGGACCAGATGCCCGACGCCGACCTCCTCGGGACCTGCATCACCGAGTCGCTCGACGAGCTCATGGACGCCTCCAGCGCGACCCGTCCACGGGCCCCGCGCGGTCGCAAGCGCAGCCCCAGGTCGGCGAAGAAGTCGTGACCGGCCGTCTCTACGTCCCGTCCTCGCTGGACCTGCTCGCCGTCTGGGTGAGTGCCGGCGAGGTCCCGTGGCCGCTGGAGCCGATCCTCGCCGCCGACGAGGACGAGGAGTCCGAGTACGCCGCGCTGATGACCGCCGCGGACGTCTCGGCCGAGCTCATCGCCGGCGTCGGTCGGCGCGTGGTCGTCGTGGCCGAGGGTGCCGCGGACGGTCATCCCATCGGACTGCGGCGCGTGGTCGCGGTCCACGCCGACGTCGAGGACTTCACCGACCCCGACGACGACCTCGCGTGGTTCGCCACGCAGGAGATCGAGCAGCTGCTCCGGGGCGGGTAGGCGGCCGGGGCCGCCCTTTCGACAAGCGTGTCGGCGGGTGACAACATCCGAGCATGGACGCGATCTCCTTCCCGCCGGCACCTGTCAACGAGCCCAACCTCACCTACGCACCCGGCAGCCCCGAGCGGGCGGAGCTGGTGGCGGAGCTGGAGAAGCAGGAGCGCAAGCAGGTGACGCTGCGCGCCCACATCGGCGGCCGCAAGCGCTCCGGCGGTGGCGAGGAGATCACGGTCGTCCAGCCCCACGACCACCAGCACGTGCTGGGCGTCATGAAGAACTCCACGGCCAAGGACGCCGAGGCAGCGGTCAAGGCCGCCGCCAAGGCGGCGCCGGAGTGGCGCGGCATGCCGTTCGACGAGCGCTGCGCGATCCTGCTCAAGGCCGCCGACCTGCTCGCCGGCCCGTGGCGCCAGCGGATCAACGCCGCGACCATGCTGGGGCAGTCCAAGACCGCCTTCCAGGCCGAGATCGACGCCGCCTGCGAGCTCATCGACTTCTGGCGCTTCAACGTCACCTACGCCAAGCAGATCCTCACCGACCAGCCGATCGCCAACAGCCCCGGCATCTGGAACCGCACCGACCACCGTCCCCTCGAGGGCTTCGTCTACGCGATCACGCCGTTCAACTTCACCGCGATCGCCGGCAACCTGCCCACCGCGCCCGCCCTCATGGGCAACACGGTGCTGTGGAAGCCCTCCCCGACCCAGCAGGTCGCGGCGTCACTGACGATGGAGCTGCTCGAGGAGGCCGGCATGCCCCCCGGCGTGATCAACATGCTCCCGGGTGACGGCCTCGAGGTCTCGCAGGTCGCGCTCGCGCACCCGGACCTCGCCGGCATCCACTTCACCGGCTCGACCCCGACCTTCCAGCACCTGTGGCGCACGGTCGGCGAGAACATCGCGGGCTACCGCTCCTACCCGCGGATCGTGGGGGAGACCGGTGGCAAGGACTTCATCGTCGCCCACCCCTCCGCCGACCCCGACGTGCTGCGCGTCGCGATGCTGCGGGGCGCCTTCGAGTTCCAGGGCCAGAAGTGCTCCGCCGCGTCGCGGGCCTACGTCGCGCGCTCGGTGTGGAACAGGATGAAGGACGACTTCCTCGCCGAGGTCGAAGGCATCTCCATGGGCGACGTCACCGACCTCTCCCACTTCATGGGCGCCGTCATCGACGACCGGGCCTTCGCCAAGCACAAGGCGGCCATCGCCCGCGCGGAGCGCACCAAGCACCTGACGGTCCTCGCCGGTGGACAGGTGGACGACTCCGTGGGCTACTTCGTCCGTCCGACCGTCATCGAGTCGACCGACCCGACCGACGAGATGTTCGCGACCGAGTACTTCGGCCCGATCCTCGCCGTCCACGTCTACGAGGACGGCGACTTCGAGAAGGTCGTCACGCAGCTGGAGTCCTTTGCGCCCTACGCGCTCACCGGGGCGATCATCGCGCAGGACCGCTCGGCGATCCGCTGGGCCCGGGCGACGCTGCGCTTCGCGGCCGGCAACTTCTACATCAACGACAAGCCCACCGGGGCCGTCGTCGGCCAGCAGCCCTTCGGCGGTGGCCGCGCCAGCGGCACCAACGACAAGGCCGGAGCAGCGGTCAACCTGCTGCGCTGGACCTCGCCGCGCTCGATCAAGGAGACGTTCGTGCCGCCGAAGGACTACCGCTACCCCTACATGGGCTGAGCGAGCACGCAGGACGACGAAGGGCGGTGACCGCATCGGTCACCGCCCTTCGTCATGTCCTCCGGTCGCGAGGCCTCAGGCGTCCAGGAACGGGTAGTCCGTGTAGCCCTCGGCGCCGCCGCCGTAGAACGTGTCGGGGTTGGGCTCGTTGAGGGCCGCGCCGGTCTGCCAGCGCTTCGGCAGGTCCGGGTTGGCGAGGAACAGGCGCCCGACGGCGACCGCGTCGGCCAGGTCCTTGTCCAGGATCTCCTGGGCGCTCTCACGCGTGGTGACCTCACCGAAGCCGTCGTTGGCGATCAGCACGCCACCGAAGGTGCGACGCAGCTCCTGGACGAGGTCGAGACGCGGCTCGGCCAGGATGCTGAGGTAGGCCAGTCCGAGCGGCGCGATGGCCTCGACGAGGGTGGAGTACGTCGCCTCGACGTCGACCTCGTCCTGCTCCGTGGCGCCCTGGATGTTGTGGGCGGGCGAGATGCGGATCCCGACCTTGTCGGGACCGATCGCCTCGGCGACGGCGCGGGTGACCTCGATGGCGAAACGGGCCCGGTTGGCCGGGGACCCGCCGTACTCGTCGGTGCGCTCGTTGGAGCCCGGTGCGAGGAACTGGTGGATGAGGTAGCCGTTGGCGGCGTGCACCTCGACGCCGTCCAGCCCGGCCTCGATCGCGCTCCTGGCGGCGTGGACGTAGTCCTCGACGACGCCGGGGATCTCGGAGAGCTCCAGGGCGCGGGGGACCGGGTGCGGCACCATGCCGTCGGCGGTGAACATCTCGCCGGGGGCCGCGATGGCGCTGGGGGCGATGGTCTCGAGGCCGTGCTTGTTGTCGGGGTGGGCGACGCGGCCGGCGTGCATCAGCTGGACGACGATGCGCCCGCCCTTGGCGTGCACGGCGTCGGCGACCCGTCGCCAGCCGGCGATCTGCTCGGGAGTGTGGATGCCGGGGGTCAGCAGGTAGCCCTGGCCGACCGCGCTGGGCTGCGTGCCCTCGCTGATGATCAGGCCGGCGGAGGCACGCTGGGCGTAGTACTCCACGGCGAGGTCGCCCGGGACACCGTGCTCGTCGGCGCGGTTGCGGGTCAGCGGCGCCATGACGAGACGGTTGGGGGCGATCCAGGACTTGATGGTCAGGTCATCGAAGAGATCAGGCATGTCCAGCACAACCGGCCCGCTCGGACGAGCATTCCGAGGAGGGTGGAGAATCAGGGGCGATGAACGTCACGCCGTTGCACCTGGGGTCGCTGCACCCGATCGAGCAGGCCCTCACGTTGGCCCTCGCCTTCGGGCCCTTCGTCGTCCTCGGGATCGTGGTGCTCGTCCGGCGCCGTCAGGACCTGGCCGAGGAGCAGGCGCAGGAGAAGGGGCAGCACGAACAGGTCGAGGGTCAGCGGGAGAGGTAGTCGCGCCCGACCTTGTTCTCGGCCCGCAGCGCCTTGAGCAGCATGTCGGCGATGAGCGACTCGATCTTGCCGCCCACGAGCGGGATCCCGACCTTGACGGTGAGGTCGACGGTCTCGGTGGTCGTGCCGCCGGACTCGGTCAGCGTGGCCGTGCCACGCATGTCACCGGGCTTGCCGGGGATCGTCACGACGATGTCGCCGAGCAGCGGGGTGGACCACGACTCGGCCTGCACGATGTTGGTCTCCTCGCCGACGATCTTCTTGGCGAACGACGGGAAGCCCGTGGTCGACTGCCACTGGTCGACGATGACCTCGGTGTGGCCGTCGGTCGGGGTGGTGATGGAGATGTCGGCGCGCAGCACGCCCTGGTAGTCGCACACCGCCCGTCGAAACGCCGGGTCGGCCAGCATCGCGGCGACGTCGGCGGCCGGGGCGTCGTAGGTCAGCTCGTGGACCAGCCGGCGGCTCATCGCTCGCCTGCCAGCCAGGCCGATCCGACGCGCTGCTCGACGTCGTAGCCGGCCTGGATGCTGTCGACCATCAGCTGCTCGAGCTTGCCGCCGATCAGCGGCACCTTGACCTTGATGTCCAGCTCGACCACCTCGGTGGTGCCGGCACCGGCCTCGACGAGGCGGATGACGCCGGAGACGTCGGTCGGCTTGCCGGGGGCCTTGATCTCGACGGTGCCGCCGGAGCCGTCCTTCCAGGTCTCGGTGATGATCGCCGTCGTCGTCTCGCCGACGAACTTCTTGGCGATCGAGGGGAGGCCCGAGGTGTTCTGCTCGGAGGTGACGACCGAGGTGAAGCCTGCTCCCACCATCTCGATCCTCACGTCGCACGAGACGACGTGCTGGGCGGCGCAGACCTTCTCGCGGAACGCGGGGTCGGACAGCATGGCGAGGACGGCATCAGGGGCAGCGTCGTAGGACTGCTCGGTGCGGAGCTTCATGGCCACATCATGCACCCCGCTGACCGGTCCGACGGGCTGCCCCGGTGTTGTGACACGTGTGACCGGGGTCCTACTGTCGGGGGGTGTCAACGACGACGCAGGATGTGGACAAGACCGAGCTCCTGGACCAGGCCATCGCCCTGGCCCAGCACGGCAAGGGCAGCGGGGGACCTCCGCGCGACGAGGTCGGGACGCTGCTCCGGGCCTACTACCGCCATGTCGCGTCCGAGGACGTCCTCGGACGCAACGACGTGGACGTCTTCGGCGCGCTGGCCTCGCACTTCAAGCTGGCCGCCGACCGGCCGCAGGGCACGGCGAGCGTCCGTGTCCACACGCCGACCCTCAGCGAGCACGGGTGGACGGCCGGGGGGCACTCGGTCGTGGAGGTCGTCGTCGACGACATGCCGTTCCTGGTCGACTCGCTGACCATGGAGCTCTCGCGCCAGCTGCGCGACGTACACCTGGTCATCCACCCCAACTACGACGTCGTGCGCGACATCACCGGCGCCCTGCAGACGGTGACGCCCGTCGACGACGGCTCCTCGATCCCGGCGGAGGGCGCCACGCGCGAGTCGTGGATGCACGTCGAGATCGACCGGATGCGCGAGGGCGACGACCCGGAGGCGATCGTCGAGGACGTGCAGCGGGTGCTGCGCGACGTCCGCGAGTCGGTGGAGGACTGGGAGAAGATGCATGCCCAGGTCCGCGACATCGTGACGGGCCTCGTCTCCGACCCGCCGCCGCTCGACCACGAGGAGGTGACGCAGGCGGCCGCCCTGCTCTCCTGGCTGGCCGACGAGCACTTCACGTTCCTCGGCTACCGCGAGTACTCCCTCGACCGGGCGACCATCGACGGCGCGGAGGACGACGTGCTGCGTGCCGTCCCCGGCACCGGCCTCGGCATCCTGCGCGCCGACCAGGAGATGTCGGCCTCCTTCGGGCGCCTCCCCGAGCTGGTGAAGGCCAAGGCCCGTGAGAAGACCCTCCTGGTCCTGGCCAAGGCCAACTCCCGGGCGACCGTCCACCGTCGGGCCTACCTCGACTACGTCGGGGTCAAGACCTTCGGCGCCGACGGCGAGGTCACCGGCGAGCGTCGCTTCCTCGGCCTCTTCTCGAGCGCGGCCTACACCGAGTCGCTGATGCGGATCCCGCTGATCCGGGAGAAGGCCGAGGCCGTGCTCAAGCGCAGCGGGTTCGACCCGCGCAGCCATGCCGGCAAGGCGCTGATGGACACCCTCGAGACCTATCCGCGCGACGAGATGTTCCACACCCCCGTCGAGGAGCTCGGACCGATGGCGCAGGCGGCCATGGTCGCCCGGGAGCGCCGCGGCCTGCGCACGTTCGTGCGCAGCGACACCTACGGCCGCTACGTCTCCGTGCTGGTCTACCTGCCCCGCGACCGCTACAACACCAGTGTCCGCGAGCGCTTCTCCGAGATCCTCCAGGACCGCCTGGGTGGCGTCTCCGTGGAGTTCACCGTGCGGATCAACGAGTCGACCACGGCCCGGGTCCACTTCGTGGTCCACCTGCCCAAGGGCAGCGCGATCCCGACCATCGACACCCAGGACCTCGAGCGTCGTCTCACCGAGGCCTCCCGCTCCTGGCGCGACGACTTCACGGCCGCCGTCATCACCGAGCACGGCGAGGAGGTCGGCTCGATCCTGGGTCGGCGCTACCTCGACTCCTTCCCGGAGGCCTACAAGGAGGACTTCTCCGCACGCACGGCCGCCGTCGACCTGGCCCGGCTCGAGGCGATCACGGGTGACGAGGGCATCGACCTCTCGCTCTACGAGGAGCTGGACGCCGGGCGCGGCGAGGCCCGGCTCAAGGTCTTCCGGATCGGGCGGCCGCTGTCGCTGTCGGAGATCCTGCCGATGCTGTCCTCGATGGGCGTCGAGGTCGTCGACGAGCGCCCCTACGAGCTCTTCGGGCTCGACCGTCGGTCCTACATCTACGAGTTCGGACTGCGCTACGGCAAGTCCCTCCCGAGTGATGCCCGCGCGCTCTTCCAGGACGCGCTGCGCGCCGTCTGGGACGGCTTCAACGAGATCGACGGGTTCAACTCCCTGGTGCTCGGCGCAGGTCTCACCTGGCGCCAGGCCACGGTCCTGCGCGCCTACGCCAAGTACATGCGCCAGGGCGGCTCGCCGTTCGCCCAGGACTACATCGAGGGCGCCCTCGCCAGCAACGTCGACATCACCCGGCTGCTGGTGCGGCTCTTCGAAGCCCGCTTCGACCCCGGCGCCGCCGACCTCCCTGCCGACGCCGAGGCCCGCACCGCCCAGGTCGAGGAGATCAAGCAGCGCATCAGCCGCGCCCTCGACGACGTCGTCAGCCTCGACCACGACCGGATCCTGCGCTCCTACCTGACCCACGTCCTGGCGACGCTGCGCACCAACTACTTCCAGGTCTCCCGGGTGGAGGGGGCCGCGGACGCCCCTCACACCTACATGTCGTTCAAGCTCGAGCCGTCGCACATCCCGGACCTGCCCGAGCCGCGGCCCCGCTTCGAGATCTTCGTCTACTCGCCGCGGGTCGAGGGCGTGCACCTGCGCTTCGGCGCGGTGGCGCGTGGCGGCCTGCGCTGGTCCGACCGACGCGACGACTTCCGCACCGAGGTGCTGGGCCTGGTCAAGGCGCAGATGGTGAAGAACACCGTGATCGTGCCGGTGGGCGCCAAGGGCGGCTTCTTCTGCAAGCAGCTGCCCGACCCGTCGGACCGGGACGCCTGGATGGCGGAGGGCGTCGACTGCTACCGCACCTTCATCTCCGGGCTGCTCGACATCACCGACAACCTCGTCGAGGGCGAGACCGTGCCGCCGACCCGGGTCGTGCGCCACGACGGTGACGACTCCTATCTCGTGGTGGCCGCCGACAAGGGCACCGCCACGTTCTCCGACATCGCCAACGGGGTGGCCAAGGACTACGGCTTCTGGCTCGGTGACGCCTTCGCCAGCGGGGGCTCGGTCGGCTACGACCACAAGGCGATGGGCATCACCGCGCGGGGCGCGTGGGTCTCGGTGCGCCGCCACTTCCGCGAGATGGGGATCGACTGCCAGACCCAGGACCACACCTGCGTCGGCATCGGCGACATGTCCGGCGACGTCTTCGGCAACGGCCTGCTGTGCTCGGAGCACACCCGTCTGGTCGCGGCCTTCGACCACCGCGACATCTTCATCGACCCCGCTCCCGACGCGGCCGTGTCCTTCGCCGAGCGGCGTCGGCTCTTCGAGCTGCCGCGCTCGAGCTGGCAGGACTACGACAAGACCCTGATCTCCGCGGGCGGAGGGGTGTTCCCGCGCTCCGCCAAGTCGATCAGGCTCAACGCCGAGATCCGCGCTGCGCTGGGGATCGTCGGCACCGTCGACACCATGACGCCCGCCGAGCTGATGCGAGCGATCCTGCTGGCGCCGGTCGACCTGCTGTGGAACGGCGGCATCGGCACCTACGTCAAGGCGCAGGACGAGACCAACGCCGCCGCCGGTGACAAGGCCAACGACGCCATCAGGGTCGACGGCGGCGCGCTGCGGGCTCGCTGCGTCGGCGAGGGCGGCAACCTGGGTTTCACGCAGGGAGGCCGCATCGAGTACGCCCTCAACGGCGGCCGGATGAACACCGACTTCATCGACAACTCCGCCGGGGTCGACACCTCCGACCACGAGGTCAACATCAAGATCCTGCTCGACCGGGTCGTGCTCGCCGGGGACCTGACGAGCAAGCAGCGCAACCTGCTCCTGGCCGAGATGACCGACGAGGTCGCCGCGCTGGTCCTGCGCGACAACTACGAGCAGAACCTCGCGCTGGCCAACGCCGCGGCCAACGCGGTGCCCCTGCTGCACGTCCACGAGTTCTGGATGAAGCAGCTCGAGAGCGACGGGGTCCTCAACCGTGAGATCGAGGGCCTGCCCTCGAGCCGCGCCGTACGACGCCGCCTCGACCGGCGAGAGGGGCTCACCCTCCCGGAGCTGTCGGTCCTCATGGCCTGGACCAAGATCGTGCTGGCCGACGCGTTGCTGGCCTCCGACCTGCCCGACGACCCCTACCTCGACCTGGACCTGCGCGCCTACTTCCCGACCCAGGTCCGCGAGGGCTTCGTCAGCCAGGTCAGCGACCACCCCCTGCGCCGCGAGATCATCGTGACGCAGGTCGTCAACGACCTCGTCAACGGCGCCGGCATGACCTACTGGCCGCGGCTCGCCGGCGAGACGGGCGCCGACGTCGCCGACCTGACCCGGGCCAACTTCGTGGCCCGCGAGATCTTCGCCTCGTTGCCGCTGCGTCAGGAGCTGGAGGCCTTCGACAACGTCCTCGACGCCGGGGTCCAGACCAAGATGCGGCTCGAGATGCGCACCCTGGTCGAGCGGGCCTCCCGCTGGCTGGTCACCAACCGACGCCCGCCCCTGGACAGCCAGGCCACGGTCGACTTCTTCTCGGGGCCGGTGCAGCAGACCCTGACCCAGCTGCCGGAGCTGATGGTGGGTCGCGAGCTCGCAGCCTTCGAGGCGCGGCGCGACGCCCTGGTCGCCCAGCACGTGCCCGAGGAGCTGGCCTCACGGGTCGCGGTGCTGCCGACGGCCTACATGCTGCTCAACGTCATCGAGATCTCCGAGGCCTCCTCGCTCGATCCCGCCGACGTGGCCCGCGTGCACTTCGCGCTGGGGGAGCGGCTCGGTCTGCCCTCGCTGGTGCAGCGGATCCTCGGGCTGCCACGCGACGACCGGTGGCAGACGATGGCCCGCGCCGCCCTGCGCGACGACCTGCACGCGGTCCACGCGCAGCTCACGGGACAGGTGCTGGCCTCGACCTCGCCCGACGAGTCCGCCGCCGCGCGGATCTCGGACTGGGAGGACGCCGACGGGGTCGTCGTGAGCCGTGCGGCCACGACCCTGCAGGAGATCTGCGCCGACGAGCAGGCCGACCTGGCCCGGATGTCGGTCGGGCTGCGGGTCGTGCGGGGCCTGCTCGCGACCGGTCAGGTGTAAGGACCAGATAACGGTTCGCGCCCTGTCGGTGGTCCGACATAGGATCGATGACGATGTCAACCAAGGTCGCCGAACCTCCCGCCGGAGTCCACTCGCTGTGGAGGTTGCGCGGCTACCTGCGGCCCCACCGGACCGCGTTGGCGATCATGCTGGGCACGTCGCTGGCGGGTGTCGGACTGTCGATCGCGATCCCGCTGCTGACCAAGGCGATCATCGACGGCCCGATCACCGACCGTGACATCTCCCCGGTGCTGCCCCTGGGTCTGCTCGCGCTGGGGCTCGGGGTGCTCGAGGCGGTGCTGATCTTCTGGCGTCGCTGGGTGCAGTCCAACGCCGTGCTCGGGGTCGAGACCGCGATGCGTCGCGACCTCTACGCACGCCTCCAGGTGCTGCCGATGAGCTTCCACAGCAAGTGGCAGTCGGGCCAGCTGCTCTCGCGCGTCACGACCGACCTCTCCGCGATCCGCCGCTTCGCCGGCTTCGGGATGCTGTTCCTTGTCATCAACATCCTCCAGGTCACGGTGGTGACCGTCGTGCTCCTCACGATGTACTGGCCCCTCGGTCTCGTGGTCGCCGCCACCGCTGCGCCGATCGTCTGGCTCTCGATGCGCTTCGAGAAGCGCTACGTCGTCGTCTCCCGCCGCGTCCAGGACGAGCAGGGTGACCTCGCGACCCTGGCCGAGGAGGGCGCCGTCGGGATCCGCGTGATCAAGTCCTTCGGTCGCAGCGAGCACGTGTCGCGCCAGTACGAGCAGGCGGCTCGCACCCTGCACGCCACGAGCATGGACAAGGTGCGTCTGTCGGCGAAGTTCTGGACGTTCCTCGAGGTCATCCCCAACCTGGCCGTGGTCGTCGTCCTGCTGCTCGGTGCGATCGGGGTCGGCAACGGTCAGCTGACGCCGGGTGAGCTGGTCGCCTTCATCACCCTGATGCTCTCGCTGGTGTGGCCCGTGTCGTCGTTGGGCGTCATCTTGGCCATGGCCCAGGAGGCGATGACCGCAGCCGCGCGGGTCCTGGAGATCGTCGACACCGAGCCTGACATCGTGAGCGGCGACCGCCGTGTCGACCAGCCCCGGGGGCACCTGCGCTTCGAGCACGTCGACTTCGCCTTCCCCGATGCGCCCGACGAGCCGGTCCTGCGCGACGTCAACCTCGAGCTCGCCCCGGGTGAGACCGTCGCGCTCGTGGGGGCCACCGGCTCCGGCAAGACCATCCTCACCGCGCTGGTGCCCCGGCTCTACGACGTGACGGCGGGCCGCATCACCATCGACGGCGTCGACGTGCGCGACCTGGAGCTGGAGCACCTGCGCACCCTGGTCGCCACGGCCTTCGAGGAGCCCACGCTCTTCTCGATGAGCGCCCGCGAGAACCTCACGCTCGGTCGTGCCGACGCCAGCGACGCCGACATCGACGAGGCGCTGGAGATCGCGCAGGCCCAGTTCGCCCACGACCTGCCGTGGGGCCTCGACACCCGCATCGGCGAGCAGGGCATGGCCCTGTCCGGCGGACAGCGACAGCGACTCGCCCTCGCCCGGGCGGTGCTCGCCCAGCCGATGATCCTGGTGCTCGACGACACCCTCTCCGCCCTGGACGTGCACACCGAGAAGCTGGTCGAGGAGGCGCTGCGCCGGGTGCTGGCCTCCACCACCGGGCTGGTCGTCGCCCACCGTGCCTCGACCGTGCTGCTCGCGGACCGGGTCGCCCTGATCCAGGACGGCACCATCACCCACGTCGGCGACCATCGCGAGCTGCTCGGCAGCGTCCCGGCCTACCGCGAGCTCCTCGCCGCCGACGCCGACCACGAGGCGGCGCGCGCATGAGCCAGCCCGCGTCCCAGCCCAGCTCCCAGCCCAACTCCCAGCCCAGCTGGCGCGGCGTCGCCGCGACCGATGCGGAGGAGGCCGCCGAGCTCGCCGTCGAGCGGCGCTTCACCGGCGGCTCCGGTCAGCTCCTGCGCGAGCTGCTGCGGCCCTACAAGAAGGCGATCCGGATCCTCGTCCTGATCGTCGTCGTGGAGAACGCAGCGCGGCTCTCGATCCCCTACCTCGTCAAGCTCGGCATCGACAACGGCATCGACCCGATCCGCGTCGCCGGCGACACGGGACCGTTGCTCCAGATCGTCGGCATCATGCTCGTCGCGACGCTGACGCAGGCCTTCGCCCGCCAGGTCTTCCTGGTCCGCTCGGGACGCATCGGCCAGGACATGCTCTTCGAGGTGCGCCGGCGCATCTTCCGGCACTTCCAGGTGCTCAGCCCCGCCTTCCACGACGACTACACCTCCGGTCGCGTCATCTCGCGCCAGACCTCCGACGTCGACGCGATCTACGAGATGCTCGAGACCGGCTTCGACGGCCTCGTCACCGCAGCGCTGACGCTCGTCGGCACGGCTGGGCTGCTGCTCTTCCTCGACGTCAAGCTCGGCCTGGTCGCCCTGACCTGCGGCCCGTTCCTCTTCTGGATCACCAACTGGTTCCGCAAGGAGTCGGGCAAGAGCTACCGCGTCACCCGCGAGAAGGTCGCGCTCGTGATCGTCCACTTCGTCGAGTCGATGGGCGGCATCCGGGCGGTCCAGGCGTTCCGCCGCGAGGCCCGCAACCAGGAGATCCTCGACGACGTCAACGAGCAGTACCGCGCCGCCAACCTGGTCGCCTTCCGGTTGGTCGCCTGGTTCATGCCCGGCATCCGGCTGATCGGCAACGTCACCATCGCCGGCGTGCTCCTCTACGGCGGCTACCGCGCCTACCACGGTGAGGTCACCGTCGGTGTGCTCGCGGCGTTCCTGCTCTACCTGCGCCAGTTCTTCGAGCCGATGATGGAGATCTCCCAGTTCTACAACACCTTCCAGTCGGCCTCGGCCGCCCTCGACAAGCTCGCCGGCGTGCTCCGCGAGGAGCCGAGCGTGCCGGACCCGACCTCGCCGACGCGCCTGGACGACGCGCAGGGCGAGCTCCGGCTCGAGCAGGTGCGCTTCTCCTACGTCGACGAGCGCCCGGTGCTGCCCGGGCTCGACCTGGTCGTCCCGGCCGGTCAGACGCTGGCCCTGGTGGGCACGACCGGGGCCGGCAAGACCACGCTCGCCAAGCTGGTCACCCGTTTCTACGACCCGGACGCCGGGCGGCTCCTGCTCGACGGGATCGACCTGCGCGACCTCACCGCCGACAACCTGCGTGAGGCCGTCGTGATGGTGACCCAGGAGAACTACCTCTTCTCCGGCTCCATCGCCGACAACATCCGCTTCGGCAAGCCGTCGGCGACGATCGAGGAGGTCGAGCGGGCCACCCGTGCCCTGGGCGCCCACGACTTCATCATGGCGCTGCCCGACGGCTACGACACCCAGGTCGCCAACCAGGGCGGGCGCCTCAGCGCCGGTCAGCGTCAGCTGGTGGCCTTCGCGCGCGCGTTCCTCGCCGACCCTGCGGTGCTGATCCTCGACGAGGCGACCTCCTCCCTCGACGTCCCGTCGGAGCGGCTGGTCCAGCAGGCCCTGCGCACCGTGCTCGCCGGCCGGACGTCGCTGATCATCGCCCACCGGCTCTCGACGGTGGAGATCGCCGACCGGGTGATCGTCATGGAGCACGGCCGCGTCATCGAGGACGGTGCGCCCGCCGACCTCGTGGCCGGCGGCGAGGGTCACTTCTCCGACCTCAACGACGCCTGGCTGGCCTCGCTCGCCTGAGCGGGCGGAGGACCCCGCTAACCTCTGCTGCGTGACCGACCTGACGCGCGCGAGCGCCGCCGAGACCGCCCGCCTCGTCGCCGAGGGCGACCTCACGGCTCGTGTGGTCCTGGACGAGGCGCTCGACCGCGTGGCGCACGCCGACCCCCGGCTCAACGCCTTCTCGGTGGTGCTGGGCGAGCAGGCGCGGGCCGAGGCCTCCGCCCGCGACCAGCAGGCCGACCCGCCGGGCCCGCTGCACGGCGTACCGGTCGCCATCAAGGAGGAGCTCGACGTGGCGGGCTGCGTCACGACCTTCGGGGGCGAGGGCAACGCGACGCCCGCAGCGCAGGACGGTGAGGTCGTGCGGCGCCTGCGTGCGGCCGGTGCCGTGATCGTCGGCAAGACGACGATGCCCGAGTTCGGCGCCTGGCCCTACACCGAGTCGGTGTCGCGCGGCATCACGCGCAACCCGTGGGACACCACGCGCACGCCCGGCGGCTCCAGCGGGGGCACGGCGGCAGCCGTGGCCAGCGGGATGGTCCCGGTCGCCATCGGCGGCGACGGTGGCGGCTCGATCCGGATCCCGTCGGCGATGTGCGGCCTCTTCGGCCTCAAGCCGCAACGGGGCCGAGTCACGGCGTCCCCGCACCCGGACCTGTGGCTGGCCCTGAGCACGGTCGGCCCGCTCGCACGCACGGTGCTCGACAGCGCGCTGGTCTACGACGTCATCCGCGGCAGCATGCCCAGCGACCGCTTCGTGGCCGGGGAGTGCGGCTCCTTCGTGGAGGCCGCGGGGCGCGAGCCGGGTCGGCTGCGGATCGGCTGGTCGGTCAAGCCGGTCACCGTGGGCATCAAGCCCGACCCGATCCACGTGCGCGCCGTCCACGAGACCGCGCGGCTGCTCACCGACCTCGGGCACGACGTGCGCGAGATCGACCCGCACTACCCCGACCCGACCGCTGCCTTCGTGCCGCAGTTCTTCGGGGGGATCCGGGCCGGGGCCAACGGCGTGGAGCACTACGACCGGCTCGAGCGACGGACGCGGGAGACCTACCGTCTCGGCTCCTGGGTGACACCGCGCGTCGAGGAGTGGGCGGTGCGCGCCAGCGACCGGGTCTCGGCCAAGGCCAACCGGGTCTTCCAGGACGTCGACGTCCTCCTCACGCCCGCGATCGCCCACCGTCCACCGCGCGTGGGCGTCCTCGACGGCCGCGGCTCGTTAGCCTCGTCGCTGCTGGCGATGCCGGCGATCGCCTACGCCGCCTTGTGGAACGTCGCCGGCAACCCGGCTGCCTCCGTCCCGTGCGGCACCGCCGAGGACGGTCTCCCCGTCGGCATCCAGCTCGTCGGGCGCACCGACGACGAGGCGACGCTGCTGAGCCTGTCGGCCCAGCTCGAGAAGGCCCGCCCGTGGCCGCTCGTGGCAGGGGACACGCTGGCCTAGGCAACACCCAGACCGGGGCGGTCCAGGCAGGCGCTGGGCCCTCCGGGGGGATCCGTCGAGGCCCGAAACTGGTGCGTGACCGCACGACGCCCCAAGCCCTACTGTGATCGCACCATCGCGACCGTAGGAGTGTGCCCATGCACGCCGCCGACATCACCACCATCCTCGTGGAGCTCGCGCTGATCATGGTCCTGGCCAGGGCTGCGGGCTGGGTCTTCGTCCGCATCGGGCTGCCCGCGGTGGTCGGGGAGATCTGCGCCGGCATCCTGCTCGGCCCGAGCCTGCTGGGCCCGGAGTTCAGCGAGTTCCTCTTCCCCCTCGACACGCGGCCCTTCCTGACCCTGCTCGCCCAGATCGGGTTGATCCTCTTCATGTTCGTGGTGGGGCTCGAGCTCGACGTCTCGCTGATCAAGGGGCGGGGCAAGGTGGCGGTCTCGGTGTCGCTGGCGTCGATCGTCCTGCCGTTCAGCCTCGGGATCGGCCTGGCCAGCTTCCTCGAGGACCAGAACGTCCTGGGCGACTTCTGGCCGTTCGCGTTGTTCGTCGGCGCCGCGATGTCGGTGACGGCCTTTCCGGTCCTCGCCCGGATCCTCACCGACCGCAACATGCACCGCACCGAGACCGGGGGCCTCGCCCTCGCCTGCGCGGCGACGGACGACGTGCTCGCGTGGACCCTGCTGGCCGTGGTCATCGGCATCGCCGGGGGCGGCGGTGACCACGCCTCCTGGGTGGTCGCGCTGGCGATCCCCTTCGCGCTCTTCGCGCTGCTCGTGGTCCGGCCCCAGCTCAACCGGCTCACCAAGGCCTACGAGGTCGCAGGGCGTCTCACCCCGGGGATCCTGTCGATCGTGCTGGTCGGGCTGCTGCTCTTCGCCGCGACGACGGAATACCTCGGCGTCCACTTCATCTTCGGTGCGTTCCTGCTGGGCGCGATCATGCCGCACGAGCGGGCGGCCGCGATGCGGCACGAGATCCTGGTGCGGCTCGAGCAGATCTCGGTCCTGCTCCTGCTCCCCGTCTTCTTCCTGGTCTCCGGGCTCAACGTCAACCTGCGCGGCCTCAGCTCGGAGAACCTCGTCCAGCTCGCCGCGATCCTCGCCGTGGCCATCGGCGGCAAGTACGTCGGCGCCTACGTCGGCGCGCGGGTCTCCGGGGTCCCGCACTGGCAGGCCAACTCGCTGGGCATCCTGATGAACACCCGCGGACTGACCGAGCTGGTGATCCTCAACGTCGGCCGCGAGCTCGGCCTGCTCGGCGACACGCTCTTCACGATGCTCGTCGTCATGGCCGTGGTCACCACGATCATGACCGGACCGCTGCTGCACTTCGCCTATCCTGCGCGGCGGGTGGCTCGCGACATCGCGGAGGCCGAGCGCGCCGCGCTGGGCGACCAGGCCACCACCCGGGCGCTGGTCGTCTCGGCGCCGGGCGAGGACAGTGCCGCGGCCCTCGACGTCGCGATCGCGATGGTGCGCACCGAGCTCAACCCCGAGGTCGTGGTGGCGGCCCTCGAGCCGCAGCAGGCCACCAAGCTGGAGGTGGGCAGCGGGCTGACCGACGAGCTGGCCAAGATGACGGCCTCGATGGAGCGTCTCGAGACACTCGTGCGGCGCGGCCAGGCGCACGGCGTGCCCGTGCGGATCCTCAACCACCCCAGCGCCGACGTGACCGCCGACGTGGTGGAGCTCGCCACGGTGCTGCGACCTCAGGCGCTCGTCGTGGCGGCCGACAACCCGGGTGCCGGCGCGGTGGTCGCGGTGGTCGACTGCGTGACGGTGAGGCTCGCGCCGGGTGCTCCGACGCCGGCCGACCGAGCCTGGGTCGACGTCACCTGGACGCCCGACACCGACGGTGACGCCGCGGTGGTGCTGGCCGCGCGGCTGGCCACGTGCTTCGGCGCTCCGCTCCGGATCGGTGCCGAGCGCGAGCACCGCCGCTTCGAGCCGATGGTCGAGGCGTTGAGCGGCCGGGGCGTCGCCATGGTGGCCGGCTCCGAGATCGGCGAGGCGCTGACGGTGGGGGTCGCGGGCGGCGCGGCTCACGTGGGCGTGCGTGCGGAGGTGGACGCCGAGCCGACCGACTGGAGCGCGGTCGACCTCGGATCCGCGCCGGCGGCAGCGCCCTAGGGGCGCCCCTGGGAGATGCCCCTAGGAGATGCCCCTAGGAAATGCTCTGGCCCTCGGCGGACTGACCGCCGTGGGTGTTGAAGGCCAGCGTGCGGTGCCCGATGCGGACTCGGGTGCCGGGGGTGAGGACCTCCTCGCCCCCGGACGCCATGCGCCGCCACTCGACGGCCTTGGGGCTGTTGAGGAACGTGCCGTTGGTCGAGGTGTTGTCGACGAGCACGACGTCCCAGCCACGCAGCTCGAGGCGGGCATGGACGCGGGAGACCATGTTGGAGGTGTCGATGATCGAGATGCCGCGACAGTCACCCTGGCGCACCCGGTCGTCGGCGTCCGGGTCACGGCCGAGCAGGTAGTCGGTGTCGAGCTGGAAGACCGCCCCGTCGTCGAGCACGACGACGCCGAGCGGGGGGCGCTCGCCGTTCACCAGCACCGGTGTCTGCTGGACCATGTTGATCCCGCACACCGCACAGAAGAGCACGCGGGGGTCGTTGAAGTGCCGGTTCTTGCAGAAGACGCCCCGCACCTCCGAGACGACCCCGGAGGCCACGACGTCTCGCTGGTCGGCCACGATCGGCAACGGCGTCACCGGCTCGTCGTCCTCGAGGTCGCTGAGCTTGACCGAGTCGAAGCTCGCGAACGCGTCGGGCATCGCGGCCAGGACCGGGCGGTCGCCGGTCGGCGTCGGTGGCACGGGAGCCGGTGGTGCGGGGGGTGGGGCAGGGGTGGGCTCGGGCGTCGGCGGGGTGACGGGCTCCGGCATCGGCGGGGTGACGGGCACCGGCATCGGGACCGGCGCCGGTGCGGGCGTGGGCTCCGGGTCGGGCATCGACGCGACGTCGCCGACGACCTGGCTCATCGCCATGGTCGGTGTCTCGTCCACGCTGACCGAGAACCCGCCTGCAGGGATGACCCCGGCGCGCAGGTCGTAGAGCGCGCCGAGCGGGGTGCCACCCGGGTCGACGGTGGCGACCAGCTGCGCGACCGGCCACGGGACCAGGCGCTCCACCCAGGACAGGGATCCTGCGCCGCTGATGGTCTCGCCGCCGACGGTCACGCTGGCGTCGCCCGACACGATCACCGCGAGCCCGTTGCCGTGCGGTGCGAGGGCGGCGAAGGCCGGCTCGTCGCCGGCGCCCGAGGAGAGCTGGAGTGCGAAGCCGCGCACGAGCTGGCGCCCGTCGCCACCGTTGGCCGCGACCATCTGGGCCTGGTCGAGCAGCGGCGCGACGGCGGCCGGGTCGGTCGAGGCGACGAGCAGCACGACGCCGCCCAGCCGCGCGAGCGTGCCCGAGCCCGCGTGCGGCGCGAACGGCGCAGCGGCCCAGTCGGCCGACGACCCCAACGAGTGCGCCGGGGAGGGGGAGGGGGAGTGTGGGGTCACGTCAGACCAGCCTTCCGCCGAAGAACCGCCAACGGACGTTGAAGATCCGCATCGGTCCGTTGGTCCAGATCCAGATGGCCACCCAGATCACGAGGAACATCACGAGGAACGTCGAGAGGGGCACGCCGAACCGGAGGCCGGGCACGATGCCGAGCTCGAGCAGCACCCAGACCAGCAGGCCCTCGTTGATCGCGTTGAGCAGGCCGAACAACGTCGGCCAGTCCTTCTCCCACCGCCACTGCATGAGGCCGTGGTAGACCAGCTCCCACAGGACGCCGAGCACCAGGACCGTCGCGAGGACGGTGTAGGTCATGGCGTAGTCGGGATCGCCGGGCAGCACCGGGGTGATCACCAGGGTGATCAGGCCACCCATGACGACGAGCATGAAGATCCGGGTCTGGATCCGTCCGTTGAGGGTCGGCAGCATCGACGCGCTCCTAGATCTGCTTGCCGGAGAACCACTTGAGCCACTGCGAGGTCGACCGGACGGTGCCGATCCGCTTGCCGAAGCCCCGCTTGGCGAGATCGGCCTGGATCTCCTGGGCTGCGACCTGGAGCCCGAGGAACGTGTCGACGCCGGGGAAGTAGCCGCCCAGGGTCGTCGCGCCCGAGGCGTAGAGCACGCCGTTGCCGGAGGCGGTGCCCTTGAGCTCGAAGGTGCGGTCGACGTCCAGCCGGCCGACCGGGTTGCGCCCGGCTCCGCCGTGGTCCAGGAGGTCCTTGAGCAGTCGGTGCTCGGCGATGTCGGCCTCGAGCCCCGTGCAGTCGATGACGAAGTCGACCTCGAGCGGATAGGTGCCCTGGGCCGTCTTGACCTGGTTGAGGATCCGACCCTGGTGGGGCGTCATGGAGTCGACCGTGCCGATGGCCAGCTGGTACCAGCCCTCCTGGCGGCCCTGCTTCATCTGCTTCTGCCAGTAGCGCCGGTAGGGGGTGTTGGTGCCGCCCATGACCTTGTACTTGGCGGCGCGCTCTGCCCCCTCGAGCTTGCGCATCTCGGCCTTGAGCTGACCGCCCCACACCGACTTGGGGTAGTTGAAGCCCTGGTAGGCCCAGCCGTCCGCTCCCTTGCGCTTCATGAACGCGTGCGGCTTGGCCGAGCCGGCGCCGTCGTTGGGACCGTCGATGAACGTGCGGAAGAGGTGGACGATCGTCGTCTGGGCGCCGTGCAGGAGTCGGTCGTCCATCAGCCTCTGCAGCACCCGGGAGGCGACGATCCCGCCGCCGCGCACGAGCACCGTGCTGGGCGTGGTCATCAGTCGCTCGTAGACGTGCTCGTGGGACTCGTAGGCGTTGACCACGTGCTGGTAGTCGTTGTGCTCGGTGCGGTAGGCCTGGAGGTCGGGCAGGAACCGCAGACCGGGGTAGCCGACGGCCAGGTGGACGTACTGCGAGCGGAAGGCCAGGCGCTTGGTCGCGGTGGCGCCCTCGGGAGGCGTCAGGATGGTGAAGTAGCCGCCACCGGCCCGTCGTCGTACGACGCGGACCAGGCCCTTGGCGAGCATCTCGTCGTAGCGGATGCGCTTGGCCTCGCGCTCGATCTGCTCGAAGACGAAGCCGGCCTTGGGGGTGTAGAAGTCGGCGAAGATCGGCTCGACCAGGACCTGCCACAGGGTCGCGGGGTTCTTGGACCGCCAGGCCTCGCTGACGGCGTAGGACGGGAAGCCCCAGATGTTGTCGGGGCGGGACGCGGAGTCGGAGCGCAGTCGCTCGCCGCGCGGGATCTGCGAGACGCGGGTGAGGTACTCGTAGGTCTCCCACGGGTGGTCGAGCGCGGAGAGGATGCGGATCTGGCTGGTGTCGACGCCGCCGATGCGCAGGTAGTCGGCCGTCACGAAGCTGCCGATGCCGCCCCCGACGGACACGAAAGGCACGTCCACGATGGGGATGCCGGCCGACGCGACGAGCTCGTCGGTCCACCAGTCGGTGGCCAGCAGCGCGTCGGTCAGGTCGCCTGCGGCGGGCTGGGAGGGCAGGTAGTTCTGGGCGCCCGGTGTGGGGAACACGGTGCCGGCGGACGGATCGATCACGGCCACCCCTTCGACGTCGCTGACTGCGCCAGACCGTACTCCTGTTGGGACCGGGTGGTAAGAGAGCAAAATTCACCGGAGACCTGAGGGGCGTTTGGTGCCATGCTGACCTCGTGCACGGGATCGCCGACTACGAGTTCGTCCGGCCGCTCGGGGTGTCGAACTACGGGACCAACTACCTCGCGACCGCCCCCGCACGCCTCGGCATCGGGGACGCCCAGGTCGTCGTCAAGGTCATCTCCGGCCCGACCTCCGACGACGCGTTCCGCCGCGCGACGCGCGAGCTCAAGCACTTCAGCCTGGCCGAGTCCGACAAGCTCGTGGCGGTCTACGACGCCGGTCGGCAGGGTGGTGACTTCTTCTACGCGATGGAGTTCCTGCCGCTCGGCTCGCTGGAGCAGCCGGCGCGCACCCTCGACCGGGCCCACGCGATCCGGGCCGTGGCCGACGTCGCCCTGGCCGCGCACGCGCTGCACGAGCGGGGCATCGCGCACCGTGACATCAAGCCCGCCAACATCCTCATCGCCGAGGACGGAGGCCGCCTGGCAGACCTGGGGCTCTCACAGCTGCTGTCGCCCGGCATGGTCGTGACCGGGATGGGCCAGATCGGCCTGGAGTACACCGATCCCGCGATCATGCTGGGGGCGCAGGCGTCCCGGGCCAGCGACATCTGGTCGCTGGGCGCGAGCCTCCACTTCGCCGCCACGGGGGTCGGCGTCTACGGCGACCTCCCGACGCGCGAGCCGCTGCTGCTGGTGCGCTCGATCCTCGCCTCCAGCCCGACGATCCGCCCCGAGGTCACGCCCGGACTCGCCTCGTTGATCGCCGCATGCGTCCACGCCGACCTGGCGATGCGACCCCCCACGGCGGCCGACGTGGCGACGCGGGTCGCGGCACTGGGCCCCGAGGGCTGAGGAGCCGGTTGGCATGGAGCTGCACGAGAACCTCTACGAGCTGGGCCTGAGCTTCGGTCGAGACGTCTTCGACGACGCCGACGGGCTGCGGGCCGCCCTCGACGACTTCCTCGACGAGGGGGCCGCGTCGACGGGTGACATCAACCTGCTGGTCGACGCCGTGCGCCTCGGCTCCTTCCAGTGGATGTTGACGACCATCGACAGCGGCGCCGAGCCGTCCCGCGCCATCGAGTCGGCGGGCGACCTCCTCGCCCGCGACCGCGGCAGCGCTGACGTCGCCGGCTCCCGATGGGCGGTCGCGGTGCTCGGCTTCGCCGTGGGGAGGGTCACCGACACCGACGTACGTCGTTATCGCACGCAGGGTGCCGTGCCCCCGCCGCCCAGCCAGGTGCCGCCGCCCACGAGCCCGGTGCCACCGATGATGTCGCCCGCCGGTCCGCCCCCGACGGCTCCACCGGCGATGGCCACGTTCATGCCCCAGCAGATGCCCCAGCAGATGCCCCAGCAGATGCCCCAACCCGGGGGGCAGTGGTCCAGTCCACCTCCGCCCGCACAGCCCGGTCCGGGCACGGGTGGGGGGAAGGCGAAGGGCAAGGGCCTGCTGCCCCTGCTGATCGGCGCCGGGATCGGACTGGTGATCCTCGCGGTCGTCTTCGGCGTCCTGCGGTTCACCGGTGGTGACGACGAGCCCCGGGTCGGCCCTGACGACGACCCGAGCTCCGGCCGCACCAGCGACGGGCCCACCGACGGGCCGACGGACGGCACCACCGACGGGGTGACCGAAGGGCCGGACCTGGCCTTCGACGCGATCAACCAGCGCTACTCCGCCCTCGGCACCCGCGTCACGACGGGACAGTCGGACTGCGTCGAGGGCGCGGCACTGTCCGGGCAGGCGGAGGCGATCTCCTGCACCTTCCCGCGCGGCACGCTCGAGCTCACGACCTACGACACCCTCGACGAGCTCCAGGCGGCGCGGTCTCGCGCCGTCAACACCGACGTGGGCGGCCGCTACGCCGAGGGCTCCTTCGGGGTGATCTTCAGCTTCGACACCGAGTCGACGAGCCCGACGCTCTACTGGGACAGCGAAGGGTCGCTGCAGAGCGGTCTCTACGAGGGCGGCAGCGCCGACGTCGAGGTCGACGAGCTGGAGCAGGTCTACGGCAGCGTGGGGAGCTTCGTCGACTACCCGTCGCGGATGAGCGACCCCGACCTCATCGACTTCGCCCAGTTCTGGCTGCGACCCAACCAGTGCGACCGGATCCAGACGCTGTCGCCGGGGGAGCTGGAGGAGAGCCGGTGCAAGGCGCGTCGACAGATCGTCGTCTACGTCGCCAAGATGGCCAGCAAGAAGGACCTGATCGACTATCGCCAGGTCCGCCTGCGCGACTCCCGGCGCGACGGGCTGATCCTCAGCCCGCCCGACTGGATGTTCGGCACGGGTGCCGTCGAGGGTCGGGTCGCCGACTCCTACGCCGACGGCGACCGGGTCCTGCGCTACTGGGACCAGACCGCGTGCCTGTGCTACATGGAGGCCTACTACCCGACCAACGACCAGGACGCCCTCATCGCGTGGTGGGAGTCGCCGAAGCAGTAGCCCCGGGATCGGCACCCGGGTCGAGCGAGGTCAGGGCGACCAGCGCCAAGGTGGTGTCGTCGCCGCCGATGGCCGCCGGCTCCTCCAGCCACCCGGGCAGCCGCTCCTCGATCCACGCGAAGCCGTGCTGGCGGGCGAAGTCGACCAGCTCCTCCCCGGTCTGGCGCCACCAGCCGTCGGCGTCGACGCGCGAGGTGCTGAAGCCGTCGGTGCAGAGGTAGCCCAGCACCAGGTCCTCGGCACGCACGTCGAGTGCCCCGACGCGCAGCGAGGCTCCCGGGTCGGGCTGGCACAGCGACGTCGTGCGGCTCCCGTCGAGGTCGGGGTCCTCGGGGACGGGGCGCAGCGCCGTGCCCGCGGACGTCACGACGACCGCGTCGCCGTCACCGATCTGCACGACCCCCAGCAGTGCCTCGGTCGCGACCATGGCCAGGACCGTGCTGCCGTAGGGGCGGGTGCGCTGTCCCGGGTCGGTCGGGTCGACGAGCAGCAGGTCGTCACCGGCGAAGGGCCGCTGGGCGACGTGGTCGTGGACGGCCTCGGTCCACCGCGAGATGAGCTCGGTGCCGACCTCGCGCAGCACCCCCGGCGCGGTGGCCGGGTCGGTGAGGTGGGGGAGCGCCGCGGTGAGGAGCTCCGCGGAGATCCGTACGGCGAGAGCGGACCCCACGTCGCTGCGGAAGTGCAGCCGGTGGCCGTGGCCGTCGGCCACCGCGACGACCGCCGTGCCGCCGGTGACCAGGACGGTGTGGGCGTCCTGGAGGGGCAGGCCGTCGCGGACGTGGACCGAGCCGATGTGGGTGCCGGACAGGGCCGTCCAGCGGCGGCTCATGCGAGCGTGCTCCAGATCGGGTCGCCCCCGGCGGCGGACGGCGGGGTGTAGGTCACGGGGGCCGATCCGATGACCGGCCGCGAGGCGCCGCGGCTGGCGGCCTTGGACGCCCAGACGATGTATTCCACCAGCTGCTGGGGGTTGTCGGCGCGCAGCAGAGGCACGTCCTCGTTGCCGATGAAGCGTCGCAGCGAGTGCATGTCGGCGTCGCGGCCGACGCCGAGCGCCAACCGGATCGCGGCCGCGCCCCACCGCTCGTCGAGGACCTGCTGGAGGCCGTCGGCGAAGCTGATGCCGGTGCTGTCGGTGGGACGACCGTCGGAGACGAGGATGATCGCGGGCGGGTAGCCGCTGGCGTTGTCCATCTCGCGCAGGCTCTCGGCGAGGACCGAGAGGGCGCTGCCGAGCTCGGTGAAGCCCTTGGGCGTCGCCGGCAGTCGCTCCCAGTGGAACTGCTCGATCGGCGTCGGCTCCTCGACGACCCAGGTCGTCTCGGTGGCGAAGGCCAGGACCCGCACCAGCAGCTCGGCGTGGGGATTGGCGCGGGCCTCGTCGCGCAGGTGGGGCACGACCTCGGCCATCGCGTTGTTGAGGGCCTGGATGCGGCCGCCGCGGAGCATGGAGCCGGAGACGTCGAGCACGAAGATGAAGTGCAGGGGCTTGCGCCCGAGGGCACCACCCAAGCGATCACTCATGCTCCACCTGCCTTCGATGCCGCGGCCGTGGCGAGGATATACCCTGTTGCCGCTCCCAGCGGGGGGCTTTCCTCGTCTCGTGATCCACGGCTGTGAGCGGAGGTGACCGGCGCCCATGAGCCTCTCCAACGGGACCGAGGTCGACCTGGGACCGCTGGGTCGCGCCCACATCACCGAGCTCCTCGGGCAGGGCGGCCAGGGCTTCGTCTACGAGGTCCGGCTCGCCAACGGCGAGGCCCTCGCGCTCAAGTGGTACCGCCCCGAGTGCGCCTCCGTGGAGCAGTTCGACGAGATGCAGCGCCTGGTCGAGTCCGGCTCGCCGCACGAGCGGTTCCTGTGGCCGATCAGCATGGCGCGCGTGGCCGACCAGCCGTCGTTCGGCTACGTCATGCGCCTGCGGGAGAGCCGCTTCCTCGAGCTCAGCTATCTCCTGTCCAACACCGACCGCGACGGCCACCCGCTCTCGGTGTCCTTCGCCTCGACCATCGCGATGTGCCGCCAGCTGAGCTACAGCTTCCTGCGCCTGCACGCGCGGGGCATGTGCTACCGCGACATCTCCTTCGGCAACGTCTTCTTCGAGCCCGAGCACGGCGACGTGCTGATCTGCGACAACGACAACGTGGGGGTCGACGACGGCACCAGCCGCGTGCTCGGGACGCCCTTCTTCATGGCCCCGGAGGTCGTGCGCGACCTGACCTACCAGACCCTCCCGAGCACCGACACCGACCGGCACTCGCTGGCGGTGCTGCTCTTCTACACGCTCTTCCTCGGCCACCCCTTCGAGGGCGCCCGCACCGACGCCGGCCTGCGCGACACCTCGTGGCTGCTCACCTACTTCGGCACCGAGCCCGTGTTCTGCATGGACCCCTCCCGCGACGACAACCGGCCGTCCGCGATCGTCCAGCAGTACTGGGCGATCTACCCCCGCTTCCTCCAGGACCTCTTCGTGCAGGCCTTCGTCGCCGGTGCCCACCACCCCGGGCAGCGGGTCACCGAGGGGCAGTGGATCAAGGCGATGGACCGGCTCCGCGACGGCATGGTCACGTGCCGCGGTTGTGGCGCGACCGGGTTCTGGGACCTCGCCGAGCCCGACCGGACCTGTCGTGCCTGCGGCGCCTCGCTCGCGCCGCCGTACGTCCTCAAGATCGGTCGCCGCACCGTCGCGGTCAGCCCCCTCGCGACCCTGCGCACCGACCACCTCGCCTCGGGCGTCGACGACTCGGTCGTGGTGGGCCAGGTGCGCGCCCACCCCCAGGACGCCACCCGCTGGGGCCTGCACAACCTGTCGACGCGTCCCTGGGAGGCGACGTACGGCGCCGGGCAGGTCGTGCGGCTCGAGCCGGACCGCACCATGGAGATCTCCGACGGCATGCGCATCGCCGTCGACTCGGCGACGG
>NZ_CALRWD010000059.1:0-28860 GCF_943371775.1 Nocardioides psychrotolerans
TGGAGAGGGTCTCGCTCGAGAGGTCGGCACCGGGGAGCTCGTAGGACTCGGCCATCTCGGCCTCGTCGACGTCCACCTGGCCCGACGTCTTGTCCTGCTCGCCCGAGGTCAGACGACGCGCCTCCAGGCTCTCTTCCTTCTGCTCGTCCTCGGTCTTGCGTGATGCGTCGTAGTCGGTGGCCATGCGCGGTTCCTCTCGGTGCGGAGGCCGCATGCTAGCGCCGTCGAGCGTCAGGACTTGCAACGAGGAGTGTCCCTGGAGTGGTGATGCTCGTCATGTCTCCTGACAATCGGCTCTCCGTGGTGTAGGAGCGCGTAGGAAACCGGGTGGATCCTCCCGTCCCGCACTACGGTGCCGTCATGGTCGACCGGGACCAGATCGCCGTCGCCGCGCTGGTGCGCGACGGTCGCGTCCTCCTGGCGCACCGCCACCCGTCGCGAGAGGTGTACGCCGACTGCTGGGACCTCGTCGGCGGCCACGTCGAGCCGGGTGAGCGGCCCGAGCAGGCCGTCGTGCGCGAGTGCCTCGAGGAGCTCGGCGTCCACGTCCACGACCCGCGGCCGATGGCGATGACGGTCGCGGACCCTGCCCTCGACCTGCACGCGTTCGTCGTCACGCGGTGGGACGGGGAGCCGGTCAACGCCGCCCCCGAGGAGCACGACGATCTCCAGTGGTTCCAGCCGGGCGAGCTGGCTGGTCTGGGGCTGGCCCACCCATCTGGCCGGGCGAGCATCGTCAAGGCAGTCCACGGAGCCCAGCCGCGATCCAGCACCGGACGTCACGGTCGCGATTGACTGGAGTGATCGCATTCATGCCGTGAGATCGGTTGCCCGGACCGTCCTCGTCTTCTCGGCCGGCATTCGACGTGCCTCGAGGCCGCTGATCAGGCCCTTGGCTGCGACCTTGTCGACGGGCTGACCGTCCAGCTTCGCGAGCCAGGAGACGAGTTTTCGTCCGGCTACGAACTCGATGCCGTCGGCGGCGGCCCCTTCGGGCACTGTGTGCTGGGCGGGTCCCCACAAGACGACGATCGACGTCACGCCCAAGGGGTTGACCTTGGCGCGACGAGTGCCCTGCACGTTTCCCTTGAGCAGATCGCGCGTGAGTGCTTCAGCCCTGAGGCGGACCTTCTGAGCCGCCCGTGCCATCTCGTCCCTGTCTCGGACCTCGCTCCGCCACTTCGAGTCGATCGCCACGAGACCACCAAGTCTTGTGACCACGAGATGGTCGATGTCTCCGTGCTGCAACGAGAGGCTGTCCACCCAACCCCAGACCAGGCGCTTGCGTTCAGCGCGCTGCAGCTCTGAGCGGGTGTTGTCCTCGCCCCAGGCGCCGCGCACGTGTCGGATCGCCTCTGCGTCGTGCGCCAAGAATGCTGAGTAGAGAACATGGAGGTACGTAGCGATCAAGCCAACTTGCAATCCCCCGAGGAGCCAGGAGCGAAAGGCCGACGCAGGCATGGTCGCCAGCAACAGCCCCGTGACAACAGCGATGAGAGCAATCAGCCCTGCTGCGCCACCGATGACGAGAGTGAGGTTGCGCCGCAGCCACGCACGCAGCCTTCGGCGAAATTCGTGGCGCGAGTAGGGATGAACTTTCGGCATGGGGAGCTCCGCTCGGTGTCGGATCCCAGTCAAGCTGAGGAGCAACGAATCGGCAGGTCCTTTCGGCCAGGTGTCGCTTCCTAGATTTCGCGATGGGCGAAGAGGTCCTGCAACTCGTCTTCGTCGAGCTCGTGAGCCTTTCTGGCGTGAAGTGCCACATCGGCCTTCAGCGTGTTGCCACGCAGAGACGCTCTGCAGAAGATCGGCCTGCCCTCCTCTTCAGCCCTTCGAACGAGGGGCAAGAAGTTTGCAGTCTGCGCCGTCGACAGAACTCCGACCTGCTTCCCGTCGATATCGACCGCGACCAGCTCTACGGACGACCGCGGCCGCTCCTCAGTGACCGATCGGAGGGACGCCGCTACCACCGTGTCGCTGCCATACCGATCGAGCAGACCCACCAGGTGCTCCATGTAGTGCTCTTCCTTCGTGACCTGGATGGTCGCGCCCGGGGGGAGGCTCACGCAGTCAGGAGCGAAGGGGTTGGGACACTGAAGATGCTCCGGAAGAGGCAACGAGAGTGTGACGCGGGCCCAGGTGTCGTTGGCCGATGCGCGTAGCCACTGTCGTGAGGTGACGATGAGTTCACCACCCGGCAGCCGTGAGACGTGGTCGTGGTACTTCTTCGCGTCCGGCCGCTCCATGTAGCCAACGTGCAGGTCATCGACGAAAACGGCCACGGCCTTGTCGTCGTGCGGATTACTCGCGTCAGGGACTAGGACGGCAGGTAGGCGGATCTCTGCTCCAGACTCCGAGACCTTTGCGTGGCGAGAGAAGAGGTTGCGGAGGTTCGCCGCCCGGTACCACTCGCCTGCGACTTCCAGTTGTTGAGTGCGCGGCGACCAGGCGTCCTTGCCCCCGCCACGCGGTTGAGGGGGCATGTGATCGGCCGACACCTTGGGCATCACCCTGCGAAGCTCGGGCGGACTGGAGGAGCGGCCGAAGTCGCGTTGGACCGACCTGTCGATCTCAGCTCGGAGTGATGACCTCTGCGCGGGGCTATCCGACTTCGGGGCTGGCCGTCGAGCCGATGGAAGACCTTGCGTCGATGGTGGCGCCGTCCTACCTCTCCGGGCTGCAAACCAGATCAGAAGAATGACGAGCGCGACCCCGAGCAGAATCTCCATGGCCATGATCGTGCCTGAGGGAAGGCGCTTATGCGCTGATTCAGTCCTCGTCGAACGTGGGCGCGGCGCCGTTGATGCACCAGCGCTGGCCGGTGGGCGCGGGGCCATCGCCGAAGACGTGACCCAGGTGGCCACCGCAGCTGGCGCAGGTCGCCTCGCGACGCGGGAACAGCAGCTTGAAGTCGGTCCGCGTGACCGCAGCATCGGGCGCGGCGGTGTCCGAGAAGCTCGGCCAACCCGACCCGGAGTCGAACTGGTCCTCCGAGCGGAACAGCTCGGCGGCACATCCCGCGCACCGATAGACGCCGTCCGACTCGGACGGGTGCTCGAAGTCGCTGGTCCCGGGCGCTTCGGTGCCCGCGCGTCGGAGCACGCGGTAGGCCTCAGGTCCCAGGCTCGCCCGCCACTCGGCGTCCGTGCGCACCACCTGTGGCTCGGGTCGGGCGCGGCGCTTGAACATGGGGCCAGCGTAGGTGGTGAGTCGTCGAGGACCGGGTACCTCGAGGCACATCATCTCGTCAGTGGAGGAACCACATGTGCAGAGTGTTGGCCTACATCGGGCCCGAAGTGCCGCTCGAGAGCCTGCTGCTCACGCCGTCCAACAGCCTGGTCAACCAGGCTCTCGATCCTGAGCACTACCCGGACCTGCAGCTCGCCGGCTGGGGCTTCGGTGCCTGGAGCGAGCACCTGCTCAAGCCTGAGGATCCGCTCCTCTACCGCCGGCCCATGGCGGCGTTCTACGACGACAACGCCACCCACATCATCCCGAGTCTCCAGGCGAGCACGATGCTCGCTCACGTGCGCGCGGCCGCCTACGACTCGAAGGTCGTCATGGTCGACGAGAACTGCCACCCCTTCTCCTTCGAGGAGACTCCGTGGATCCTCGCCCAGAACGGCAATCTGCCCGGCTGGATGCTCCTGCAGAGGGAGCTGCTCCAGCACTGCGAGGACAGATACCTGAAGCAGATGCGGGGCACGACGGACACGGAGTTCCTCTACGTGCTCCTGCTTTCGCTGCTCGAGGGCGACAGCGACCAGGACGTGCAACGCGCGATCGAGAGGATGATCGCGCTGATCTCCCAGGCGATGGCGGACCTCGGCCTCCCTGCCCTGACCAAGATGAAGATGGCCCTGGTGTCGCCGGGCCGGATCATCGGGGTCAACGTCGGCCTCGGGCACCAGGGCGAGACCAATCCGGCCGGGGACTGGAAGGAGCTGCGGGAGTCGGCTCCGGGCTCGGACGACTACGCCCTCTCGATGCTCCTGGAGCCGATGTATCTGCTGGTGGGTCGCCACGTCCCGAGCGACGGCACGTCCTACGACTTCGAGGCGTGCGACGAGCACGAGGCATCGGTCGCCATCTTTGCCTCCGAGGCCCTGACGGACGACGAGGACGGCTGGTCGCACGTCGACTTCGGGGAGATCGTGTTCCTCGAGAGGTCGGGCGACCACGTGTCCAGGACCGTCACCAGGTTGTCGGTCTAGGCGCCCCGCACTGCTCGGCTCAGGGCAGGCTGACCCGGACGCACGAGGCTGGCTCCGGTCGGCACCGGACGAGCGCCTCGTCTCCGCCGTCCTCGGTCACGACGCGGGCGAGGAGTCGGTCGTCGCTCTCCCATTGGAAGCCCGGGGCCACGAAGAGCCACCCCTCGGGCGGCGTCAGCACGCCGCTCGCAGAGCCGTCGACCTGTTGCACCCGCAGGGTGCGGGCCGCTGAAGCTTCACCGCCCACCGTGCCCGGGGGCACGTAGGCGAGCCACTGCTGGCTGGCTTCGAGGACGTCATGGGTCGGCACGGCACCGAGTCGGGCGAGGGTGCCGTCCTCGGCGAGGCGGGCGAGGTAGGGCTCCCCCTGGGTGCCGTCGACGGCGCCGAGGTCGCCCTCGTTGACGAGCAGGCCGGCGCCCGTGTTGCCGATGACGACCTGACCCGGTGCGGTCTGCGCGAGGTCGATGGTCTCCCCGTCGATGAGCGGGCGCCACAGCCGCTGGAAGCTCGTCCCCGCGACCATCACGAGCCCGGCGTCGGTCACGGCCACCGCGCGAACGGCGGGGTCGAGTCCTGCTCCCGGCAGGTCGACGCCACCGAAACCCTCGCCGCCTTCCTCGGTGTCGGCACCGACGAGCAACGCACCGCCGTCCTCGCTCAGGACGCGCGCCAGGTAGCCGGCGCTCGGTGAGATCACCGGCGGCTGGTACATCGTGCCTTCGAGCTGCTGCGGGCGGGCGTCGTAGCCCCACCACCAGCTGCCGTCGGCGCGCAGACCGATCCAGTGCATGCCACTGCCTCGGACGTAGTCCCAGCGACCGGGCACCTGTTCACCCCCGACGTACAGGGCGCCGGAGACCACCACGGGCGCCTCAGGCGCCGCGCTGGAGACGGAGCCGTCGTCCGAGGTCGTGCTGGGTGCCGGGGCCGGTGCGGGTGAGGGCTCTCCGCGGTCGGGATCGGCCGACGTGAGCAGGGTGACCACCGTGAGCAGGACGGTGATGGCGACCGCCGCCGCGACCAGCATGGGTGCAGCAACGTGCCAACGCGCCCGGGCGGTGGCGGTCGGAAGATCCGGCATGGGGGGGACGACGAGGTCGCCTGCGACTCGGTCCAGCTCGCGGCTCAGGGTGCGCTCGATCTCGAAGTCCATCAGTCCTCACTCCCATCGACAGCGTTTCGTAGCTTCAGCAGCGCGTGGTGCGCGGTGGACTTCACGGTGCCGCGCGAGCACCCGAGGGCGTCGGCGATCTCCGCCTCGTTGAGCTGCTCGTAGTAGCGCAGGACGATGACGGCACGCTGTCGCGGCGGCAGGGCGCGGACGTGTGGCCACAGCGCCATCCGGTCCTCGGGGCCCTGAGGCGGTGGGCCGAGCTCCGGCGGGTCCTCGCCGAGCAGCCGCTCCGGCCGACGCCGTTCGGCCCGCTTCGCGGAAAGGAAGGTGTTGGTGAGGATGCGGCGCACGTAGGCGTCGGACGACTCTGCCCGGCTCACCTTCGACCACGCGCCGTGGGCCTTGATGAGTGTCTGCTGCGCGAGGTCCTCGGCATCGGCATGGTTGCCGCTCAGCAGGTAGGCACGGCGGTAGAGCGATGGCCAGATCGCCGCTGCATACTCCTCGAACGTCGGCGCGGCCGCGTGTGCGATCGTCATGGGCGCCACCTCCTCACTCCTACAGACTCCGTGTCGAGGCAGCAGGTTGTGCCAAGGGGGGACCCCATCCGAGCGTCCTCCAGACCTACCAAGAGATCGTCGTGGACCGCAGAGACATCCTCTTCCGTCGGGACGCCCGCGAATCCCGATGTCGTGCTCCCCGGACCAGGCGGCGATCCGGGCCCGTGGCCGCGACCTCTACTTCATCAACTCGCGGGGAGCTCGGTATGAATGCAGCCCCGCGCTCCCGACGACGGCGGAGGAGATGTCAGCGCAGGCCGTACGTCGCGAGCGAGACCGCCACGTAGTGCGCTGCGAAGGCCAGAATCGTGAACGCGTGGAAGACCTCGTGAAAACCGAACCACACGGGACTGGGGTTCGGCCGCTTGAGTGCGTAGACGACGCCACCGAGGGTGTAGAAGAGGCCGCCGACCACGAGCAGCACGACCACGGACACGGCTGTGGCACTGCTCAGGCGGGCGGCGCCCTCGACGAAGTCCGGGATGAAGAACACCGCGAACCAGCCCAGTCCGATGTAGATCGGTGTGTAGAGCCAGCGTGGGGCGCCCGTCCAGAAGACCCGGAAGAGCACACCGAGCAGGGCGCCGCTCCAGATGCCGACGAGGAGATGCACTCGGGCATCTCCCCGCAGGAGCAGCATCGCGAAGGCGGTGTAGGTGCCGGCGATGAGGATGAAGATGTTGGAGTGGTCGAGCCGACGCAACAGCGCCCAGACGGCCGGCTGCCAGGTGCCGCGGTGATAGATCGCGGACACGCCGAACAACAGGAGCGCCGAGCCAGTGAAGATCCCCGCACCGACCTTGGTCCCCGTGCTCGGCGACAGCACGATGAGCACCACTCCCGCCGCGATCACGAACGGCACCGAGCCCGCGTGAAGCCAGCCCCGCAGGTGTGGCTTCAGCTCGGCCATCTTGTCGGCCATCACCACGAGGGCCGCCTCGTGATCGAGGAACCTCTTCACGACAGGACCCGCAGGTCCACGGGCCGGACCTCGACCTTGGCTTCGCGCAACACCGTCTCCTGCTCCTGCTCGATGTGCCCGGCGTCCTCGACCTGGGGGCAACGCCCTCATCATGGCGCGTGGAGGAGTCGCCTCGATCACCACCACGTCGGCAGGCCGTCGGTCACCGGTCAGCTCACCGCGCGGATCGCGCCAGAGTCGGATGGATCCCCCACCAATGCGGTTGATCGCACGCACTGGGTACGTGCGATCAACCGCATTGTTCAACCCGTGCGGATCATCGACATGAGCGGACGTTTCACCACTCCCAGAGGCGGTGACTCAGCCACAAGCGGACTTCGGCTGAGTCCACGTCGGGAGCCCAGGGGATGCCCGCCGCCCCGGTCAGCCCGCCGAGAACACACCCTCGGGGAACGCGCCGTTCGCCAGGGCGCGGGCGACCAGCGGCTGACCCAGCTCGGCGAGCCGCAGCGCTCCCTCGTCGCCCAGGTGCACCCATGGTGCGGCGCCCATCCGGTCGGTTGCGGTCTCCACCTCACGGCGCAGGTCGCGACCCGCGTCGGTGAGCGCACCCTCCTGCGTCAGCAGGCCGCGCTCGACCAGCGCAGCCGTCGCGGCGGCCCACTCCTCGTCTGACCAGCCGCGGGTGAACTGAGCCACGGCCGGCACGAAGCCCTTGCCGGTCGCGCAGTGCGTCACCAGTGCCTCCAGGCCGCTCAGGTCCGCGGCGATCAGCGCCGCCACGTGGCCGTCGCCGCGGTGCTCGCGCAGCAACGTCAACGCGTGGAAGAGGACGAGGTGGGGCTCGGTCGGCCAGGCCAGGTCGGCGTGGCCGGCGTACAACGGTCGGCCGGGTGCTGTGCAGCCCTCGCTCGCGCGGCGCGCGAGCTCGGCAGCCTCCGCGACCTCCGGGGACGCGAGCACCTCGGCGCCGAGCAGGCGTCGGTAGGAGGCATCGATGCCGCGGTAGCGGGCGGCGACGGCGTCCTCGGGCGTGATCTGGTCCCACGCGGCGGGGACGCACTTCGCGACCAAGGCGGGGTTGAAGTTGTAGAACGTCGCCGCGACCACGCCGGCGCCGACCCGGCCCATCGCTGCGGAGCGCGAGGCGAAGTACGCCGTGCGCCCCTTGCGAGCTCCGGCTCCGACCAGCGCCTCCTCGACGTCCGGGGAGAAGTAACCCAGGGCGTGCAGGGGCTCCAGGGAGCGAGCGATACGACCGTGGTCTCGGGGTTCCATGCGCCTTGTCTACCTCACGGGTCCTTTCGCGAGCGCAGATCCCGAGGCCGCCCCGGGTTGCTGGCTTAGTGGCGCCACGCCCCGTGAGGTGCGCCGTCTGTCCCATATGCGGCGGAATGACGCGAACCGGCGTGGCTGTCGAGTCGCCGTGTCATGGTTCGCGACATGGATCCTGAACCGCTCGGAGGTGAGGCGTCGCAGTTGTTGACGCCTCGCCGGTTATTCAGTCGACCCGAGGTGTTGTCTCGTCCCTCGCCGATACCAGCGGTCGCGGGCGTATACGCCTGGTACTTCGACGCCATCCCGCCCCACGTGCCTGTCGACGGCTGCCGGGTGGTCGACGGCCATGCCCTCTTGTACGTCGGCATTTCGCCGAGGAAGCCGGGCGCCGATGGGCTTAAGCCGAGTCGGCAGACCATGCGAACGAGGGTTCGCTATCACTATCGCGGTAACGCCTATGGCTCGACGCTGCGATTGACGCTCGGGTCACTCCTCGCTGCTGAGCTCGACCTTCAACTTCGTCGCGTTGGATCAGGAGCACGCCTTACGTTCAGCGCCGGAGAGGAGGCGCTGTCGCAGTGGATGAGCGACCATGCTCGAGTCTGTTGGGTTGAGACGGCGACTCCATGGACCCTCGAGCACGAACTTATCGAGACGCTGGTATTGCCGCTGAACCTGGATCAGAACGCGCACTCCGGTTTCCGTCAGGAGCTCAGCGCCCTTCGTGGAGCGCAGCGGGCCCAAGCGCGAAGCCTCCCGGTGTTGCCCAGGTAGCTCGCGATCGCGGTGAAAAGACGCGGCTCCCGGTGCCGAGAATCTCCTTTTCGTGGTCAGACACGGGCCGAGTCTTGGGGTGGCCAGCCGTGGCAACTGACGCCACGCGGCTCCCGCCCGACATGCCAAGACCGGACGACCGAGCAGCCACGACGCTTGGACTTTACAAATCTCAAGAATCCGCGATGGAGAAGCGCTTGGATTGGCGAGTGCCTTCACTGACCCTTCGCGCGCAGCTCTGGCCTCATCAGTTGGCGGCTGTCACGACCATCGACGGGTATCTCAACAAGGCACGAGGTGCCCAGGTCGGCGCTGCACTCGTCACTATGCCGACCGGCACCGGCAAGAGTGCGGTGATCGCGGCCGCCATCGAGAACCTGAGTGCGCGCCGGCCTGTTCGAGCCCGGAAGAAGCACGTCCTGGTAGTAGCGCCGTGGCGAGGGATCGTTGATCAACTGACTCGGGACCTTCGACACCGCGTATGGGAGCGACTGGAGGCGCAGCGACCGGAGACCTTCCCTGAGGTGCACGACCTCCCGGTTACCAAGGAGATCGGGACGCTGAAGCAGGTTCGTCAGCCAACGGTATTTGTGGCGACGACCGCCAAGATTCTTCAGATCTACGGTCGCTCAGGGGGCGGCGCCGATGATATGAGGGACCTGTTCGCGCAGTTTGACGCAGTCTTCGTCGACGAGTGTCACTACGAGCCGGCACCGCGCTGGTCTGAAGCTCTTCGATCAATCGCCCGCCCTACGGTGCTCCTCACGGCTACCCCGTATCGCAATGACCACAAATACTTCGTTGTGGATCCGGAAAGTCAGTACGGATACTCGTACGCCGACGCAGTCGACGACGGCTTTCTTCGAACTCCAGAGTTCGTGCCCTTCACAGGTGCCGATACGGCGGTGTTCGCGACCGAACTCGTAGGTCTCATCCACGAGAAGACGGAGTCGCACCCAGACACGCGCGTTATTGTGCGCTGCCGCAAGGCCACTGATATTCGAGAGCTTGTCGAGCTTCTCCGCTCCAAGCCCTATGGAAAATCAGCGATCGGCATCCACGAGTCGTTCACAACTGACGAGCCGGCCGGGCTCTACCGCTACGTCCCGAACCCCGATAAGACGAACGATCAGATCTGGGTACACCAGTTCAAACTCGTTGAGGGGCTTGATGACCCGCGGTTCCGAATCTTGGCCTTTTACGATGGTCTGAGCAACGACCGCGGAACCGTTCAGCAGATCGGGCGAGTCCTGCGCAATCCACGCAGGTCTGACACGGACGACGCGGCTTGGGTGGCACATCGTCCGAACTTTGACGTCAAGGAGGTCTGGGACAACTACAAGATCTTCGACGTCAGTGCAGGCGAAGGGCTTGCCACACGTCAGGAGCTCGTGACCCAGCTGATCGCGGCTGCGCCGACATCGATCTACTACGACGGGCGCTTCCGAGTTCCCCTCAGCCTTGAAACAGACAACGCATGGAGGCACCTCAAGTTCCCACTGGCTGCCCGCATCTATCGGCCGGGCGCCCAGATGGACCTAGGCCAGCTCGCAAATGAGATTGAGGCCGAGTGGAGGGAGGAGGACCGCGAAATTCAGACTCGACAGTATCCGTCGGAGAACGCGGTCATCCTTCCCTTCGTTTCCGTCGCGAACTCGCCTTACCTACGCACCGCGGCGTTCTTGGAGGCACGCTTCGGCTTCACCCTTCTCCGCCACGTCGGACACCACCTGTTCGTGTTCGATACAGAAGGTCGCACGCCGGAATCCTTGGGGACAATCCCACTCGAGGTGCCGAGCCGCCTGTCACGCCTTCTCGCGAAGGACTCGCGACTAACGACGGTCTCGCTCGACAACACGGATCTCGGTCGTCGCGCGGTCCGTGCGCGTACGATCCGCGCGGCAGCCATCGAGGACGTGGCGCCCGGTCTCGCTGACTACGCGTACGTGTGCTCAGTCGCCGAGGGGTACCCCCCAGCCTCTCGAGACGAAGATCGATTCCGTCGGTACCTCGGGATCAGTCGATCACGACTGCGAGACAGTCGGGACAGCCCCAACACCTACGCGTCCTTCGTCGAGTGGTCAGACTCGATTGCCAAAGCGCTCGATGGCCGTATGGCCCCGGCAGCTACCTTTCGGCGCTACGCCGACACGTCCAAAGTTCCGGACGACAAGGCGCCCCTGCACGTACTGCTCGACGTCGTGGCCAACGACTTCGATCGGCCCGGCGATGGCGAGACCCGCCAGGAGCTGGACCTGCACGACTACGCCAGCGAGATTCACAACGGAAGTGGCACCCTGCGAGTCGAACGAGAAACCCTGCCGTTTGATCTCTCTTGGAACTCCGAGCGCGGACGCTACGACTTCGTTTGTCCCGCCCTGACCAAGCTCAACTACCGTGAGAAATCCGCTCCTCGGCGGGAGCTCGTTGCGCTGATTAATGCAGAGCAGCGGTTCCGTGTTGTCCCGGCTAGCGACGAGTTCTTCTATGCGAACGGTCACTTCGCCCAGCCGGTCAGGCCTGACACCGCCGAGGACCGGTTCTGGCTACTAGACGCCCTGACGCCCGTGGCCGCACTTGATACTGCAAGGAGCGAGAAGGGGAAGCGGCGCCTCGGCGACGACTGGGAGCCGGGATCAGTTTTCAACCTGATCGACGAGCTTCGGAAGCCGCAGGCGACCGAAGGCCCGAGCGCAGCGATGGCAGAGCACTTTGGCAAGATTGACATGCTTCTGTGCGGCGACCTCAACTCAGAGATCGCGGACTTCATCGCGGTGCAGCCGAACCGGATTGCTTTCATTCACGCTAAAGCAGCAGATGGCAGCCAGCTCGCGCCGTCGGCCCTGCACGAGGTCGTGTCTCAGGCGACGAAAAACCTACTGTGGCTTCAGCCGCTGAACAACGAAGTGCCACGCGCCGCGAAGTCCGACTGGAATCGGAATTGGAAGCTGACCGACGACAAGACCAAGGTCACGCAACTTGTCGATCGAAAACGACTAGGCAACTTCGCCGATGGGGAGGCCTTCTGGTCGCACGCACGATCCGTCATCAGAGACCCCAATGCAGACCGCGAGGTCTGGTTGGTTCTCGGTGGGACCCTCAGTCTTTCGTCCGTCCGAAAGGCCGTGCAAAGACCCACCCCCGAACTGATTCAGCTCTATGCCCTCCTGCAGAGCGCGTGGAGCGCAACCAACCAGGTGGGGGCGCGCATGAGGGTCTTCTGTTCGCGCTGAGTCCTGACAGATGCTGCTCTTATGAACATCAGGATCTTTCATGCCTCTTGAGCCGGCGAGACTCAATGCCGCGACAGCAGTTCTCAACGGATCGCTTCAGAACGCCGCCTCATCACGCCGATCCACGGCTGACGTAAGCAGCGGTCGAGAGACGCTCGGGACGGCTCTCGTCCCACGACCTAAAGCGGAGACGAGGGACGCTTCTGGGGATCGGGTTCTATACCCCAGACGCTTTGGTACCGCGGACAAGCGACTGTAACTAACTGCCTTCGTAGTCCATATCTGCACTGCTTCTGATCGCGCGGTAAATGAACTCCCACCGTTGTTTCGTTTTAGGAGCTTCTCCGCGAAAGGCGATGCCAGCAAGCATCTCGATGTCACCGCGGGGCAAGCCACGTTCCAACGCGAACTCACGTAGTGCGGGGGAAATGCTCGGAACTTCGGCAACAATCTCGCGGCCTACGAGATCGGCGAGGGTGACACCGAGCGCCTGTGCGATCTTATGGAGAAACGCTGCTCCTGGTCGGCTGCCGCTGCCCTTTTCTACAGTCGACAAGTACGACTTGCTTACCGCTGCAGACGATGCCAGTTCGCTAAGCGAGAGGCCCTTGTCCTTCCGCAGTCCAGCAATCCGACTCCCGATCTCTTTGGCACTCGGTTCGTCTAATCCGAGGCGCTCGACGACGTCCTCCTGCTGAATTGTTTCGTGCGCGTGCCGTGTCGAAGTCATGCTTCCGTCAGCTCGCTTCAGGCAGTCGGCCGTGGCTGATGGCGTGGACCGACTTGGCCCGACGTGGGGTGGCGAGGATAAGTGAGCGCATCACAGGACTTCCTTCGTTGTCGATGTACGGGTCGGAGATGGCAGAGATGTGGGCGGTGCGGCTGGTCGTCCGGAGTATGGATAGGTCGATGACGTCGCTTGCTTCAGCGCTGTCAACGATGGCGCAAAGAGGGTGACTTGAAGGAAGCCATTGGCCGGTCAGTTGCAAGGGTGCGATTGGACACCACTCGCTGTTGCTGAATACCCGGTGAACGGTCGTTCTCGGGCTGCCATCAGGAACCGTTGATCGGCGTAGGTCGATGACGGCCGCATCTCGGCTGGTGAGGCGAAGGAATCGTCGCAATGTCGCATCCAGACTTGCGTGCTGGGAAGCGGCGACACGTTTGATCGCGCCCATATCGAACGCCAAGCTTTCGAATATCGGCGACAGAAATCGCCGCGGCAACAGCAGTTCCGCAGCCCCGGCATCGGCAAGGTTCTCGAGATGCCGATTGCCGAGGAAGCCCAAGGAGCTTCGCCCGCCGCATCGGTGCTGTATCACGGCGTACCCGGGGAGGAACGTGTGGGCAATCTCGTGGGCGATCGTGAAGTTCCTTCGGTGCGGATTGTCGTGTTTACGCACCCTGATTACGAACTTGCCGTCGCCTGTCGGCACCAGCATCCCAGCCCAGTCCATCTCAGCGACTTGGATCTCTTTGACCCCTTGGAAGCTTGCGGCGAGATGCAGGTCCGTCGGCGACTTCAACTCGAGCTTGCGCCCCAGATCCTCCAGCAGGCTTTCGATGAGCATGACGTCTGGCGCACTCGGAAAGAGTGCGCGCGCACGCTCAAGTTCAGAGACAGCCATCTTGACTTGAGTGTAGAGCGTTCGCTGTTGCGGACGCAATGTGCTAACTTGAGTGTGTTCGCAACTGCGAACACGGGTTCTCGTTCACATTCGGTGAGGGGTCCCGCTTCACAGAGGAGTAGCGCCAATGTCCCAGGACACGAAGGTGAAGGACCCGAAGCCGGGGAAGACCCCGATCTACATCGACGGCACGAAGTACCAACCGCGGGGCGACGAGCTCACCGGCACGCAGCTGCGCCTCGTGCCGTCGCCGCCCGTCAGCGCAGACCGCGACCTGTGGCTCGACATCGTCGATGAGCTCGACCAGCTCATCGAGGACGATCAGGTCGTCGACCTGGAGCCGAACATGCGGTTCTTCACGGTGCCGCGCGTCATCAACCCCGGCCAGCCGACCTCCCCGAAGACCGGGGCCTGACCGATGGGTGCGCTCGTGGCGGTCCTCCGTGAACAGGACCAGACCTACCTCAACTCGCTGGGCTACAGCCACACGGTCGAGGTCGTCGACGGGTTCGTCCACACTGTCCTGGCCGAATTCCCGACCCCAGGCCTCGACCAGGCCCACGTCGACCTACTTCTGCGCCTGCCGATTGGGTTCCCCGACGCCACCCCGGACATGTTCTGGGTGTCGCCGGCCCTGACGGCCAAGGGCGCCGCGATCCCGGGCACTGAGGTGATCGAGAACCACGTCGGTCGGACCTGGCAGCGGTGGAGCCGCCACATCGGGGGCCAGTGGCGCCCGGGCGTGGACAATCTCGAGACGTACCTGGCGTACGTCCGGCGGGCGCTGGCGATCGCGGGCGGCCACTGATGTCGACCCGCATCGTGTTCACTGAGGCCCAGTTCACCCCGCTGGCCTCCTCCCTCGGCGCCGATGACGAAACCGCGGCGGTCGTCGCGACCTCCCTCGTGGGGACCGCGGCGACGACCGTGGACACGTCCGTCGCCCGTGCCGGGATCCCGAAGGAGGTCGGGTCGATCACGCTGCTCGCGCAGACCGTCGCGCCGGTCCCCGAGGGTGCCTACGTCGAGCGCGGCCCGATGGGCCTGTCGATCTCCTCGTCCGGGTGGGTGCCGGCGTTCCGTGCGGCCGTGGCGCACGACCAGGTCCCGGTGTTCGTCCACACCCACCCGCGTGGCCTACCAGAGTTCTCCACCTACGACGACCAGGTCGACGTCGAGCTGGCGATCACGGCCCGCGCGTTCGGCGCTCCGTACTACGCGGCCATCGTGGTCGCCGGCAGCCCGGACACCCCGCAGGTCGCCGCCCGCCTGTACGACCTCGGCGAGACCTTCGACGCACAGGCGCCGCAGTTCGTCGTCGTCGACGCGGTCCGGGTCGCTGGCGCTGGTCTCCACCTGTACCTGCCGCCCGGTGACGCTGAGGAGTGGGGCGATTCGGCGAACGAGGAGCAGCTGTCGGTGTTCGACCGGCAGATCCGGATGCTCGGCCCGGACGGCAACCGGACCTTGAAGCACGTGCGCGCCGCCGTCATCGGTGGCGGCGGCACCGGGTCCGCGGTCTCAGTGCAGGTCGCGCGCCTGGGGTTGGGTGAGCTCGTCATCGTCGACGACGACGTCGTAACCGACCCGACGCCGACCCGCGGGCACGGCATCACGACCGGTGACGTCGGCCGTCTCAAGGTGGACGCCCTCGGTGACCACCTCGACGAGATCGGCCTGGGCACCCCGGTGGTCCGGATCGACAAGCCGCTGAACCACCCGGACGCGCTCGCCGCGATCGCGCACGCCGACGTCGTGTTCAGTTGCGTCGACGGGCACGGCGCCCGCCTGATCCTGAACCGATGGGCGTACGCGCACATCGCCCCCGTCGTCGATGTCGCTGTCCTGGTCGCGCCGACCGAGCGCGAGGACGGAGGCAGGGAGGTGCAGATCGAGCAGCGCGTCACCTGGGTGGCGCCCGGCACGGCGTGCCTGCTGTGCCGCGGCCGGATCGATCCCGGCCTCGCGGCCGCCGAGAACCTCGACCCCGAGACCCGCAAGGCGCTCGCCGGCGAGGGGTACGTGCGGGCGGCCGAGACGCCGCAGCCCGCGGTCGTCACCCTCACCACCAGCGTCGCGGCGCTCGGCGCGACCGAGTTCCTCCTGCGCCTGACCGGCCTCGGGAAGACCGAAGCGACGGAGCTGTTGCTGCGCTCCCACCTCAGCGAGCTGCGCCGCAACGCCCGACCGGCACGCCCCGGCTGCTTCTGCGCCACCGCGGCCTTCATCGGCCGCGGCATCCGCGCCCCGTACCTCGACCTCCTCGGAGTCCTCCAGTGAAGCGCCTCTTGGCCAACGCCTGGACCCGTGTCGTCCGCGCGTACCGGCGTGCCCGCAACGGCCACGCGAAGTCCCGCGTCACCCAGGTAGTGGTCCTCGCAGACCGCAGTGGTCTGCCCGAGCACCTCGACCCCCGGTGCGTTTACGTCCTCGGAGTGACGACACCCAAGTGGGCGCTCCTCGACTGTCCGTGCGGACGCGGCCACACCATCGAGCTCAACTTGGCCAGCCCCGCAAGAACCCGATGGAAGGTCACGACCAACAACGCCGGCCAGCCCTCCGTCCACCCATCCATCGACTACCGCGGCAACCCCCGCTGCCACTACTGGCTCCGCGACGGCCGCATCCACTGGGTCCCCAACCGAAAGACCCGCAGTTAAACCACACCGCCAGGAGAGCAACATGCACATGGTCCCCGTCGTCTCCGACAACGTCGCCTGTGTGGGCTACGACCGGGCCACCCGCACCCTGCGGGTCAAGTTCCACAGCGGCGGCAACTACGACTACTACGACGTCCCCGTCTTCCTTTACGAAGCCATGCTGCTCCCGCACCCCTGGCGTCGCGTCGGCCGCCAGATCCGCGCCCACCTGTATCGACGCGTTGCCGCCTGACCGGATGGTGATCGACCGGGCCGCGTCATTCTGGGCGGTGTGGGCTAGGTCCACGACCTCACACAGGCGTGATGGGAAGCGACATCCGCGGCTCGAACTCGAAGGCAGCGCCGGTGGAGAAGCGGGTGACGGCGACCTCGCCGCGTTCCTGGGCGGGGGTGTCGCGGGTGACGACCTGGAGGGTCCAGTCGTCGGGGGAGCCGGTGACCTCGACGTCGAGCAGCGGATCCACCGCTTGCACGACGGCGCTCAACGCGTCGGTGGCGTCGGGGCCGCAGAGGGTGAGCCAGCCGCTGTCCTGGTGGGCGGCCGACGGGCGCACCGAGAGGGAGCCGTCGGCGACCGAGGCCGCGACGTAGGCGGCAGGGTTGAGGAGCGGGTGCAGCTCGAGGACCCGCAGGGCGCCGGCGGCGTCGCGAGGCAGCGCGAGCGCGCGGGCGATGCGCTCCGCGGCGATGCCGGCGATGCCGACGAGCTGCTTGCGGCAGATCTCGCGGGCGGCGTCGGCGTCGGTGCGCTGGCCGACGGCGTGGACGAAGGACAGGTTGAGGAGCTGCATCTGCAGGCAGACCTCGTCGGCGATGCGGACGAGGGCGGAGTGGGAGAAGGCGGCGAAGTCGACGTCGTCGAGGAGGGGGCCGGCGTAGTCGGCCATGCCCTCGTCGTCCGGATCGATGGGGTCGAGCTCGACGCCGGCGGCCAGCGTCTGCGAGATGACGTCGAAGGCGGGCAGGGCGGTGACGGGCGGGTGGGCGTCGTCGATGATCACGGTCCACGCGCAGTGGGGCGCCCGGTCGGCGGGCATGCGCGGGGGGCGGTGGACGGGGCGCACCTGGGCGCGGGGGTTGGTGGCGACGGCGGTTGCGTCGAAGGTCGGGTCCTCGATGTCGTGGCACATCGAGCGGACGAATTCCGGGCCCATCGGCTCGACGTCCATCAGCGCACCGCAGTGGTCGAGGTGGAAGGTGCCGTGCCAGCGGTCCTCCACGGCATAGCGGAAGTCCATGAACTGCGGGGGAGCGCCGATGTCGAGCTGCAGGCCCTTGAAGATCGTGATGACGTCAGTGCCCTCATAGCGCAGGGCCTTCTGCATCCGTCGCGTGTAGACAGGGCTCGCACCGGCCCACTCCTCGATCGCGATCTGCGCCATCTCCTCGCGCCCGAAGGCCGAGATGCACCACGCCATGCCCGAGCGGTCGATCAGCTGACCGATCAGCAGCAGCTCGGGCACCAGGACCGCGAGCTGCTCGCGCGTCAGGTCGTCGTACGTGCTGGTCATGCGCACCCCTTGCCGAAGAACGAGAACGTGTTCTAGATTAGACAGGTGTCCAGTCAGGTGTCCAGCGGCCCGCGGCGGGAGCCCAACGCGCGGCAGGCCGAGACCGCCGAGCGACTGCTCGCGGCCGGCGCCGAGGAGCTGCGCGAGGTCGGCGTCGAGGCGCTCACCATCCGCACGGTGGCCCTGCGGGCGGGTGTCTCGGCCGCCACGGCCTACACCTACCTGTCGTCCAAGAACCACCTCTTCGCCGAGCTCTTCCTGCGCCACCTCACCGCCGAGGCGGCTGCGGCGACCACCGATACGTCGTACGACGACGCGACCAGCCGCGTCCAGCAGGTCACGCGCCGGATGGCGACCTCGCTGGCGACCGAGCCGGCGCTGGCCGCGGGCGCGACGCAGGCGCTGCTCGGCAGCGACCCGGACGTCGAGCGGCTGCGGCTCCGGATCGGGGCGGAGTTCGTCGAGCGCTTCAAGGAGGCGCTGGGGGAGAAGGCCGACCCGGTCGTGCTCGAGACCCTGACGCTGGCCTTCTCCGGCGCGCTGCTCCAGGCCGGCATGGGCCTTATGACCTACACCGAGATGGGCGAGCGGCTCGACGCCGTCGTCGCCGTGATCCTCAAGGGGAACCAGTGAAGACCGAAGACGCGATCCAGTTCGACCCCTACGACTACGCCTTCCAGGACGACCCCTATCCGGTCTATGCCCGGCTGCGCGCCGAGTCGCCGCTGCACCACGACGAGCAGCACGACCTGTGGGTGCTCTCGCGGCACGCCGACATCCAGGACGCGATCCGCACCGAGGGCGTCTACAGCAACGCGATGGGCGTCTCGCTCGACGCCAGCGCGTGGAACAAGGACGCCCACCGGGTGATGAGCTTCCTCGGGATGGACCCCCCGCGCCAGACGCGGCTGCGGTCCCTGGTCTCCAAAGGCTTCACGCCGCGACGGGTGCGCGAGCTCGAGCCGCAGATCCAGCGCCTGACCGATCTCTACCTCGACCGCGCGCTCGAGGACGACTCCTTCGACTGGATCCAGGATTTTGCCGGCAAGCTCCCGATGGACGTCATCTCCGAGATGATGGGGGTGCCAGAAGCCGACCGCGACGAGCTGCGCCGGCTCGCCGACCTGCTCGTGCACCGCGAGGACGGCGTGCGCGACGTGCCCCAGGCGGGCATGGAGGCCGCGATCGTGCTCTTCGGCTACTACGCCGACATGCTCGCCGAGCGCAAGAAGCAGCCCAGTGACGACCTCACCAGCGCCCTGCTCGCCGTGCGCGAGGAGTCCGAGGACGGTGAGGGCGACATGCTCACCGACGAGGAGATCATCGGCTTCCTCTTCCTCATGGTCGTCGCCGGCAACGAGACCACCACCAAGCTTCTCGGCAACGCGCTCTTCCACCTCACCTCCCACCCCGACCAGCTCGCCGAGGTCTTCGCCGACCCCGGGCAGGCCGCCGACCCGGTGGTGCCGTGGATCGAGGAGACGCTGCGCTTCGACCCCTCCACCCAGATGCTCGCCCGCCACCTCCTGGCCGACGTCGAGCTGCACGGCAAGGTCGCCCCTGCCGGCTCCAAGCTGCTGCTGGTGCTCGGCTCCGCCAACCGCGACGCCGAGGTCTTCTCCCGACCCGACGACTTCGACATCCGTCGCGACAAGGCCGAGGTCGCCCAGCTCCTCAGCTTCGGCGGCGGCCGGCACTTCTGTCTCGGCGCCAACCTCGCCCGGCTCGAGGCGCAGGTCGCCCTGCGCGAGCTCGTACGCCGGGTGCGCACGGTCGAGGTCGACCACCGGGCCGCGGTGCGCGTCCACTCCACGAGCGTGCGGGGCTTCTCGGCCATGCCGGTGCGGGTGGTGAAGCGATGAGCAAGTATGCCCAGCCCGACCGCCGCCCCGCGGTCGTCGCCGGCGCCTCGTCCGGGATCGGCGCCGCCACCGCCCTGGCCCTCGCGGCCGCGGGTTTCCCCGTCGCGCTCGGGGCACGGCGTACGTCCAAGTGCGAGGACGTCGCCACCGCCATCCGCGACGCGGGCGGCGAGGCCGTGGTGCACGCGCTCGACGTGACCGACGACGACTCCGTGGCCGCCTTCGCCTCGGCGGTGGCGAGCGACCTCGGCGACATCGAGGTCGTCATCAGCAACGCCGGGTCCGTCGGGCCCGGCACGATCCACGAGGTGCCGACCGAGCGCTTCGGCCAGGAGCTCGACCTCGCGATCCTCGGCGCCCACCGGCTGGTGCGGGCCTTCGTGCCCGGGATGGTCGCCCGCACCCGCGGCGACATCCTCTTCGTCTCCTCCGACGTGGCCGTGCGGCCGCGGCCCTTCATGTCGTCCTACGCCGCCGGCAAGTGGGGCCTGGAGGGCATGGCGCAGGCGCTGCAGATGGAGCTCGAGGGCACCGGCGTGCGCGCCAGCATCGTGCGCCCCGGCCCCACCTGGAGCGAGATGGGCAGCGACTGGGACGTCGACCAGGCCGCCTTCGTGCTGGAGCAGTGGGTGCGCTTCGGGCTGGCCCGCCACCCGCACTTCATGAAGCCCACCGCGATCGCCGACGCGATCACCACGGTCGTCAGCGCCCCGCGCGGCGTCCATCTCAACCTCGTCGAGGTCTCGCCCGAGGCGCCGATCAGCCCCGCTCCGACCACTCCTCAGGAGGCGTGATGAGCAAGCCCCAGGCCGACATCCCCGAGGTGTCCTACGCCGTGCCCGACGACGGCTACGGCCACCTCGCCGAGCTGCGCACCGACCCGATCGGCCTGCTGATGCGGGTGCGCGAGGAGTGCGGCGACATCGGTCGCTTCCGGCTGGCCGAGCGCGACGTCGTGATGGTCTCGGGCGCCGAGGGCAACGAGCAGTTCTTCCGCGCGCCGGACTCCACGCTCGACCAGGCGGCGGCGTACCCCTTCATGACGCCGATCTTCGGCGAGGGCGTCGTCTTCGACGCCTCGCCCGAGGAGCGCCAGCAGATGCTGAAGAACCAGGCGCTGCGCGGCGACATGATGCGCGGGCACGCCGCGACCATCGAGGCCGAGATCAACCGGATGGTCAGTCAGTGGGGCGACGAGGGCGAGATCGACCTCCTCGACTGGTTCGCCGAGCTCACGATCTACACCACCAGCAGCTGCCTGATCGGCAAGCCCTTCCGCGAGGAGCTCGACGCGCGCTTCGCCGAGCACTACCACCACCTCGAGAAGGGCACCGACGCGTTGGCCTACGTCGACGCCTATGCCGACATCGAGTCCTTCCGCCAGCGCGACGCCGCCCGCGTAGAGCTCGTCGCGCTCGTGCAGGCGATCATCGACAAGCGGGTAGCCCGCGGCAAGGTCCCCAAGGAGGAGCGCGACCTGCTCGACGTGCTGATCTCCGTCGACTACAGCGCCGACCTCATCACCGGCATCTTCATCTCGATGATGTTCGCCGGGCACCACACCTCGTCGGGCACGGCCGCCTGGGGGCTGATCGAGCTGATGCGGCACCCCGAGGTCATGAAGGACGTGGTTGCCGAGCTCGACGACCTCTATGCCGATGGCTCGGAGATCTCCTTCCAGGCGCTGCGCTCCATACCGCGCCTCGAGGCCGTGCTCAAGGAGACCCTGCGGCTGCACCCGCCGCTGATCATCCTGCTGCGCCTGGTGCAGGAGGAGATCGAGCTGGCGGGCCACACCATCGCGCCGGGCACGATGGTCGCGGCGTCGCCGAAGGTCTCCAACCGGATCGCGGAGGACTTCCCCGAGCCCGAGTCGTTCGACCCCGGTCGTTATCTCGACCCGCGCCAGGAGGACCTAGTCAACCGCTGGACCTGGATCCCCTTCGGCGCCGGCAAGCACCGCTGCGTGGGCTCGGCCTTCGCGATGATGCAGCTCAAGGCGATCTTCTCGGTGATCCTGCGCGACTACGAGTTCGAGATGACGCAGCCGTCCGAGGACTACCGCGACGACGTCTCCAAGATGGTGATCCAGCTCCAGCAGCCGTGCCGGGTGACGTACAGGAGGCGGCAGCGATGAGTGGTTTCGAGGCTCGCTTCGCTCGCACCTCAACCACCGTGGGGCCTCGCTTCGCTCGCACCTCAACCACTGTGGGGCCTCGCTTCGCTCGCACCTCAACCACCGTGGGGGCGGCGCCGTGCGGGTGATCGCCGACCTGGACCTGTGCCAGGGACACCAGATGTGCCAGGGCGAGGCGCCCGACGTCTTCGGCTTCGACGCGGACGCCGACGTGGTCGTCGTCCTGCAGGAGCACCCCGACGAGTCCCTGCGCCCGCAGGTCCTCGCCGCCGTGAAGTACTGCCCAGCGATGGCGCTGGGTCTCGACAAGCTCGACCAACGAACGCCAGCTGACCAACGAGGAGAGGACGCCGATGACTGACCTGAGCAGGGCTGAGATCGAGGAGTTCTGGGAGACCTGGCTCGAGGTCAACCGGGAGGCCGAGCGCAGCGGCGACTGGCGGGTCCTGGCCGAGTGGTATGCCGAGGACGCCAGCTATGGCTGGATGTACTCCCACGACGAGCACTTCATGGCCATCGGTCGCGACCAGATCCGCGACTGGGCCATCGGCATCGAGATGGACGGCTTCGACGGCTGGCACTACGACTACGTCTGCACGATGATCGACGAGAAGAAGTCGATGGTGCTCGGCTTCTGGAAGCAGCGCTCCGGGATCACCAACGACGCGACCGGTGAGGAGTACGAGGTCCTCGGCATCGGCGGATCCTGGTTCGGCGTCGAGCGACAGACCGACGGCGCCGACGCCGGGCAGGTCAAGATCGCCTGGCAGCGCGACTGGTTCGACATGCCGTCGACCGCCCACACCTTCATGGAGATCCTCGCGGCCGACAAGGCCTCGGAGACCCTGCTCAAGCGGATGTCGGTCTTCGGTCACGAGGTCCCCGGGCACTACCACCTCAAGGACATCCCCTCGACCGTCTGGCCGCCGCCCGTCGAGGCCGGCGACTACGTGGTCTCGACAAGCTCGACCAACGGGGCTGGCTCGACCAACGGGGAAGACGAGTGACCGCGCCCGCCCAGCTGCTGATCGACGGCAAGCTGACCCCCGCGAGCGACGGGGCGACGTACGCCATCCTCAACCCGGCCACGGGTGAGGAGATCGGGCAGGCGCCGGACGCGACCGCCGAGGACGTCGACGCCGCGATCGCCGCGGCCCGTCGCGCCTTCGACGAGAGCGACTGGTCGACCGACGTCGCGCTGCGGGTGCGCTGCCTGCGCCAGCTGCACGAGGCGCTGCTCGGCGAGAAGGTCGCCTTCGAGGCGCTGACCACCGCCGAGGTCGGCATGCCCGGCTTCATGATGGGCGCCGCCGGCTTCGACGTGCCCGTCGAGGGCCTGAAGTGGGTCACCGACCTGCTGGAGACCTATGAGTTCGAGACCGACCTCGGCGTCGCCGCACCCATGGGCATCAAGAGCCGCCGGACCGTGCGGCGCGAGCCCGTCGGCGTCGTCGCCGCGATCACGCCGTGGAACGTGCCGACCCAGATCAACCTCGCCAAGGTCGGGCCGGCCCTGGCCGCCGGCTGCACGGTGGTGCTCAAGCCCGCGCCCGACACCCCCTGGGTGGCCGCCGAGCTCGGACGCCTCGTCGCCGAGCACACCGACATCCCGGCCGGCGTCTTCAACGTCGTCACGCCGCGCTCCAACGAGGTCGCGGCCGTGCTCTCGACCGACCCGCGCATCGACATGGTGTCCTTCACCGGCTCCACCGCGACCGGTCGCGCGATCATGGCGGCCGCTGCGCCGACGCTGAAGAAGGTCTTCCTCGAGCTCGGCGGCAAGTCCGCCGCGATCGCGCTCGACGACGCCGACGTCGCCTCCGTCGCCGGTGCCACCGCCTTCACCGCCTGCATCCACGCCGGCCAGGGCTGCGCGATCACGACGCGGCTGATCGTCCCGCGTGACAAGTACGACGAAGCGGTGCAGGTCGCCGCCGCCACCATGGAGTCGATCGGCGCCAAGGACCCGGCCGACCCCGGAGCCATCTGCGGCCCGGTCATCTCCCAGGTGCAGCGCGACCGCGTGGAGGCCTACCTGCGCCTCGCGGTCGAGGAGGGCGGCACCTTCGCCACGGGCGGCAAGGTCATCGACCAGGCCGGCTTCTGGGTCGAGCCCACGGTCGTCGCGGGCCTCGACAACTCCTCGACGCTCGCGCAGGAGGAGATCTTCGGCCCCGTGCTCGTCGTCATCCCGCACGACGGCGACGACGACGCGGTGCGCATCGCCAACGACTCGGCGTACGGCCTCTCGGGCTCGGTCGACTCCGGCTCGCTCGAGCGCGCCAAGGCCGTCGCCGCCCGCATCCGCACCGGCACGCTATCGGTCAACGGCGGCGTGTGGTTCAGCCCCGACGCGCCGTTCGGCGGCTACAAGCAGTCCGGCATCGGCCGGGAGATGGGCGTGGCCGGCTTCGAGGAGTACCTCGAGACCAAGACCATCGCCGAGCCCGCATGAGTGGTTTCGAGGCTCGCTCCGCTCGCACCTCAACCACCGATACCCGAGCCCGCACCTCAACCACCGTCACTCGAAGGAAGCTCACATGAGACTGAAGGACAAGGTCGTCGTCGTCACGGGCGCGGCCCAGGGCATCGGCGAGGCCTACGCCAAGGCGATCGCGCGGGAGGGTGCGTCCGTCGTGGTCGCCGACCTCAACATCGACTCGGGCGAGCGGGTCGCGAAGGAGATCGAGGCCGAGGGCGGCACCGCGATGTTCGTCGCCTGCGACGTGTCGTCAGCCGAGTCGGCGACCGCGCTGGTCGAGGCGGTCACGGCTGCCTATGGCGGCATCGACGGGCTGGTCAACAACGCCGCGATCTACGGCGAGATGGCCTTCGACCTCTTGATCAGCGTCGACTGGGACTACTACAAGAAGTTCATGAGCGTGAACATGGACGGCGCCCTGGTGATGACCCGCGCGGTCTATCGCTCGATGCAGAAGCGCGGTGGCGGCTCGATCGTCAACCAGAGCTCGACCGCGGCCTACCTCTACTCCGGCTTCTACGGCCTGGCCAAGGTCGGGGTCAACGGGCTCACTCACCAGCTGGCCCACGAGGTCGGCGGGATGGGGATCCGGGTCAACGCGATCGCCCCCGGCCCCACCGACACCGCCGCGACGCGCACCCAGGCCGGCGACGCCGCCAAGGACCTGGTCAAGGGTCTCGCGCTCAAGCGCATGGGCCAGCCCGAGGACATGGTCGGCGCCTGCGTCTTCCTGCTCTCCGACGAGGCGTCGTGGGTGACGGGCCAGATCCTCGCCGTCGACGGCGGACAGACCTTCCGCCCATGACCAGCGTCGGCTTCATCGGGCTGGGCAACATCGGCAAGCCGATGGCGCTGCGGCTCGCCGCCCAGGCACCCGCGCGCGGTCTCACCCTGACCGTGTACGACGTCGCGCCCGAGCCGCTCGCCGAGCTGGAGGCCGCGGGGGCGAAGGTCGCCGGCAGCGTGGCCGAGCTCGCAGCAGACGTCGACGTGCTGTGCGTGATGGTGCGCGACGACGACCAGGTGCGCGACGTTCTCGGTGAGGTGCTCGGGGTCGCGGGCGACCGGCTCACCGTCGTGGTGCACTCGACCGTCGCACCGGCCACGCCCGCCGAGCTGGCCGCCACGGCCGCGCGCCACGGCGTACGTCTCCTGGATGCGCCGGTCAGCGGCGGCTCGATGGGCGCCTCGGCCGGCACGCTGGCGATCATGGTGGGCGGCTCCGACGACGCGTTCGCCGCGGCCCGGCCGGTGCTCGACGCGATGGGGTCCAAGGTGGTGCACGCCGGGCCGATCGGCGCGGGCACGACCTTCAAGCTGGCCCGCAACCTGATGCACTTCGTGGCGTTCACCGCCGCCACCGAGGCGCAGCGCCTCGCCGAGGCGGCCGGGCTGGACCTCAAGGCGTTGGGCGACGTCGTGCGCCACACCGACGCGATCACCGGCGGGCCCGGCGCGATCATGCACCGCGAGACCGCAGCGCCCATCCCGGAGGGCGACTTCTGGCACGGTGTCTTCACCCACGTGCGTGCGCTGGGGGAGAAGGACCTCGGCTTCGCCACCGACCTCGCCGACCAGCTCGGCGTCGAGGTGCCCCTCGCCCGGCTCGCGCTCGAGCGGCTCGGGCCGGGGCTGGGTCTCGACAAGCTCGACCAACGAACGCCAACCGACCAACGGACGCCAGCCGACCAACGAACGCCCTCCGACCACACCGAGGAGTCCGCATGACCGGCAAGTTCGACGACCTCCCGGAGAAGCGCCGGCTGGGCCTGGAGAAGATGGAGCAGGTCTACGGCTTCGACATGACCGACGGTGTCGGCGACTTCTTCGGCCTCACCGTCGAGCACCTCTTCGGCGACATCTGGCAGCGCGAGGGTCTCTCCGACCGCGACCGGCGGCTGCTACTGATCGGGCTGCTCGCCGGCACCGGCGGCGCCGACGTGCTCGGCATCCAGATCCCCGCGGCGCACGCCAACGGCGAGCTCGACGACACCGAGCTGCGCGAGATCGTGATCTTCCTGTGCCACTACGCCGGGTGGCCCAACGGCGCGCGGATCAACTCGATCGTCGAGGAGACCATCGCCAAGGCGGCCCGGGCCAGGGACCGGTCCTGACCACGCTGCGGGCGCTCCCACCCGGCGACGCCGGGATCGCGTCCGCGCGCCCGGGGCCGGACCTGGCGGAGTGGGGCTACACCGAGACCGAGCACGTCGCCAGCGGCACGGCCGTGTCCTACCGCGCCGACGACCTGCCCGCCGACGGTCACTGGTCGCTCGAGGTCGACGACACGGCCGACTTCGCGACGCGCGTCCTCGTGCGGTCGCCGGCCCCCGAGCGCGCGAGCGGCACGCTGGTGGTCGAGTGGCTCAACGTCAGCAGCGGCCAGGACGCCGCCCCCGGGTGGACGTTCTACGCCGAGGAGGTCGTGCGCCGTGGGCACGCCTACGCCGCCGTCTCCGCCCAGCACGCCGGCGTCGAGGGCGGGCTCACCCTGGTCGCGATCGGGGGCCGGGGCAGCCCCGGCCTGCGCGGCGGCAACCCCGAGCGCTACGCCGATCTGACCCACCCGGGCGACGCGTTCTGCTACGACGTCTTCACCTCCGTCGCCCGCGCGGTGGCCGAGTCCCTCGGCTCCACGTGCGTCCTCGCGACCGGTGAGTCGCAGTCGGCCTTCGCCCTCACGTCGTACGCCGACGGCGTGCAGCCGATCACGGGCCTCTTCGACGGCTTCCTGATCCACAGCCGCGGAGGTACGGCGCTGCCGCTGGGCCGTGCCGGCGAGGGCGTCCGGCTGGAGGAGCGGCTGCGCGGCGTCCCGACGCGGCTGCGCACCGACCTCGACGTGCCCGTGCTCGTCGTCCAGACCGAGACCGACCTCTTCGGCTACCTCGACTTCCTGCCGGCCCGCCAGCCCGACCACGACCTGCTGCGGGTGTGGGAGGTCGCGGGCACGGCGCACGCCGACAAGCACGTGATCGGCGACTTCGAGGACTTCCTCGGTTGCTCGCAGCCGGTCAACCGTGGGCAGCAGGTCTTCGTCGTCCGGGCCGCGCTCCACCACCTCGAGCGCTGGGCCCGCGGTGGTGAAGCGGCACCCCAGGCCCCGCCGCTCGACGTGGTCGACGGCGCCTTCGTGCTCGACGACGTCGGCAACGTGACAGGGGGCGTGCGAACCCCCGCGGTGGACGCCCCCGTCGAGGTGCTGTCCGGCACCGAGGTCCCGGGGTCATCGGCCCTGTGCCGCCTCTTCGGGAGCAGCGCGGTGCTGCCGGCCGACCGGATCGGGGCGCGGTGGCGCGATGCCGACCACTACCGGTCCGCCTACGCCGCCGCCGCGGAGCGGGCCGTCGCTCTCGGCTTCGTGCTGGCAGAGGACCGCGAGGCGCTGCTCGCCGACGAGCGGTCGGCTCAGGTGCCGCAGAACGTCTGGTAGTCGCCGAACGAGTCGGGCGCGGGCTCGGCGTAGCGCTCCAGGCCCGCCCTTTCGTCGTACGGCGCACGCACGGCGGCCAGCAGGCTCGCGAGCGGTGCCAGATCACCGGCGGTGGCCGCGGCCAGCGCCTCCTCGACGAGGTGGTTGCGCGGGACGTAGACCGGGTTGACCCGGTCCATCGTCTCCGCGTCGGGCGACACCGCGAGCCAGCGCTCGAGCCACGCGTCGATCCCGGCGAGGTCGAGCACCAGGCCTCGGACCGGCTCGGCGTCGCCGCGGGCGGCGGCGCCCAGGGCGCGGAAGAAGCCGGTGTGGTCGACGTGGTTGGCGCGCATCAGCTCATAGACCTCGTCGACCAGAGCGGTGGCGACGGTGTCGTCGAGCCCGGCGGGCAGGCCGAGCTTGGCGCGGGTGCCGGCCCTCCAGGCCTCGGCGTAGCGGTCGCGGAAGCGACCCAGCCCCTCCACCGCCAGGGCGACGGCCGTCTCCTGGTCGTCGTCGATGAGCGGCAGCAGGGCCTCGGCGAGGCGCGCGAGATTCCACTCCGTGATCGGGGGCTGGTTGCCGAAGGCATAGCGGCCGCCCTCGTCGATCGAGCTGAAGACCGTGGTCGGCTCGAAGACGTCGAGGAAGGCGCAGGGGCCGTAGTCGATGCTCTCGCCCGAGATCGTGACGTTGTCGGTGTTCATCACGCCGTGGACGAAACCCACGCACATCCACTGCGCGACCAGCGACGCCTGGGCGGCAGCGACCGCGTCGAAGAGCGCGAGGTAGGGGTTGTCGGCCTGCGCCGCAGCGGGGTGGTGGCGCGCGATGGCGTGGTCGGCCAGGCGTCGCAGCAGGTCGAGGTCGTCGGTGGCGCGGGCGTATTGGAAGCTGCCCACGCGCAGGTGGCTGCTCGCCGTGCGGGCGAGCACCGCGCCGGGCAGCGGCGTCTCGCGGCGGACGGTCCGGCCCGTGGCGACGACGGCCAGCGCGCGGGTGGTCGGGATGCCGAGGGCGTGCATGGCCTCGCTGACGACGTACTCCCGCAGCATCGGGGCGACCGC
>NZ_CALRWD010000060.1:0-28851 GCF_943371775.1 Nocardioides psychrotolerans
ATGGTGCAATCCGTGCACCATCGCGCCGACTCGGCGCTCAGGCCGGATGACCGCCGGGGACGGGCACGGTCGGGTCGTAGGGCGTGCGGGTGTAGATGAACGTCGCGCACTCGAGGTGCGAGATCGTCCGGTCGCGCCGACGGTGCACCCGCAGCCGCTCGCCGCGGTGGTAGCCCCAGGTGCCCACGATGCCCGCCTCACGGACCTCGAAGACGTCGGTGAGCCGGTGCCGGGCCACGCTGCGCAGGTGCAGCTGCTCGTTGTGCCAGCGCACCTCGACCGCGCTGTTGCCCCAGAACCACAACCCCAGCAGGTCACGCACCCCCGCCGGCACCTGCTGGGTCGGCACCCAGGGCTCCAGGGGCGTCAGCTCACGGTCGCCGAGCAGCAGCCCGGGGACCGTGTCGGTGTCGAGCCCCGTGGTCGACGACGCGAGAACGACCACGCCGTCCCGGGTCTCGGGGTCGACGAACAGGCTGGCCTGGAAGCCCGGCATCGAGCCCGGGTGCCCCACCAGCCGACGCCCCGGGAGCTCGGGCAGCTCCAGCAGCCAGGTGCCGAGACCGTAGGTCGGGCTGGTCGGTCGCACCATCTCCGCCAGGCTCTCGCGGGAGAGCACGTCGGGGTGTCCGTCGGCGAGGAACAGCGCGAAAGTCGCCAGGTCGGCCACCGAGCTCCACAGCTGGCCCGCGGGCGCCATCGCGCCGGTGTCCTGGTGCGGCTCCCGGGTCAGCGTGCCCGCGAAGTGGTCGACGCTCCACCCCTGCGCGGCTGGCGCCGCGTCGTCGTACGACGTGTGGTCGAGGCCGAGGGGTGCCAGGACGTGGGCCGACACGACGTCCCACCACGACGCGCCGTGCACCCGCGCGACCGCCTCCCCGAGCAGGGCGAAGCCCAGGTTGCTGTAGTGGAACTCCCCCGGCTCGGACACGGAGCCGCTGGCGTCGTTGGCGGCCACCAGCGTCGCGAAGTCGACCCCGGGCGACCGCTCCCACCACGAGCCGACCGGCTCGCTCTGGAGCCCGCCGGTGTGGGCGAGGAGCTCACGCACGGTCACGTCGCGATAGCCGGTCTCCGGGACGACCGAGCCGATCGTGTCGTCGAGCGACAGCAGCCCCGCGTCGCGTGCCTGGAGCACGGCCACAGCGGTGACGGTCTTGGTGATCGACCCGATGCGGAAGCGCTCGTCCACCGAGCCGGCCCCGGCCGCGCCGGTCCACACGAGCTCGCCGCCCTGCAGGACGCCGGCTACGGCCGAGGGCAGTCGCCCGTGTGCCTGGAGGGCGGCCAAGCAGGAGTCCCAGCGGGCGCTCACTCGGCGAAGGCCTCCAGCGGCGGGCAGGAGCACTGCAGGTTGCGGTCGCCGTAGGCCTGGTCGATGCGACCGACCGGCGGCCAGTACTTGTCCGGGTCGACGCCGGTCGGGAAGACCGCGAGCTCCCGCGGGTAGGCGCGGTCCCACTCGCCGACGAGCGCGCGAGAGGTGTGCGGGGCCCCACGCAGCGGCGAGTCCTCCGGGGCCCACTCCCCTGCCGCGACCCGGTCGATCTCGCCCTTGATCGCGATCATCGCCTCGCAGAAGCGGTCGATCTCGGCGAGGTCCTCGGACTCGGTCGGCTCGACCATCAGCGTCCCCGCGACGGGGAACGACATGGTCGGTGAGTGGAAGCCGTAGTCGACCAGCCGCTTGGCGACGTCGTCGATGCTGACGCCGGTCTCCTTGGTGATGCCGCGGACGTCGAGGATGCACTCGTGGGCCACCAGGCCGCTGTGGCCGCGGTAGAGCACCGGGAAGTGCTCGCCGAGCCGGGCAGCGACGTAGTTGGCGGACAGCACCGCGGTCGCCGTCGCCCGGGTCAGCCCCGCGCCGCCCATCAGGCGGATGTAGGCCCAGGAGATCGGCAGGATGCCGGCCGAGCCGTAGGGCGCGCCGCTGATCGGGCCGATGCCCGAGCGCTTGGCCTCCTCCGGGTGCATCGCGTGCGAGGGGAGGTAGGGCGCCAGGTGGGCGCGCACCGCGACCGGTCCGACACCCGGGCCACCGCCGCCGTGCGGGATGCAGAAGGTCTTGTGCAGGTTGAGGTGCGAGACGTCGCCGCCGAACTCGCCGGGCTTGGCGTAGCCGAGGAGCGCGTTGAGGTTGGCCCCGTCCACGTAGACCTGGCCGCCGTGGGAGTGCACGACCTCGCAGAGCTCGGAGATGGTGTCCTCGTAGGCACCGTGCGTCGACGGGTAGGTGACCATGATCGCGGCCAGGTCGTCGGCGTGCTTCTCGCACTGCGCGCGCAGGTCCTCGAGGTCGACGGTGCCGTCGTCGGCGGCCTTGACCACCACGACGCGCATGCCGGCCATGACCGCGGAGGCGGCGTTGGTGCCGTGCGCCGACGACGGGATCAGGCAGACGTCGCGGCCCTCGTCGCCGTTGGCCCGGTGGAAGCCGCGGATCGCCAGCAGTCCTGCGAGCTCGCCCTGCGAGCCGGCGTTGGGCTGGATCGAGACCTTGTCGTAGCCGGTGACCTCGGCCAGCCAGCCCTCGAGGTCGTCGACCAGCTGGCGGTAGCCCTGGGCGTCCTCGGCCGGCACGAAGGGGTGCAGGTCGGCGAAGCCCGGCAGCGAGACGGGCTCCATCTCGGTCGTCGCGTTGAGCTTCATCGTGCACGAGCCCAGCGGGATCATGCCGCGGTCCAGCGCGTAGTCACGCGCCGACAGCCGGCGCAGGTAGCGCAGCATCTGGGTCTCGCTGTGGTGCGCGCCGAAGACCTCGTGCGTGAGGTACGGCGTGGCGCGGCGCAGGTCGCCCGGCAGCGCGTCCGCCGTCGCGAGGTCGATGGAGTCGAGGTCGGCGGTGACGCCGAAGGCCTTGAGCAGACCGCCGATCGTCGAGCCGGTCGTGCACTCCGAGGTCGAGATCCCGACGGTGTCGGCGTCGACGAGCCGGATCTGGATGCCCATCTGACGCGCCGCCTGCTGCACCTCGACGCCACGGCCGGGCACGCTCACCGAGAGGGTGTCGAAGAACTGCTCGTGGTCGACGGTGACGCCTGCCGCGCGCAGCGCCTCGGCCAGCACGGCGGCGTAGCGGTGGGTGCGGGTCGCGATGGCCTTGAGCCCCTCGGGGCCGTGGTAGACGGCGTACATCGAGGCGACGACGGCCAGGAGCACCTGGGCGGTGCAGATGTTGGAGGTCGCCTTGTCGCGACGGATGTGCTGCTCGCGCGTCTGCAGTGCCAGTCGGTAGGCCGGACGCCCCTCGGCGTCGATGGACACCCCGACGAGCCGACCGGGCAGGTGCCGCTCGAGTCCGGACGCGACCGCCATGAAGCCGGCGTGCGGTCCGCCGTAGAACAGCGGCACGCCGAAGCGCTGGGAGGAGCCGACGACGACGTCGGCGCCCAGGGCGCCGGGTGCCTCGAGCACCGTCAGCGCGAGCAGGTCGGCGGCGACGACGGCGAGGGCGTTGCGCTCGTGGGCGGCCTCGATGACCGGCCGCGGGTCGAGGACACGTCCGGAGGCGCCGGGGTACTGCACGAGGACGCCCGACAGCTCACCGTCGGGCAGGCCCTGCGTCAGGTCGGCGACCACGACCTCGATGCCCATGCCCTCCGCGCGGGTGCGCACGACGTCGATCGTCTGCGGAAGCGCATCGGCATCGACCACGAAGGGGCCCACGGCCTTGCGGTTGCCCCGTCGTACGAGGGTCATGGCCTCGGCGGCAGCCGTGCTCTCGTCGAGCAGGGACGCGTTGGCGGTGGGCAGCCCGGTCAGGTCGCCGATGACGGTCTGGAAGTTGATCAGCGCCTCGAGCCGGCCCTGGGAGATCTCGGGCTGGTAGGGCGTGTAGGCGGTGTACCAGCTGGGGTCCTCGAGGACGTTGCGCCGCACGACGGGCGGGGTGATCGTGGCGTGGTAGCCCAGGCCGATCATCGCCTCCCCCGGTCGGTTGGCGGCCGCGAGCGAGCGCAGCGCCTTGGCCGTCGCGTGCTCGGTCAGCGCCGTGGGGAGCTCGAGCTCGACCCCGGACCGGATCCCGCCGGGCACCGCGGCGTCCATCAGCTCCGACAGCGTCGCGAAGCCGAGGCGCTCGAGCATGACCTGCTCGTCGGCGGGGCGCAGCCCGATGTGGCGCTCTACGAACGGCGAGGCGCCGTCCAGCTCGGTGAGGCTGGGGTGGTCTGACACGGGGACTCCTGCAGGATCGAGGTCGATGGCACCATCGCCCTCCCCCTCTGTCGGACCGACGTTGGTCCTCCAGAGTTGCCTGCTCCGCACGGTCCGGGCGCCTGAGAGGTTCCGGGGAGGAATTGCCCCTTCGGCGCTTCGTTCCCGACGGGCCGGTGATCAGGCCGCCGAGCGAAGACTCTCCCGTGCGGGATCAGTCAGCGGGCACAGCCTAGCAACCGTCGGACTGCGGTTGGTGACCAAACCGCATCCTTCGGGGTCCTGGGTCTGCGGTTGGTGACCAATCCGCAGGTCCCCCGACATGACGACCGGGCCGCCACCACGAGGGTGACGACCCGGCCGGAGCTGGAGCAGAGGGTGCGGTCAGCCGGTCTGGCGGGCGGCACGACGAGCAGCGAGCTCGTCCTTGGCGGCGGTGCTGGCCGCGTCGTCGGAGGCGCGCTCGCTGGGCAACTCGGCGAGGGTGCCCTCGATCTCGCGCCAGACGCCACCGATGGCGATGCCGAAGACGCCCTGGCCGCCCTGGAGCAGGTCGATGACCTCGTCGTTGCTGGTGCACTCGTAGACCGAGGCGCCGTCGGACATCAGCGTGACGCGGGTCAGGTCGTCGGTGCCGCGCTCACGCAGGTGGGTCACCGCGGTGCGGATCTGCTGCAGCGAGATGCCGGCATCGAGCAGGCGCTTGATGACCTTGAGGATCAAGATGTCGCGGAAGGAGTAGAGCCGCTGGGAGCCCGACCCGCTCGCGCCGCGGACGGTGGGCTCGATGAGGCCGGTGCGGGCCCAGTAGTCGAGCTGGCGGTAGGTGATGCCGGCTGCGTTGCAGGCGGTGGGACCGCGGTAGCCCAGGTCGCTGGGCAGCGGGGAGACGTCGTCGGTGAAGAGCAGTCCCTGCTCCTCCGCCGTCTCGACGGCCTCCACTGCTGCGGCGCTGATGCCGGTCTCGGGCTTCTGCTCGTTCACACGGTCCTCCGTGGGTCTACTCCGTTGGACGTAGCTCCGGGGAAGGACAAGCGTGGAGTTACAACAGAGACACTTCAAGGTACGGCCGATGACCGGGGCGGTCAAAGACTCCAGCGGCGTGTCGCAACCCTCAACCTCAACGTGAGGGTCAGACCGCGCGAGCCGAGATCACTGCTCGGTCGGGGCCTCGAAGTCCTCGGGGGTCACCTGGTCGAGGAACTCGCGGAACTTCTCGACCTCGTCCTCCTGCTCGGCAGGCACGGCGAGGCCCGCCTCGTCGAGGACCTCCTCGGCGCACAGGATCTTGGTGCCGGTGCGCAGCGCGAGCGCGATGGAGTCGGAGGGGCGGGCGCTGACCTCGGCGCCGGACTCGAAGACCAGGGTCGCGAAGAAGACACCGTCCTTGACGTCGGTGATGCGCACCTCGGTGAGCTCGTTGCCGGTCGCCTCGAGCACGTCCTTGAGCAGGTCGTGGGTCAGCGGCCGCGGCGGGATCACGCCCTGCTGGGCGAAGGCGATCGCCGTGGCCTCGACCGCGCCGATCCAGATGGGGAGGTAACGCTCCCCCGTGATCTCGCGCAGCAGCACGATCGGCTGGTTCGAGGGCATCTCGACCCGGACTCCCATGACGTCAACTTCGCGCATGGAAGTCAGGCTACTCCGGTCCGGAAGGCCCGTGGACCCCGCGCTCAGCGCGAGCGCAGGCCCGACTTGACCAACGTGGCGTGCAGCCGGACCGACAGCGCCGCGATCTCGGAGACCACGTCGTCGGCGCGGGCGCGTGCCGAGGCGTCGCGACCGCGCTTGAGGGGGGCGATGACCTGCTCGACGAGCCCGACCTCACGGTCGGCGGAGGTCTTGAAGGCCCGCAGGTGCCGGGGCTCGAAGCCGAAGTCCGCGAGCTCGCGGGCGGTCTGCGCGATGACCAGGGCGTCGGTGTCGTAGTGACCGGTGCCGGCTCGGGGCGTGATCAGCCCGAACTGCTCGAGCTGGACCAGCAGCTCCTCGGAGATCTCGGCGATCTTGAGGAGCTCGCGCCGCGAGAGCCGCAGGTTGTCGTGGCGGGAGAAGGAGTCGGCACTGGGCAGCCCGTCGGCGGCGAGGGCGACCTGGGGCACGGTCGGGACCACGGCGTCGATCGGCGGCGGCTCCAGGCCGCGGTCGATGGCGTCCAGGTGCTCACCGATGACCTTGAGCGGCAGGTAGTGGTCGCGCTGCATGCGCAGCACATAGCGCAGCCGCTCGACGTCCTCGTGGGCGAACTTGCGGTAGCCCGCGGGCGTCCGCTCGGGCTTGATCAGCCCCTTGTCCTCGAGGAAGCGGATCTTGGGGATGGTGATCCCCGGGAAGTCCGAGCGGAGCAGGTCGAGGACCTGCCCGATGTTCATGCGCGCCCGAGACCCTCCGGCGGCGCTCTCCGGCAACGGCGAGCTCGCCACGGTCAGTGGCTCTCGTGACCCGAGAAGAAGACCAGGCGGTACTTGCCGATCTGGACCTCGTCGCTGTCGTTGAGCTGGACCTTCTCGATGCGGTCGCGGTTGACGTAGGTGCCGTTGAGGCTGCCGACGTCGCTGACCGTGAAGGAGTCGCCGTCACGGTGGAACACCGCATGGCGGCGCGACACGGTCACGTCGTCGAGGAAGATCTCGCTGTCGGGGTGACGGCCGGCGTGGGTGACGTCGCCGTCGAGCAGGAAGCGGCTGCCGGCGCCGGGGCCCTTCTGGACCACCAGCAGGGCGTGCCCGGTGGGCAGCGCGTCCACGGCCGCCGCGTCCACCGGGTTGAGCTGGCGGTCGGAGGTCTCGACGCGGTCAACACCGGGGGTGCCGATCTGGATCGTGGCGGTGGACTCCCCCACCGGCTCGACCGCGCCGGCGGCGGGAGCCTCGACGCTGACCAGCTTGGTGCCGCACTGGGCACAGAAGCGCGCGTCGTCCGGGTTCTGCCTGCCACATGCGGTGCAGAACGGCATCGAATCATCCTCCGGTCGGGTCGTCCGTCGAGCCGTATGCCTCTCCCAAAACCCTCAAGGCAGGGTGGAGGTTGACGGTTGCTCCGAACCTATCAGCAGCGTGCCCGGGTCCACGACCCGATGAGCAATCAGCCCTCGAGCGAGGCGACGTAGCCGTCGGCCTCGAGCAGGTCGTCGAGCTGCGTGGCGTCGGACGGGACGATCTCGAAGAGCCAGCCGCCGCCGTAGGGGTCGTTGTTGACCAGCTCGGGCGTAGCATCCAGCGACTCGTTGCGCGCCACGACCTCGCCGGAGACCGGCGCGTAGACGTCGCTGACCGACTTGGTCGACTCCAGCTCACCGCAGGTGCTGCCGGCGTCGAGGGTGTCGCCCACCTCGGGCAGGGAGACGTAGACGATGTCGCCGAGGGCGTCCTGGGCGTAGTCGGTGATGCCGACGCGGACCGATCCCTCGTGCTCGCCCGGCGTGCGGAGCCACTCGTGCTCGACGGTGTACTTCAGGTCATCGGGGTACAAGGTGGTCTCCTCGGGTCGGAGCACCGGGCCGGGGCCGGGCGCAGGATCGCGTGCAGGCTACTGCCCCGGGCCTCACTGGCCCGAGTCGGGCACGGCGTACTCGGGCTGGACCGGCGATCGCACGGCCTCGATGTCGAGCGAGGTGAGCTGCTGGACCTCCAGCTCGGCACCGTCGGCCTCCAGCTTGGCCTTCGGTCCGAGCGCGAAGGTCATCGCCCCCTCGAGGACGGCGGGGTCACCGATGACGTCGATGACGTACGGCGACGCCAGCTCGACCCCGTCGATCGAGATGCCCCCCACGTCGTCGGTGAACGAGCTCTGGGCGATGATCCGCACCTGACCGTTGAACTGCATCGCCTCGGCCCCCACCGTGCGGAGCTCCTGGACGGTGTCGATGAGCGACGCGACCTCGACCGTGCCGTCGACCTCGGTGATGGTGATCCGGATGCCCGGACCCGTGACGGGCACGAGCCCGGCCAGGATGTTGAGCGTGTCGACCTCGCTCTGGGCCTGCTCCAGAGCGGCCTGTCGGCGGCTGGTGTCGGACTGGAGCTCGTCGCGGGTGCGCTGGAGCCGGGTGATCTCCGACTCCGCGCGCTGGGTCGTGCCGGCGAGGCCGTTGAGCACGTCGATGAGGTCCTGCTCGCGCAGTGCGGAGTAGGTGTCGTCGACCTCGGTGCTGCGCACCTGCGTGACGGCGGCGAAGCCGACGAGGGCGAGGAGGAGCGCGACGACGACCTGGCGGCGCGACGGCTGGAAGAGCGCCCGCAGGAGGCGCTCGCGTCCGGAGGGCTTGTCCTCAGGCATGGAACAGGTGCCTCCGGATGGCGGCCACGTTGGAGAAGATGCGGATCCCCAGCACCACGATCACGCCGGTCGAGAGCTGGCCTCCGACGCCGAGCTTGTCCCCGACGTAGACGATGCCGGCCGCGATGACGACGTTGCTCACGAACGACACGACGAAGACCTTGTCGTCGAAGATGCCGTCGAGGTAGGCGCGCATGCCACCGAACACGGCATCGAGCGCCGCCACCACCGCGATCGGGAGGTAGGGCTCGAGGCCGAGCGGCACGTCGGGCTTGAAGAACACCCCGACGAGCACGCCCAGCGCCAGGCCGAGCACGGCGATCATCTGTTCATCTCCTCGGTCTTGGGCGGGTTCTGGTCGGCGCCGCTGCCTTCCACGGCCGACCGCAGGAACAGGAACATCGACGGGCCGGAGGGCAGGGACAGCGAGTCCTCGTCCTGCAGGTCGAACTCGAAGCCGAAGCGGGCGGACAGGTCGTTGAACGCCAGCCCGCTGCTGGTCTCGAAGAATTCGGCCTGCAACGTGTTGCGGTTGCCGATCACCAGCACGGAGTAGGGCGGCGCGATGCCGATGCCGTTGACCTCGATCGCCTGCCCCGAGGTGCGGATCGAGCTGAGCGCCGTGAGGCGCTGGCCGTTGATCGAGATCGCCTCGGCGCCGGCGGTCCAGAGCCCGTCGGCGAGCAGTGCCAGGTCCTCGTCGCGCACGACCCCGTCCGCGCTGCCGGACGCGGCGTCGTCGACGACGACGCTGATCCCCTCACCCCGCACGGCGACGAAGCCGGTGCGGACCCGCAGCCGGCGCAGACGCGGGGTCAGGGCCGCCTCGTCGGCCGCGATCGCGCGGGCCCGGGCCTCGCGGGACGCGTTGCTGTCGCGCAGCTGCGCGATGCGCTCCTGGAGACCGGCGACCCGGGCGCTCTGGTCGTCGATGCGCGACACCAGGCTGGCGCGACCCTCGTCGTCGACCGAGGCGTTGCGCTGGGTCTGCACCGCGGCGGTGGAGGCCATGATCCCGAAGACCGCGACCACGACGGCCGCGATCCTGCGCGGGGTGCGCTGCGACCGGTCGTCGGCGCCGGCGTCGCTGCCGCGCAGCGCCTCCTGCTGGGCGCGCCCGGCCCGACGCTCCGCCGCGACGAGGTAGTCCTCGTCCAGCGCCTGCTGCTGGATCAGGTCCAGCAGCGGCAGCGTGACGCGGGGAGGGAGCCCGAGACGTTCCTCGACGCGGTCAGGCACCCTGCACCGCCGAGCGAGGCTCGGTGGTCAGGAGCAGCTTGCGCACCTGCCAGGCGTAAAGGACCCCGGCCCACCAGTAGAGACCGATGCCCCAGAAGGCGAAGGCCCAGCCGAAGACCTGCGCGAGCACCGCGATCACGCCCTCGCCGTCACCCAGGAGCAGCAGCGGGAAGGCGTAGAGGAGGTTGAACGTCGCCGCCTTGCCGAGGAAGTGGACCGGCAGCGCGCTGTAGCCGCGGGTGCGCAGCAGCGGCACGAGGCCCCACATGAGGGCGTCGCGCAGGGGAAGGGACACGGCCATCCACCAGGGGATGACGTCACGCAGTGCGAGCCCGACGACGACGGCCAGGATGTAGAGACGGTCGGCGACCGGGTCGAGGATCTGGCCGACCGTGGACTGCTGGTCGAGCTTGCGGGCCAGCCAGCCGTCGAGGAAGTCGGTGAAGCCGGAGACCATCAGCAGGGCGAGCGCCCAGCCGTCCTCCTCGGGGCCCAGGACCAGCCACAGGAAGACCGGGACCCCGGCGAGGCGGAGGGCGCTGAGCAGGTTGGGCAGGGTCCAGACGCGGTCGTGACGCGTCACTGCTTCCTCCACTGATGCCTGCTTCTCGCTGTTGGTGAGGGGGTGCTCGGGTGCTGTGGCATCACCCTATCCGTCACGGTGTCGAGGACCGTGGAGGTGGCAGCGGTCCTGCGGCCCTCAGACCGTCTCCTCGTGGTGCGCCCCGTCGCGGATCTCGCCGACGAGCTCCTCGATCACGTCCTCGAGGGTCGCCAGGCCGAGCGTGACGCCCTCCAGGTCGACCACCCGCGCCATGTGGGCGCCCCGGCGCTGAAGCGTCTCGAGCGCGTCGTGGAGCTGGTCACCGGTGGTCACCGGGGCGAAGGGGCGGATCCACTTGTCCTCGATGGGCTGGAGGCGCCGCACCTCGTCGGGCTCGAGAACGTCCTTGATGTGCAGGTAGCCCATCAGCTCACCGTCCTCGCTGGCGACCGGGAAGCGGCTGAAGCCCGTGAGGGCGCACAGGGCCTCGACGTCGGCGGGGCTGGAGCCGCGGGTCACCGTCGCCAACGTCTCGGGCGGCATCAGGACGGCGGCCACGGTCTTCTCCGTGAAGCCCAGCGCGCCGGCGAGCCGGTCGTACTCGTCGGCGGCCAGCAGGCCCTCACCCCGGGACTCCTCGACCAGGGCGGCCACCTCCTCGCGGGTGAAGGTGGAGCTGATCTCGTCCTTGGGCTCCACCTTGAGCAGCCGCAGCACCGCGTTGGCGGCGGCGTTGAGGGTGCCGATGACCGGCCGCAGGATGGTCACCACCCCGACGAGCGGCGGCGCGAGCAGGATCGCCGAACGCTCCGGTCCGGCGAGGGCGATGTTCTTGGGGACCATCTCACCGAGGACCACGTGCAGGAAGACCACGATGAGCAGTGCGAGCACGAACGCGACCGGGTGCAGGAACGCCTCGGGCACGCCGAGCGCCGCGAAGCCGGGCTCGAGGAGGTGGGCCACGGCAGGCTCGCCGATGGCGCCGAGACCCAGCGAGCAGATGGTGATGCCGAGCTGGGCGCCCGCCATCATCAGCGACACGTCCTCCATGGCCTTCAGGGTCGTCTTGGCCATCCGCGACCCGGCCTGGGCCCGTGGCTCGATCTGGGTGCGCCGCGCGGAGATGATGGCGAACTCCGCGCCGACGAAGAAGGCGTTGGCGCCGAGCAGGAGCACGGCGACGAGCAGTGCGGTCAGGTCACTCATGCAGGGCCTCGTCGGACTCGTCGGACTCGTCGCCCTCGTGCAGGCGCAGCGCCAGGCGGTCGATGCGGAGGCCGTCCATGTGCTCGACGGTGAGGACGGCGAGCTGCTCGCGCGGCTCGTCGGGGTCGGTCAGGTCGGGCACGGGGACCTCGGCGATGTCACCGGCCTCCGGCACGCGTCCGACCACCTTCAGCACCAGGCCGGCGATGGTGTCGTAGTCCTCGTCCTGGGGCAGCGCGATGCCGGTGACGTCCTCGACCTCGTCGGGTCGCAGGAGCCCGGAGAGCGACCACGTGCCGTCGCGGCGCTGGCGGGCGCGTGCGCCGAGCCGGTCGTGCTCGTCGTCGATGTCGCCGACGATCTCCTCGATCACGTCCTCGAGCGTGACGATGCCCGCGTGGCCGCCGTACTCGTCGAGGACGACGGCCATCTGGAAGCCGTCCTTGCGCAGCAGCGCCATGAGCGGGTCGAGGCGCAGCGAGTCGGGGACCACGATCGGCTTGACCATGAGGTGCTTGACCTTGGTGGTCGACCGCTCGTGCACCGGCAGCGCGACCGCGTGCTTGACGTGGACGGTGCCGACGACGACGTCCTCGGCGTCGAGGACGGGGAAGCGGGAGTGCCCGGTCTGGCGGGTGAGCTCGATGACCGCGCTGGCGCGGTCGTTGCCCTCGAGGCTGCGGGTGCGCACGCGGGGCGTCATGATCTCGCCGGCGGTGCGGGAGCCGAACTCGACCGAGCGCTCCATCAGCTCCGCGGTGTCGGCATCGAGGGTGCCGACATCGGCCGAGCGCTGGATCAGCGAGGCGAGCTCGGCGGAGCTGCGGGCGGAGCGCAGCTCCTCCTGGGGCTCCATGCCGAGACGCCGCACGATGGCGTTGGCCGAGCCGTTGAGCACCCGGATCGGGCCACGGTTGACCGCGGTCCAGAGGCGCATCGGTCCCTGGCTCCGTCGTGCGGTGGCCATCGGCAGGGCGATGGCCAGGTTCTTGGGCACCAGCTCGCCGAAGAGCATCGTGAGCACCGTGCCGATGGTCAGGCCCAGCGCGATGGCGACGGGCGAGACAGCGCCGTCAGGGACGCCCACGGCGGCCAGGGGCTCCTCGACGAGGTCGGAGATGGCCGGCTCGGCGAGGAAGCCGATGCCGAGGTTGGTGACCGTGATGCCCACCTGGGCGCCCGACAGCTGGGTCGAGAGCGTCTTGAGCCCGGCGAGGACGCCTTGGGCCTGGACGTCGCCGGCGGCCGCGGCACGCTCGACCTGGCCACGGTCGACCGTGACGAAGGCGAACTCCGCGGCGACGAAGATGCCGCACATGACGACCAGCAGGAGCGCCAGCGCGAGCAGGAGGTAGGGGGTCATGGCTGCTCTCCCGAGGTGGAGAGCGTCGTACTTTGAGAGCCGTCCATGGGCGGAGCCCGGGGTCCTTGTCGTCGGGGGCGATGAAGGGAACATGCTAGCGAACCCCACCCCGGACGCCGCTTCCGTGCAGGGTGATCGGCCATAGTTCCTAGTCACAACGGGCCATCTTGTAGTCCGAACTGACCATGCTCCCCCGAGGCGCTCCTAGCCTGATGCGGTCGCGCCTCGGTCGCGCGTCTCCCCCGCTCAGGAGCCTCGATGACACCCCTGCCCGCCACCTCGCGCCGCGCCGTGCTCGGCCGCGCCGGTGCCGTCGGCGGCCTCGCTGCCGCCGGAGCAGTCGCCGCCCCGTCCGCGGCACAGGCCGCCTACCCGCCGGCTCGCTACCGCGGAGCCCCGCTGCTCAACGCGCGGAGCCGCCACCTGGTCAGCCGTTTCTCCTACGGCATCACCCCCGGCCTCACGGCCACCGTGCGCCGCGACGGGGGCGGCAGCGCCTGGTTCGAGAAGCAGCTCGACCCGGCCAGGATCGCCGACGCCGACGTCGACGGCCTCCGCTCGTGGTGGTCAGGCCTCTCGAGGACCCCCCAGGACCTGTGGAAGCGCCAGGAGACCGGGGTCGAGGGCGGCTGGGAGGTGATGGCCGACTACCAGCGCTGGCTGTTGCTCCGGCGGATGAGCTCGCGCCGACAGGTGCTCGAGGTCATGACGGAGTTCTGGGAGAACCACCTCAACGTCCCGGTCAACGGCGACGGACCCTTCACCCACCGCGTGTCCTACGGCGAGACGATCCGCAAGCACGCCCTGGGGCGCTTCGAGGACCTGCTCCACGCGGCGATCACCCACCCGGCGATGCTGATCTACCTCGACCAGGCCGTCTCGACCAAGAAGCGCCCCAACGAGAACCTCGGGCGCGAGCTGCTCGAGCTGCACACGGTCGGCCGCGGCACCTACACCGAGACCGACGTCAAGGCGTCGGCTCGCATCCTCACCGGCTGGCTGGTGGACCTGTGGGACACGTGGGAGCCGACCTACTCCCCCAACGCCCACTGGACCGGTCCCGTCACGGTCATGGGGTTCAGCGACGCCAACGCGCTGGCCGACGGTCGAGACCTGACGCGCCGCTACCTGACCTACCTCGCGCGCCACCCCGCGACGGCACAACGCATCGCCCGCAAGCTGGTGCGCAAGTTCGTCAGCGACGACGCCCCGCAAGGACTGGTCGACCACCTGGCGAAGGTCTACCTGGACAACGGGACCGCCATCAAGCCGGTCCTGCGCGCCCTGGTGGCACACCCGGCGTTCCTGGCCGCCGAGGGCGCCAAGGTCAAGGATCCGTGCGAGGACCTGGTGTCGACCTTCCGGGCCCTGAAGATCTTCGTCACGCGTCCCCCGGAGGGCGACGCGGGCGACGAGCACGCCGCCAACGTCCTGCTGTGGCAGACGTCGAGCCTCGGCGCCATGCCCCTCGCCTGGCCCCGACCCGACGGCCAGCCGACCGACAACGACTCGTGGTCGTCGCCCGCGCGCCTGATCGCCTCGATGGAGCTGCACTTCGTGCTGAGCGGCGGCTGGTGGCCGAAGACGGGGGTCAGCTACCGCTCCCCTGCCCAGTGGCTGCCCCAACCCGCGATCCGCTTCGACGTGCTCGTCGACCACCTCTCGCAGCAGCTCCTGGGCCGCCGATCGACGTCGGCACTGCTCCAGGCCTGCTGCGAGCACCTCGACGTCCGGCCCGGCGAGCGCATCACCCGCGACCACGGCGTCGTGAGGTGGAACATGCCGCGACTGCTCACGACCCTGCTCGACTCCCCGATGTTCCTGACCCGGTGACCCCCATGACCTCTCGCCCGACCGTCTCCTCCAGGACCGTCTCCTCCCCCACCGCCGCCGACGACGCGTGCTGCGGCGAGTTCCGCTCGGTGTCGCGGCGTGGCCTCTTCGCCGGCGCCCTGGCCCTGGCCGGCACGACGACCGCGGTCGGCTCGGCGGTCGTCACGGCCTCGCCGGCCAGCGCCGCCAGCGCCGACTCGGTCCTCGTGGTGCTGTCGCTGCGCGGCGCCGCGGACGGCCTGTCGCTGGTCGTCCCGCACGGCGACCCCGTCTACTACCAGGCTCGCCCGCGCCTCGCGATCCCCGCGAGCCAGCTGCTCGCCAAGGATGCGATGTTCGGGCTGCACCCGAGCCTCGCACCGCTGCTGCCGCTCTGGGAGTCGGGCCGGCTCGCGGCCGTGCACGCGACCGGGCTGCCGGCCCCGAACCGCTCGCACTTCGCCGCCATGGAGGAGGTCGAGGACGCGAACCCGGGCTCGACGGTGCGTCAGGGCTGGCTCAACCGCCTCATCGGCACCGACTCCGGCAGCTCGCCGCTCCACGGCTTCAACGTCGGCAGCGGCGTCGTCCCGGGCGCCCTCTTCGGCGACGAGGCGGTGATGTCGGCCGGGTCCGTCGACGACGTCCGGATCCCCGGCGACGACGAGTGGGTCTCCAAGGACGGGCGGAAGCGCTCGCTGCACACCCTGTGGGACTCCCACCCGGGTCCCCTCGGCAAGGCGATGCGCTCGACGTTCTCCGCGCTCAGCGACTTCCAGCCCGTGCGCGCCACGGCCGACCACGAGGACCGCTACCCCAACAGCGACCTCGGCCGGGCACTGGCCACGGTCGCCCGCGTCGTGCGCGGTGACGTCGGCGTCCAGGTCCTGACCGTCGACCAGGGTGACTGGGACATGCACAGCGGGCTCGGCACCCTCGAGTGGGGCCAGATGCTCCGCAACGCCGACGACCTCGCCACGTCGGTGGCGGCGTTCATGGACGACCTCGGCTCGCAGGCCTCCAAGGTGACCCTGCTCGTGCTCAGCGAGTTCGGTCGGCGCACGGTCGAGAACGACAACTACGGCCTCGACCACGGCTACGGCAACGTCATGTTCGTCGCCGGGCGCGGGGTCAAGGGGGGCACGGTCCACGGACGCTGGCCCGGTCTCACCCTCGACGACGACGCCGACCTGCTCGTCACCACCGACTACCGCAGCGTCCTCGCCGAGATCGTTTCGACCCGCTTCGGCTCCTCCACCGCTACGGTCTTCCCGGGCTTCACGCCCACCCCCGTCGGACTCATGTCCACCCTCTAGGAGATCCCATGCCCGTGCCCCTGCGCGTCATCCAGTGGGCCACGGGCGGTGTGGGTCGCGCCGCCGTCGAGGGCGTCCTGCTGCACCCCGACCTCGAGCTCGTCGGCTGCTACGTCCACTCCGACGCCAAGCACGGCGTCGACGTGGGCGAGATCGTGGGGCAGGGGCCGATCGGGGTCCTCGCCACCACCGACGTCGACGAGATCCTGGCCATGGACGCCGACTGCGTCGTCTACACGCCCCTGGTGGGCGACCCCCGGGAGGTGTCCCGGATCCTGCGCTCGGGCAAGAACGTCGTGACGCCGGTCGGGTGGATCTATCCCGGCGAGCGCCAGCGGGTCCACCTCGAGGCGGCCTGCGCGGAGGGTGGGGTCAGCCTGCACGGCACCGGCGTCAACCCCGGCGGCGTCCCCGACCTGCACCCGCTGATGTTCTCCTCGTTGTCCTCGGCCGTCACCTACGTGCGCGGCGAGGAGTTCTCCGACATCCGCACCTACGACGCCCCTGACGTCGTGCGGCACGTCATGTGCTTCGGCGGCACCCCCGACGAGGCGCGGTCCGGTCCGATGCTGGAGCTGCTGTCCGCCGGCTTCGCGCGCTCGGTGCAGATGTGCCTCGACGTGCTCGGCTTCTCGGCCGACGCCGAGATCCGCTCGACCCTGGACCTGGCGGTGGCGACCGCCCCCATCGACTCCCCCATCGGCGTCATCGAGCCCGGCCGCGTCGCCGGCCAGCGCTTCGTCTGGGAAGGCGTGGTGCGTGACCAGGTCGTCGTGCGCGTCGCGGTCAACTGGCTGATGGGCGAGCAGCACCTGGAGCCCGCCTGGGACTTCGGCGCCGAGGGTGAGCGCTTCGAGGTCGAGGTGCGAGGCGACCCCGACACCTTCGTCACCATCAAGGGCTGGCAGCCCGACACGATCGCCGAGGGCCTCGTGCGCAATCCCGGGGTCGTGGTCACCGCGATGCACTGCGTCAACTCGATCCCCTACGTCGTCGCGGCACCGACCGGTGTCAGGACCTACGTCGACCTGCCGCTCGTCGCCGGTCGGGCGCACCCCGACCTGGCCTGAGGGCGCCGATCGCCTGGAAGTTGCGGCCGCCGCGACGAAAGGCTGCCGCCACGGCTGCCGGTGCCTGGTGCTCGGCCAGCACCTCGTCGTCCCAGGTGCAGGCGCGCACATGGACCAGGTCGGCGGCGACGGCCTCGCCGGACCCGTCGTAGGACCACGGTCCGTCGACCACGCCGCGACGCAACGCGCCATCCGGGTCCCGGGTCCACACGTGCGAGCCCGCCGGCACGTCCATGAAGCGCTCGAGCCTCCGGGCGGTCCGCTCGTCGTAGGTCGTGTCCATCAGGCGCAAGGCGTCGCTGCGCGAGACCGGCGCGCGGGGCAGCCGCCCGCCCATGCCGACCAACCCCGAGGTGAGCCCCCGCTCCACGGCCAGCGCGGGGTCGACCTCGTCGAGGCGCGAGCGCATCGGGGCACGGTAGGTCTCGGGACGCGCAGCCACGGCCAGACCCTAGGACGTGACAGGAAACTAGAACGTGTTACAGAATGACGCCATGGTCGCCTCCAACGCAGACATCCGCACGACGGTCCAGCGCTACCTCCACCTGGTGGCGGACGGGACGTCGACCGACATCGTGGCGCTCTTCGCCCCGGACGCGACGCTCGAGGACCCGGTCGGCAGCGCGGTGCTGCGTGGCCGCGAGGCGATCGGGGCCTTCTACGCCGGCCTGGACGGCCTCTCGATGACGACGAAGCTCGTGACGTTGCGCACCTGTGCGGGACACGCTGCGTTCCACTTCGAGGTCGTGACCGACACTGGGGACATGAAGTACGCGATGGCACCCCTCGAGGTCATGACCTTCGACGACGACGGCCTGATCACCAGCATGCGAGCGTTCTGGTCCGACGAGGACCTCGTCGTCGAGGCGTGAGCGCCTCCGACGTTCGTCCACTGACGCAGGCCGACCTCGACTGGGCGGTCGACCTGACGCGCACGAGACGGGAGCGGCTCGAGGGCCACGCGCCGCGCTTCTGGCGCGCCGCCGCGGACGCGACCGAGCGACACCGGGCGTTCCTCTCGCACCTGATCGACGACGCGGCCACGCTGAGCGTGCGCAGCGAGCACGGCTTCCTGATCGGCATGAACCCCGGGCCCTACCTGCTCGTCGACGACATGGCCGTCGAGCCCGCGGAGCACTGGGCGAGCGAAGGGGTCGCTCTCCTGCGTCACGCCAGCGCCCTCGGCCCGATCCGGTTCGTGGTGCCCGGCTTCGAGAGCGAGCGGCTCGACGCGGCGCTCGACCTGGGCCTGGAGCCGGACGACATCTGGTGGCACCGCGACCTCGAGCCCTTCACCGGGCTCAACGTGGTCTCCGAGGACAAGTCCGTCTCGGTCGAGGGTGCCGAGGGGCGGCTCGTGCCCGCGCCTCCGGTCTACGACCCCGGCGGCCCGGTCCTGCTCGTGACGTCGGTCGTCTCGCCGGAGGCGCTCCGCCGGGTCGAGCAGTCGGCGGCCCGTCGCGGCGCGCGGGTCTCGGTCGTCCCGCAACCACCGGCCGACACCGCCTTGGCGACCCTGCTCAACCACGCCGGCTACACGCTGACCACCTTCTTCTTCAGCACGCCGGCCGACGGGGCGGGTCCCACCTCCGTCGCGACGTAGGTCGGACCTCAGGAGCCGAGGCGGGCGAGGACCTTCTCGGTCATCTCGCCGAGCAGCACGACCTCCTCGTCGGAGAGCGCGTCGAAGACGGCTCGGCGCACCGTGCGCACGTGGGCCGGTGCCGCCTGCTCGATGGCCGCCCGACCGACGGCGGTGAGGACGACGAAGGAGCCTCGTCCGTCGTCGAGGCAGTCCTCCTTCTCGACCAGGCCGCGGCGCGCCATGCGCGTCACGTGGTGCGAGAGACGACTACGCTCCCACTGCAGGGCCTCGGCGAGCTGCGCGATCCGCACGCGACCTCGGTCGTCGTCGGTGAGCTGCACCAGCACGTCGAAGTCCGGCAACGAGAGCTCCGAGTCCCGCTGGAGCTCGCGATGGAGCAGCGCCGGGAGCTGGGCGTTGAGCGCCAGCCACCGGCGCCAGGTCTGCTGCTCGGTGTCGGTGAGCCAGGGAGTGCTCGTCTGGGTGGTCATACCCCCACCTTACCGGGAATAGTTGACATGTCACGTAAGTTGGCATGATCATCAACGTGACACGTCCCCCAACGGATGGCCCGATCGGGTGGCTCGCGTGAGGTGAGGAGACCGCCATGACCATCGAGCTGACCCCCCAGGTCGACGTCCGCCGCAGCGAGGACCGCTACACCTCCACCTACGGCTGGCTCGACTCGAAGCACTCCTTCTCCTTCGGTCAGCACCACGACCCCGCCAACACCCACCACGGGCTGCTGCTGGTCAACAACGACGACATCGTCGCCGCGGGCACGGGCTTCGACACCCACCCCCACCGGGACATGGAGATCGTCACCTGGGTGATGCAGGGCTCGCTGGTCCACCAGGACTCGACGGGCCACAACGGCATCATCTACCCCGGCCTCGCCCAGCGCATGAGCGCCGGACGCGGGATCCTGCACTCGGAGAAGAACGACTCGTGGCGGCTCGAGGGCGACACGCACAGCGACCCGGTGCACTTCGTGCAGATGTGGGTCGTGCCCGACGAGAGCGGGATCGTGCCTGGCTACGAGCAGCTCGAGATCGACCACGAGCTGATGAGCGGCTCGCTGGTGCCCGTCGCATCGGGGATGGCCAAGCACGAGGGGGCCGCCGCGATCCGCATCCGCAACAAGTACGCCGCGCTGCACGTCGCCCGGCTGGAGCCCGGCCAGAGCGTCGAGCTGCCCGAGTCGCCGTTCCTGCACCTGTTCGTCGGTCGCGGCGCGGTGTCGCTCGAGGGCGCCGGATCGCTGGGGGCCGGCGACGCCGTACGGTTCACGGCCAGCGGCGGTCAGCGCGTGACCGCGGCCGAGGCCTCGGAGGTCCTGGTGTGGGAGATGCACGCCACGCTGGCCGCCTGACCCTGCTCCACCCCTGTCAACCACGAGAGCCGAGGACCCCATGACCGAGAGCACCCCCGACCTCGCCGCGATCGAGGCGACCCGCGACCGCATCCGCACGGAGCACCTGCACCCGGCGGACTCGCGGCCCGCCTCGACCGCGCGCGGACTGCACCACACCGCGCTGATCAGCAGCGACGTCGAGACCACCGTGCGCTTCTACCAGGACGTGCTCGGCTTCCCGCTCACCGAGCTGATCGACAACCGGGACTACCCGGGGTCGTCGCACTTCTTCTTCGACATCGGCCACGGCAACCTGCTGGCGTTCTTCGACTTCCCCGGGCTCGAGGTCGGTCCCTACGCCGAGGTGCTCGGTGGGCTGCACCACCTGGCCATCTCCGTGGAGCCGGCGCGCTGGGACGAGCTGGTCGCCCGGCTCACCGAGGCCGGGGTCGACCACGAGGTCCACAGCGGTGTCTCGGTCTACTTCCGCGACCCCGACGGGGCGCGCATCGAGCTGATCTCCGACCCGCTCGGGGAGATGTACGGCCAGCACGTCCTCTGACGGATCAGCGGTGGCCGAACGTCTCCACGCGGCCGTCGACCCACACGACCACCCCGGTGCGGCCGCGCCGCGTCTCGAGCCAGCGCAGGGCGTCGGGACCGTGGGCGAACGCGGCGGTGGCCTCGATGTCGACCCAGGTGAGGTCGTCGCCGACGACGGTCACCGACGCCACGGAGCCGGGCACCTCGCCCGAGCGGGCGTCGACGACGTGCTCACCCCGGTGCGCGAGGCCGGAGGTGGCGACGGCGCCGTTCCACACGGGGACGCGCGCGACGACGCGGTCGGGTCGCAGCGGGTCCTCGATGCCGATCCACCACGGCGCTGCGGCGGCGGTCTCGGTGTGGCACACCATGTCGCCCCCGGCGGAGAGGCAGAAGTCGGTGTTGTCCAGCCGGCGCAGGGCCAGCGCCGCACGGTCGACGGCCCACCCCTTCACCACGCCGCTCGGGTCGAGGACGCCACCGCGTCGCACGTCGAAGGCGCCGTCGGACTGCTGCCGGCCCTGCTCCCCGAGCTCCAGCACGTCGGCGACCTCGGTCGGGCACTCCTCGAGGGACACCTCGTCGCGGCCGAGCCGGGAGACGAAGGAGTCCTCGCGGTAGGGGCTGAACACCCGGTCGGCGTCGTGGAGCGCGGCCATGGCCTCCGCCCAGGCGCCCCGGGCATCGGCGTCGTCGGTGTGGCGGCCGCGGAGGGCGAGGCTGATCGGCATCCCCATGACGTGCTCGACGAAGCGCGAGGTGCTGGGTGCTGCGGACACCGCACTCACAGTACGGCCTGGTCGAGAGCGCTCTGCAGCGACTGGAGGTAGCCCTCGCTGGTGTAGGTCGCGCCGCTGACCATGTCGATCTGGGCGCTCTGGGCGGAGATGGTCTCGTCGACGAGGATCGGCAGGGCATAGCCGTTGATCTGCTCGTCCTCGTGGTTGCCCGACGGGTACTGCAGCACCGAGACCTCGGTGAGCGCTCCGGCGTCGACGGTCACCTGGACCTGGACCGGGCCGTACCTCGTGTCGACGGCGTCCCCGGTCACGGTCCGGGACGACGTGGAGCCGGTCCCGACCGAGGCCGAGATGACGGCCTGGCCGGTGCCCGACGCTGCGGTCAGCGCTCCGGAGGTGGAGGTGTGGTAGCCGAAGAGCAGGACGAGCGTCGTGATCGTGCTCAGGACCCACAGCGTGATGCGTCTCATCTGGTCACCATCCGAAGTTCTCGACGTGGAGCTGCTCGGGCGGGAGCCCGGCTGCGAGGGCGGTGCGGCGTACGGCGTCGGTCCAGGGCGACGGCCCGCAGACGTAGACGTCGCGGTCGGCCAGGTCGGGGACCCACACGAGCAGGGCGCTGACGTCGGTGTGCCGGCCCATGCCGTCGCCCAACCACGAGTCCGCCGCGCGACGTCGACCGGGAAGGTGCACGACGTGCAGGCCGCGCTCCCGGGCCAGCTGGTCGAGCTCCGTCACGAAGAGCGGCTCGGTGCCGAAGCGCTGCAGGAGCACGGCGTCACCCGGTCGGTAGGCCAGCCCCTCCGCGAGGGCACGCAGCGGGGTGATGCCGACGCCGGCGCCGATCAGCGCGATCTTGTCGCGGCTGCGGGCGCGCGGGCTGAGGCGTCCATAGGGACCCTCGACCAGCACCCGGGTGCCCGGGCGGAGGACGGCCGCAGCGGCACTGCCGTCGCCCGCGTCCTTGACGGTGATGCGCAGGCCGCGACCGTCCGGGGCGGCCGAGAGCGAGTAGGGGTTGGCGCGGGTCCAGCCCTCACGACCGTGGAAGCGCCAGTTGAAGAACTGCCCGGCCTCGGCGTGCAGCCGATCGAGCCGATGGCCGGTGACGTGGACCGACACGACGCCCTCGGCCTCGCGGACCACCGAGGTGACCCGCAGCTCGTGGTGCAGCGTGCGCCACAGCGGCAGCGCGACGCGCCACACGAGGACGGTGCCGGCGGCCAGTGCCCACGCGGACCACCAGAAGACGGTGGCGGCGGGCGAGACCAGGAACTCCTGGCCGGTCCACAGCTGGTGCGGGAGGGCGAGGCCGACCCCGAGGTAGGCGTAGAGGTGGATCAGGTGCCACGACTCGTAGCGCAGCCGCCTGCGCGCCGCCCGGGCGCTGGTGACGACCACCATGACCAGGCACAGCGTGCCGGCCGCAGCGAGCAGCATGCCGGGATAGTCGATCGTGAGGTCCCACAGCGTGCCCGGAGCGTCTCCGAGGCGCCCTGCGGCATAGCCCCAGGTGATGAAAGCGATGTGCACCAGCATGAGGTTGAAGGAGGTGAAGCCGACGACCCGGTGCTGGGCCGCGAGGCGGTCCTGACCGAAGGCCTGCTCCAGCAGCGGCACCCGGGCCATCAGGACCACCTGCACCAGCAGCAGGGCGGAGGCCACCAGGGCGCTGATCCGACCTACCGAGGTCAGCCCGGTCGCGAGGCCGCCGAGGTCCTGCACGCCTCCCCCTGCCACCCACCAGTAGGTCACCAGCAGCAGGCTGAGCCACAGCAGCGAGCCGGCAGCCACGCGTACGACGGCGTCCCGACGCGCACGAGCGCCGAGCGGTCGGACGCGCGGCCGGTGTGCGGGCGCCGGTGCCGGGGTGGGGCGGACGGGGGTCGTGGTCATGACCTGATCCTCGTGGGGGGACCTGAGCGGGACCGAGCGTGAACCTGTGGATCGGCTGTCAGGCGTTCGGCGTACCCGCACGGGGGCACGACCGACGTGACAGGATGCGTCGTGGGGCGTCGCCGATGGGGCGGGTCATCGCCTGCACCCGGCGAGCAGAAGGTGGACATGGCAGTCGAGTCGGTCGCGAAGGTCCCTCGGGTGGATCACCGTCTGGCCTGGACAGCGGCGCTGACCGTCCTGCTGGTCGCCGTCCATCTCGCGGTCCCGACCGGTGTCGTCGGCGACGGCACCTACCTGGTCGCGGTCTGCGCGGCGAGCGGCCTCGCCTGGCTCGGCGCCCGGCGAGCACCGGGCTCGGAGCGTCTGGTGCCGACCCTCATCGCCACCGGCCTGACCCTGTCTGCCGTCGGCGACCTGATCTGGCTGGCCATCACCTGGACCAGCACGGAGCCGGACGTCTCTGTCGCGGACATCCCCTACCTCGCCAGCTATGCCGGCCTCGGCGCCGCGCTCTTCGTCATCACCCTGGTCCGCACCCGCACCGGTGACCGGCACGTCGACGGCGACGCCATCATCGATGCCCTCACCATCGTGGTCGTCAGCGTCCTGGTGTTCTGGAGCGTGTCGATCACCGCGATCGTCGCCGACACCTCGGTCTCTGCCGCGACGCGCGTGGTCTGGGCGGCCTACCCGATCGCCGACGCGGTGCTGCTGGCACTGGTCGTGCGCGCCCTGCTGACACCGCGCTCACGCTCCGCGATCGGGCTCTCCTTCGCCGTCGGGGTCGCGTGCTGGCTGGCCTCCGACCTCGGTTACCTCCTGCTCCCGGTGGAGGGCTTCGTGTCCGGCGTGCTCGACGTGGGTTGGATGGTCGGCGCCCTGCTGATGGCCCTGGCCGCCTTCCGCCGCTCGACGGTGGTCGTCGAGGCGCTCGACGAGGAGGAGCAGGATCCAGGCCGGGACCAGTGGCGGCTCGGCATCGCCATCGTGCCGCTCCTCGTCCCTCCTGCGCTCGAGGTGCTCAGCGCCGCACGAGGCGACAGGGGCAGCCCGGCGCTGCTCGCGACGGGCATGGTGCTGCTCCTGGGGCTCGCCTTCGTGCGCACGTCCCGGCTGCTCGGCTCCGAGCGCCACGCGCGTGACCTGGTCCGTCGCAACCGGCGCCTCTACGAGCGGCTGACCGACAACTCCTCCGACGCCGTGCTGGTCGTCGACGCAGATGGCGCCGTCGTGCGCCAGTCCCCCCACCTGGCCCGGCTCGTCGGCCTCGCGTCCCTGCCCGCCGACCTGCACTGGACCGAGCTGGTCGATCCCGCCGACCTCCCGGTCCTCGAGGACCTGCTCCAGGAGGCGCTGCGCCGACCGGGTCGCCCGGTCACCGCGGAGCTGAGGGTGCACCCCGCATCGGGCGCCGAGCGCTGGATCAGCGCCCGGCTGGTCGACCTGACCGCCGATCCCGACGTGCAGGGCATCGCGGTCTCCTTGGCCGACATCTCCGCGCGCAAGCTCGTCGAGCGCGAGCTGGAGGCGTCCCGCGACGCCGCGCTCGACGGGTCCCGCGCCAAGTCGGCGTTCCTCGCGACGATGAGCCACGAGATCCGCACCCCCATGAACGGCGTAATCGGCCTGACCGGGCTGCTGCTGACGACGGAGCTCGACGAGCGCCAGCGTCAGTACGCCGAGGGTGTCCGGGGTGCGGGTGAAGCACTGCTCAGCCTGATCAACGACATCCTCGACTTCTCCAAGGTCGAGGCCGGCAAGCTCCAGCTCGAGACCCTCGACTTCGACCTGGTGCAGGTGGTCGAGGAGGCAGCCGAGCTGGTGGCCGAGCCGGCCCGTGCCAAGAACCTCGAGCTCCTGGCCTACTCGTCGCCCGAGCTGCCCGGCAGCCTGCGCGGCGATCCCTCGCGCATCCGCCAGGTGCTGCTCAACCTGGCGTCGAACGCCGTGAAGTTCACCGCGGCGGGCGAGGTCGTCATCCGCGCCCAGCTCGACGACAGGACCGACGGCGGGGTGGTCGTGCGCTTCGAGGTGACCGACACCGGGGTCGGGGTGGACCCCGCGGACCGGGAACAGCTCTTCGACCCGTTCTCCCAGGCCGACTCGTCCACCACGCGCAAGTACGGCGGCACCGGGCTGGGGCTGGCGATCTCGCGCCAGCTCGTCACCGCGATGGGCGGCACCATCGGGGTCGAGAGCGTCCCCGGCCAGGGCTCCACCTTCTGGTTCACCCTGCCCCTCGCGCTGGCGCACGAGGCTGTCGCCGGCACCCCGCCGGCGACCGAGCTCTCCGGGCAGCGCGTGCTCGTCGTCGACGACAACCAGACCAACCGGCTGATCCTCGGCGACCAGCTCGGCGCCTGGGGGATGCACGTCGACGCGGTCGAGGACGGCGCGACCGCGCTGCGACGCCTCGATGAGGCACGCGCCGCGGGCACGGCGTACGACGTCGTGGTGCTGGACCTGTGCATGCCCGTGATGGACGGGCTGGAGCTGGCGGCGCTCGTCACCGCCGGTGCCGCACCCGCCCCCGGCATGGTGCTGCTGACCTCGGGGTCCGACGTCACCGCCGAGGAGGGCCGTCGTGTCGGGATCGGCGCCCGCCTGACCAAGCCGGTCCACCTGGCACGGCTGGCTGCGGCGTTGGAGGAGGTGCTCAGCGCGAAGCGGGCTCCCCGTCCGGCCGTGCCGCAGGCCCGTGTCCGGCCCGCGCCTGGCTCTCGCGGCCACGTGCTCGTGGTCGAGGACAGCTTCACCAACCAGCTGGTCGCGGTCGGGATCCTGGAGTCGCTCGGCTACAGCACCGATGTCGCCGGCAACGGGCTCGAGGCTCTCGAGGCGCTGGAGCGGTCGTCCTTCGGTGCGGTGCTCATGGACTGCCAGATACCCGAGATGGACGGCTACGACGCCACCCGCGAGATCCGACGACGTGAGGGCGCGACCCGGCGCACGCCGGTCATCGCGATGACGGCCAGCGTCACCGAGGGCGAGCGCCAGCGCTGCCTGGAGTCCGGCATGGACGACTACCTCTCCAAGCCCGTCCACCCCCGTGACGTCGGGGCCATGCTCGACCGCTGGGTCCCAGCCTCGGCCCCTGGCTGACGCGGCCGCCCGTCGGCCGGACCGTCGGCCCGAGCGGCGCCTGCCGCCCGGTGGGTACCGTGACCAGGGCACCCCGCCCTCGACGAAGGAGCCCGACGCATGGAGATCCTCGCGGTCAGGGGCGCACTGCCTCCGCACACCTACCCCCAGCAGGAGATCACCGAGGCGTTCGTCGAGGTGATCGCGAAGCGCAGCGTCGACGAGCGGCTGCTGCGACGGCTGCACGCCAACGCCGGGGTGCACCAACGCAGCCTCGTGCTCCCCTTGGAGGCCTACGGCGCCCTGGAGGGCTTCGGCCAGGCCAACGACCACTTCCTCGAGCACGCGGTCGAGCTCGGCTCCCGAGCGCTGGTGGACGCCCTGAAGGCCGCCGATCTCACCCCCTCCGACGTCGACCTCGTCGTCGTCGCCACCGTCACGGGGCTGGCGATCCCCAGCCTGGACGCGCGGATCGCCTCGGTCGTCGGCCTGCGCCCCGACGTCAAGCGCGTCCCGCTGGTGGGGCTGGGGTGCGTCGCCGGGGCCGCGGGGATCGCGCGTCTGCACGACTACCTGGTCGGGCACCCCGACGAGGTGGCGGTCCTGGTGTGCGTGGAGCTGTGCTCGCTCACGGTGCAGCGCGACGACGTCTCGGTGCCCAACCTGGTCTCGAGCGGGCTCTTCGGCGACGGTGCCGCCGCGGTGGTCGCGCGAGGCGGCACAGGCCAGCGCAGTGAAGGGCGCGGCGGACCCGTCGAGGTGCTCGCCACCCGCAGCCGGCTCTACCCCGACTCCGAGCGCACGATGGGCTTCGACGTCGGCGACGGCGGGCTGCGCATCGTCCTCGACGCCAACGTCCCCACCATCGTCGGGCGCTACATCCGCGAGGACGTCGACGGCTTCCTCGCCGACCACGGCCTGACCCGCGCCGACATCGGCTGGTGGGTGTGCCATCCCGGAGGCCCGAAGGTGATCGAGGCGCTCGAGGAGGCCCTCGAGGTGCCCCGGGAGGCCGTCCAGCTCACCTGGGACTCCCTGGCCCGCATCGGCAACCTCTCGTCGGCCTCCGTCCTGCACGTGCTGGCGGACACGCTGCGCGACCGCCCTCCCGCGCCGGACACCCACGGCATCGTCCTGGCCATGGGGCCGGGCTTCTGCTCCGAGCTGGTGCTGGTGCGGGCGACCGACGCTGCCGGGGGGCAGGCGTGACCACGCTGCTCGCCTTCACCGTCATCGTGGCCCTGGTCGGCCTCGAGCGCCTGGCGGAGCTCGTCGTCAGCAAGCGCAACGCCGCCTGGAGCCTGTCGCAGGGCGGCCGCGAGACCGGGCAAGGGCACTACCCGTTCATGGTCGTGCTGCACTCCGGCTTCCTCGTCGCGATGCTCGTCGAGGCGTGGGTGCGCCGCCCCGACGTCGCGCCGTTGCTGGCCTGGTCGATGCTGGCCGTCGCCATCGGCGCCCAGGTGCTGCGGTGGTGGTGCATCACGACCCTCGGGCAGCGGTGGAACACCCGCGTCATCGTCGTGCCGGGCCTGGCGCCGGTCACCGGGGGCCCCTACCGCTTCCTGCGTCACCCCAACTACGTCGCCGTCGTCCTGGAGGGGGTGGCCCTGCCGCTCATCCACGCGTCGTGGATCACCGCCCTGGTCTTCACCGTGGCCAACGCCGCGCTGCTGACCGTGCGAATCCGCGCCGAGGACGCGGCCCTCGCCACGCTGCCGCAGGCCACGACCCGTGCGTGACCTCCTCGTCGCCGGCGGTGGTCCCGTCGGGCTCGCCACCGCCCTCCACGCCGCCCGCGCCGGCCTGGACGTCGCCGTCGTCGAGCCCCGGCCCGGGGTGATCGACAAGGCGTGCGGGGAGGGCCTGATGCCCGGCGCGGTCGCCGCTCTCACCGATCTCGGGGTCCCCCTGGAGGGGCATCCGATCACCGGCATCCGTTACCTCGACGGTCACCGCCAGGCCGAGGCGACCTTCCGCCACGGGCCCGGCCGCGGGGTCCGTCGTACGACGTTGCACGCGGCGTTGTCGCGCGCCGTCGCGCAGGCGGGTGTGCCCACCGAGACCCGTGCCGTGCGCACCGTCGAGGACCGGGGCGATCACCTCCTCGTCGACGGCGAGCCCACGCGGCACCTGATCGCCGCGGACGGCCTGCACTCCCCCGTGCGCCGGCTGCTCGGCCTGGACGCCCCCGTCGAGGGCCACCGCCGCTACGGCCAGCGCTGCCACCTCGATGTGGCGCCCTGGACCTCGATGGTGGAGGTGCACTGGGCCGCGGGCAGCGAGGCCTACGTGACCCCGGTCGGCGACGGCCGGATCGGCATCGCGGTGCTGACCGACGAGCGGCGACCGCTCCAGGACCTGCTCGGCGACTTCCCCCTGCTGGCGGAGCGCCTCGGCACGCACGAGGTGGCCGACGTCCGCGGCGCCGGCCCGTTGCGTCAGCGCGCCCGCCGACGGGTCGCCGGTCGGGTGCTCCTCGTGGGCGACGCCGCCGGCTACGTCGACGCCCTGACCGGCGAGGGCATCGCGCTCGGCCTGGCCCAGGCACGCGCCGCGGTGAGCGCCGTCGCCGCGGGCCGTCCGGCCGACTACGCTCGCGCCTGGCGCCGGCTCGGCTGGCGCCACGACCTGCTCACGCAGGGGCTCCTGACCACCACCCG
>NZ_CALRWD010000061.1:0-27930 GCF_943371775.1 Nocardioides psychrotolerans
CGGGCGAGCGGGGTGCGGCCGGAGCCCTTGAGGTGCAGGTCGCGCAGGACGCCGTCGGCGTCGGTGAGCTCGCCGAGGAGCAGCGCCCGCCCGTCACCGAGGCGCGGGGAGTAGCCGCCGAACTGGTGGCCGGCGTAGACCTGCGCCACCGGGCTCGCGCCCTCGGGGACCCGGGTGCCGGTCAGCAGGCCGAGGCCCTCGGGCGTGCGCAGCGAGGCGGGGTCGAGGCCGATGCTCTCGGCCAGCGGCTCGTTGAGGGCCAGCAGGGTCGGCTCCGGCGTCGCCTCGGCCTGCCACGGCACGGCGAGCTCGGGCAGCTCGCGGGCGAAGAGGTCGCCGAGGGCCGGCGTCAGGGCGGTGCTGTCGGGGGCCAGGCTCACCCGTCCAGCCTACGGGCGCTCAGGTGGGGAGCCGGTCGTCGCGCTCCTCGACCAGCGTCGCCGGAGCGGTGAGGCGCCAGGCCTCAAAAATGAGCTCGGCCAGCTCGTCGCGCTCCACGCCCTCGAGGTGCACGACCACCCACCCGAAGGCGCCCGCGGTGAACTGCACCTCGAAGACCTCCGGCCGCTCCGCCACGAGCCCGAGCTGATCGGCGCGGGTCTGCTTGAGCCCGACGGTCGTGGTCGCGGGCCACAAGTAGCCGAAGGTGTGCGCGGCGACCTGGAAGCGCGTGTAGTGGCCGTGGTCGCTGCTGCTCACGCTCGGCAGCTGCTCGACGAGGTCGAGGAAGTCGCGGATGCTGCTCATCGCGGCTCAGGCTAGCGAGCGGCCCACCCGGACCTCGCGACCCTCAGGCGACGAAGGCATCCGCCGACAGGGCGGCCGCGGCAAAACGTACGTCGTGCGGGTCGGTCGTGGTGAGGAAGGCGAAGCGACGGTCGGCGTCACCACCCCTGGTGCCGGGCAGGGGTGCCTCCTCACGGGCCGCGAGCGCGGTCGTGACCCGGCTGCCCAGGATCAGCACGTTCCACTCGTAGGCCAGGGGTGAGCGGGGCGAGACGTCGTGGAGGGTGAAGAGGTCGCGCAGGTCGGTGCGCGAGCGGACGCCCACCCCGTAGACGTGGACCCGGGTGCCGAAGCGAGCCATCCGGTCATAGGTGCGCACCGTCGTCGCGGTCAGGAAGTCGACGTGCTGGAGGCAGACGTAGACCGTGGCCGCTCCCTCGCCCATGAAGCTCAGCTCGATGCTGCGGCTCACCGACAGCAGGTCGGCCTTGCGCGAGCGGCGCACGGCGGCGTGCCGGCTCAGCGACTCGAACGGAGTGGCATCCGGCACGGTGTGTCCTTCCAGGTTGTGGACGTCCTGATCGGCCTCGACGTCGGCGACCTGAGCGGATCGGCGCCGCGCCTTCCCCGGCCTGCCTACGCTCGATGGCGTCCCGTTCTCGGCGTCGGGGCGGCTCCTCGGCGCCCCTGACCGCAGGAGAAGTCGATGACGACCTCGCACCGCAGGACCACCCGCACCACGCTGACGACCGGGCTGGCCGCAGGTCTCGCCCTCACCGCCGTGCTCGGCGCCGGGGCAGCGACCGCGACCCCGCCCGACCAGGGCGACCGTCCGTCGTACCCCGAGCGCCTGGAGCTGCCCGACGGCTTCCAGCCCGAGGGCATCACGATCGGCAAGCGGGCCACGGCCTACTTCGGCTCCCGGCTCGACGGCGACCTCTACTCCATCGACCTGCGCACCGGCGAGGGCGAGGTCGTCAGCCAGGGACCGGGCACGCCCTCGGTCGGGCTCAAGGTCGACCGGCGCGAGCGGCTCTTCGTCTCCGGCGGGACGGCCGGCGACGCGCGGGTGGTCGACGCCCGGAGCGGCGAGGTGCTGGCGAGCTACCAGCTCGCCGAGGGCGCCGCCTTCATCAACGACGTCGTGCTCACCCGCGACACCGTGTGGTTCACCGACTCCCAGAACGCCCGCCTCTTCGCGCTGCCGCTGGGCCCGAAGGGCGAGCTGCCCGCTCCCGAGGACGTCGTGACCGTCCCGCTCACCGGCGAGTGGGTGCAGACCGCCGGGCTCAACGCCAACGGCATCACCGAGACGCCCGACGGCAAGGGCCTGCTGGTGGTCAACTCCTCCAACGGCGAGCTCTTCCGGGTCGACCCCCGCTCGGGCGAGGCCACCGAGGTCGACCTGGGTGGCACGCTGCTCACCAACGGTGACGGCCTGCTGCTCCAGGGACGCACCCTCTACGCCGTGCAGAACAGGCTGAACAAGATCGCCGTCGTCGAGCTCGACAAGACCGGCACCAGCGGCACGAAGGTCCGCGAGATCACCTCACCGGACTTCGACGTGCCCACCACGGTGGCCAAGCAGGGCAAGCGGCTCTACCTGCCCAACGCGCGCTTCACCACGCCGCCGACGCCGACGACCGACTACTGGGTCACCCAGGTCAGCGCCCGCTGACCCCGTCCTCGACCTAGCCCCGGACGGTGGGGTCGATGTCCTCGGGCCTCGCCGGCCGTGCCACCGACACGGTCGGCGAGGGCAGGCCCCACTGCTCGCGACCCAGCCGGGCGACCGGTCCCATCCGGTCGTAGGCCGGCAGGCCGTCCTCCATCACGTCCTCGTCGACGCTGAAAGACACCACGGTGCCCAGCACCAGCGTCGAGCTCCCGAAGCCGACGGTGGAGTGCAGCGTGCACTCCATCGCGCCGGGCGAGCCCGCGACAGCGGGCGGGCCGACGACCGTGCTGGGGCGCATCTCGATGCCGAGGGCAGCCGCCTCGTCGGTGTCGGCGTCGAAGTGCGCGCCGGTCGCGTTGACCTCGTCCATGAGGGCCTCGGTGGCGACGCTGATGGTGAACTCGCGGGTCTCGAGCACGTTGCGCAGCGTGTCCTTGTCGCCGATCGAGGCGAACGCCACGATCGGCGGGTCGGCGCACACCACGGTGAAGAACGAGTGCGGCGCCAGGTTGCCCACGCCCGCGGCGGAGCGGCTCGCCACCCACGCGATCGGGCGGGGGACCACCAGCGAGGTCATCAGCTTGTAGGCGTTGACGTCCGCGGAGTCCGGGTCGAGGTGCAGGCGTGTCATGGCACCAAGGGTGCCGGGTCGGTGGTCGTCACGGCCACGCGGCCTCCGCCGGGCAAGGCCTCGGCGCCCCCTACCCTTCTCCCATGAGTCACGTCACCTGCTCCGTCGTGGACGGCATCGCCCACGTCCGGCTCGACCGGCCGGACAAGCTCAACGCGCTGACCCTGCAGATCCTCGACGACCTGGTGTCGACCGCGCAGATGCTCCGCAAGGACCGCACCCTGCGCGCCGTGGTGGTCTCCGGCGAGGGCGACGCGTTCTGCGCCGGTCTCGACTTCGCGCACGTGATGAAGCAGCCCGCCAAGGTCGTGACGCACTTCGTGCCTCGGCCCTGGCGCGGCACCAACACCTTCCAGGAGGCCTGCTGGGCCTGGCGCCGCGTCCCCGTGCCGGTGATCGCCGCGGTGCACGGCCACTGCCTCGGCGGCGGGCTGCAGATCGCGCTGGCCGCCGACTTCCGCATCGCCACGCCCGAGTCGCAGTGGTCGGTGCTCGAGGGCAAGTGGGGGATCATCCCCGACATGAGCGGCATCCGCTCCCTGGCCGAGCTGGTCGGCATCGACACCGCCAAGAGGCTCACGATGACCGCCGAGGTCGTCACCGGCAAGGAGGCCCTCGACCTGGGCCTGGTCACCGAGCTCGCCGCCGACCCGGTCTCCGCGGCGTTCGAGCTGGCCGAGCGCCTCAGGCTGCGCAGCCCCGACCAGCTGGCGGCCGCCAAGCGGCTCTTCAACGACACCTGGACGTCGAGCCCCCGGCGTACGTTCGCCCGCGAGCGCGCCGAGCAGCTCGTCCTGCTCTTCGCGCACAACACCAAGGTGGCGCGCGAGGCGGCCTTCGCCAAGGCCGTCCCCGCCTTCGCCCGCCGCGGGCGGTGAGGTTCCAGCGCAGCCTGGCCCTCCTCGTGGTGGCCCTGGTCGTCTGGGCGGTCGGCCCGCTGGCCCTGCTGCTGGCGCTCGGGTCGTTGGCCCTCCCGCGCGTGCGGGACTGGCTGCGACCCACCTGGCGGGTGGTCGCCGGCTGGACCGCGGGCGTGGCCGTCCTGGTCGGCGTCGTGGTGCTGGTCCCCGACGGCTTCCTGCCCATCCCGCCGGGCATCGGGTCGCTGACGACCCCGCGCTACGTCGGCCGTCCCGCGACCGCGCAACCCATCGGCCTCGGCATCCCGCAGCACCCCCGGCTGGCCGCCAACGGCACCGGCACCGTGCACAACGACGGCTGGTCCACCGACTCCTACCCCGGCCCCGGCCCGCTCGGGGAGTCCCCGTCGGTGGACACCGCGTGGCATGGCATCGAGGGGTGCGCCACCCTCGCCTTCGACACCCAGGACCGGCTGGTCGCGCTGTGCGGCGACACCAGCGGGCCGGTCCTGCACGTGCTCGACCCCGAGACGATGCGGGCCCAGGACACCCTCGAGCTGCCGGCCCGGCCCGACGACGACGGCTGCGGAGCCTCGGCCTTCTTCCTCGACGACCAGGACCGTGCCGTCACGGCCACCACCGAGCGCGAGATCGTCGCGGTGACCACCGCCGACGGGCGCGGGGATCCCGACCTCACCATCCAGACGTCGTACGACCTCTCGGGCGAGGTGCCCGAGGACGACTGCCTGGTCGCGCTGATGCCCGACTGGGGAGGGCGCACCTGGTTTGCCAGCGAGGACGGCCGGGTCGGTTTCGTCGACCCCGGCACCGGCAAGGTGCAGGTGCTCGAGCTCGGCGAGGAGATCACCAGCTCGCTCACCGCCGGCGAGGACGGCGGGATCTACGCCGTCACCGTGGAGGCGCTCTACAAGCTCGGCGTCGACCCGGCCGGGCGCCCGACGGTCCGCTGGCGCACGATCTATGACCGCGGGACCGAGCAGAAGGACGGCCAGCCCAGCCGCGGCAGCGGCACCACGCCCACGATCCTGCCCAGCGGGCTCGTCGCCATCACCGACAACGCCGACCCCAAGATGAACGTGCAGTTCTACGCCGTCGACGACGGTGACCTGGTCTGCCAGCAGACCGTCTTCGAGGACGGCGAGAGCGCCACCGCCGGCTCGCTGGTCGCGGTCGGCCCGAGCGGCGTGGTCGTGGAGAACACCTACGGCTACACCGGCCTCCTGCGCACCGTCCTGGGCCGCACGACCCCCGGCGGCCTCGCGCGCGTCGACGTGGTCGACGGCGCGTGCGGCGTCGTGTGGACCAGCGACCAGGTCGCCCCCACGTCGGTGGCGAAGGTGTCGCTGGGCACCGGGCTGGTCTACGCCTACACCAAGCGCCGCAGCCTGCTCGGCGTCAACGCGTGGTACTTCACCGCCATCGACGCCCGCACCGGTCGCACCGCCTTCTCCGTGCGCACCGGCATCGGGACGATGTTCAACAACCACCGCTCCGCCGTGACCCTCGGCCCCGACGGCGCCGCCTTCGTCGCCACGCTCGCCGGCCTGGTCCGCGTCCGCGACCGGGAGTTCAGCTCCTAGGGGTAGCGGATCCCCGTGGTCTCCTCGCTGATCTCCCACAGTCGCCGCATCGCGTCGGCATCGCGCGACGCACGGCTGCTCGTGACCACCTGCGGTGCGCCCGCCAGCTGGGCCGGTCCGCTGGGGCCGCAGTAGGTGCCGCCGGGCAGGTCGGCGGTGGCCGCCATCAGGGTCGGCCAGGCGCCGGCGGCCGCCGACTGCGAGACCGCCTTGATCGTCGCGTCGAGGATCGAGGCGACGCCGCCCGACGAGCGGCCGTACTGCCCGTTGGCGGCCAGGTGCGTCCCCGCGAAGCCGGGGTGCGCCGCCAGGGCCTCGACCGGGAGGCCGGCCTCGCGCGCGCGGCGGTCCAGCTCGTAGGTGAAGAGCAGGTTGGCCAGCTTGGTGGCGCCGTAGGTGCGCCACTTGTCGTAGCGACCGGCGTCCTGGCGCGGGTCACCGAGCGGGGCGGCCTTGGCATAGCGGTGGAACTGCGACGACACCGCCACGACGCGTCCGTCACCGCTGGCCACCAGCTGCGGCAGGAGCAGACCGGTGAGCAGGAACGGCCCGAAGTGGTTGGTCGCCATCTGCAGCTCGAGGCCGTCGCCGGTGCGGGTCTGGGGGGTGGCCATGACGCCGGCGTTGTTGACCAGCACGTCGATCGGTCCGTACGACGACGCGTCAGCAGCAGCGGCCCTCACCGACCCGAGGTCCGACAGGTCGACCACCAGCTGCTCCAGCGAGGCGGCCGGCACCTCGGTGCGGATGGCCGACTCGGTCTCGGAGACCTTCGTCGCGCTGCGACCGGCCAGGACGACGCGGGCGCCGCGACGGGCCAGCTCGAGCGCGGTGCAGTGCCCTAGCCCGCCGACGGTCGTGCCCGTGACCACGATCGTGCGTCCGGACTGGTCGGGGACGTCGGTCAACCGCCAGCTGGAGCTCACGGGGTCGTGGCCATCGCGTCGACGACCTGCTGGCCGAGCGCCTGGTCGCCCTCGACCACGACGACGTCCGGCTCGGCCGGACGACGACCACCGGCGAGGACGACGAAGGTCCCGCGGTCCATCCGCAGCGTGACCGTCGGGTCGGCCGGGACGTCGGGGAGACGCTCGCCGCGGCCGGCGTCGTTGATCACGAAGGCGAAGGGATCGCTGCCGGCCATCTCCAGCACCAGGCTGGTCCCGGGCGCCGCGCCGACCTTCTTGCCCAGGACGAAGCCGAGGCTCTCGGCGAGGTAGTCCGCGGTGTGCTTGGCCGGCGCGGTGTCGAGGCCGCCGGGGCGACCGACCGCACGGCGTACGTCCTGCTCGTGCATCCACACGTCCAGCGGACGGTTGCGCAGCAGCACCTCCCAGGTCCACGGCACGCCACCGAAGACGACCTCGGGCGTGGCGGAGGCGTCGGTGGGCGGATCGGCGAGCAGCAGGGTGTGCCGGGTGGTGGCGGCCTGGCGGATCTCGGTGATGATCGCGTCAGGGGCGGCGTCGCGTCGGTTGACGACGCCGATCTCGGTGTAGAGACCGAGGAAGCCGGTCACGTGGGGCGGCTCGCCCACGTCGGCCGTCTCCTCCGGGCCGCCGGCCAGGATGGCCTCGAGGTGGGCGACGTGCGCGGCGACGGCCCGCACGTCCCAGCCGGGCAGGTCGGTGGGGAGGTCCCACTGCTCGGGCGCGAGCTCCTCGAGGAGGGTGGTGAAGTCGTTGATCGCGCTCCACCAGACGTCGATGTAGCCGGCGAGCAGCTGCTGGTCATCCATGGGCCGCAGCCTAGTCAGCGCAGGGGAGTCAGCACAGGAGTCTCAGCCCAGGGCGAGCTTGACCGCGATCCCCAGCATGGTCAGGCCGATCAGCACGTCGAGGATGCGCCAGGCGCGCGGGGTCGCGAGCGCCCGCTCGGCCAGCCGGGCGCCGTAGCCGAGGCTGGTGAACCACAGGATGCTCGCGGTGCACGCCCCGACCGTGAACCACCAGCGACCGTCCCCCTGCGCGTTCGCGATCGAGCCGAGCAGCAGCACGGTGTCGAGGTAGACGTGCGGGTTGAGCCAGGTCAGCGCCACCGCTGTCGTCACGGCGGCACGCAGCGACGGTGCGCCGGCGCGGGCGGCCTCGAGGCCCTGCGGGCGACGGGCGCGCAGCAGCGAGCTCACGCCGTACCACGTCAGGAAGGCGACGCCGAGCCACCGCACCACGTCGAGGATCCAGCCCGCCTGCTCCACGATCGTCCCGATGCCGCTGACCCCGGCCACGATCAGCACCAGGTCGGAGATCGCGCACACCGCCACCACGGGGCCGACGTGGGCGCGCAGGAGCCCCTGCCGCAGGACGTAGGCGTTCTGCGCGCCGATGGCGATGATCAGCGTGAGGCCGGTGAGCAGACCGGAGACGAGGGAGTCGAGCACGCCGTCGACGCTAGGGCCCGTCGTGGCACAAGGCCAGCGAAAGAATCTTGGGGATCATTAGAGTCGCTTCATGCAGCCACACCCGGACCAGCTGGCCGCGCTCGTCGCGATCGTCGAGCACGGCACCTTCGACGCCGCAGCGCGCCACCTCCACGTGACCCCGAGCGCCGTCAGCCAGCGCATCCGGGCCCTCGAGTCCGCCGCCGGCCGCGTGCTCGTCCAGCGCACCACGCCCTGCCGCCCGACCGAGGCCGGGCAGACGCTGCTGCGCCTGGCCCGCCAGACCCGCCTGCTGTACGACGAGGCCCGCGACGCGCTGGGTGACTCGCGGGACGACTCGGGGGGCGTGCCCCTCGACCTGGCCGTCGCGGTGAGCGCCGACTCGTTGGCCACGTGGTTTCGGCCGGTGATGAGCGACGTGGCGACCTGGTCGGGCACCACGTTGCGGCTCCATGTCGAGGACCAGGCGCACACGGCGGCTCTGCTGCGGCGTGGTGACGTGCTCGCGGCGGTCACCTCCGAGCCGACCCCGGTGCAGGGCTGCGTGGTCGAGCCGCTCGGCGTGCTCCGCTATCGCCCGGTCGCGGCGCCGGACTTCGCCGAGCGGTGGCGGGTCGGTCGCGGCCATGACTGGGCGCGGATGCCGGTGGTGGTCTTCAACGAGAAGGACGACCTCCAGCACGACCTGCTCGCCGGTCGCGTCGGACGGGGCGGGCCGCCGCCGGTGGTGCACCGCGTGCCGACGTCCGACGACTTCCGCGAGGCGGTGCGCCGCGGGCTCGGCTGGGGGATGCTGCCCGACCCGCAGGCGCTGCCGGACCTGGCGGAGGGACGGGTGGTGAGCCTGCTGACGCGCGGCCACGTCGACGTACGCCTCTTCTGGCAGCGCTGGCGTTTGGACAGCCTTGCCCTGGGAACGCTCACGGACGTCGTCCGTGCCGCCGCCCGCGAGGGCCTGCGCCGACCGCCCGCCTCTCCCTGAACCACCACCCCCTGGAGCTCCTCAGATGATCCGCCTGCCCGCTGTCGGCGAGGACTTCGGCCGTTATCGGCTGGTCCGCGAGCTGGGTCGGGGCGGGATGGGGGTCGTCTTCGCTGCCGTGGACGGGGCCCTCGACCGCGAGGTGGCGCTCAAGATCATCGCGCCGCAGCTGGCCGGCGACGACGACTACCGCGCGCGCTTCAAGCGGGAGGCGCTCGCCCTCTCGCGGATGGACAGCACCCACGTCGTCCAGGTGCACGACCACGGGGAGCTCGACGGGTGCCTCTTCCTCGTGACGCAGCTGGTGCCCGACGGCGACCTGCTGCAGCGGCTGGGCAGGCCGGGGGGCCTCGCGCCGGGCCAGGCGGTCGACCTGGTCGTGCAGGTCCTCGACGGCCTGGCGGACGCGCACCGGGTCGGGATCGTCCACCGCGACGTGAAGCCCAGCAACATCCTGCTGCGGCATCGGGGCGAGCGACTGCACGCCTACCTGTGCGACTTCGGCATCGCCAGTGCGCCCGGTGAGCAGGTCACGCGCACCGGCGCCCTGGTCGGCTCGTTCCCCTACATGGCCCCCGAGCGCCACCGTGCCGAGCAGGCCGGGGTCCCCGGCGACCTCTACTCCGTCGGCTGCGTGCTCTGGCAGGTGCTCACCGGCACCGCCCCCTACGCCGGCACCGACGTCGAGATCGCCGTCGCCCACCTCCAGGCGCCGCTGCCGCAGCTGCCTCCCAGCGACGCCTTCTCGAGCGCGATCAACGCGATCCTGACCAAGGCGCTGGCCAAGCTCCCGGAGGATCGCTACACCTCCGCCCGGGCGATGCGCGCCGACCTCGCGGCCGTCGTGGCCTCCGCTCCCGACATGCTCGCGCTCCCGGCCGCCACCCAGGTGCGCCACTCCGTGCTGCCCGGCGTGGTGCCGGCCGCCACGGTCGCCCCGAGCGCGGCGTCGCAGCCGACCCGGCGCAGCGCTCGCCGCAGCGCCGCCCTCGCGGTCCTGGGCGTGGTCGGCGTCCTCGGGGTCACGTCGGCCCTAGCCCTCGGCCTGCAGGACGACGACCGACAGGTCGCCGAGCCCACGACGGCCTCGAGCGGCGCCGCGCCCGCGTCCGAGGTGCCCCCGTCGATCGTCGGGGGTGTCACGTTCAGCACCGAGACCGCGCCGGCGAGCCCCGAGGTCCGCCCCGGCGAGGCGCTCCCGGGTGGTGCCTCCACCGAGGGGTCCGGCCAGGGTGCGGCGCTGCCCGACGCTGCGGGGCCGACCCGCAGACCCGGCAGGACCCCGTCCTCCACCCCGTCCTCCACCCCGTCGGCGCGCCCCTCGTCCAGCCCGACACGGAGCCCCAGCCCGACGCCGACCCCCAGCCCGACGCCGACGCCACCCCCGCCGTCGTACCGCTGCTGGGACGGCACGGGCACCGACGGTCCGGAGGCCTGCAGCGAGCCGAGCGGGGTGGCCGGCCTGGCGTGGGTCTACAAGGACCCCGCGCGTTGCGTGGAGGACGGCGGCACCGCCAAGCGGCTCACCGTCCTCGACTGCCGCCTCTCGACACCGGGTGGCGTCGCGACGATCACCTACACCCACTGGTCCTCGGTCCGCGCGGCCAAGAGCAACTTCAGGGACGAGTACGACGCCCGCCCGGCCGACTGGCGCGGGTGGGGCTTCCGGTGGGCCAAGGAGACCCCGCGACGCGACGTCGTGCTGCGGCGCGTCCACCTCTACCGCGACGGCCCCTACAGCGTGCTGGTCAAGGCGGAGTCGGAGCGCGCGTTCACCTCCGCGCTCGACGCGGTGCGCTACCGCAAGCCGGGCAGCCTGCGCGGCCGCCCGGCGTGAGGAGCCCCTGACGCACGACGACCCCCGACCGGTCACCCGGGCGGGGGTCGTGCGTCAGTGCGGGTGGAGCAGGATCAGAAGGCGTCCTCGGCGAGGTCCATCAGCGAGAGGTCGATGCCCTCGGCGATGGCGCGCTCGGCGGTGAGACGGGGCAGGTTGGTCTGCGCGAAGAACTGCGCCGCCGCGACCTTGCCCTCGTAGAACGCCTTGTCCTTGGCGGACAGGTCGTCGCCACCGAGCTTGCCCAGCGCCACCTCGGCGCCACGCAGCAGCAGCCAGCCGCAGACCACGTCGCCCAGCGCCATCAGCAGGCGCGTGGTGTTGAGACCGACCTTGTAGATGTTGCGGATCTCGTCCTGGGCCGACATCAGGTCGTTGATCATGTGGGCGACCATCGCGTTGGCGTCGTCGAGCGCCGTCGCGAGGAGCTGGCGCTCCACCTTGAGGCGACCGTTGCCGGCCTCGGAGTCGATGAACGCCTGGATCTCGCCCGCGAGGTGGCCCAGCGCCTTGCCCTGGTCCTTGACGATCTTGCGGAAGAAGAAGTCCTGGCCCTGGATCGCCGTGGTGCCCTCGTAGAGGGTGTCGATCTTGGCGTCGCGGACGTACTGCTCGATCGGGTACTCCTGCAGGAAGCCCGAGCCGCCGTAGGTCTGGAGCGACTCGGTGCCGAGCAGGACCCAGGAGCGCTCCGAGCCGTAGCCCTTGACGATCGGGAGCAGCAGGTCGTTGACCTTCTCGGCCAGCTCGTCGCGCTCGCCGTTGTGCTCGGCGATCATGACGGTGTCCTGCCACGAGGCGGTGTAGAGCACGAGGGCGCGCATGGCCTCGGAGAAGGACTTCTGCGTCATCAGCGAGCGACGCACGTCGGGGTGGTGCGTGATCGTCACGCGCGGCGCGGTCTTGTCGCCCGACTGGGTCAGGTCGGCGCCCTGGACGCGCGACTTGGCGTAGTCGAGCGCGTTGAGGTAGCCGGTCGAGAGGGTCGCGATGGCCTTGGTGCCGACCATCATCCGCGCGTTCTCGATGACCTGGAACATCTGCGCGATGCCGTCGTGGACCTCGCCCAGCAGCCAGCCCTGGGCCGCCTCGCCGCCGCCGACCTGCGGGTCGCCGAAGGTGACCTCGCAGGTGTTGGAGACCTTGATGCCCATCTTGTGCTCGACGTTGGTGACGTAGACGCCGTTGCGCTCGCCGGTCAGCTCGCCGGTCTCGTGGTCGAAGTGGTGCTCGGGCATCCAGAAGAGCGAGAGGCCCTTGGTGCCCGGGCCGCCGACGCCGTCGACGCCCTCGGGACGCGCGAGCACCAGGTGCATGATGTTCTCGCTCATGTCGTGCGTCGCGCTGGTGATGAAGCGCTTGACGCCCGTGATGTTCCACGAGCCGTCCTCGTTGGGGGTGGCCTTCGCGCGTCCGGCACCGACGTCGGAGCCCGCGTCGGGCTCGGTCAGGACCATGGTGCAGCCCCACTGACGCTCGACCATGATCTGGGCGATGCGCTTGTCGCGGTCGTTGCCGTTGCGGTGGACGACGCCCGCGAAGGGCGCGCCGGCGGCGTACATGTGGATGGGGGCGTTGGAGCCCAGCACGAGCTCGCCGATGGCCCAGTTGATCGTGGCGGGGGCCGGCGTGCCGCCGAGCTCCTCGTTGATCTGGAGGCGCCAGTACTCCGCGTCCATCCATGCCTGGTAGCTCTTCTTGAAGCTCTCCGGCAGGGGCGCGGTGTGGGTCTGCGGGTCGAAGACCGGCGGGTTGCGGTCGCTGTCCTCGTAGGACGCGGCCAGGTCCTCGCGGGCCAGGCGGTCGACCTCGCCGAGGATCTCGCGGGCCGTGTCGCCGTCGACCTCGCCGAAGAGGCCGGACCCGAGGATCTCGTCGCGGCCCAGGACCTCGAAGAGGTTGAACTCGATGTCACGAAGGTTGCTCTTGTAGTGGCTCACTGACCCACCGTTTCTGTGTCGAGGAAGGACGCTACTCGTCGGTAACATAATGATAGGCAGGGTGCTTGCTGCATGCAAGCCGTGGCTAGCACGCGTGACCCGGATCTCCCACCCCACAGGTCGATCGGCAGCAGCGGGTCCTTGGTCCAGTGATTGACTCGATCTATCTGAGACACTGGCCTCATGCGAGTTTCCGCCAAGTCCGACTACGCCTTGCGCGCGCTGATCGAGATGGCTTCGCGGGTCGACGGTCGCGCGGTCAGCGCCGAGGAGCTCGGTCGTCTCCAGGAGATCCCCCACGGCTTCCTCCAGGCGATCCTCGCCGACCTGCGCCGCGCCGGCATCGTGATGTCGCAGCGCGGCCAGTCGGGTGGGTGGCGCATGGGTCGGCCCGCCGTCGAGGTGTCGGTGGCCGACGTCATCCGCGCCGTCGACGGCCCGCTCGTCTCGGTCTACGGCCTGCGCCCGGAGGCGGTCAGCTACAACGAGTCAGCGGAGGTGCTCCAGCACGTCTGGATCGCCGCACGCCGCTCGCTGCGCGACGTCTTCGAGCAGGTCTCGATCCAGCAGCTGGCCGACCAGAAGCTCCCCAAGGCCGTCACGTCGCGCACGGCCGACGAGGACGCCTGGCAGCCGCACTGATCCAGCCGCACTGATCCGGCCGCAGCTCAGGCCACGGACGGGTCGTTCTCCCGGCGGCGCAGCTTGCGGCGCTTGCGCTCGAGCTCGACCACCCGGGTGCTGAGCGTGTCGTTGCGGCGCGCGAGCCGCTCGAGCTCGCGCAGGGCGTCGTGGAGCGCCTGGTCGGAGCTGTGGATCAGCTCCTGGGGGTCCGCGACGGCGCAGCCGTTGTCGCACAGGTCGGTCAGGTTGCCGTGCACGTCGATCTCGCGGCTCGCGACCTGGTGCTCCCAGCGCCGTCCGAGCTCGCGCAGCGCCTCCTGGCGCTCGGTGGAGACGAGCCGCTGCGGGCGCTCGACGAGGGGCTTGCCGACACCGTCCAGGGGCAGTGACGCGGTCCCGAAGCCGACGATCCTGCCGAACGCCTTCCAGACGGCCTTGCGACCGCGGTCGGGCGGCACGACGACCACGTGCACCCGCTCGGGCTTGCCGACGGCGCTCGTCCAGCGGTCGAGGATCGCGCCGAGGTCGAGGTCGGGGTCGCTCCACGTGTCCGGAGCGGCCACGGTCACGACGACGTGGATCTTGAAGCCGGCGAGGGCGTCGAGCAGGAGGGCGATCTGGTCCGGCGTGGCGTCGGCGAGCAGGGGCTGGCTGAACACCAGCGTGTCCTTGCCCTTGTAGCCGCGGCGGCAGATGCGCGACCAGGCTCCCTCGACCTCGGCGCGGTCGTAGCCCCAGGCACGGTGCTCGCGCCGGATCTCGATCGCCGCGCGGAACATCTCCTCCGCAGAGGTGGCGGGCCGCCTGACGCCGAGGTCGGCGAGGGCGTGTCCGTGCAGCTCGAGCGCGGCGTCGAGGAAGTCCGCGGAGCGGTCGTCGAGGCCGACGTGGATGAATGCCTTGCGCTTCGCCATGTCGCCACGGTCACAGCCGCAGGCCAGCACCGGGCCAGCAGCGAGCCAGGGGCAGACGGCGGGTGGGTGAACGTCAGGTGACGCTCACCGTCGGTCGAGGCGGGCGTGGCGCAGGACCTCGACGCGGCTCTCGAACTCGGCGGCGTCGATCTCGCCCCGGGCGAAGCGGCTGGCGAGGTGCTCGTCCGCGGGGGACGGGCCCGTCGTCGCCGGAGGCGGTGTGGTGGTCTCGCGCCTGCTGTCACGCAGCATCGCCACGATCCACACCAGCAGCCCGACGACCAGCAAGGTCGTGAGCAGCATCATCAGGCCCATGCCGACCCAGGCTCCACCGTCGTGCATCCCGTCCCAGCTGCCGTTGTCGTCGTTCCACATGGTGCCCACCTCCCGATCCGGTGGCGATCTGTCACCGGCTCTGCTGCCAGCGTGATCCCTGGCGTGGTCGAGCGGCAGAGGCGCGAGACCCGGGACGTCGGGACCTTCGGATCCACATTTCTAGAACAAGTTCTACATCTGGGCCTACGATGCCCGCATGATCACGTCGGACGCCATCACCTGGAACGCCCCCAACGACCCGCACCCCGCTCGTGCGGCGTCCCAGCGCTCCTACTCCGCCGTCGCCAAGGGCGACCTGGCCGAGTGGTTGACCGTCTATGCGCCCGACGCCGTGCTCGAGGACCCCGTCGGGCCGTCGATGTTCGACGCCGAGGGCAAGGGCCACCGCGGGCACGAGGGCATCTCCGCCTTCTGGAAGCTGGCGATCGAGCCGATCGAGACCTTTGAGTTCACCATCACCGACTCCTTCGCCAACCCGGGCAGCAACACCTGCGCCAACATCGGGTCGATCCGCACGACCTTCCCCGACGGCAGCTTCACCACCACCGAGCTGATCATGGTCTACGTCGTCCACGACGACGGGACCGTCGCCTCCATGAAGGCCTACTGGGAGCCCGAGCGCACGATGGCGACCTTCACCAAGCCCTGACCTCATGCCGAGTCGGCGCAATGTTGCAGCCGGATCCGCGACGCCCGTGACATGGACGCGTTGGTCGGCGTCGGAGAGGCTGAGGGTCCACGGTGGACCCGAACAGGAGCAACATGTCGACCGATCTCGGGACGTTCGACGAGCAGGAGTTCGAGGAGTTCGCGCTCGCGCGCACGCCTCAGCTCTACCGCTCGGCGTGGCTGCTGTGCGGTGACCGGCACCAGGCCGAGGACCTCGTCCAGGAGACGCTGGCCAAGGTCTACGCCCGCTGGCGGCGCCCGTTCGTCAGCCGCATCGACAACCCCGCGGCCTACGCCCAGACCACGCTGACCCGCACCTTCCTCAGCGCCCGGCGGCGCCGCAGCAACCACGAGACGCCGTACGCCGCCCTCCCGGACGCGGCCGCGCCCGACCTGGCCGCTGCCAGCGACCTGCGCCTGGCGTTGTGCGAGGCCCTCGGGAGGCTCACGCCGGTGGACCGGGCGGTGGTGGTGCTGCGCTACCTCGAAGACCTGAGCGTCGACGAGGTCGCAGCGCGCACCGGGCTGTCGTCCGGCGCCGTGCGCAATCGCAGCATGCGGTCACTGGAGCGGCTCCGGCCGCTGGTCGACGTCGACATCGCTGCTCCGCAGAACCCGAGAGGAACGCCATGAGTGCGCACGAGAACGCCCGCATCACCCGGCTGCTGGAGCAGGGCAGCGATGGACTCCAGCCGGACGTCGCCGGCATCGTCGAGCGAGGTCGTGAGCGCGGGCGGCGCCGGGTGCGGCGCGCTCGGATCGGCGCCTCGCTCGCCGCGGCCGCCGTGGTCGGCGTCGTCGCGGTGAGCGCCGCCGTCGTGCCGTCCCTGCTGGACGAGGCTCGCACGGTGGAGTCGGGCTTCGCCGACGGTCCCTCAGACGACGGCCTGGCCAGTGACCTGCCGGCGCAGGAACCCTCCACGGAGGTGTCGATCGGCCCCGGGGAGGTCGCTCCCGCACGGCTGTCGATGAAGGCGGCGGAGATCCCCGAGCTCGTGCGCTCGCTCTATCCCGGGGAGGTGGTCGAGATCGAGGACCTCGGGGGGTTCCGCGACAGCGCGGAGGGGCCGGTGGCGCACTTCTCCTGGGACGGCTTCGCCACCAGTGCCGGGGCCAACCGTCCCCGGGTGAAGGGGGACACCCCGCTCGAGATCTGTCGTGCGTCCGGGTCGGCCGACATGAGCTGCCGCGAGCGGGCTGACGGCTCCGCCGTGCTCACCTGGCTCCAGGAGGGTCCGGCCGTCGACGGCGGCGTCACCGGCCGCGGCGTCTCGGTATTCACACCTGGCTGGGAGGTGTGGGTGGTCTCCTACAACGCCTCCGAGGGCAAGGACGCGCCGGTCCTCGCCGACGAGCCGCCGTTCACGTTCGCGCAGCTCGAGGCGATCGGCTCCGACCCGGCCTGGTTCGACTGAGGTCCCACGCCGAGGGCCATGGGCCGGTGGCAGGTCGGTCGGCCGGTCGGGGGTGCGGGGGTGCGGGGGTGAGGGTGCAGTCGTGTGCCGCAGACAGCGCCCTGACGCGCTCTGAGGAACACGACCCGATGGTCGCCCGTGGCCCGGCCGGTCCCGCATCGAGTCGTGGGTCCCAGACCGCGCCCTGGCGCAGCCCGCGGCACACGACCCGAGCGCCGAGCGCCGAGCGCCGAGCACAGGCGCCTGCAACAACGCGCCGACTCGGCGATCACTCAGCCGCGGCGAACGCCCTGTCCAACCACGCGATCAGCGGCTTGAGGGCCCGCCAGTCGGCGCGCACGTGGTCGAGCAGCTCAGGGGTGTGGATGAAGGACTCGAAGCCGTAGGGCTTGCCGACCACGAGCTGCTTGTGGCGCAGCAGCGCGATGCGCGGGTGGTCGGCGGGCCAGCCGCGGGGGGAGGTCTTGAGCTGCTCGCCGCCGACCTCGAAGCCGGCCTTCTCCAGCGTGGTGAGGAGCCGCTTCAGCGCCGGGCCGGTCGCGTCGTCGGCGATCGCGTCGCGCACGGCGGCCAGGCGTGGACCGGACGCCTCGTAGAAGCCGCCCCCGACCCGCATGCCGCGCGGTGCGATCTCGACGTACCAGCCCATCGACTGGCCCGCCGCGACGAATGCGCCCTGGTGGGTCTTGTAGGGCGTCTTGTCCTTGGCGAACCGGACGTCGCGGTAGGGCCGGAAGATCTTCGGGGTGCCGAACTCCGGCTCCAGCGCAGCCGTCAGCGCCGTCATCGGCTGCTTGACGGCCTCGTCGTAGACGCCCTTGTGGGCCTCCCAGAACGACCTGGTGTTGTCGACCTCGAGGTCGTCGTAGAAGTCGAAGGCTGCGACGGGGAAACCGGTGAACTCCACCCGGCCAGCCTAGGTGGCCGCCGCGACGGGGTGATGGCGGTGGTGACGCCGCTGCCCGCCATCACCCCGTCCTGTGAGCCGGGCGGAAAGGACCACCCGACCCAGGTCCAACGGTGGGCTAGACCGGAGGTCACGGCCTCGAAAGGGTGAAAGATCCGGTGCTGGAGAGCTGGAGCGGACGACGAGACTCGAACTCGCGACATCGACCTTGGGAAGGTCGCGCTCTACCAACTGAGCTACGTCCGCACGGCCCGGTCGCCCGGGTCGGCGCCCAGACTATATCGACGGCCCGTCGGTCGGCAGGTCGGTGGGCGCCCCGGGCGGCACCAGCCGGGTGAGCGAGGGATGGCGCGGCGAGATCGTGTCGCCCGAGGAGCGTCCGGTGATCCGGCGGTGCACCCAGGGTGCGGCCGAGGTGCGCACCCACGTGGCGTGCTCGCGCAGCGCCTCGCGCCGGCTCACGGCCGGCAGCTCGCGCAGCGGCAGCGGCTGCAGGTCGTGGTCGACGCCGAGCGTCTCGAGCACCTCGATCGCCATCCGCTGGTGACCGGCCGGGCCCATGTGCATGCGGTCGTCGTCCCAGAGCCGCCAGTCGCGGTACTCCCGCAGTCGCCAGAAGTCGACGACGTCGGCCCCGTGCCGATCGGCGCTCTCCCGCACCAGCTCGTTGTAGAGCGCGAAGCGACCGCGCAGCATCTTGTACGTCGCCGAGCCGCCCGGGTCGAAGGCCGTCCACACCAGCAGCCGGGCTCCGGTCGCGGCGAGCCTGGCCAAGGCGTCGTCGTAGCGAGCGATGAGCGCGTCGAGGTCGACCTTGGGGCGCAGGATGTCGTTGGCGCCGGCGTAGATCGTCACCAGGTCGGGCTCGAGGCTCAGCGCCGGCTCGAGCTGCTCGGCCAGGATCGCGTCGAGCTTGCGGCCGCGGATCGCGAGGTTGGCGTAGCCGACGGTGTCGCCGTGCGACGCGAGCACCTCCGCCACCCGGTCCGCCCAGCCGCGCAGTCCGTTGGGGCGGGTCGGGTCGGGGTCGCCATAGCCCTCCGTGAAGGAGTCTCCGAGGGCGACGTAGCGGTGGTACGGCATGGCCCCATCCTGCCGGGGCGACACTGAGGATGATCTCGCGCCTCAACGTTTCGGGCGCCGTCCGCGTTGGGGGAGGGACAGGACGAGCAGGACATGAGGCAGGACATCAGGCAGGACACGAGGCAGGGGACGGCATGCGTGAAGGGTTCGAGGCGTTCGTCGAGGCGGAGACGCCGCGGCTGCTCGGGCTCGCGCACGCCCTGACGGGCAACCCGCACGACGCGTGGGACCTCGTGCAGGAGTCGCTCACCCGGGTCGGCGTGCGCTGGCGGCGGCTGGGCTCGGAGAACCCCGGTGGCTATGCACGCACCACGCTGGTGCGGCTCAACATCGACCGGGCCCGGCGGCTGCGCCGCGAGATGCTGCCCGGCACCCTTCCCGACCGGGAGGCGCCCGTCGAGATCGTGGACCAGGTCGATCCGTGGCTCGTCGAGGCCCTGGCGACGCTGACGCCCCAGCAGCGGGCGGCGGTGGTGCTGCGGGTGCTCGAGGACCTCGACCACGCCGGCATCGCGGAACGGCTCGGCTGCTCGGTCGGCACCGCGCGCAGCCACCTCTCCCGCGGCCTGTCCCGGATGCGAGAGCGGGCAGACGCCCGCCAGGAAGTAGGAGAACCCTGATGACCGACCACCTCGAGGACGACCTGCGCGACGCGCTGACCCGCATGTCGGGAGCCGTGCGACCGACGGTCGGCGCCTGCGACACCATCCACGCCGGCGTACGACGGTCACGGCGGCGCCGCGCGCTCGGCACCGCCGTCGGCACTGCCGGTCTCGTCGTGGCCGTCGCGGCGGGCGGCTCCGCGCTGACCCGCACCGCGAGCGAGCAGACTCCGGTCGAGCCGGTGCCCGTCACCTCGTCGGCCTCGTCGGCCTCGCCCGTCGACGTGGGCGAGGCCGCCACCGAGCCGCCCCTCGTCTGCTACCTGCAGCGGCTCGTGGTGGGCGACGCGATCACCCTCGCGGAGCTCCGCGACCAGAAGCGCGTCGTCGGCCAGGTCCGGGCGTTGAGCTCGGTGCAGGTCCGGCACGCGGAGACCACGCCGATCGGGGTGGTGGCGCTGGTGGTCGACGACAGCGGCGACGCCGACCTGCGGGCCGACCCGTCGGTGGTGGCCCGGCTCCGTGAGCTCGGGGTCGCGCACGTGCGGGAGTGGGACCCGGCTGCGGCTGCGGCCGGGACCGGCGCCGCCCCCCAGGTGCGTCGCGTGATCACGCAGACCGTGCGGATCGCCGTGCGTGACGGTCAGGAGTGCAGGTCGGGCGGCCGGTAGGGTGCCAGCGTGCTGCTATCCGACCGCGACATCCTCGCCGAGATCGACCACGGCCGGATCGCCCTCGAGCCCTGGGATCCCGCGATGCTGCAGCCGTCGTCGATCGACGTGCGGCTCGACCGGTTCTTCCGCGTCTTCGAGAACCACCGCTACCCCCACATCGACCCGGCCGCCGACCAGTCGGACCTCACGCGTGAGGTCGAGCCGGAGGGTGACGAGCCCTTCATCCTGCACCCGGGCGAGTTCGTGCTGGGCTCGACGTACGAGGTCGTGAGCCTGCCGGCCGACATCGCCGCCCGCGTGGAGGGCAAGTCGTCACTGGGACGGCTCGGCCTCCTGACTCACGCCACCGCCGGGTTCGTCGACCCCGGCTTCTCGGGGCACGTGACGCTCGAGCTGGCCAACGTGGCGACGCTGCCGATCAAGCTCTACCCGGGCATGAAGATCGGGCAGTTCTGCTTCTTCCGGCTGACCTCGCCGTCCGAGCACCCCTACGGCTCGGAGAAGTACGGCTCGCGCTACCAGGGCCAGCGTGGTCCGACGCCGTCACGGTCCTTCCAGAACTTCCACCGCACCCAGATCTGAGCGCTCACCCCTCGAGGTCGGCGAGGCTCTCGCGGTCGTAGCGGCTGCCGGGGCAGATCCCCCGCAGGCCGCTGCCGGACCAGGCGCCCTCGACGGAGCCCCGCGAGACGGTCGCCTGGACGGTGACCCGGAAGCACTGCTCGGTGCCGCCGAAGCGGCCCGCGTAGTCGAACGGCACGATGAGTGGCAGCGCAGAGCCTGCCCCCTCGTCGCTCACGGGTCCGGGCAGCACCCGCTCGAAGACCGCGCCAGCCCAGGCGTCGTCGCGGTTGGCGCGCGTGACCCGGACGCGGGTCTCGCCGAGCTGCCAGCCGTCGCCGACGACGAAGGGATCGAAGCTCACGCACATCGTCGTGCGCGTGAAGCCGATCCCGGCGAGCGCGTCGAGCTGCGCGGGCTTCAGCTCGGGGGCGGACGGTGCGGTGAAGAGTGCGACCTGCTGCACGGCGAAGCAGTCGGCGTCGGCCTGCGCCGTGTCGTCGGTGACGGGCTCGCGATCGCCGGATTCGGGATCGGAGTCGGAGCAGCCGGCGAGCAGCGTCACGGCGAGCAGGACGGGTGCGGTGGCGAGGAGTCGACGCATGTCCTCATCGTCTCCTGCGGCGACCGGGCGGAACGCGGGCGTCCTACGGCAGCAGCATCAAGTAAGGTAAGCCTAACTAAGGCTGCCCTCACTTCGAGAGACGACTGCGAGAGACCACGATGACCACCACTGTTCCCCCCGCCCTGCCCTTCCTGCTCGCCGAGCTGGAGGTCGCGAGCGTCGAGCGGCTCTCGCCCAGCTTCGTGCGCCTCGAGCTGGCCTCGGCCGCGCTGGCCGACCTCGGCCTGGACGGACCGGTCCTGGACCAGCGCATCAAGCTGGTCTTCCCCCACGGTGACCGCCCGCTCCCGAGCATCGAGGGTGCCGACGAGTCCTGGACCGCCAGCTGGACGGACCGCCCGGTCGAGGAGCGAGGCCACATGCGCACCTACACCGTGCGCGAGGTGCGCGGCTCGGGCGTCGACACCCGGCTGGTCGTCGACATCGTGCTGCACGAGGGCGACGGACCGGAGGGGCCCGGCGCTGCCTGGGCCGCCGCGGCGGAGGTCGGCGACCGCGTGATCACGCTGGCACCCCGGCGCGGTCACGAGTTCGGCGGCGTGGAGTTCGTCCCGGGCACGGCGAGCGAGCTGCTGCTGGTCGGCGACGAGACGGCGGTCCCTGCGGTGGCCGGCATCCTGCGCGACCTCCCCAGCAGGGCACGGGGCGCGGCCTTCCTCGAGGTGCCGCTCGCCGGGGACGTCCAGACCCTCGAGCACCCCGAGGGCATGTCGATCACCTGGCTGCCGCGCGACGGTGCCGGGCGCGGCACCGCCCTGCACCAGGCCGTGCTCGACCACCTCGGCGCACCGCTCGAGCCGCTGGGGGCCCTCGAGCCGATCGAGGTGGACGACGACCTGTGGGAGACCCCGACGTACTCCTCCTCCGGCGAGCCGGTCCAGGAGGCGGTCAGCGTCGTCGGGCACGACCTGGCGGGCCTCTATGCGTGGATCGCCGGTGAGGCCAAGGTCGTCACCGGCCTGCGGCGCGCGCTCGTGCGCGACCTCGGCGTCGACCGGCACCAGGTGGCGTTCATGGGCTACTGGCGCTCCGGGGTCGCGATGAAGTCCTGAGGGAGGTCCTCGGGCGGCAGCAGCGGCGGGTCGCCGGGTGTCGCCCGCCCCAGCCCCGCGACGGCGAGCAGGATCAGGGCGGTGCCGGCGATCCCGGGAGCGCCGAGACGCTCGTCCAGCAGGAGCGCGGCCATCACGGCGGCCGTCACCGGCTCGAGCAGCGTCGCGATCACCGCAGCGCTGCCGACGGTCGTGCGGAGCCCGGCGTAGAGCAGCCCGTAGGCCAGCGCCATCGTCATCACGCCGAGGTAGACCAGGAGCGCCAGCACGCCGGGGTCGCTGCTGACCAGCGGTGAGCCGCCCAGCCCGTCGAGCCCGCTGAGCAGCCCGAGCGGCACCAGCGCCACCGCGCCGACCGTGGTGGTGGTCGTCGTCAGCGCCAGGGGACCGGTGCTCTGGGCGAGCGGGCGGCCCATCGCCGTGGTCAGGGCATAGGCGGTGCCGGAGCCGATCGCGGCCAGCACCCCGAGGAGCGGGTGCGGTCCGGTGCTGCCGAGGCCCGCGGTCGAGCTGACCAGGAGCAGCCCGGTCAGGGCGGCGACGAGCACCAGGAGCCGCGACGTGTCCGGCCGGCGCCGCGTGTGCACCGCCTCGCCGACGGTCAGCAGGACCGGCGCCAGGCCGAGGCTGACGACGGTGGCGACCGTGACCCCGACCGCGACGACGGAGGCGAAGTAGAGCGCCTGGTAGGTCGCGGTGGCCAGCCCGACCGCGACCGCGAGGCCGGGGCGCTGCCGCAGGAGTCGTCGTACGTCGGGCAGCCGGCGCAGTGCCACGGCTGCGGCGAGCAGCACGACCGCGGCGATGAGCATCCGGTAGGCGCTGATCGTCAGGACCGACATCGGCGTCGTCTCGCGGACCAGCTGGACCGCGAGGCCGCCGGTGCCCCACAGGACGCCCGCCAGCGAGATCTGCAGCAGGCCGATCCGGGCTGCCCCGGGGTGCTGGGTCACCGGACCAGTCTCGCCGAGTCGGCGCACAGTCACACCGGGTTTGTCCGCGGGTCAGGACTCCAGACGGTCCGCGAGCGTGCGCAGTCGCCGGGCCATGCGGGTGGCGCCGCGGGACGGCAGGCGTGGGACGGAGGCCTTCGCGAGGCGCTCGGCGATGCGGTGACGTGCCTCGGTCTCGATCGACGGGTGCAGCTCGTTCATGGGGTGCTCCTTCGAGGGGTGGGCTGTGGGGTGTCAGGCGGGCGCGAGGACGACGTCGCCGCTGACGGTGGTGGCGCGGACCTCGAGGTGGTCGGCGCCCTCCTCCGGCTGGCCGGCGCCGGTGATGCCGGAGTGGAGGTGGCCGGTGAGGGTGGTGATGTCGGTCCAGACGGGCAGTCCCGCGGGCACCCCGATGTGCACGTCGCTCGAGGCGCCCTTGACGGTCACCCGGCCGCGCCGCGCCACGCCGATCCTCAGGTCGCCGCTCCCGGTCGACAGCGACACGTCGTCGTTGGACTCGGTGACGGTGACGTCGCCGCTGCCGGTCTTGACGACCGTGGGGCCCTGGCTGGACCCGATCTCGATGTCGCCCGAGCCGGTCGAGACCGACAGTGCTGCTGCCGCTCGGGTGATCACGACGTCGCCGGAGCCGCTCTTGACGCGCACGTCCTGGTCGGTCTGGGCGACCCGGACGTCGCCGGACCCGGTCTCCAGGGTGGCGGCGCCGACGACGTCGATCGCCACGTCACCGGAGCCGCAGCGCACCTGGCAGGTGTCGTAGCGGCCGTGGCCGCGCACGTCGGCGCTGCCGCTCTTGACCGCCAGGTTGCTGCCGGTGGGCACGGTGATGACGAAGTCCAAGGAGGCGTCGCCGGCGCTGAGGAAGCCGGTGCGCTGGCGTGGTGCGATGACGACGAGGTCGTCGCCGTCCTGCTCGACGCGGACGCTCTCGGCGTCACGGCCCCTGACCTCGACACGGGACTCGGTGGTGTCGACGGCGTGGACGGTCACGGAGCCCTTGCCGATCTCGGCGTAGAGGCTGACGGGGTGCAGGGTCGCGAAGTGGTGCTCGGTCATGGTGTCTCCCCTGGGGGTGGGTGGTGTGCGAGTGGGTCGGCTGGACTGCGCCGGAGCGTCAGAGCCAGCCGGTCATGCGGCGGTTGCCCTTGCCGCGCAACGGGTCGTTGCCGCCGAGGAACGGGATGCTCGAGAGGTCGATGTCGACGTTGACGACGCCGTGGTGGGTCGCGTTGCGGACGACGGAGACCAGCCAGGTGTTGAGCGACTGGCCGGCCTGGGCGGCGGCGTCCTCGGCGCGGGTCTTGACCGACTCGGGCAGGCGCAGCGTGATGCGGGCGACGCCGCCGTCCTCGTCGGTCTCCCCGGGAGGCGCCGGTGGTGTGGGCGGCGCCGGGGGAGCCGGCGGTGCCAGGTCGGCCGGCGACGGGGACGTGACGACGAAGTCGAGCTCGCGGCCCTGGAGGCGTACGTCGACCCCTCCCGCCGGCATCTCGGCCGTGATCTCCGCCGCCGCCTGGGAGATGGCCTCCATCAGCGCGAGCCGGGCGGCCGGGTCGAGGGCGAAGCCGAGCCGTTCCGCGGCCTGGCGCGCCTCGGGCCCGGCGCCCTCGGCGGCGGCCAGCAGGTCGCGGCGAAGGCTCTCGATGAAGGGGGTGATGTCCATACGCACCACTGTGACATCACTCTGACACCACGTCAAGGGTCATCTGATGTCATGGTGACGTCGCACTGGTGTCATCGATGCGGATCCGTTTGTCCCGGCGCGGATCGGGGCACCTAGATCGAGGTTTCTCCGGGTGTCGCCACCGGACACGTCTGCAACGAGGCAGCGCATTGTCGATTCCGACCGTTCCCAGTCCGACCGTCATGGCCAGTGACACGATCATCTCCGCGAGCTTCGTGGACTACCTGATCGTCTTCCTCTACTTCGGGGTCGTGCTCGGCATCGGCGTCATCGCCCGCCGCCAGGTCTCGGACTCGGTCGACTTCTTCCTCTCCGGTCGCTCGTTGCCCGCGTGGGTGACCGGGCTGGCGTTCATCTCCGCCAACCTCGGTGCCGTCGAGATCATGGGCATGTCGGCCTCGGGCGCGGAGTTCGGCCTGCCGGCCGTCCACTACTTCTGGGTCGGCGCGATCCCCGCGATGCTCTTCCTGGGCATCGTGATGATGCCCTTCTACTACGGCTCCAAGGTCCGCTCGGTCCCCGAGTTCATGCTGCGGCGCTTCGGGCCCGGAGCCCACCTGGTCAACTCGATCTCGTTCGCCGTCGCGCAGCTGCTGATCGCCGGCATCAACCTCTACCTGCTCGGCAGCATCATCCGGGCCCTGCTCGGCTGGCCGCTCTGGCTCGCGCTCGTCGTCGCCGCCGCGATCGTGCTGTCCTACATCACCCTCGGCGGGTTGAGCGCCGCGATCTACAACGAGGTCCTGCAGTTCTTCGTGATCGTCGCAGCCCTCCTGCCCCTGACGCTGATCGGACTCCACAAGGTCGGCGGCTACGGCGGGCTCAAGGACAAGATCGCCGAGGCCGCCTCCGGCAACCCCGACATCGCCCCGGCCGACCAGCAGCTCAACTCCTGGCCCGGCCAGGCGCTTTCCGGCTTCGACTCCCCGCTGCTCTCGGTGATCGGGATCGTGTTCGGCCTTGGCTTCGTGCTGTCCTTCGGCTACTGGACGACCAACTTCGTCGAGGTCCAGCGCGCCATGGCCTCCGACTCGATCTCCTCGGCCCGCAAGACGCCGATCATCGGTGCCTTCCCCAAGATGTTCATCCCCTTCATCACGATCCTGCCCGGCATGATCGCCGCGGTCCTCGTCTCCGAGATCGCCGACGTTAAGGCCGGCGAGTCCGTCGCCGGAGGCGCGTCCGGTGACGGGGTCGCCTACAACGACGCGCTGCTCTACCTGATGCGCGACCTGCTCCCCAACGGCCTGCTGGGCCTCGCGATCGCCGGCCTGCTCGCAGCGTTCATGGCTGGCATGGCGGCCAACATCTCGGCGTTCAACACCGTCTTCAGCTTCGACCTCTGGCAGCAGTACGCCGTCAAGGACCGCGACGACGACTACTACCTGAAGGTCGGGCGACTGGCCACGGTGGCGGCCACCGTCATCGCGATCTTCACCGCCGGGCTGGCCAGCAACTTCTCCAACATCATGGAGTACCTCCAGGTGCTCTTCGGCTTCTTCAACGCCCCGCTCTTCGCCACCTTCATCCTCGGCATGTTCTGGAAGCGGATGACGGCCACGGCCGGCTGGGTCGGCCTCAGCGCCGGCACGCTTTCCGCGATCGCGGTCGCCTTCCTCAGCGAGGACGCCTTCGGCTCGCTCAGCACCGGCGTGATCCCGCTCGGGGGCCAGGGCGCTGCGTTCGTCGCGGCGGCCACCGCCTTCGTGGTCGACATCGTGCTCAGCGTCGCGGTCTCCCTGGTGACGAAGCCCAAGCCGGTCTCGGAGCTCAAGGGCCTCGTCTACTCCGAGACCCCCCGCGAGGACCTGGTGGACGCCGACGAGGCGTCCTACCCCTGGTATCGCCGCACCATGCCGCTCGCCGGGGTCGCCCTGGTGATGGTCATCGCCCTCAACCTGGCCTTCTGAGGAGGACCTCATGTCACCTGACAGCACCTCGGGCCGCACGCACACCGCCGGCGCCCTCGACATCCGCAACATCATCGGTGGCCTGCTCGGCACCTACGGCGTGATCCTCACGATCACCGGCCTCGTCGCCGACCCCGAGACCGACAAGACCGGCGGGGTCAACGCCAACCTCTGGGCCGGCCTCGCCCTCCTCGTCGTCGGCGTCGGCTTCCTGGTCTGGGCCCGGCTGCGGCCCGTGGTCGTGCCGGAGACGACGGACTAGTCGCCCTCGGCGGGCGGGCAGTCGGCGCACCGGGTCGGCTGTCGGTCCCAGCCCCTCCGTTGCAGCACGGCCCCGACAGCGGCCGCGGTGGCGCACGCATCACGGAACACCTGCCCGTAGCCGATCCGCAGCGTCTCCACCCCGTCCACCGCGGCGCTGAGGTCGCGCCCCAGGTCTCGGTCGCGTTGGTCAGCAGAGTCGTGGAAGAGCCGGCCGTCGAGCTCGACGACCAGCCCGTCGTGGTCGACGTCGCTGTAGGTCGTCGTGCCGCCGCGGGCCCGGCGCACCTGGCGCAGCCCCTCGGGCAGGCCGTGGGGACGCAGGACCCGGTCGAGGTAGCCGTGCTCGAGCACCGAGCAGGTGCCCTCCGCGACGTCCTCGAGGACGCCGACCAACCACGCGCGGTCGCGCAGGCGGCTGCGTGAGCGGGCGGTGCGGAGGAGTCGCTGCGCCGTCGTACGACGTCCGCCGCAGGCGTCGGCCAGCACGGCGACGGTGTCGAGGCGGGTCGGTGCGTCGAGCGCGACGTCGAGCACCGCGTCGTCGTAGCGGATCCGCGGCGGACCGAGGTTGGTCAGCGCGCGGTCGGTGAAGTCGCGCAGACGGTGCACGCGGACGCCGTGTGCCGGCGTGACGTTGCGATCGGCGTCGACGGCCACCTCGATGTCGCGGTCGTCGACGAGCCGGCGTCCGGGGCCCTCGGCGATCCGGACGGCCGACGTGTGGCTCAGCGCGGAGCCCGGCCCCGCGTGGAGCACCGCCGCCCACGCGCGCTGCTTCCAGGTCAGCGGGCCGGTGTGCTCGACGTAGACGCCCGGGTGGACCGTGGCCAGCTCGCGTCGGCGCAGCATGCGTTTGAGGTCGTGCTGCTGGAGCCCCAGCCCGAGGGCCTGTCGCCGGGACACGAGGCCGTCCTGGTCACGCAGCAGCTCCGAGATCTTGTCCATGAGAAGCAGGGTGCGACGTGGCGGTCAGGGTGAAACCGGGACCGCGTCGGGGTGTGGACATGAGTGCGGCGGAT
>NZ_CALRWD010000062.1:0-27849 GCF_943371775.1 Nocardioides psychrotolerans
CCCCCCCGACTCGGCCTACCAGCGGGTGGGGTCGGCGAAGGCGTCGCGCGCCGGAGGCAGGGCGTTGTAGAGCCGCATCGACGTGCGCGGCTCGTCCCCGTCGGCGCCGCCGCCGAAGAACGACACCACCGTCACCGACGCGGGGGTCAGCTCCATGCGGAAGACCGCGTCGAGCGGTGCGTTGACCGCGTGCGAGACCAGCGTCTTGATCGGCGTCACGTGGCTCACGACCACCACGGTCTTGCCCGCGTGATCGGCGAGGACCCGCTGGAGGCCGGCGAGGACCCGCTGCTCGACGATCCGGAACGACTCCCCGCCCTCGGGCGCCGCGTCGAGCGAGCCCAGCCAGGCGTCGAGCATCTCGGGGTGCGCCTTCGCGACCTCGCTGAAGGTCATCCCGTCCCAGATCCCGAACTCCATCTCCGCGAAGCCCGGCTCCTCCACGAGGCCCTTGCCCAGGACCTCCGCGACGATCTCCGCCGACTCCCGGGTCCGGCGTACGGGTGAGGCGATGACCACGGCGACCTTCTCCGCGATCGGTGCCAGCCACTCGGCCGTGGCGCGCACCTGGTCGCGACCCTCCTCGCTCAACGGCGGGTTGGCGCTCGCCAGGCCGCCGGAGAAGCGCTTCTCGACGGTGTGGGCGGTCACGCCGTGGCGCACCAGGATCAGGGTGGTCGGCTCGTGCGACGGCGCCGACCAGCCGCGCGCCTGGGTCTGCATCGAGGCGGGAGGATCGCCCGCCGCGGCCGCGGCCGGGCTCTCGATCTCCTCGATCAGCGAGTCCTCGTCGGCGACCGTGACGCCGTCGCGCACCCCGTCCATCGCCTCGTTGGCGAGCCGGTCGGCGTGCTTGTTCTGCTCCCGCGGGATCCAGGTGTACGACGTGCCCGCAGGCGCGAGCGCGGCCGCCTCCGCCGCGAGGGGCCGCATGTCGGGGTGCTTGATCTTCCAGCGACCCGACATCTGCTCGACGACGAGCTTGGAGTCCATGCGGACCTCGACCTCGGCGCCGGGGGCGTGGTCGCGCGCCAGGCGCAGGCCCGCGATCAGACCGCTGTACTCCGCGACGTTGTTGGTCGCCCGCCCGATCGTGCTGCCCTCCTCGGCAAGGACCCGGTCGGTGTCGGCCTCACGCAGGACCGCGCCGTAGCCGGCCGGTCCCGGGTTGCCGCGCGAGCCCCCGTCGGCCTCGATGACGACCCGGCGGACCGGCTCGGTCACAGCCCGGACTCGCCCGTGCGCACGAGGATGCGCGTGCACTCCTCGCAGCGGACCACCTCGTTGCTGGGCTTGGCGCGGATGATCGCGAGCTCGGCGTTGTCGATGGTCAGCTGGCAGCCGGTGCACCGGCGCTGGCGCAGCTCGGCCGCGCCGACACCACCCTTGCTGGTGCGCAGCCGCTCGTAGAGCGCGAGCAGGTCCTCGGGCATGCCCTCCAGCGCCGGCGCCCGCTTGGCCCCGACCTCGGCGAGCTCGGCGTCGATCGCGGCGGCCTTCTCGTCGCGCGCGGTGCTGAGCTCGACGAGGCGGGCCTCGGCCTCCTGCACCTGCCCGGTGAGGACACTCAGGCGTGCCTGTGCCTCCTCGAGCTGCTCCATGACCTCGATCTCCTCGTCCTCGAGCGTCGCGATGCGACGGTCGAGGGAGACCAGCTCGTGCTGCATGCGCTCGAGGTCCTTGGGGTGGGAGATCTGGCCTGAGTCCATGCGGTCGCGATCACGCGTGCGGCGGGTCCTGACCGTCTCGACGTCGGCGTCGGCCTTGGCCTGCGCCGCCGTCAGGTCGTCGACGACGATCTGGGCGTCGCGCATCTGGTCGACCAGCTCGCCGCGCGACTGCGTGAGCGCGGTGACGTCCGCGAGCTCGGGCAGGTGGGTGCGCTGGTGGCGCAGCTGGTCGACCTGGGCGTCGAGCGCCTGCACGTCGAGCAGCTTCAGTTGGGCGAACGGGTCGGCTTTCAGCGTGTGCTCCTCAGAGACGGAAGTTCCAGGGGTCGGTGGCGGTCGTGCTCACCCGGGTGGACACCGTATCGCCCAGGGCTGCGAGCACCCGAGCCTCCACCACCGGCAGCCAGGTCCACTCGGCCGCCCAGTGCGCCACGTCCACCAGCGCCGGACCCTCCTGCTCGAGGAACTCACCCGCCGGGTGGTGCCTGAGGTCGCTGGTGACGTAGACGTCGGCATCGGTGCGCAGCACGTCGCCGAGCAGGAAGTCACCGGCCCCGCCGCACACCGCCACCCGTCGTACGACGCGGTCGGGGTCACCCGCGACGCGCACCCCGTGGGCCGTCGTAGGCAGGGCCGTGGCCACTGTCTCGGCGAACGCGGCCAGCGTCGTCTCCGCCACCGTGCCGATGCGCCCGGTGCCGGTCGTGGTGTCCCCGTGGTCCGCGAGCTCGATGACGTCGTAGGCCGGCTCCTCGTAGGGGTGCACCTCGGTCAGGGCCGTGACGGCCCGGCGACGGAGGCCGCGTTCGATGACCACCTCCACCCGCTCCTCGGCCACGACCTCGGGCCGCCCGACGGTCCCGATGGCCGGCGTGGCACCGACCCTCGGTCGGAAGCGCCCCTTGCCCTCGCTCGAGAACGACGCGTGCTCGTAGTCGCCGATGCGGCCAGCGCCGATCGCGGCGAGGGCTTCCCGCACCGCCTGCGCGGCCTCGACGGGGACGAAGACGGTGAGCTTGTCGAGCGGGGTCGAGCCACCCGGCAGGATCGGCGCCAGGTCGGTCAGGCCGAGGGCGTGGGCCAGCGCCTCCGAGACGCCGCTGTCGGCTCGGTCGGCGTTGGTGTGGGCCGTGAGCAGCGCGCAGCCGCCCGCGACCAGCGTCGACAGGGTCCGGCCCTTGGGCGTCGTCGCGGCGAAACCGTGCACCGGCTTGAGGAAGAGCGGGTGGTGCACGACCAGCAGGTCGGCGCCCCACGCCACGGCTTCGCGGGCCACCTCGATCGTCGGGTCGACGGCGAACATCACCTTCGCGACCTCGGCCTCCGGCTCGCCGTGCACGAGACCGACGGCGTCCCAGGAGTCGGCGGTCCCCGGTGGGTACCACCCGTGCAGCAGGTCGACGACGTCCTTCAGCGCTGGCATGCCGGTGAGGGTAGCCGCCGGCCGGGACGAGCCGGACCGCCTGCTCAGTAGGCTCGGCCCATGCCCGTCGTCAAGATCAACGCCATCTCCGTCCCCCCGCACGCCAAGGACGAGCTCGAGAAGCGGTTCGCCGCGCGGGCGCACACCGTCGACGGCTCGCCGGGCTTCCTCGGCTTCCAGCTGCTCCGACCGGTCGCCGGCGAGGAGCGCTACTTCGTCGTCACCCAGTGGGAGGACGAGGCGTCGTTCGCCGCGTGGCGCGACGGCTCGGCGGCCGCGGCCCACGCCGGGGAGTCCGGTGAGCGCGCCAAGCCCGTCTCCAGCGGCGCGGACCTGCTGGAGTTCGAGGTCGTGCTCGACGTCAAGCCGGGCTGACGTCGCCGCCGGACGTCATGCGGGGCGAGGAGTCGACTCCTCGCCCCGCATGACGTTGCCCGGCCTCAGTTGACCTGGCGGTCGTAGCCCTCCCAGTAGGGGGCCCGCAGCTTGAACTTCTGCAGCTTGCCGGTCGCGGTGCGCGCCAGCTCCTCGCGGAACTCCACGGACGTCGGCGCCTTGTAGCCGGCCGCCTTGTCCTTGCACCACGCGATCAGCTCGGCCTCGGTCACCTGCTCCCCCGGCGCCAGCACGACGAGGGCCTTGATGGTCTCGCCCCACTTCTCGCTGGGGACGCCGATGACGGCGACCTCGGCCACCGCCGGGTGGGAGAAGAGGACGTCCTCCACCTCGATCGAGGAGACGTTCTCGCCGCCGGTGATGATGACGTCCTTCTTGCGGTCCTGGAGCGTGAGGTAGCCGTCGTCGCCGACGACCCCGCCGTCACCGGTGTGGAACCAGCCGCCGCGCAGCGCGGTCGCGCTCTCCTCCGGCTGCTCCCAGTAGCCCTCGAGCACCACGTTGGAGCGCGCGAGGACCTCACCGGCGCCCTCGGGCGACTCGTCGATCATCAGTCGTACGCCGAGGGCGGGTGCGCCGGCGCGGACGAGCTTCTGGGCGCGCTCCTCGGGCGGGAGGTCGTCCCACTCCGCACGGGTCCGGTTGATGGTGAGCAGCGGCGAGGTCTCGGTGAGGCCGTAGATCTGGATGAACTCCCAGCCGAGCTCCTCCTGCACGCGCACCACGGTCTTCGTGGGCGGCGGTGCACCGGCCATGATGATGCGGACCTTGTCGCGGCCCGGGATCTCGCCCTCCCAGTCCTGGGCGGCCTCGAGCACCGCGGCCGCGACCGCCGGGGCCGCGCACATGACGGTCACGCCGTGCTTCTCCACGCGGCGCAGGATCTCGGCGCCGTCGATCTTGCGGATGACGACCTGCTTGACGCCCAGGCCCGTCATCGCGAAGGGCATGCCCCACCCGTTGGCGTGGAACATCGGCAGCGTGTGGAGGTAGACGTCGCGGTCGGTCACCGCGGTGTGCATCGCGAAGGTGACCGCGTTGGTCCAGATGTTGCGGTGGGTGATCTGCACGCCCTTCGGGCGCGCGGTCGTGCCCGAGGTGTAGTTGATGCACGCGGTCGCGTTCTCGTCGGGCTCCCACGGGACCGGGTCGGGTCCCCCGTCCTCGGGAGCGGCGGCGTAGAGGTCGTCGTCGGCGCCGATGACGAAGCGGAACTCCGCCTTCACCCCGGCGAGCGCCTCGTCGAGCTCGGGGTCCACCACGAGCACCCGGGCACCGGAGTGCTCGACGATGTAGCTGACCTCGTCGGGACGCAGCCGGAAGTTGACCGGCACCAGGACCCGGCCGGAGCCGGCGACCCCGAAGAACGCGGTGAGCAGGCGCGAGCTGTTGTGGCTGACGAAGGCCACCCGCTCCCCTACACCGATGCCGAGCTCGTCGAGCTTGGCGGCCTGGCGACGCGCGAGGGCGCCGATCTCGGCATACGTGAGCCCGCCCTCCGCGTCGCCCAGGGGGCGGGCCGGCTGGTCGGGCTCGTCGACGGCGCCGATGCGGTCGCCATAGACCTGGACGGCTCGGTCGATGAAGTCGTTGACACTGAACGGGACGATCAATGAGGCCTCCTCTGTGACGGGTGCCACTGTAGTGAGGCCCACGTTGCCTCGCGGTTGCCCCCGCGGACCGATCGCCGAGCGGGATCTCCCGAGCGCCCAACGGTCATGCGAGGCCCGCATGAGAGTCCTCTCATCACGGTCTCACCCGAGACCCACGATCGAGGGCCAGGGTGACCCCATGAGCACGGTCGCGAAGTTCCTCGTCGGTCTGGCCCTGATCCTGCCCATGTCGGGCTACGTCGTCGGGTCGCTGGTCTCCTCCTCGGCCCGTGAGCCCGACCGGCGCGACCCGGTGATCGTCAACGACGTGCGGCAGCAGTCACCCGCCGACGACGCTCCTGCGCCGTCCCCGAGGCCCTCCCCCGGGCCTGGGCAGGGCAATGGCGCGAACGACGAGGGTGACGGCGATCAGGACGACGACCGAGACGTCGACCAGAATGGCATCACCGTCGTGAAGCCCGAGACCAACCGCCCGGGCGACGACGGTGGGGACGACCGGGACGACGACCGGGACGGCGACGACGACGGGGACGACGACCGCGATGACAGGACCGACACTGACGACGACTGAGCGCCACCGTCGGGGCGGCTCCTTCGCCCGCATCTCGGTCCGCACCCGCATCACCGCCGTCATCGCCCTGCTCAGCACCGCAGCCATGGCCGGCGCCGGCGTCCTGGTCTACACGCTGGAGTCCGCTCGCATCGAGCGCCAGACGAGCGAGCAGATCGACCAGGAGATCGCGGAGTTCCGTCGGCTGCAGGGAGGCGACGACCCCGAGACCGGGGAGGCGTTCACCGACGTCGGCCGACTGCTCGACCTCTTCCTGCGGCGCAACGTCCCGGACGACGACGAGATCCTGCTGGCCTACACGGGCGCCGACGACGAGCCCTCCCGCACGGTCAACCGCAACGCCGAGGAGTTCCTCACCGAGCCGGCCTACGAGGCGGCCGTCGCCGACCTCTTCGACCAGGGCGGCACCGAGGTCCTGGAGTCCGACGCGTTCGGCGAGGTCTGGGTGACGGTCCTGCCGGTGGTCAACGAGACCACGCAGGGGTCCCTGGTCATCGTGAGCTTCCTCGCCGACGAGCACGACGAGATCAACCAGACGATGCAGACCTACGCGATCGTCGCCCTGTTGTCCCTCGGGCTGCTGGTGCTGCTGGCGAGCACCCAGTCGGGTCGGCTCCTCGCACCCCTGCGCACCCTGCGTGAGACCGCCAGCGACATCACCGCGACCGACCTGTCCCGACGCATCCCCGAGCAGGGCAACGACGACATCACCGCGCTGACCCGCACCTTCAACGTGATGCTCGACCGGCTCGAGGGCGGCTTCATCACCCAGCGCCAGTTCCTCGACGACGCCGGGCACGAGCTCAAGACCCCGCTCACGGTCCTGCGCGGTCACCTCGAGCTGCTCGACGCCAGCAGCCCCGAGGACGTCGACGAGACCCGCGAGCTGCTCCTGGAGGAGGTCGACCGCATGGCCCGCCTCGTGGGTGACCTCATCCTGCTCGCCAAGACCAGCCGGCCGGACTTCGTCACCCCCGCCCCGACCGACGTCGCAGCCCTCACCGAGACCACCCTGTCCAAGGCGCGCGCCCTCGGTGAGCGCACCTGGGTCCTCGACGCGACCGCCGAGGTGAGGGCCGACCTGGACGAGCAACGCGTGACCCAGGCGCTCCTGCAGCTGTGCGACAACGCCGTCAAGCACACCGGCCCCGGCGACACGGTCGCCCTCGGGTCGTCGTACGACGAGGGCCGCGTGCGGCTCTGGGTCCGCGACACGGGACCCGGGGTGCCGGCCGCCGACCGCGAGCAGATCTTCGAGCGTTTCGGACGCAGCGTGGTCCCCGACGGCGACGAGGGGTTCGGGCTCGGCCTCTCCATCGTCCGCGCGATCGCCCTCGCCCACGGCGGCTCGGTCCGCGTCGAGGAGGCCGACCCTCCCGGTGCCCGCTTCGTCCTCTCCCTGCCCGCACGCACCGACGCGTCGGGCCCCGCCACCACGACCCAGACCATGGAGGTGCCCCTGTGGCCCGCATCCTGATCGTCGAGGACGAGGCGCGCATCGCGTCGTTCGTCTCCAAGGGCCTGCGGGCCGAGGGACACCAGACCGTCGTCGCGGGCGACGGGCACGAGGGCCTCGACCAGGCGCTCAGCGGCGACTTCGACCTGATGGTGCTCGACATCGGCCTGCCCGGCATCGACGGCTTCGAGGTGCTGGACCAGCTGCGCTCGCAGGGGTCACGGATGCCCGTGATCGTCCTGACGGCCCGGGACTCGGTCACCGACACCGTCTCGGCCCTCGAAGGAGGCGCCGACGACTACATGCCCAAGCCCTTCCGCTTCGCCGAGCTCATGGCCCGGGTGCGGCTCCGCCTACGCCAGTCCAACAGCGGCGACGGTGCCGGGGCGACGGACGCGCTGGAGGCGGGCGGGGTGCGGCTGGACCTGCGCACCCGGCGTGCGACGGTCGGCGACAAAGAGGTCGACCTGTCGGCCCGGGAGTTCGCGCTGGCCGAGATCTTCATGCTCAACCCCGGTCAGGTGCTCTCCCGCGAGCAGCTGCTCGACCACGTCTGGGGCTACGACTTCGACCCCGGGTCCAACGTCGTCGACGTCTACGTCGGCTACCTGCGCCGCAAGTTCGGCTCGGCGTCGATCGTGACGGTGCGCGGGATGGGCTACCGCTTCAGCGCTTGACCTTGAAGGTCAGCTGCGGCGCCGGCTGGGCAGCCATCGCCGGCTCCAGGGCCGCCGCGAGCTCGTGCGGCTCCGGGCGTGCGGCCGGGTCGGGCTCGAGGCACGCGTAGATGGTCTTCGCGACGTCGGCGGGCACCTTCGCGGGGAGCTCATAGGGCTTCTCGACGAGCTGGGGGAAGCGCGCCGCGAGGACCTCGGAGTCCCGGTCGCCGTCGTCGAACGCGCGATAGCCCGCGACCGCCTCGAACAGGGTGGCGCCGATGCCCCACACGTCGCTGGCATAGCCAGGGGGCCTGGAGCCGGTCGGGTCGCACTGCTCGGGCGACATGTAGAAGTCGGTGCCGATGGTGCCGGTGAGCTCGGCCGCGCGGTGTGCGGGACGGGCCACCGAGAGGTCGATGAGGCGCGCCGGGGCGCCCATGATGATGTTGCTGGGCTTGATGTCGAGGTGCACCACGTCCACGTGGCGGAAGTAGTGCAGCGCCGAGGCGATGTCGAGCGCCAGCGGCAGGTACTGCTGGGGTTGCAGCGGCCCGTAGCGCCTGATGAGCGACGACAGGCGCGGCCCGTCGATGTGCTCCAGCACCACGTGCGGGCGCTCCCCGTCGAGCTCGTGCCGCAGCCGCCGCACCACCACCGGGTGGTTGACCTGGTCCAGCGCAGCAACCTCCCGCTCGAGGCCACGCAGGGTGGCCTCGTCGTGGAGCTCGGTGGGCCGGACGACCTTGACGACCACGGGCGCGTAGGTGATCTCGTCGAAGGCGAGGTAGGCCTCGTAGGCCGATCCCCCGCCGAGCAGCCGCATCGCGGTCAGCTCGGGGGTGATCGCATCACCTTCGTGGAAGTGCCAGCGCTCGTCGTCGTGCTTCATGGTCGGCTCCGGTGTCGGTGGCGGTGCGGTCGGCGGTCGGTCACGTGTCGATCGGGGCAGGCAGACGTCAGCCGCGCGTGTTGTTGCGCGAGCGGTCGTTGGTCTGGTTCTGCGACCAGTCGACCTTGCGCTTGCCCGGGCCGTCGGTCGTCCAGTCGCGCTTCTGCTGGGAGTAGCTGTTGTCGCGTCCCGAGCGGCTGCCCGTGCGGCTGTTGTCGCGCGATCCCGTGTTGTCCCGGCCGGTCCGGGTGTTGTCGTCGCGGCTGCCGGTGTTGGAGGCAGCGCTGCGCGCGTTGCGGTCGACGGTGTCGTCGTCGTCATCGTCGCTGACGAGCACCACGTCCGGGGTGTCGTCGTCGCGCTTGAGGAGCTGGTCGCCGGCCGTGGCCGCGCTGAGCGGCAGCGCCAGGAGGCCGGTGGTGACGAGACCGGCCACACCGAGGGTGCCGACGCGGAGGGTGGTGATCTTCATGGTGGTTCCTATCGTCCGAGTGGTGTTCTGCTGACGAGGAAGACTCTGGCCGTCAGCCGTGAGCGCACCATGAGGTCGAGATGAGACCGCTCTCACCGAGCGACGCACCTCCGCCCCACCCCCACCTCCGGACGCGACGAGACCCCGACCCATCAGCTGGGTCGGGGTCTCGTCGTTCAGCGTGTCAGTGCGGCCAGTCCGCGGAGGCGACCTCTCCCCCACGGATCTCGACCACGAGGCGCACGTCGTTGCTGCCCTTCTCGAACAGCTCGTAGGTGCCCTCCACCAGCTCGGGGAACACCAGTGACGGCAGCTCCCCTCCCTCCACGGGCCGCCGGATGACGGCGACGTGGGGGCGGTGCCCGTGTCCGTGACCGTGCCCGTGTCCATGACCGTGGTCATGGTCGTGGGCGGTGTCGACCGGCTCCGCACCTTCCGGGGCGATCTCCACCTCGAGCCCGGCCATGTCGGCCGGCATCGTCACCACGAGGGCACCGATGTCACCCCCGATGTCCAGCATGACCGCCGAGCCTTGGCCGGCATGCGGGTTCTCCGGGGAGTCGAGCGGACGGGACGCGGGCTCGGTCACGACGCCTCGGTCGTCCCCGGCACGGTCTGGTAGCCACCACCGGGCAGCCCCAGGAACGGGAAGACGTTCGGCGGCTGCGGGTTCTCGTCCGACGTGCCGTCGGAGACGGCGTTGACCGCACCGTCGACCTCGTAGGACGGGTCCACCAGCGGGATCGTCAGACCGGCGACGGCGCGCAGCTCGATGGTCACGACGTCGTCACCCACCCGGCGGCCGTTGGGGAAGCCGGCAGCGTCACCGGCGACCAGGCCCAGCGGGTTCTGGTCGGCGGGCGCGGTCGGAGGCACCGCCAGGTTCAGGCGCAGCATGTCGGCCTGCACCGGACCCGTGAAGTTCTGGAAGCCGGGCACGACGCCCTCGGGGATCCCCGTCATGAGGATCGCGTTCAGGTCCGCACGCGGCTTGGTGTAGGCCGCGAGGTTCGGGAACGCACCCGGGTAGAGCGCCGGAAGGAGACCGGCGAGCTCGGGACGGTTGACGTACTTGGTGTACTTCGCGTCGTTGCTCGGCGGCGCGGCGTTCCACGAGTCCTTCTCGGCCATCGGGACGATGACCTCGTTGAACAGCGGGTTGCCCAGGCGCGAGACCTGCACGTAAGGACCGTTGTCGACGTACTTGCCGGCCTTGGAGTTGTAGACCCGACCCTTGCGGCGGCTCGCCGTGGCCCAGACGCCGATGACGGCCTTGGGGTCCATGACGTCGGTCGGTCGCACGTTGTTGCGGGTCAGCTCCCGGACCGGGACCTGCAGCGCGATCGTGTGCACGTTGTAGGACTGCACCGAGTTGACCCCACCCATGTTGGGCATGGAGATCAGGTGCGCCTCGTTGAGGGGACGCAGGGCTCCGAGGTCGAAGATGCTGCCCAGGTCGACGTGGAACGCGTCGGCTCGCTGGCCGGCGTAGACGTCGCGGGTGCCGCCCTTGAGCTTGTGGATCGCCTGCTTGGTGAGCTTGGCGAAGTCCGGCGTGCTGCGCACGCCGACGTTGACCGGTGGGCAGGGCAGGTTGCGACCGAGGACTTCCTTGCGGCCGTCCTTGATGCGGGTCACGGTGTAGTACTGCGGGCGGTTCCAGTTCGGCGAGTCGATGTCCTCGATCGGGCCGGTGTTGTAGAGGAAGGTCTTGGAGTTGCGGATCTTCGTCGTGAACTTGAACTGGTAGCGGATGTCCGAGGTCGCCTTGCCCTTGTTGGACACGTGGATCTCGTAGAGCACGTCGTCGCCGAACTCGTAGAAGTTCGGTCCGCCGTCCGGCTTCTGGAGCGGGATGAAGTTGGCGATGAGGACGGCCTTGGCCGGGTTGTTCGGGTTGACGAACGCATAGACGTCCGTGCCGTCAGCGACCGGGTCCTTGGAGATTTCCGGTGCTTCTCTGTGGGACGACATCTCTACTTGCCTCCTGCGGCGTTGAGGATCCGGGTGACGAGGTCGCGGTCGTTGATGACGACCTCACGCTCGCCGACGAGGAGCACGAGCTCGCTCCCGCGGTGGTTGTCGACGACGGCGACGACGCGCTCCTGCGCACGCCCCGCCTTGGGCTTGGCTTCTGCCGCACTGGCGCTCTTGGCCGTCAGCCCGACTGTGGTGGCTGCTGCTCCCGCGCCGGCAACTGCCAGCAACTTCCGTCTGCTCGTCTCGTTCATAGAACGCGCCTCCAGGCAATCCGTGGGTGCCTCGGGGTGAGGCACGCCACAGGGGGTTCGGCGCGGGGACGACAGCGGATTGGGGAATCCGGGACAGATCTTGGGGAGTTGACCTGGCTGGCTGGTGGTGGGCGCAGAGGGGATCGAACCCCCGACCACCTCGTTGTAAGCGAGGGGCTCTACCGCTGAGCTATACGCCCGTTGCTCGAAGCGGGCAGAACACTACGGGACGTCTGCCATGGCCCACCAACGCGTCCGGGACGCTGTCGGCGAAAGGTCCTGAAATGAGTCGAACCGCTGGCGTCTCGGGTCACCAGCGGTTCAACAAGCAGAACTCTAGACAAGGCCCCGGGAGTCGTCATCCCTGTCTCATCAAATAGGGGTGATCGGTCTAGGCCACCGCGGTCAGCTGACGCAGGTGCTCGTCGAGGTCACGCCCCTCGGGCATCGCGTTGTGCACGGCCCAGCGCACCAGTCCCTGCTTGTCGATGACGTACGACGACCTGTGCGGCGCCCCGGTCGTCTCGTCGAGGACGTCGTAGGCGCGCGACACCGCCCCGTGCGGCCAGAAGTCGCTGAGCAGCGGGAAGTTGAGCCCGTCCTGGTCGGCGAAGGCGCGCAGGGCGAACATCGGGTCGCAGGAGATCGCCAGGACCTCGGTGTCGAAGGTGAGGAAGTCCGCCAACCGGTCGCGGATGCCGGCCATCTCGCCGGTGCACACGCCGGAGAACGCGTAGGGGTAGAAGAAGATCGCCACGGCCTTCGACCCGCGGTAGGACGACAACGTCACGTCCTGGCCGAACTGGTCGCGCAACGTGAAGTCGGGGGCGAGCCCGCCGAGCTCCAAGCCGGTCACTCCTCACCGCTGTCGATCGGGGCGTCGCTCTTGGCCAGCTCGCGCTTGAGCACCTTGCCGGTGGCGTTGCGCGGGAGCTCGTCGAGGACGACGATCTCGCGCGGCACCTTGTAGCGGGCGAGGTTCTGCTTGACCCACGCCTTGAGGTCGTCCTCGGTCACCGAGGTGTCGTCCAGCACGACGAAAGCACGCAGGCGCTTGCCGTAGTCGGCGTCGTCCACGCCCACGGCGGCCGCCTCGACGACCGCGGTGTGGCGCGCGAGGCAGTCCTCGACCTCCTTGGGGAAGACGTTCTCCCCGCCGGACACAATCATCTCGTCGTCGCGGCCCTCGACGTAGAGGCGGCCGTCCTCACCGAAGCGGCCCACGTCGCCCGACGACATCAGGCCGTCGATCATCTCCTTGTGACCGCCACCGGTGTAGCCCTCGAAGAGCAGGCTGTTGCCGACGAAGATCCGCCCCGACTCCCCTGCCGGGACCTCGCGCCCCTCGGGGTCGAAGATCTTCACCACGGTGGCGTACGGCGGCCGGCCGGCCGAGGAGGGCGCCTCACGGAGGTCCTCGGGCGTCGCGATCGAGGCGTAGGCGACCTCGGTCGAGCCGTAGATGTTGTAGAGGTTGTCGCCGAAGTGGTCCATCCAGTCAAGGGCCAGGTCGCCGGGCAGGGCCGACCCCGACGCCGCGACCACCTTGACGTGGGACAGGTCGTAGGCGGCCAGGGTCTTCTCGGGCAGCGCCATGATCCGCTGGAGCATCACCGGGATGACGACCATCGAGTCGCAGCGCTCGGTGACCGCGGCGCGCAGCGCCTCCTCGGGGTCGAACTTGCGGCGCAGCACGACCGTCGAGCCGAGCAGCATCGCGAGGGCCATGTGGGCGAAGCCCCAGGTGTGGAAGAGCGGCGCAGCGATGTGGGTCCGCCAGCCGTGGCGCAACGGCATCCGTGAGAGGAGGGCGACGGCAGCGTCGATCCCGGCCTCGTTGCGCGGCGCACCCTTGGGCGTCCCGGTGGTGCCCGAGGTCAGGATCACGATGCGCGTGTGCCGTCCAGGCGGGTCGAGGTCGGCGGTGGACTGACCCGCGATGAGCTGCTCGATCGTCGAGGTCGTCAGGTCGTCGCTGTCGACCCAGGCCACGACACGGTGCTCGATGGTCGCGCCCGAGAGCAGCTCGGTGAACTCCTCGTCGTGGATCACCACGACCGGCTTCTCCCGCTCGAGGACGTCGGCGAGCTGGGGGCCGGCGAAGGCGGTGTTGAGGTAGAGCAGGTCGGCGCCGAGCTTCGCCACGGCGATGCTCGCATCCACGAAGCCACGGTGGTTGCGGCACATGACGGCCACGCCGTCGCCCTCGGTCACCCCCTGCGCGCGGAGCGCACGGGCCAGTGCGTTGGACCGCTCGTGCATCTCGCCGAAGGTGAGGGCGCCGAGCTCGTCGATCAGACCGACCTGGCGGGGCGCCCGCAGCGCGAGCGAGGCGAACCCACCGGCCGGGCCCGTGCCCCAGCTCAGGACGGTCCGTGCGAGCCCGACGAGGACGACCGGCGAGTAGGGCCGGATGATGCCGGACTGCCCGAGCACCTTGGCAGTGACCCCGAGTGCCGAGGCGCGGGTGGAGAGCTTCTGGAGCACGGGGTCGTCCTTGACGTCGGGAGGGGGTGGTCGGTGGGCCGAGCCGGGGTCAGGCCGGCGTCTTGGGCGCCACCAGGCGTGTGGCTGCCCAGTCCTTGCTGACCGCGGCCGTGGTCGTCTGGGCGAGGCCCGCGACCGGTGCCGCCTCGGCGACGTCAGCGGCATCGACGGCGTTGGGGCGACCGATCTTCGGGGTCAGCAGCCAGATCACGCCTCCACCGACCAGGTCGGTGAGCGAGTCGACGAGCCCGTCGACCAGGTCGCCGTCCTCCTTGCGCCACCACAGCAGCACGGCGTCCACGACGTTGCCGTAGTCACCGTCCACCATGTCCGCGTCGATGGCGTCCTCGATCGCGACCCTGAGGTCGTCGTCGGTGTCGTTGTCCCAGCCGAGCTCCTGGATGACCATGCCCGGCTTGAAGCCGAGCCTTTCGGCGGGTCCGGTGACAGATCCTGTCTGGGTGGACCCGCCACCCGCGGTCGAGCTCACTGGTTCCTCCAGTCGTGGTGCGAGATATCCCGCCGTCAGGCGGGTTGGTGTGGGGAGTAGTCCACCGGAGTTGTGCCACCCGCGCAACCTCCCGTGCCCGGTTGTGCACCCAGTGGACCGCTCGTGCACCGTACGCGGCGCCCCGCCGGACCGTCGCGTGGGACTACCCGTCAGTAAATTTCACGGGGTTCTCCCGCGTGCGACGATGGGTGGGTGACCGAAGAAACACCCTCCACTTCAGGCACCCGTCCAGGCACCGTCACCTCCGTGATCCACGAGGGACTGCCGACCCAGCTGCCCGACATCGACCCCGACGAGACCTCCGACTGGCTGGCGTCCTTCGACGACCTGGTCTCGGAGCGCGGCCGCGAACGCGCCCGCTACGTCATGCTGCGACTGCTCGAGAGGGCCCGCGAGAGCAACGTGGGCGTGCCCGCGCTGCGCAGCACCGACTACATCAACACCATCCCGCCCGAGCGCGAGCCGTGGTTCCCGGGCGACCTCGAGGTGGAGCGGCGCATCCGTGCCTTCCTCCGCTGGAACGCCGCGATCATGGTGTCGAGCGCCAACCGCAAGGGCCTGGAGGTCGGCGGCCACATCGCCACCTACCAGTCCTCGGCCAGCCTCTACGAGGTCGGCTTCAACCACTTCTTCCGCGGCAAGGACCACCCCGGTGGCGGCGACCAGATCTACATCCAGGGCCACGGCTCCCCGGGGGTCTACGCGCGCGCCTACCTCGAGGGTCGCCTGAGCGAGGAGCAGCTCTACCGCTTCCGTCAGGAGGTCCAGCACGGGGCCGGCAAGGGCCTGCCCTCCTACCCGCACCCCCGACTCATGCCGGACTTCTGGGAGTTCCCCACGGTGTCCATGGGCCTCACCGGCATCAACTCCATCTACCAGGCGCGCTTCAACCGCTACCTCGCCAACCGCGGCATCAAGGACACCAGCGAGCAGCACGTCTGGGCCTTCCTCGGTGACGGCGAGATGGCCGAGCCCGAGTCGCTCGGGGCGATCCGCATCGCCGCCCGCGAGGAGCTCGACAACCTGACGTGGGTCATCAACTGCAACCTCCAGCAGCTCGACGGCCCGGTCACCGGCAACGGCAAGATCATCCAGGAGCTCGAGGCCAACTTCCGCGGCGCCGGGTGGAACGTCATCAAGGTCGTGTGGGGCCAGGAGTGGGACCCGCTGCTCGCGCGCGACGTCGACGGCGTGCTGGTCAACAAGATGAACACCACCCCCGACGGCGCCTTCCAGACCTACTCCACCGAGGACGGCGGCTACATCCGCGAGAACTTCTTCGGCGGAGACCCGCGCCTGCGCAAGATGGTCGAGCACATGAGCGACCAGCAGATCGTCAAGCTGCCCCGCGGTGGTCACGACTACCGCAAGGTCTACGCAGCCTTCGACGCGGCCAGCAAGCACGTCGGGCAGCCGACCGTGATCCTCGCCAAGACGATCAAGGGCTGGACCATCGACGGGCTGGAGGGCAAGAACGCCAGCCACCAGATGAAGAAGCTCACGCCCGACGACCTCAAGAAGTTCCGCGACCGGCTCTACCTGCCGATCTCCGACCGCGACCTCGAGCGTTCCTACGAGGAGACCGGCGCCGCGCCGTTCTTCCACCCCGGCAAGGACGCCCCCGAGATCGAGTACATGATGGAGCGCCGCCAGGCGCTCGGCGGCTCGGTGCCACGACGGGTGCTGCGCGCCAAGGGCCTCACGCTCCCGGCCGACAAGGTCTACTCCGAGCTCAAGCAGGGCGGTGGCAAGCACTCGGTGGCCACCACGATGGCCGTCGTCCGGTTGCTCAAGGACTGGATGAAGGACCCCGAGATCGGCAACCGCATCGTGCCGATCGCCCCTGACGAGTACCGCACCTTCGGCATGGACGCGATGTTCCCGTCCGCGAAGGTCTACAACCCCGGCGGTCAGCAGTACGACTCGGTGGACCGCAACATGTTGCTCTCCTACAAGGAGTCCAAGCAGGGCCAGATGCTCCACGAGGGCATCTCCGAGGCCGGCGCGATGGCGTCGGCGACCGCGGCGGGCTCGGCCTACTCCACGCACGGCGAGCACATGATCCCGTTCTACATCTTCTACTCGATGTTCGGGTTCCAGCGCACGGGTGACTCGATCTGGGCCATGGCCGACCAGCTGGCCCGCGGCTTCCTGGTCGGGGCCACAGCCGGCCGCACGACGCTGACGGGCGAGGGGCTCCAGCACGCCGACGGCCACTCACCCCTGATCGCGGCGACCAACCCGGCGGTCGTGCACTACGACCCCGCGTTCGCCTACGAGGTCGCGCACATCATGCAGTCGGGCCTCGAGCGGATGTACGGCGAGAACGCCGAGGACGTCATCTTCTACCTCACCGTCTACAACGAGCCGGTCCACCAGCCGGCCGAGCCGGAGGGCGTGGACGCCGAGGGCATCCTGCGCGGCATCCACCAGGTCGCGCAGACCGAGGGTGACGGTCCACGGGTCCAGCTGCTCGCCTCCGGCGTCGGCTTCCCGTGGGTGACCAAGGCCGCCCAGCTGCTCCGCGAGGAGTGGGGCGTCCAGGCCGACACCTGGTCGGTCACCTCGTGGAACGAGCTGGCCCGCGACGCCATCCAGGCCGAGGAGTGGAACCTCCTCAACCCGGGCGAGGAGCCGCGCCGCGCCTACGTCAGCGACAAGCTCGCGGACGCTCGCGGTCCCGTCGTCGCGGTCTCGGACTACATGTGCGCCGTGCCGCTGCAGATCGCGCGCTGGGTGCCTGGTGACTACCGCGTGCTCGGCGCCGACGGGTTCGGCTTCGCCGACACCCGCCCCGCCGCGCGCCGGTTCTTCCACATCGACGCGGAGTCGGTCGTCGTCCAGGCCCTCCAGGCCCTGGCCGACGCCGGTGAGATCGACCGCGACCAGGTCGTGAAGGCGTTCGAGAAGTACCGCATCGACGACCCGACGGCCGTGGCCGGGGTCAAGCAGGAGGGCGGCGACGCCTAGCTGCCCCTCGGCCTCGGGGCCGGCAGCAGCACGACGAAGGGCGGTGACCGCGAGGTCACCGCCCTTCGTCGTCAGCGCCGTCAGGCGCTGGTGATGCTCGTGACCGTCGCGACGGGGCTGATGGGACCCACCTGCCCGTTGCGCAGGAGGTTGCGCCACTTGGCCCGGCTGTAGGTGGCGGGCTGCGTCGAGCGGATGAACTCGTGCAGGATCTTGGCGAAGCGCTGCGGGTGGTCCTTGTGGGGGAAGTGTCCCGCGTTGGGGATGACCTCGATGCGGGCCAGCGGCGCCAGGGCAGCCGCGTTGCTCGCGTGGCGCACGGGGATGACCTTGTCGTCGCGACCCCAGACCACGGACATCGGCATGGCGTCGGTGAGGTAGGCACGGTCCGCCATCGTGACGATCTGGCCCTTCCAGTCGACCACGGCCCGCACGACGTGCCGGATGGCGTGCCTGGCGTCGGGGTCCTTGAAGGTGTCGAAGATGTCGGCGACCTCGGCGAGGTCTCGCGTCGACTTCCACCCGGTGCCCGACAGCGCCCTCATGCCGGCGATCCCGACGTGACGCACCCCGGGGGCGGTGAGGACACTCATCACCTGGTGGTAGCCCGGCGTGGTGATCGCCCGGATGATCGGGGTGACCTCGGGACCGAGGCCACCGGAGGCCACCAGCATCATCCGCTCGGTCCGCTCGGGGAACTGGTAGGCGAACTGCATCGCCACTCCCCCGCCGAAGCTGTGCCCCACGACGGTGACCTTGTCGATGCCCAGCACCGTCAGGAGGTCGCGCATGCCGTTGGCGTAGCCCCCGACGCTGTAGTCGGCGCGCGGCTTGTCCGAGCGGCCGTGGCCCAGCAGGTCGGGTGCGATGACCGTGTAGCGCTTGGCGAGGGTGTCGATGATGGGGGTCCACGTCGTGTGGTCACACCCCAGCCCGTGCAGCAGGAGCACGGCCGGCCCTTGCCCCACCTTGACGAACGCGCGCCGGTGCCCGTGGATCGTGAGGTACTGCACGTCGTGCTGCGACTCCGTCACGGAGGCCTCCTGTCACCGGCAAGTCCGAGGATTCAACCAGAGGTCACCCTCCGTTGGCACGAGGACCATCCACATGTCGAGGACTTCCCTTGCCCCACGGGCCACAACTGGCCGTTCGGGTGACGCTCCCGCCACTAGGACTAGGCTCGCAGGGTGCCCCGCAGATCGCCCGCCGATCCCCGCCGCCGGGCGGCGATGGCGCTTCAGCGCTCCTCCGGGACCCTCAGCACGGCCGCCATGGCACGCATGGAGGCCGACATGCCGTGGTTCCGCGAGCTCAGCGCCCAGGACCGCTCGTGGGTCGGCCTGATCGTGCAGGCCGGCATCAAGAGCTTCCTCGACTGGTACCGCTCCGACGTCGACGTCAGCGACGCCGAGGGACCGGCGCTCGCCGCCTCCATCTTCGGCGCCGCGCCACGGGCGCTCGCCGGCGTGATCACCCTGCAGCAGACCGTCGACCTGGTCCGGCTGTCGATCGAGGTGGTGGAGACCAACATCGACAGCATCCTCGACCCCGAGGACGCACCGGCCGTCCATGCCGCCGTCCTCCGCTACGCGCGGGAGGTCGCGTTCGCCACCGCCGAGGTCTACGCCAAGGCCGCCGAGTCGCGCGGAGCCTGGGACGCGCGCCTCGAGGCACTGGTGGTCGACTCGGTGCTGAGGGCCGAGACCGACGAGTCCGTGCTCTCCCGGGCCAGTGCCGTCGGCTGGGGCGCCCGCGGCCAGGTCGCCGTCGTCCTCGCGACCATGCCGGAGCGACGCAACGAGACCGACCTCTTCGACGCCGTACGACGGGCAGCGCGCGAGGCCGGCATGGATGCGCTCTGCGCGGTGCAGGGCGACCGCCTGGTGGTGCTGCTCGGAGGCGTGGAGGACGAGGCGGCCGCTGCCGCACCCCTGGTCGAGCTGGTGGCGGACGGGCCGGTGGTGGTCGGGCCCGTCACCGAGGACCTCGGGCACGCCCACCTCTCCGCGCGCGCCGCGCTCTCGGCCTACCGCGCCGCCTCCGGCTGGCCCGAGGCGCCGCGCCCGGTGCGGTCCAGCGACCTCCTGCCGGAGCGGGCCCTGGCGGGCGACGGGCATGCCCGACGCCACCTCGTGGAGGAGATCTACCTCCCGCTGCACCAGGCCCGCGGGACGCTCATCGAGACCCTGGCCGCCTACTTCGCGACGGGGTCCTCGTTGGAGGCGACCGCGCGGGCGCTCTTCGTGCACGCCAACACCGTGCGCTACCGGCTGCGGCAGGTCGCGGAGGCGACGGGGTTCTCCCCCTCCCAGCCCCGCGACGCGCTGACCCTCCAGATCGCGCTGGTCCTCGGCCGCCAGTCCGGGCGTGACTTGTAGGAACCCTACAAAGAATCGCCGGTCAGATTCGTCTGCGTCGGACGCGATCCCAGGGCCTCGGGCGCGGCACAGTGAAGGGGTGCTCGTCATCGTCGCCCCCGGACAAGGGGCCCAGACCCCCGGCTTCCTCACGCCCTGGCTGGAGGACCCGGTGTTCGCCGCCCGCATGGGCTGGCTCTCCACCGTCGCGGGTCTCGACCTGGCCCACTACGGCACCGAGACCGATGCCGACACGATCCGCGACACGAAGATCGCCCAGCCGTTGCTGGTCGCGACGGGCCTGGTCGCGGCCCTCGAGCTCTTCCCCCACCCGATGGACGCCTTCGAGCGCGTGGGTGCGCTGGCCGGCCACAGCGTCGGCGAGCTCGCCGCGGCGGCCGGCGCCCGCACCATCACCGCCGAGCAGGCCATGGTCCTGGTGCGCGAGCGAGGCAAGGCCATGGCCGACGCAGCAGCGGTCACCCCGACCGGCATGACCGCGGTCCTCGGCGGCGACCGCGACGAGGTGCTGGCCGCCCTCGCCGAGCACGGTCTCACCCCGGCCAACGACAACGGCCCGGGCCAGATCGTCGCAGCCGGCACGATGGAGCAGCTCGCAGCCTTCGCCGCCGCTCCCCCGACCAAGGCGCGCTTGATGCCCCTCACGGTCGCGGGCGCCTTCCACACCACGCACATGCAGCCGGCGGTCGGCCACGTCGCCCGCCTCGCGCAGTCGGTCTCGGTGCACGACCCCCGCATCCCGCTGATCTCCAACAAGGACGGCCACGTCATCCACGACGGCCGCGAGGTCCTCAAGCGCATCGTGGGTCAGATCGCCAGCCCCGTGCGCTGGGACCTCTGCCTCGACACCATGTCCGACCTCGGCGTCACCGGCATCTTGGAGATGCCGCCCGCAGGCACCCTGACCGGCATCGCCAAGCGAGCCCTCAAGGGTGTCGAGACCTTCGCCCTCAAGACCCCCGACCAGCTCGACGACGCCCGCGCGTTCTGCGACAAGCACGGCGAGGGCTCGTTGATGAACACCACCCCGACCTGGCGGATGGTCGTCTCGCCCGCCAAGGGCACCTTCCACCTCGACGGCGCCGCGGCCGACGCCGACGTCCTCGAGGCCGGCGCGACGATCGGCGACATCGCCAGCCTGCGCGACCGCATCGTGATCACCGCGGCCCACGGCGGCGAGGTCGTCGAGTGGCTCGTCGAGGACGGCGACCTGGTCTCCCCGGGACAGCCCCTCCTGCGGCTCCACCCGGTGGGCAGCTACTCGTGATCACCCCCAGCACCGGCTCCACCCACACCGCGATCCTCGGGGTCGGCGCCTACCGTCCCGACCGCGTCGTGCCCAACTCCGAGATCGTCGACGCGATCGAGTCCAGCGACGAGTGGATCCAGCAGCGCTCGGGCATCAAGGAGCGTCGCTTCGCGGGTCCGCACGAGAGCGTGCAGATGATGTCCGTGGCAGCGGCACGCATCGCGCTCGAGCGCGCCGGCATCGATGCCCGTCAGATCGACTGCGTCGTCGTGGCCACGGTCAGCCACCTGATGCAGACCCCCGCCGTCGCCACCCTCGTGGCCCACGAGCTCGGCACCGACGACGCAGCGGCCTTCGACATCTCCGCGGCCTGCGCCGGCTTCTGCCACGGCGTGGCCATGGCCAGTGACTTCGTGCGCGCCGGCAGCGCCGGCCACGTGCTGGTCATCGGGGTCGAGCGGCTCTCCGACATCACCGACCCGACCGACCGCGGGACGGCGTTCATCTTCGCCGACGGCGCCGGTGCGGTCGTCGTAGGTCCGAGCGAGACCCCAGGCATCGGTCCGGTCGTGTGGGGCTCTCAGGGCGAGCACTTCGACCACATCCGGCAGCGCGAGGACTGGCGCGACGTCCTCTCCGGCGAGAACCCGTCGATGCCCCACCTGAAGATGGAGGGCAACGCGGTCTTCCGCTGGGCCGCCTTCGCGATGGCCAAGGTCGGCCAGGAGGCCCTCGACCGGGCCGGCGTGACGGCCGACGAGCTCGACTGCTTCATCCCCCACCAGGCCAACATGCGCATCGTGGACGCCCTCGCGCGCTCCATGAAGCTGCCCGCCACGATCCGCGTCGCCCGCGACATCGCCCAGATGGGCAACACGTCGGCAGCCTCGGTCCCGCTCGCCCTGGACCGGATGATCGCCGACGGCGAGGCCCGCTCCGGCGACCTCGCCCTGCTCATCGCCTTCGGCGCCGGCCTGGCCTACGCGGCCCAGGTCGTCGTCGTCCCCTGATCGCACCACCCCGAGCTTCACCCGCAGCACCCCCAGACGCACCACCTCAGTGAAACCACACAGATAAGGAAGCCACCATGGCCACCACCGAAGAAATCCGCGCCGACCTCGCCGAGATCGTCAACGAGGTCGCCGGCATCGACGCCGACGACGTCCAGCTCGACAAGTCCTTCGTCGACGACCTCGACGTCGACTCGCTGTCCATGGTCGAGGTCGTCGTGGCTGCCGAGGAGAAGTTCGGCGTCTCCATCCCCGACGACGAGGTCAAGAACCTCAAGACGGTCGGGGACGCGGTCGCGTTCATCGAGCGCGCCCAGGCCTGAGAGCCACTCTATGAGCAGCCGCACGCGCGTCTTCGTCACCGGCATGGGCACCACCAGCCCGGTCGGTGGCGACGTTGCCAGCACCTGGGACTCCCTCGTCAACGGTCGGTCGGGCATCCGCCACCTGACGGAGGACTGGGCCCAGGACATGGCCGTCAAGATCGCCGGCCGGATCGCCGTCGAGCCGACCGAGGTCCTCGAGCGGGTCAAGGCCCGCAGGCTCGACCGCTCGTCGCAGTTCGCGATGGTCGCCGCGATGGAGGCCTGGCGCGACGCCGGCCTCGAGGGATCCGTCCAGGACGGCACCGTCGACGGTGACCGGGTCGGCGTGGCGATGGCCTCCGGCATCGGCGGGGTCAACACGCTGCTCGCCAACTACGACATCCTCAAGGAGAAGGGCCCCCGCCGGGTCTCTCCCCTGGCTGTCCCGATGCTCATGCCCAACGCACCGGCTGCCAACATCAGCCTCTACATCGGGGCCCGGGCCGCGGTGAACACCCCGGTGTCCGCCTGCGCCTCGGGCAACGAGGGCATCGCGCTGGCGCTGGACCAGATCCGCCTGGGCCGCGCCGACGTGGTCGTCGCGGGCGGCACGGAGGCGGCGATCCACCCGCTGCCGATGGCGGCCTTCGCCAACATGATGGCGCTGTCCAAGAACGCCGGGGACCCGACCACCGTCTCGCGCCCATGGGACACCGCACGCGACGGCTTCGTCCTGGGCGAGGGCGCCGGTGTCCTGGTGCTGGAGTCCGAGGAGCACGCACGTGCTCGCGGAGCCCGCGTCTACGCCGAGGTCCTGGGCGCCGGCATCACCGCCGACTCCCACGACATCGCGCAGCCCGACCCCCAGGGGCGTGGCGGCTCGCGCGCCATCCTGCGTGCGCTCCACGAGTCCGACATCTCCCCCGAGGACATCGCGCACGTCAACGCCCACGCGACGTCGACGCCGCAGGGCGACATCGCCGAGGGCCTGATGCTCCACGCGACGCTCGGCGCCCACGCCGAGCGCGTGGTGGTCACGAGCACCAAGTCGATGACCGGTCACCTGCTCGGTGGCGCGGGCGCGCTCGAGTCGATCGCGACGGTCCTGGCCCTGCACCACCGCCTGGTCCCCCCCACGATCAACCTCGACGACCTCGACCCGCAGGTCCACCTCGACATCGCCACCAAGCCACGTGACCTGCCGGCCGGCGACATCGCCGCGCTCAACAACTCCTTCGGATTCGGTGGCGCCAACGTGGCCGTCGCCTTCGGGAGCGCCTCGTGACCACCTCGGTCGAGCCGGCCGCGGGCACCCGCGTGCCCAAGCCCGTCAAGGTGCCCCGCGACCAGGACCCCCGCAACCCCATCACCCGCTTGCGGGCGCTGATGGACGAGGGGTCGCTGGAGCTGATCACCCCCGACGACGACTCCGGCATGATCGCCGCCGTGGGTCTCGTCGACGGGACCCGCGTCGTCGCCTTCTGCTCCGACGCCACCGTCATGGGTGGCGCCATGGGCGACCTCGGCTGCCGCGTCGTGGTCGACGCCTACCACCGGGCGATGACCGACCAGCTGCCGATCATCGGCCTCTGGCACTCCGGTGGCGCCCGGCTCGCCGAGGGCGTCCTGTCGCTGCACGCGGTGGGCCGGATCTTCCAGATCATGACCCAGGCATCGGGCAAGATCCCGCAGATCTCCGTCGTGCTCGGCCCGGCCGCCGGCGGGGCGGCCTACGGCCCGGCGCTCACCGACGTCGTCATCCTCGGCCCCGAGGGACGCATCTTCGTGACCGGCCCCGACGTCGTCCGATCGGTCACCGGCGAGGCCGTCGACATGCTGCGCCTCGGCGGACCCGAGCCCCACGGCCGTCGCTCCGGCGTCGTGCACATCCTCACCGACTCCGAGCAGGACGCGCTCGACCGCGCCCGCGACGTCGCGTCGCTCCTCGGGTCGCAGGGCAGCCTCCGCGTCGCCGACGTCGAGGACCGTGACCTCGCCTCGATGCTCCCGGAGTCCAAGAAGCGCGCCTACGACGTGCACCCGCTCGTCGAGGGTGTGCTCGACGACGGCTCCATGCAGGAGCTCCACGCCAAGTGGGCACCCAACATCGTCACCGCCCTGGGCCGCTTCGGTGGCCGCACGGTCGGCGTCGTGGCCAACAACCCGCTGCGCCTCGGGGGCTGCCTCGACTCACTCTCGGCCGAGAAGGCATCCCGGTTCGTGCGCATGTGCGACGCCTTCGGCGTCCCGCTGATCGTGCTCGTCGACGTGCCCGGCTACCTGCCGGGAGTCGGTCAGGAGTGGGACGGCGTCGTACGCCGTGGCGCCAAGTTGCTCCACGCCTTCGGCGAGTGCGTGGTCCCCCGCGTCACGCTGGTGACCCGCAAGACCTACGGCGGCGCCTACATCGCGATGAACTCCCGCTCGCTGGGCGCCACGAAGGTGTTCGCCTGGCCGGGGGCCGAGGTGGCCGTGATGGGCGCCGTCGCGGCCGTGCGGATCCTGCACCGTCGCAAGCTCGCCGAGGTGTCCGTCGAGATCCGGCCGACGGTCGAGGCCGAGCTGGCAGCCGAGCACGAGCGGATCGCCGGCGGTGTCGACAAGGCCGTGGAGATCGGGGTCGTCGACGAGGTGGTCACGCCTGAGCGCACGCGCTCCGCGATCGCCCGCGCCATCGACGAGGCGGTGCAGAGCCGCGGGGTCCTGCACGGGCAGCACGGCAACATCCCGCTCTGAGGACTCCCCTGGGCCGGTTTGACCGTAACCGGGAGGATGGCGTTGCGTTGTACCTATGACGTCCATCACTCACACGGAGGATTCGTGATGCTGCGCTCTGCGACTCTCGGGACCCTGACCGCCCTCGTCATGACCGTGGGCGGTGTCGGGGTGTCCCAGGCCGCCTCGGCCGCCACAACCGCGGCAGAGACGACTGGTGCCGCGTCGTGGGGCAGCACGAAGGCCCCCGACCAGGTGCTGCGCAAGGGATGTCGCGACTACCGCTTCTTCTACAAGATCACCACTCCCAACAACGAGTGGCAGGCGGAGATGTTCATCACCGATCCCAAGCGCCGCCCGATCGCCAGCGTCCTGGCCGACGCCGGCTCCCAGCCGCGACAGGGCATCCTGAGCTTCCGCACCTGCCGTGCCTCCACGACCCCGGGTCGCTTCAAGATCCGCATGCGCGTGACCTACACCGAGGGCTACGAGAAGCACGTCGGCTTCGTGAAGCCGAGCTACTTCCGCCTCGTCAGCCCGCGCTGACGCGCAGGCGGCTCGTCCGGCCTCAGACCACCTGGTGCAACCACCGCACGGGCGCGCCGTCGCCAGCGTGGCGGAAGGTCTCGAGCTCGTCGTCCCACGGCTTGCCGAGCAGCCGGTCGATCTCCACGAGCAGCGTGGTGTCGCCCAGCGCCGCCTTGACCACGGCGGCCTTGAGCCGGTCCTCGGGGATCATGATGTCGCCGTGCAGACCGGTGACGGCGTGGAAGACGCCCAGCTCGGGGGTGTAGGAGAAGCGCGTGCCCTCGGTGGCCGACGTGGGCTCCTCGGTCACCTCGAAGCGCAGGTGGTTCCACCCGCGCAGAGCGGAGGCCATCTGGGCGGCCGAGCCGGCCGAGCCGACCCAGGAGAGCTCGGCACGATAGGCGCCGGCCTGGGCGGGCTGCGGGGTCCACTCCATGCTCACGGCAACGCCGAGAACGCCCCCCACGGCCCACTCGATGTGCGGGCACAACGCGGAAGGCGCGGAGTGGACGTAGATGACGCCCCTCGTTGCCGCGTGGGTTGCAGTGCGTGTGGTCACCGTGACCTCCTTCATCGTCGGCGCGAGCTACGCCTTCCCCAGCGGTCTCACAGTCGATGAACGGTCAGTCAAGTGACAGTTGTGTAGTTATGACCCCAGTGTGACGCATGCGGCCCCTGAGCACCAGTGGAAACGCGCACGAGAACGCCTCGTTCAGCTCATCGCCGTCGACGACGTACGCCGGGGGCCGAGCTCCATCAGCGTGGAGATGACCTCCTCCGCGATGCCGAGGCCGCCGAGGTGGCTCTCCCCGTCGATCACGGTCATCGTGGCGTCGGGCAACCGGTCGACCATGTGCTGGCCATGGCGGAACGGGACGATGTGGTCGTCATCGCCGTGCCACCACCGGACCGGGACGCTCACGTCGGCCGCTCGGAAGCCCCAGTCGCGCGTGAAGAGGACCAGGTCGCTCAGAGGCGCCGAGGTCTGGAAGCGGCTGCCGTTGAGCAGGTCGTCGAGGAACATGGCCTTGAACTCCGGGCGCGAGAGCAGGTTCTTGTCCCCCGGCGGCTGCACGGCGGCGTAGAGATCGAGCCCCGGGCCCGCCAGCGGCTTCACCAGGCGGATCGCCCCCGTCAGGGCGATGCCCAGCGGCACGCGACCCACCGTGAGCAGCGGGGCCAGTGCCACCGCCAGCTGGATGATCCCGCCCTCGGCCGCGTCCGGACCGGCGGTGGGGGCCACCCCACCGAGGACGCCGACACCGTGGACGCGCTCCGACAGCGCCGCACCGGCCGCGAGGACGTAGGGGCCGCCACCCGAGAGCCCGATCAGCCGACAGGTGTCCACCGCCAGGGCGTCGAGGAGCAGAGCCAGGTCCCCGGTCCAGTCGACGAGGTTCGGGTAGAGGTGCGGTGTGGAGGAGCCGATGCCGGGACGGTCGATGCCGATGATGCGCAGACCGTGCACCTCGGCGTAGTGCCGGGCCTCGAAGGGGATCTGCCGCCGGGCTCCGGGGGTGCCGTGCATCCACACGATCGCCGGCCCGCGCGGCGCGCCGTACTCCGCGAAGCTGAGGCGTCGCCCGTCCCGGACGGCGACGGTGCCTTCCAGCGCCGGACGCTCTACTTTGCTCATGGGCGGAGTCTGTCACCTGGCAGGCACGTCCCACAGGTGGTCCAACAGGTGCGACGGGGCGTCGGAGCACCGCACGTGTCCTGCCCAGGGCCTACTCTCTGCGCATGAGCACCTCCACGGACCTGCAGGTCCGGCGTGGCCCGCGGGCCGGCATCGTCGTACGTGTGCTGCTGGCCCTCGTGGTGGTCGCCTTCCTCGTCTGGTTCACCACCAGCCCCGCCTCGCTCCCGACCTCGGACACAGCGATCTCGGCGTCGACCCCGACCGCCACCCGGGTCTACGTCGGCGTCTTCACCCCGGGCGCCGACTTCGACCGCGACCTGCACCTGTCAGGCGTCAAGGTGCACACCACGGCCAACACCGAGGTGACCGTGACACCGCTGCTGTGCGTCGGCGGCACGATCGGGGTCACGACGGAGCCCGACCGCTTCTGTCCCGAGCTGGTCAATCCTGAGGGGCGCACGCTGGGGGAAGGAGACGCGATCGTGCTCGAGGTGTCCAGCGACCTCGCTGCGATCGCCGTCGTCGACCGCGTGCGGCTCGGGTTCCGCGACGGCCTCCAGTGGGGCACCCTCGAGGCGGGCAGTGGCGCGATCGTGCGCGTCCTCGGACGCTGACACCAGCGCCACCGCCGCTCGGCGTCAGACGCCGAGCTTCTTCTCCAGGATCTCGGCCCGCTG
>NZ_CALRWD010000063.1:0-27618 GCF_943371775.1 Nocardioides psychrotolerans
GCCGCCGCGGGCGGTGAGGACGCCCGGATCGCGGTGATCCCGACCGCCTCGTCGCTCGGCGTCGAGGTCATCGAGGTCTACGACGCCCTCTTCCGCCGCGAGGGGGCCGGTGAGGTCATCGCCGTCCGTCCCGAGTCGCGCGACGACGCCCACGACGAGGCGCTCGTCGCGTCGCTGCGTGAGGCCACCGGCATCTTCATGACCGGCGGCAACCAGCTCAAGCTCTCCGCGATCATCTGCGGCACCCCGCTCGGCGACGCGATCCTCGACGCCCACGACCGCGGGGTCGTCGTCGCCGGCACGTCGGCCGGCGCCAGCATCCAGTCGAGCCACATGGTCGCCTTCGGTGGGCCCGGCTCGACGCCCAAGCAGCGGATGACCCAGGTCGCGGCCGGCCTCGGGCTGCTCGAGTCGTCGGTCATCGACCAGCACTTCGACCAGCGCAACCGCTACGGTCGGCTGCTGATGATCGTCTCCCAGTCACCCCAGCTCCTCGGGATCGGTGTCGACGAGGACACCGCCGCGATCGTCGAGCAGCGCGTCGTGCACGCTCCTGACCACCCCGACGCCGCCGAGGACTACGACGGCGCTCCTCACGACCTCCTGCGCGTCGTCGGCCGCGGCTCGGTCACGATCTTCGACCCGGCCCGCATCACGACCAACGCCTACGAGGCCAAGCGCTCCAACCCGATCCTCGCCTCCGGCATCGTGCTGCACACGCTGCCCGAGGGCTCGGTCTTCGACCTGACGACCCGCACCCTCGTGCCGCCCGACCGTCGGGTGGACCTCGAGGAGGCGGCGTCGTTCGCCGAGGCCAGCCACGACCTGCGTCAGATGGCGCGCGACATCGCCGCAGCCGACGCGTCCCCGACCGCCCTGCGGCGCCGCCTGGCCCGCAGCCGCAAGAAGACCACGCCGACAGCAGCCCCGGACGGAGTCACCTCATGACCGAACGCCCCACGCCCGACCTCGCGATCGTCGACACGCGGGTCTACCGCGGCGCCAACATCTGGTCCTACGACAAGGCGATCCACCTGGTCGTCGACCTCGGCTCGCTCGAGGACTTCCCGACCAACACGATCCCGGGCTTCACCGACAACATCCTCCAGATGCTGCCCGGCCTGCGCGAGCACTCCTGCTCCAGGGGCAAGCGCGGCGGCTTCGTCGAGCGACTCCACGAGGGCACCTGGCTCGGCCATGTCGCCGAGCACGCGGCCCTGGCGCTCCAGCAGGTCGTCGGCCACGACATCCGGCGCGGCAAGACCCGTCAGGTGAAGGGCCAGAAGGGTCACTACAACGTCATCTTCGGCTACGCCGACGAGCAGGTGGGGCTCGCGGCCGCGCGCCTCGCCGTACGCCTGGTCAACCACCTCGTGCAGGCCGACCCGGAGTTCGACTGGGACGACGAGCTGGAGAGCTTCATCCTGCGCGCCGAGCGCACGGCGTTCGGACCCTCCACCCAGGCGATCCTCGACGAGGCCGTCTCGCGCGACATCCCGTGGATCCGGCTCAACCAGTACTCCCTGGTCCAGCTCGGTCAGGGCGTCCACGCCAAGCGCATCCGCGCCACGATGACGTCCAACACCTCCGCCATCGCCGTCGACATCGCCTCCGACAAGGACCTGACCACCCGTCTGCTCGGAGCCGCCGGTCTCCCGGTCCCCAAGCAGGACACGGTGCGCTCCGCGGACCAGGCGGTGCGGGCCGCCGAGCGCATCGGCTACCCCGTCGTGATCAAGCCGCTCGACGGCAACCACGGCCGCGGTGTCTGCCTCGACCTGCAGAACGCGCAGGAGGTGCGCGACGCCTTCCCGATCGCCAAGGAGCAGTCGCGACGCGGCGTCATCGTGGTGGAGTCGCTGATCGTCGGCAAGGACTACCGCTGCCTGATCATCGACGGCAAGGTCGCCGCCATCGCCGAGCGCGTGCCCGCCTCCGTCACCGGTGACGGCACCCGCACCGTCGAGCAGCTCGTCGACACCGCCAACGCCGACCCGCGCCGTGGTGTCGGCCACGAGAAGGTCCTCACCCGGATCAAGGTCGACGAGGCCGCGATCGACCTGGTGCGCGAGCAGGGCTTCGCGATGACCGACGTCCCGCCGGACGGCCAGATGGTCAAGCTCGCGCTGACCGGCAACATGTCGACCGGCGGCATCTCCATCGACCGCACCTTCGAGGCCCACCCGGAGAACGTCGAGATCGCCGAGGAGGCCGCCCGCATGGTCGGCCTCGACATCGCCGGCATCGACTTCATCTGCCCCGACATCACCGAGCCCGTGCGCGAGACCGGCGGCGCGATCTGCGAGATCAACGCCGCCCCGGGCTTCCGGATGCACACGCACCCGACCATCGGCGAGCCGCAGTTCATCGCCAAGCCGGTCGTCGACATGCTCTTCCCGCCGGGTGCGACCAGCCGCATCCCGATCGTCGCGGTGACCGGCACCAACGGCAAGACCACCACCTCGCGCATGATCAGCCACATCTTCAAGGGCATGGGCCGCAAGGTCGGCATGACCTCGACCGACGGCGTCGTCATCGACGAGCGCCTGCTGATCCGCTCCGACGCCTCCGGCCCCCGCTCGGCCCGCATGGTCCTGCAGAACCCCCGCGTGGACTTCGCGGTCTTCGAGGTCGCCCGTGGCGGGATCCTGCGCGAGGGCCTCGGCTACGAGCGCAACGACGTCGCCGTGGTGCTCAACGTGCAGCCCGACCACCTCGGCCTGCGCGGCATCGACACCGTCGAGCAGCTCGCCGACGTCAAGGCGGTCCTCGTCGAGGCCGTGCCGCGCGACGGGCACGCCGTGCTCAACGCCGACGACCCGCTGGTGCGCGACATGCGGCGCCGTTGCTCCGGCTCGGTCGTGTGGTTCTCCATGGAGGAGCCCGGCTCCGAGACCCGCGACATGATCGACGCCCACTGCCGTCGCGGCGGCAAGGCACTGGTCCTCAACCCCTCCGAGCGCGGCGAGATGATCGTGGTCAAGCACGGCCCGCGCGAGATGCAGCTCGCCTGGACCCACCTGCTGCCCGCGACCTTCGGCGGCAAGGCCCGGATGAACGTGCAGAACACGCTCGCGGCCGCCGCAGCGGCGTTCGCGGCAGGTGCCCCGCTCCACGACATCCGTCAGGGCCTGCGCACGTTCTCCACCAACTACTACCTCTCCCCCGGACGCCTCAACGAGGTCGACGTCAACGGCGTCAACGTCATCGTCGACTACTGCCACAACGCTCCCGGCATGAAGATGCTCGGAGACTTCGTGGACCGGGTCGGTGACTCCATGGCCGGCTCGCACGACCTCGCCCGCCCCTCGCGCATCGGCATCATCGCCACCGCCGGTGACCGGCGCGACGAGGACATGCGCGAGCTCGGGGCGATCGCGGCGCAGCACTTCGACGTGCTCATCGTCCGTGAGGACGTCAGCCTCCGGGGCCGCAAGCGCGGCGAGGTGGCCGGCTTCGTGATCGAGGGCGTGCGACGGGCGATGGCCGAGGGCAGCCGCTGCAAGCAGGTCGAGGAGGTCCTCGACGAGATCGAGGCGGTCCGCCACGCGATGGCGCGCACCAACCGCGGCGACCTGCTCGTGGTCTGCGTCGACAAGCACCAGCAGGTGATGGCCGAGCTGGAGAGCTTCGGCCACCAGGCCCAGGCCGGCTCGGGCGTCAACCCCGACGCCCCGGCCGCCGACCCCGACTACGACCCGCCCGTCAGCGACGCCTGAGCCGGTGCGGATCATCCGGCTGGGTGCGCTGCCGCGGCAGACGGTCGACAACCACGGCAGCAAGCGCTTCTCGGTGTCCGCGCTCGGCATCACCGCCGACGCCGCCCTGGTGATGGTCGACCTCAAGCCCGGTGGGCTGATCGGCCGTCACCCGGCAGTGGCGACCCAGCTGATGGTGGTCCTCGACGGCGACGCGACGGTGTCCGGCGCCGACGGGGCCCCGGTCAGCATCGGCCCCGGACAGGCGGCCGTGTGGGAGCGCGGCGAGCCGCACGAGACCCGCACGGTCGACGGGCTGCACGCGCTGGTCGTCGAGGGCGACGTGGACCTGCGCGAGCCCGGCCACCACGTGGACCGCGGCGACACCTGACCCTGTCGCCCAGCGCCGAGTCGGCGCAATGTTGCACGATTGCTGCAACATCGCGCCGACTCGGCTCTCAGGCGTCCTCGGCCGCGGCCCTGGCCTTCGTCGCGAGCGTCTCCGGGGAGTCGGGCTCGCCGCCGTGCTCGGCGATCCAGTCGTAGCACTCCTGCCGTTCCGCGTGGCACATCAGGCCGACCACGTCACCGGGCAGCGCCTGTCCGACCAGCGCGGCCAGCACCGCGACCTCGGTCGGGTACGCCGGCACGCCGGTCACCCCGACCCGCTCGGCGCCGGCGCGCATGAGCTCCTCGAGCTCCTCGGTGGTGCGTCCGCGCAGGTACTTCTCCTTGTGGCCGATCGCCACCACGTCGCTGTCGCGGGCGGCGATCTCACCGAGCTTCTCGATGAGGTCGTCCGTGCGGTCCCCCACGACACCGAGGCCGAGCAGCAGGCGGGCCCCGGGGCGTCGTACGCCGTTCATGATCTCCATGAGGGCCTCCAGGCCGGCCTCGTTGTGGGCAAGGTCCATGACGACCGAGACCTCTCCCATCGAGAAGAAGTTCATCCGGCCCGGGTTGTGCTCGGCGTCGGGAAGGAACGTGCGCAGGCCCTCGATGACGACGTCGCGCGGGATGCCGATCGCCAAGGAGGCGGAGACCGCGGCCAGGGTGTTCTCGACGTTGAAGCGGGACAACCCGGCCAGCGTCATCGGGACGTCGACGAGCTCGATCATCGGGTCGGGGTCCGACTGGGGTGTCAGGACCGACACCCAGCCGTCGATCACGGTCGTGGCGCGGCCACCGGCCGTCAGCGTCTCGCGGATCGCCGGGGAGTCGGCGTCGCGGCTGAAGACCCACGGCTTGGCCTTGATGATGTTGCGCATGTCGTAGACGCGCGGGTCGTCGCCGTTGAGGACCGCCCAGCCGCTCTTGCGGGTGATGCGAGGCACGACCGCCTTGACCTCGGCCAGCTGGTCGACGGTGTCGATGCCCTGGAGCCCGAGGTGGTCGGCGGTGACGTTGGTGACGACCGAGACGTCGTTGCGGGTCAGGCCGATGCCCTTGAGCAGGATGCCGCCGCGGGCGGTCTCGGTGACCGCGAGCTGCACCTCGGGGTGGGCCAGCACGCGACCGGCGCCGCTCGGGCCGGAGTAGTCACCCGACTCGACCAGCTCGCCGTCGATGTAGACGCCGTCGGTGTTGGACCAGCCGACCAGCCGACCGTCGGCGCGCCCGATGTGGGCGATCATCCGCGAGGTCGTGGTCTTGCCGTTGGTGCCGGTCACCGCCACGACGGGGATCTTGGGGGTGATCGTGTGGGGCTTGTCGCCGTGCTCGGCCGCCGCCACCCGCTCGGCGGCCAGCCCGACGGCGGCCTCGATGTCGGTGCTCAGCAGCGAGTCGAGCACGTCACCGATCGCGCGCCCCATCTCCTGCGCGCGCTCGCGGTGGGCCCAGGGGAAGGCCACCACGATCTGGTGCTGGTCGCTCGTGGGGCGCACGCGTACGGCGAGGCGCGGGGTCCCGCCCTCGCCCGCGACGGCACGCACCAGCCGGCCGACCGCCCGCAGGGCGAAGCGCTGCCGGAAGCCGGACTCGGGCGAGCCCGGTCGGGCGTTCTTGAGCCCGATCCGGGTCGCGAAGCGCAGTGCCGTGGCGTCCGACGCCGCTGCCAGTCCGCTGACGTCCAGGGTCAGCTTGATGGCGGCGCGCGGGAAGTAGAGGTTGGGCCCCTCGAGGACCCGGAGCTCGACGAGTGAAGTCACCCGGGAACGCTATCGCTGGTGCCCGTGAGGGCCACATCGTGGCGCCCGGCAGCGCGAGCAGGCTGGGGGTCAGGCGCCCATCGCGTGGAAGCCGCCGTCGACGTGGATGATCTCACCGCTGGTGGCCGGGAAGAGGTCCGACAGCAGCGCACAGACGGCCTTGGCCGTCGGGGCGTAGTCGGCGTTGTCCCACCCGAGCGGCGCCCGCGTGCTCCACATGTCCTCCAGGTCGGAGAAGCCCGGGATCGCCTTGGCCGCCAGCGTGCGCAGCGGACCGGCGGAGACCAGGTTGACCCGGATGCCCTCGGGACCGAGGTCGCGCGCGAGGTAGCGGCTGCACGACTCGAGCCCGGCCTTGGCCACACCCATCCAGTCGTAGGCCGGCCACGCCACGGTCGCGTCGAAGGTGAGTCCGACGATCGAGCCCCCGCCGGTCATCAGGGGGCGCGTGGCGTTGGCCAGCGACATCAGCGAGTAGGCCGAGACCTGCACGGCCTGCGCCACGTCGTCCCAGGGGCCGCCCATGAACTTGCCGCCGAGCAGCGTCTCGGGGTTGCCGTAGGCGATGGAGTGCACGACGCCGTCGAGGCCGTCGACGTGCTCACGCACGGCGTCGGGCAGGGCCGCGAGGTGGTCGGCGTCGGTGACGTCGAGCTCGAGGACCGGCGGGGTCACCGGCAACCGCTTGGCGATGCGCCGGGTGATGCCCAGGGCGCGGCCGAAGTTGGAGATGAGCACCTCGGCGCCCTGCTCCTGGGCGACCTTGGCGGTCGCGAAGCCGATGGAGGAGTCCATCGTCACGCCCGCGACGAGGATGCGCTTGCCGGCGAGGATGCCGTTCGGGTTGATGCTGCTGCCGTCGCTCATGTCAGTGCCCCATTCCTAGTCCGCCGTCCACCGGGATCACCGCGCCGGTCACGTAGGCGCCGCCGTCACCGGCGAGCCACGTCACCGCCGCCGCGACCTCCTCGGGCGCTGCGTAGCGACCCAACGGCACCTGTGTCTTGATCGCCGCACGCTGCTCGTCGGTGAGCACGTCGGTCATGTCGGTCTCCACGAAGCCCGGCGAGACCACGTTGGCCGTGATGGAGCGCGAGCCCAGCTCACGGGCCAGCGACCGGGCCATGCCGATCAGGCCGGCCTTGGACGCCGCGTAGTTGACCTGCCCCGCCGAGCCGAGCAGCCCGACGACCGAGGAGATGAAGATGATGCGGCCCTTGCGCTGGCGCAGCATGCCCTTGGCGGCACGCTTGGCCAGGCGGAAGGAGCCGGTGAGGTTGGTGTCGATGACCGAGGACCACTGCTCCTCCGACATCCGCAGCACCAGGGTGTCGGCGGTGATGCCGGCGTTGGCGACCAGGACCTCGACCGGGCCGTGCGCGGCCTCGACCTCGGTGAAGGCGGCCTCGACCGCGGCGGCGTCGGTGACGTCGCAGCGTACGTCGAGGGCTCCCTCGGGTGCGCCGCCGCTGCGGGTCGTCACGGCGACCTTGTCGCCCTGGGCCAGGAACGCCTCGGCGATGGCGCGGCCGATGCCGCGGTTGCCGCCGGTGACCAGCACCGACCGGGGCTCGTGGGGGGTGGTTTCACTCACGTCTTCGACGCTAGCGATTACCCCGGGGTAGCCCTAAACGACTCAGTCGTCCTCGAGGCGGAACCCGACCTTGATGCCGACCTGGAAGTGCTCGACCGCCCCGTCCTTGACCTGACCGCGCACCTGCGTGACCTCGAACCAGTCGAGGTGACGCAGCGTCTTGGCCGCACGCTCGACGCCGTTGCGGATGGCGGCGTCGATGCCCTCGGGGGAAGTGCCGACGATCTCGGTCACGCGGTAGGTGCGGTTGGTCATGGGGAGTGCCTCTCAGCGGGAGTCTTCGGACTGAAGGAGGCTACCGGTACCGACGTACGATGGAGGCATGGCGCGGCGAGGCAGGGACGACATCGAGGCAATCCGCATCACGACCGCCTCGACCAGTCGGGAGAAGGACATCGCGGCCCGTCAGAAGCGCTACCTCTGGTCGATGAGCCTGCGCTCGGCGTGCTTCGTCGGGGCCGTCATCGCGGCCCTCAGCGGGGTCGACTGGCTATGGCCCTTCCTCATCGCGGGGGCGATCATCCTGCCCTACATCGCGGTCGTGCTGGCCAACGCGGTGACGACGCGCACCGACTCCTTCGAGCTCCGCGGCGCCCCGGGACGCTACGCCGAGCTGCCGGCCGGTCCCCGCGACTGACCCACCGCGCGGGTCGCTCGACGACCTGCGCTAGACAAGGGGCATGGATCCCGACGTCTGCTCCGCCAAGGGGTGCCAGGCGCCTGCCACGTGGCAGCTGCTCTGGAACAACCCGAAGCTGCACACCCCCGAGCGCCGCAAGACCTGGCTCGCGTGCGACGAGCACAAGACCTCGCTGTCGGACTTCCTCACCGCGCGTCGGTTCCTCAAGGACGTCGTGCCGCACGCCTAGGCCGGGAAAGTACGGGACGTTTTCGACCTCTGAGCGCGTCAGGAGGTCGAAAACGTCCCGCACTTTCCGGCGCTGGGATCAGCCCCCGATGGCCGACATCGGGCGGTCGGGCTGGAGGAAGCCCTCGTCGTCGATGCCGTGACCGGCCGCCTTGCCGGCGACCGCGGTGACCCAGCGCTCGGCGATCTCGGCGTCCGAGGTGCCGTCACGGAGCGCGGCGCGCAGGTCCGACTCGTGGCGCGCGAAGAGGCAGTTGCGGATCTGGCCGTCGGCGGTGAGGCGCACCCGGTCGCAGTCGCCGCAGAAGGGGCGGGTGACCGAGGCGATGACACCGACAGTGGCCGGGCCGCCGTCGACCAGGAACAGCTCTGCCGGGGCGGACCCGCGAGGCTCGGAGGCCGGTGAGAGGGTGAACTCCCGCTCGAGGTGGGCGAAGATCTCGTCGGCGGTGACCATGCCGTCGCGCTGCCAGCCGTGCTGGGCGTCGAGGGGCATCTGCTCGATGAAGCGCAGCTCGTAACCGCGGTCGAGGCACCAGCGCAGCAGCTCGGGCGCCTGGTCGTCGTTGAGGCCGCGCATCAGCACCGCGTTGACCTTGACCGGGCCCAGCCCGGCAGCCTCGGCCGCAGCCAGCCCCGAGATGACGTCGTCGAGCCGGTCGCGCCGGGTGATGGCGTGGAAGGTGTCGGCGCGGACGGTGTCGAGGCTGACGTTGACACGGTTGAGCCCGGCGTCGGCAAGTGCCTGGGCGGTGCGCGCCAGGCCGAGGGCGTTGGTCGTCATCGACATGTCGATGTCCGCGTCGATCTCGCGCACGCGGCGTACGAGGTCGGGCAGGCCACGCCGCACGAGCGGCTCGCCGCCGGTGAAACGGATCTCCTGGATGCCGAGGCGCTCGACACCGATCCGGATCAGCCGGACCAGCTCGTCGTCGGTCAGGGTCTCGTCCTGGGGCAGCCAGTCGAGACCCTCCGCCGGCATGCAATAGCTGCACCGGAGGTTGCAGCGGTCCGTCAAGGACACGCGGAGGTCCGTGGCCACGCGGCCGTACCTGTCACCGAGCTTCAGCACCTGCATGTCGTCGAGTCTAGGGGCGGCACCTATTCTCGGTGTCGTGCGTTCGTTCCGATTCCTGCTGAGCCGACGCTGGGCCCTCTTCGCGGTCGCCATCGTGGTGGTCGCCTACGCGACCTGGTGGCTCGGCGGGTGGCAGTTCGACCGCCTCGCAGACCGCAAGGACCGCAACGCGATCGTGCGGGCCAACGAGGACGGGCCCCCGACCCCCGTCGCCGACGTGATGCGCACCGGTGAGGGCGTCTCCGAGGACGACGAGTGGAGCCGCGTGACGGCCACGGGCACCTACGCCGTCGAGGACACGGTGATCGTCCGCTACCGCACCCGGGACGGGGTCGCCGGCATCGACGTCGTGGTCCCCCTGGTGACGTCGTCGGGCACCGCCGTGCTGGTCGACCGCGGCTGGCTCCAGACGGAGAACCAGGGCGCCACCCCCGACGACGTGCCGCCTCCCCCTGCGGGCGAGGTCACCGTCGACGGCTGGCTGCGCGTGGACGGCACCGGCGACTCGACCCTGGTCACCGACCAGTCGACGCGCGCCGTCAACAGCACCGCCATCGGCGAGGCCCTCGACCGCGAGGTCTACGGCGGCTTCGTGGACCTGGAGTCCGAGGACCCGGCACCCGCGACGACCCTGGCGCCGGTGGAGCTGCCCGAGCTCGACAACGGGCCGCACTTCTTCTACGGCCTCCAGTGGTGGTTCTTCGGGGTGCTGGCCATCTTCGGGTTCTTCTATCTGATGTACGACGAGTGGCGCACCGCCGGGCGCGGCGGCGCGGCGCCGGCACGGGCCGAGAAGAAGAAGACCAAGGTCAAGAAGGTCCGCCAGAGCAACCACCCCTACGTGCGGGCCCGGCAGGAGCAGGAGGCCCGGGAGGCCGCCGAGGCCGCCGCTGCGGCCGAGCGCGAGGCCGCAGAGACCTCGTCAGGATCCCCTGGTTGATCCCCGTCGGAGCGGACGACGCCACCCGAGAGGCTGCGCAACGTCATGCGAAGCGAGGAGTCGCTTCCACCGGCCGTATGACGTCCGCGGTCACCGACCCCGCCTGCACCAACGCGCCAACGCGCCAACGCGCCGACTCGGCGTCAGGCGGGCTGGTCCGCTGACGTGTCGTGGGCGAACTGGGTGCGGTAGAGGTCGGTGTAGAGCCCGCCGCGGGCCAGCAGCTCGGAGTGGGTGCCGAACTCGACGATCCGGCCCTGGTCGAGCACCAGGATCTGGTCGGCGTTGCGGACCGTGGAGAGCCGGTGCGCGATCACCAGCGACGTCCGTCCCTCGAGCGCCGCGTCCAGGGCGCGCTGGACGGCGGCCTCGGACTCGCTGTCGAGGTGGGCGGTCGCCTCGTCGAGCACCACGATCGACGGCGCCTTGAGCAGCAGCCGACCGATCGCCAGCCGCTGACGCTCCCCGCCGGAGAGGCGGTAGCCGCGGTCGCCGACGACCGTGTCGAGCCCGTCGGGCAGGCTGCGCACGAGCCCGGCGATCTGGGCCGCCTCGAGCGCCGACCAGATCTGGTCGTCGGTCGCGTCGGGACGGGCGTAGACCAGGTTGGCGCGGATCGTGTCGTGGAACATGTGGGCGTCCTGGGTGACGTAGCCGACGACGTCCTCGAGGGAGTCCAGCGTCACGTCGCGTACGTCGTGCCCTCCCACGCGCACAGCGCCGCTGCCGACGTCGTAGAGACGGGCGACGAGGTGCGTCATGGTGGTCTTGCCGGCACCCGACGGGCCGACCAGCGCGATCATCTGCCCGGTCTCGGCCACGAAACCGACGTCGGTGAGGACCTGCTCGTTGTCGCGCGACTCGGTGCGGGCCACCGACTCCAGGGAGCCGAGCGAGATCTCGGAGGCCTTCGGGTAGGTGAACGAGACGTGCTCGAACTCCAGGCGACCCGCGCTCGGGGGCAGCACCACGGCGCCGTGCTTCTGCTGGATCTGGGAGGGCAGGTCGAGGACCTCGAAGACGCGCTCGAAGCTGACCAGCGCGGTCATGATGTCGATGCGCACGTTGGAGAGCCCCTGCAGCGGCCCGAGCAGGCGCAGGAGCAGCGTGGCGAGCGCGAGCAGCGTGCCGACCGTCAGCGTGTCGTCGATGGCCAGGCTGCCGCCGACGCCGTAGACCAGCGCGGTGGCCAGCGCTGGCACGAGCATCATCGCGGCGCCGAAGATGCGGGTGATCAGCGAGATCTGGATGCCGAGGTCGCGCACGGTGGCGGCCTTGGACTCGAAGAGGACGTCCTCGTCGGCACGGCGGCCGAAGAGCTTGAGCAGCATCGCGCCGCCGACGTTGAAGCGCTCGGTCATCACGTTGCCGAGGTCGGCGTTGCCGTCCATCTGGCGCCGGGTCAGCCCGGCGAGCCGGCCGCCGACCCAGCGGGAGACGAAGAACAGGATCGGGAAGAGCGCGAGGCACAGCAGCGTGACCTGCCAGCTCAGGAAGAGCATCGCGACCCCGACGACCACGACCGAGATCGAGTTGGACACGGTGCTCGACAGCGTCGAGGTGAAGGCCCGCTGAGCACCGATCACGTCGTTGTTGAGCCGGCTGACCAGCGCCCCGGTCTGGGTGCGGGTGAAGAACGCGAGCGACTGGCGCTGCACGTGGGCGAAGACCTGGGTGCGCAGGTCGTAGATGAGGCCCTCCCCGATGCGGGAGGAGAACCAGCCGCCGAGGATGGCCAGACCGGCGGTCAGGATCGAGACGCCGGCCATCGCGAGCGCGATCAGGGTGACGAAGCCGCGGTCGCCGGCGAGGATGCCGTCGTCGACGATCTTCTGCACCAGCAACGGCATGACGACGACCATCGCGGCGTCGATGACGGTGAGGGTGAGGAAGACGGCGATCAGGCGACGGTGGGGGCGCGCGAAGGTGAGGATCCGCTTGACGGTCTTGCCCTCGATGCGGTTGTTGACGACGCTCCGGTCGGCGCGCAGGTTGCGCCACACGGCGCCGTTGGCGGGGGACATCCCGGACACCATGGCTCCTACTCCCCCGGCCGTGAGGTCATCAGCGGGCCAGGAACTGGGCGACTTCGCGGAAGCGGCGGACCTGGGCGAGACGCTCCAGGCGACGCTGCTCCTCGAGGCTGCGCTCGGCTGCTCCGAGGAGCAGTGACTTGGTCTCGGTGACCGCTCCCGGCAGGGGGGCGGTCAGGGCGGCGACGAGATCGGCGACCGTGGCGTCCAGCTGGTCGCCCGGGACCGCAGTCAGGGCGAGGCCGATCTGGACGGCCTCGGCGGCTCCGACCATCCGAGCGGTCGCGCAGATCTCGAGTGCCCGTGCGTAGCCAACACTCTCGACGAGCGGTTTTGTTCCCGTGAGGTCGGGGACCAGCCCGAGCGCCGACTCCTTCATGCAGAGCTGGGCGTCGTCGGCGAGCACGCGCAGGTCGCAGGAGAGCGCGAGCTGGAAGCCGGCACCGACGGCGTAGCCGCGCACCGCGGCGATCGAGACGAAGCGCGGATCGCGCAGCCACGTGAAGCCCTGCTGGTAGACGTCGATCGTCGCCGCCATGTCCTCATCGGTCATCGCGAAGAGGTCGCCGACCGACTCGACACCCTCGGGCGCGGTCGCCGGGTCCATGAGCGTCCGGTCCAGGCCGGCGGAGAACGTCGCCCCCTCGCCCTGCACGACCACCACCCGCACCTCGTCGGGCAGCGTCGACCCGAGCGCGCCGAGCGCGCGCCACATGGCCGGGGTCTGGGCGTTGCGCACCTCGGGGCGGTCGAGGGTGACGGTGGCGACCGCCCCGACGACGTCGAGGCGCAGGCCGGCAGCGGCCAGGTCGTGAGGAGTCATGACCTGAGTCTAGGAAGCCCCTCCGACACCGGTCCGGTCGCACCCCCGGCGGGCCGCCCGTCGTACGACGGCACTCAGGCCAGCGAGACCAGGTCGGCGTAGTCGTCGTTCCAGAGGTCCTCGTCGCCGTCGGGCAGCAGCAGGACCCGGTCGGGCTCCAGCGCACGGACGGCGCCCTCGTCGTGCGTGACCAGGATGATCGCGCCCTCGTAGGTGCGGATCGCGGCCAGCACCTCCTCGCGCGAGGCGGGGTCGAGGTTGTTGGTGGGCTCGTCGAGCAGCAGCACGTTGGCGCTCGAGACGACCAGGCTGGCCAGAGCCAGGCGGGTCTTCTCGCCACCGGAGAGCACCGCCGCCGGCTTGTTGGCGTCGTCGCCGGAGAAGAGGAAGGACCCGAGCACCGAGCGGGCCTCGGTGTCGGTCAGCTGGGGCGCCGCGGACTGCATGTTCTCCAGGACGGTGCGGTCGGTGTCGAGGGTCTCGTGCTCCTGGGCGTAGTAGCCCAGCTTGAGGCCGTGGCCCGGCACCACCCGGCCGGTGTCGGACTGGTCGACCCCGGCGAGGATGCGCAGCATCGTGGTCTTGCCGGCGCCGTTGAGGCCGAGGATGACCACCCGCGAGCCCTTGTCGATGGCCAGCGTGACGTCGGTGAAGACCTCGAGCGAGCCGTAGGACTTCGAGAGCTCCTCGGCGGTGAGCGGGGTCTTGCCGCACGGGGCCGGCGCGGGGAACTTGATCCGCGCGACCTTGTCGGCGGCGCGCTCCCCCTCGAGGCCCGACATCATCTTCTCGGCGCGCTTGAGCATCGACTGCGCCGCCTGGGCCTTGGAGGCCTTGGCGCGCATCTTGTTGGCCTGGTCGGTGAGCGTCTTGGCCTTGGTCTCGGCGTTGGCGCGCTCGCGCTTGCGCCGCTTCTCGTCGGTCTCGCGCTGGGAGAGGTAGTTCTTCCAGCCCATGTTGTAGACGTCCATGGTGGTGCGGTTGGCGTCGAGGTGGAGGACCTTGTTGACGGTCTCCTCGAGCAGCGCGTTGTCGTGGCTGATCACGATGAACCCGCCCTTGTGGGACTTCAGGAAGTCCCGCAGCCACACGATGGAGTCGGCGTCGAGGTGGTTGGTCGGCTCGTCGAGGATCAGGATCTCGGCGCCGGAGAAGAGGATGCGGGCGAGCTCGACGCGACGGCGCTGACCACCGGAGAGCGTCTTGAGCTGCTGGCCGAGGATGCGCTCCTCGATGCCGAGGCTGGCCGCGATCGTGGCGGCCTCCGACTCGGCGGCGTAGCCACCACCGGCGTGAAGCTCGGAGTCGGCCCGCGACCAGCGCTTCATGGCCCGGTCGGCGACCTCGGGGTCGTCGCTGCCCATCTGCTCCTCGGACTCGCGCAGGCGTCGTACGACGTCGTCGAGGCCGCGCGCGGAGAGGATCCGGTCACGGGCGAGGACCTCGGGGTCGCCGATGCGCGGGTCCTGCGGGAGGTAGCCCACGTCGCCGGTCGAGGTGACCGAGCCGGAGGCTGGCAGGGCCTCGCCGGAGAGGATCTTGGTGAGGGTGGTCTTGCCGGCGCCGTTGCGCCCCACCAGCCCCACCTTGTCGCCTGCGGCGACGCGGAAGCTGACGTCGTCCATGAGCAGACGCGCGCCGGCACGGACTTCGAGCTGGTGGGCGGTGATCATGAGGGTCACTAGTGTAGGTGCGCTGAACCGGGTACCTCGCCACCGTCCCCGCCCACACCCCCCACGAGAGGCATCCCCATGCGTTTCAACCCCAAGGCACGCCTGGACACCTCGCGCACACGTGACGCAGGTCGCAGCAGCGCAGGCCGATCCGGCGGCTCGCGGCTACCCATCCCCGGTGGGATCGGCGGCGGCGGCATCGGCGGGGTGGTGCTGCTCGTCATCCTCTTCGTGATCGGTCGGGCGGTCGGGATCGACATCCTCGGCGGAGGCGGCAGCGGTGGCGGGCTGGGCGGAGGCGGTCTCGACAGCAGCCGCTTCACCGACACCGGCCGCTACAGCTCCTGCAAGACCGGCGAGGACGCCAACAACAGCGCCGACTGCGCCCGGGTGGCCGTCGAGAACTCGCTCTTCGACTACTGGACCGACGAGCTGGGCGGCCGCTTCGAGCCCGAGGAGGGCCTGGTGACCTTCACCGGCTCCGTCGACACGGGTTGCGGTGCGGCGAGCTCGGACGTGGGGCCGTTCTACTGCCCGCCGGACCGCACGATCTACCTCGACTCCGGCTTCTTCGACCAGGTCCTCGAGGACCAGCTCGGCGGCCCGGACGGCGGCTTCGTTGAGGCCTACGTGCTCGCCCACGAGTACGGCCACCACATCCAGAACCTCCTCGGCGCCATGGGCCAGGTCCGCACCCAGCAGGGGCCCCAGAGCGACGCCGTGCGCCTCGAGCTCCAGGCCGACTGCTACGCCGGGATGTGGACCAAGGCGGCCACGTCCACCGAGGACGCCTCGGGCGAGGTGCTCTTCTCCTCGCTGACCCAGCAGGACATCGACCTGGCGCTCGAGGCCGCGGCCAGCGTCGGCGACGACCGGATCCAGCAGAAGACCCAGGGCCAGGTCACCGAGGAGTCGTGGACCCACGGGTCGGCCGAGCAGCGGCAGACGTGGTTCGAGACCGGCTTCGAGCAGGGCTCGCTCGAGGCGTGCGACACGTTCGCCGCCAGCCGGGTCTGACCAACCTGCATCATTGCGCCGACTCGACTCCTCGCCGAGCTAGCGCAGGAGCGCGCCCGCATGCGCGGGCAGCTCGAGCGTGGTGCCGCTCAGGGAGGCCCCCGCCTCGGTCTCGAAGAGCAGCTCCCCGGGCCGCACCTCGAGCGAGACCGGCTCCTCGCCGAGGTTGAGCGCGACGGTGACGGCGCCACGCTCGAGGACGAACGTGCGTGCCTCCTCGTCGACCCGCGTGGAGGTCAGCGAGAAGGACGGGTCGGTCAGCTCGGGGAGCGTGCGGCGCAGCTCGGCCAGGCGGCGGTAGACCGCGAGGAGGCGGGCGTGCCGGCCGGTCTCCAGCTGCGACCAGTCGAGCTTGGACCGCTCGAACGTCTCGGGGTCCTGCGGGTCGGGGACGACCGCGGGGTCCCAGCCCATCTTCTCGAACTCCTTGATGCGTCCCTCGGCCGTCGCCTTGGCCAACTCGGGCTCGGGGTGGGAGGTGAAGAACTGGAAGGGCTCGGCGGCGGCCCACTCCTCGCCCTGGAAGAGCATCGGCGTGAACGGGCCGGCCAGCGTGAGCAGGGCAGCACAGGCCAGCTGGTCGTCGTCGAGCACCTCGGTGATCCGGTCGCCCACGGCGCGGTTGCCGATCTGGTCGTGGTTCTGGCTGCAGACGACCAGGCGCCAGGTGCCCATGGCGGCGGTGTCGATCGGCACGCCGTGGTCGCGCTCGCGGAAGGAGGAGTAGGTGCCGTCGTGGAAGAAGCCGCGCTCGAAGACCTTGGCGAGCGCGCCGAGGGGCTCGAAGTCGGCGTAGTAGCCCTCGGTCTCGCCGGTCAGCGCCACGTGGACCGCGTGGTGGAAGTCGTCGCTCCACTGCGCGTCGAGACCGTAGCCACCGGCCTCGCGCGGGGTCACCATCACGGGGTCGTTGAGGTCGGACTCGGCGATCAGGGTGAGCGGACGGCGCTGGTGCGCCGACAGGGACGCGACCTCGATCGCCATCTCCTCGAGCAGGTGGGTCGGCGAGGAGTCAGCGAGGGCGTGCACGGCGTCGAGCCGCAGACCGTCGACGTGGTAGTCGTGCAGCCACAGCCGCACGTTGTCGAGGATGAGCCGCCGGACCTCGGCGGAGCCCTCCTCGTCGAGGTTGACCAGGTCGCCCCAGGTGTTGGCGCCGGTCTTGAGGTAGGGCCCGTAGAGCGGGAGGTAGTTGCCCGAGGGGCCGAGGTGGTTGTAGACGACGTCCTGGATGACGCCCAGCCCGGCGGCGTGGCAGCCGTCGACGAAGCGCTGGTAGCCCTCGGGCCCGCCGTAGGACTCGGTGACCGCCGACCACAGGACGCCGTCGTAGCCCCAGTTGTGGGTGCCGTTGACGGCGTTGACGGGCATGACCTCGACCAGGTCGACCCCGATCGAGCGCAGGTGGTCCAGCTTGCCGAGCGCGGCGTCGAAGGTGCCCTCGGGGGTGAACGTGCCGATGTGGAGCTCGTAGATCACCGAGCCGGCGAGCTGGCGCCCGGTCCACGCGGCGTCGGTCCAGGCGAACGCGGACGGGTCGTAGGTGCGCGAGCGCTCATGCACCCCGGCGGGCTGGCGCAGGGAGCGCGGGTCGGGCCGCGGGGTCTCGTCGTCGTCGAGGAGGTAGCCGTAGTCGACCTCCCCGTCGGGCACGGGCCCCACGGGCGTCCACCAGCCGCCGTCGAGAAGGGTCATCTCGACGACCTCGTCGGCCACGGCGAGGCGGACCCGCGAGGGTCGCGGGGCCCAGACGTCGAAGCGGGTGGTCATGCGTCCTCCCGGATCAGCAGTGCGACGGGCAGCGGCGAGAGCATGCTCGCCAGGCTGCCGGAGGTGATGCGGCGCAGGGTCAGCACGTCGCGCCACTGCCCCTCGGGCAGCGCCAGCGTCGTGTCGCCCCAGCCGCCCTGGGACTCGAGGCCGAAGGGCAGGCGCGTCACGACCGTGACCGCTCCCCCGCGGTCGAAGGCCAGCACGTGGTCGGCCAGGAGCCCGCTCGCCCCCAGCGGCGCGTAGGACCCGAAGAGGTCGGGCCGGTCGCGACGCAGGCCGAGCGCCCGCGAGGTGACCAGCAGCTTGTCGAGCCCGACCGAGTCGAGCGAGGTGGAGACGGCCGGCGGCAGCGACGAGGTGTTGACGCCGCTGAGCAGCTCGCGCCGCAGGTCGTAGTCGACCGGACGCCGGTTGTCGGGGTCGACCAGGCTCTGCTCCCACAGCTCGCTGCCCTGGTAGACGTCGGGCACGCCCGGCATCGTGATCGCGAGCAGCTTGGCCGACAGCGTGTTGACCCAGCCCGGCGCGACGACGTGGCCGAGCAGCTCGTCGAGCACCTCGGCGACCTCCTCGGAGTCGAACGCCGCGTCGACCAGCCGGTGCACGGCGGTCTCGTAGTCCTCGTCGGGTGCGGTCCACGTCGTGCGGTCGCCCGCCTCGCGCATCGCCTTCTCGGCGTAGGCGTGCAGCCGCTCGCGGGAAGCGGGCCAGGCGCCGAGCACGGCCTGCCACAGCAGCGAGGCGAAGCCCGGGTCGGGCGCAGGAGCGAGCTCGAGCAACCGGTCGAGAGCATCACCCCAGATCGTGGGCATCTCCGCCAGGGCGGTGATGCGGGCACGGACGTCCTCGCCGCGCTTGGTGTCGTGCGTCGACAGGGTCGTCATCGCCTCGGGCCACACGGTCTGCCGCTTCACCATGTGCTCGTGCCACTGGTCGGTGCTCACGGAGAAGACGCTGGGGTCGCCGCCCACCTCGTTGAGCGAGGTGAGCCGCGAGTAGCGGTAGAACGCGGTGTCCTCGACGCCCTTGGCCATCACCATGCCGCTGGTCTGCTGGAAGCGCAGTGCGGCGTCGCTGTCGGCATCCTTCAGGACCGGGGCCAGTACGCCGAGCACGGCGGCGAGGTCGGACCGGTGCGTGCGGGCGATGGTGAAGGCGCGGTCGAGGTGGTGCTGCTCGTCGGGGAGGTAGGAGCGGTAGACCGGGAAGCACGCCAGCAGCTCGGCCACCCCGTCCTCGAGCTCGCCGACCTCGGCCGCCGCCAACGTCTCGCCGGGCAGCTCGCGCACGATCCGGCGTACCTCCGAGCGGAGGATGCCGTCGGCGATCGCTCGCTTGGTGTCGTGGATCAGCTCGGTCCAGTCGACCTCGTGGCCGCGCAGCCGGGTCTCAAGCTCGTCGAGGGCGGTCTGTCCGGCAGGGTCCACCAGGACCCGCTCCACGAGCCCGAGCGCGTCGTAGCCCGTGGTGCCGGCCGTCGCCCAAGTGCGCGGCAGGTCCTCGCCCTCCTCGAGGATCTTCTCGACGAGGACGTAGGCGCCGCCGGTCAGCGTCGCCAGGTCGTCGAGGTAGCCGCGGGGGTCGCGCAGGCCGTCGGGGTGGTCGACGCGCAGGCCGTCGACGAGGCCCTCGTCGAACCAGCGCCTGATCTCGGCGTGGCTCTCGTCGAAGACCGCGCGGTCCTCGACGCGGATCGCGGCGAGGGTGTTGACCGCGAAGAAGCGACGGTAGTTGAGCTGGTCGTCGGCACTGCGCCACGAGACCAGCTCGTAGTGCTGCTCGTCGACGCTGGTCGTGCCGGGAGCCAGCGGGAAGCGGTGGTCGTGGTAGCGCACCTCGTCGTCGACGACCCGGATCGAGCCCTCGTCGTCGTCGCCCACGGCGGGGATCCGGACGCGTCCGTCGCCGAAGTCCCAGTCGACGTCGAACGCGTCGGCGTAGCGCGACTCGCGACCGTGGGTCAGCAGGTCCCACCACCACGCGTTCTCGACCGGGGTCGCGACCCCGACGTGGTTGGGCACGATGTCGACCAGCACCCCCATGCCGAGACGCCGAGCCTCCGCGGAGAGCGCCGCGAGGCCCTCGGCCCCGCCTCGCGTCGGGTCGATGCCCTCGTGGGAGACGACGTCGTAGCCGTGGTCGCTGCCGGGCTCCGCCGACAGCAGCGGCGACAGGTAGACCCAGTCGACGCCGAGGTCGTGCAGGTAGGGCAGCCGGCGCGCGGCCTCGTGCAGGTCGAAGTCGGCCGTGACCTGGAAGCGGTAGGTGTTGCGGGGAGCCCGAGCAGCCATCGCGCGTCAGCCCCGGTCGGCCTGGGCGGCCAGGGACGCAGCGACCGAGTGGTCGGGCTCCGCCTCGGGCTCGGCGTACTCCCGCAGGACCACCAGGCTGCGGTGCTCCAGGGGCAGCGTCGACCCCGCGGCGTAGGGCGTCTTGGTGTCGACTCCCCCGGCGGTGTCGACCACGACCTCCCAGGCGGCGGAGTACTCCTCCGGCGGCAGCGTGAGCTCGGTGCGGCCGTCGGCGTTGAAGTAGAGCAGGAAGTGGTCGTCGATGATCTCGCCGCCGCGGGCGTCCTTGCCGGCGATCCCGTGGCCGTTGAGATACATCCCGATGGCCTGGTTGCCACCGTCCCAGTCGCTGTCCTCCATCGGGCGGCCGTCGAGGTGCAGCCACACGATGTCGTTGAGCCGGTCGCCGTCACCGCCGGGGATCTCGGTGCGCACGCTGTTGCCAGTGAAGAAGCGCTTGCGACGGAACGTCGGGTGGTCCATGCGCAGCTTGATCAGGGCCGCGGTGAACTCCACGAGCGGCTTGTCGGCGTCGTCCCAGTGCATCCAGGCGATCTCGGAGTCCTGCGCGTAGGTGTTGTTGTTGCCCTGCTGGGTGCGGCCCATCTCGTCGCCGTGCAACAGCATCGGCACGCCCTGGCTGAGCAGCAGGGTCGCGAGGATGTTGCGCTGCTCGCGGGCGCGGAAGGAGCGGATCTCGGGGTCGTCGGTCGGCCCCTCGACTCCGTGGTTCCACGAGCGGTTGTGGCTCTCGCCGTCGTTGGAGTCCTCCCCGTTGGCCTCGTTGTGCTTCTCGTTGTAGGAGACGAGGTCGGCCAGCGTGAAGCCGTCGTGGGCGGTGACGAAGTTGATGCTCGCCACCGGGCGACGACCGGAGTGCTCGTAGAGGTCGGCCGATCCCGCCAGGCGGGAGGCGAACTCGCCCAGCGAGGGCTCGCCGCGCCAGAAGTCGCGCACGACGTCGCGGTAGGCGCCGTTCCACTCGGTCCACTGCGGCGGGAAGCCACCGACCTGGTAGCCGCCGGGGCCGACGTCCCACGGCTCGGCGATCAGCTTGACCTGGCTCACCACCGGGTCCTGCTGCACGAGCTCGAAGAAGGTCGCGAGCCGGTCGACGTCGTAGAACTCGCGCGCGAGGGCCGAGGCGAGGTCGAAGCGGAAGCCGTCGACGTGCATCTCGGTGACCCAGTAGCGCAGCGAGTCCATGATCAGCTGGAGCGAGTGCGGGTGCCGGACGTTGAGGCTGTTGCCGGTGCCGGTGTAGTCCATGTAGTACTGCGGCTCGTCCTCCATCAGCCGGTAGTAGGCCGGGTTGTCGATGCCCTTGAAGCTCAGCGTCGGGCCCATGTGGTTGCCCTCGGCGGTGTGGTTGTAGACCACGTCGAGGATGACCTCGATGCCGGCGGCGTGCATGGCCTTGACCATGGACTTGAACTCCTGGACCTGCTGGCCGACCTGGTCGGTCCCGGCGTACTCCGCGTGCGGGGCGAAGAACCCGAGGGTGTTGTAGCCCCAGTAGTTGCGCAGGCCCTTCTCGAGCAGCGTGCTGTCCTGGATGAACTGGTGGACCGGCATCAGCTCGATCGCGGTCACGCCGAGGCGCTTGAGGTGGTCGGTGATGGCCGGGTGGGCCAGACCGGCGTAGGTGCCGCGGATGTCCTCGGGGAGGTCGGGGTGCAGCTGGGTCATGCCCTTGACGTGCGCCTCGTAGACGACCGTCTCGTTGAGGGGGTAGTTGAGCCGGCGGTCGCCCTCCCAGTCGAAGAAGGGGTTGATGACCACGCCGAAGGTCATGTGCGGCGCGGAGTCCTCGTCGTTGCGCGAGTCGGGGTCGCCGAAGGTGTAGCCGAAGAGGCTGTTGTCCCAGTCGATCTCGCGCGTCGTCGCCTTGGCGTAGGGGTCGAGGAGAAGCTTGGCGGGGTTGCAGCGCAGGCCCTTCTCGGGCTCCCACGGACCGTGCACGCGGTAGCCGTAGCGCTGGCCGGGCTGGACGTGCGGGAGGTAGCAGTGCCAGACGTAGGCGTCGACCTCGCTGACCTCGAAGCGGGTCTCGGTGCCGTCGGCCTCGAAGAGGCAGAGCTCGACGCGGTCGGCCACCTCGCTGAAGAGCGCGAAGTTGGTGCCGGAGCCGTCGTACGTCGCTCCCAGGGGGTAGGCGTGGCCAGGCCAGGAGTCGTGCACGGTGCCTCCGATGATCAGTCAGCTGGAAGGGGTGACTCGTCCTCGTCGACGACTCGTCCGCGGCCCAGTACCCCGGTCGCGGCTCTGCACGCATCATCCACCATGGATCGCGACGTGGGATGCGGCACATGCCCCGGCGGCATGGGGGCGCGTCAGTCGCGCGGGACCAGGCTGAGGTGGCGTCGCGGCCCGCCCGGCTCGTCCAGCAGCGCGAGCACGACCTTCTCCATCAGGAGCAGCCCGACGTCGAGGGGCACGTCCTCGGCCTCGATCCACGGGAGCGCGCGCTCGACCAGGGCGGTGAGGCGCTGCTCGTCGAGCTGCTCGGGACCCGCTGCCAGGCGGCTGACGAAGATGTGCGCGCCGAGGCTCAACGCGGTGGGTGGTCTGGCGGATGCCGTGGCGGAGGATGTTTCCTGCGACGACGCCCGTGACCCGCTCGTGAGCACTGGTCCCTCCCTCGTCGCCGCCGGACCGGCCCCCGGACCGGTCCTGCGGTTCTACGGGCGGCGGGCGGCCCACGTCCACCCGCGCTCCCCCAGATCGGGGAGGCTCAGGCCTCGACCCGCAGTCCCTCGTCGAGGCCACGCAGGTAGCCGGCGAACCCGCCGGGGGTGCGCCCGACCAGGCGCGCCGAGGTGACGACGGTCGGCGCGACCCCCTGTCGTACGCCGTGCGCCCGCAGCGCGCGGACCAGGGCGACGTCCTCGTGCTCGGCGAGCGCAGGGAAGCCACCGACCGCGCGGTAGGCGTCGAGGCGGAAGCCGAGGTTGGCCCCGTGGACGTGGTCGCCGGCCCGGGCACCGCGGTGCCGCTCGCGCCACAGTCCCGCGACCGCCGCGTCGCCGTCGACCGGGTCGGGCGTGACGGCCCCGACGACCAGCTGGACCCCCACGCCCGCCTGGAGCACCTGGTCGAGCAGCCACGTGGGCGGGACGACGGTGTCGCCGTCGGTGCAGGCGACCCAGGTGCCGGCGGGCCCGCCCGTGGGCCCGTCCGTGGACCTCAGGACGGCGTGCTCGATCCCGGCACGTCGCGCAGCGCCGACGTTGCCCCAGTGGGAGACGACGACGTCGACCGCGAAACGGCTCGCGACCGCCGGGGAGGCGTCGGTGCACCGGTCGAGGACCACGGTGACCCCGACGCGCACCCCGGGACGGGCCTGGCTCAGGCGTCGCACGGACTCCGCCACCGAGCGCAGGCAGGCCCCGAGTCGGGCCTCCTCGTCGCGGGCCGGGATGACGACCTGCACCCGGGAGATCCCGGTCGTGCGGACGCTCATCGGGTCGGGTCCGGCCACGTGGCCTCCGCGCCGAGGACGACGATCTCGACGTCACGGTCGGTCCAGGAACCGACCTCGGGCCGGAGGCCGGCGGCGCGCACGACGTCGTGGGCGTGCGGCCCGTCCATGGGCCAGCCCTCGACACGGTGGCGCCAGTGCGCGAGGACGACGGTGCCGTCCGGCGTCAGGCAGCCACGGATCCGCTCGACGAGCGACTCCAGGGCCACGGGGCTGAGGAAGTAGGCCACCTCGGAGACGACCACCAGGTCGAACTCCCCCTCCGGCCACGCGTCGGGCACCTGCGCCTCGCGGACCTCGACGGTGGCGAGGTCGGCGAGCCCCTGGCGGGCCAGCTCGACCGCGCGCGGCGAGGCGTCGAGGGCGAGCACCTGCTCGGAGCGCGCGGCGAGCGCCCGGGTCAGGGTCCCGCGCGAGCAGCCGACCTCGAGCGTGCGGTCGTAGGTCGGTCGGGGCAGCGCGGCCAGGGTCAGGTCGCGCTTGCGCTGCTCGTACCACCGCACCTGCGTGCCCCACGGGTCCTCGTCGCCCCGGTGCAGGTCGTCGAGGGCCGGGTCGGTCGCGGGCTGGCTGACGAAGACCTCGACGTCGCCCGCGAAGTGCTCGAGCAGCTCCTCGCCGAGCAGCACCTCGTCGCCGGGCAGCTCGGAGAGCCGCTGCACCTGGGTGACGTGCGCGGCGATCGCCAGCTCCTTGCGACTCCTGGCGTCCTCGTCGAGCCGCACCGCGCCGAGGAGCGCCCAGGGCGCGTCGTCGGGCGTGGACCAGTGCCAGAACCAGACGGGATACTCCAGCAGGCGCGCACCCGTGCGCACCGCCACCGCCGCCGCCACGTGTCCGGCGGCCTCGTGGTCGGGGTGACCGTCCCCGCGCCAGGGCGCGACCAGCAGCGTGCGCCGCGCGTCCCCGAGGACGTCGACCACTCGTCGTACGACGCGGGCGTGGTGGGTGGCGACGTCGCCGTCGGGCAGGCCGAGGCGCACGACGTCGCCGGTGACCCCCAGGGCCCGGGCCGCGGCCTCGCCCTCGGTGCGACGGCGGCGGGCGAGGAGCTCGGGGGTGTGGGTCGGCGAGCCGGGGTGGCTGCCCTCGCCGTCGGTGAGCAGCAGCAGGTCCACCTGGAGGCCACGTCGGGCGGCCTCGGCCATCAACCCGCCGGCGCCGAGCGACTCGTCGTCGGGGTGGGCGGCGAGGACCACGACGCGGTCCGGCCGGGTCTGCCAGGGGTCGAGCGTCGGCAGCGTGGACCAGCGGGCGTGGGTCTGCCACTCCTTGGCGCGGGTGCCCGGGGTGTCGTGGGTGAAGTCGGTCATCGGGTCGCCTCCGGGGGCTGCGTGAGGGCGCGGCCGAGGACGGCGGCGTCGCGCTCGGCATGATGCTGGCGGACGTAGAGCTGGAGGTCGGCCACCCGACGCGCGTGCTCGGCCTCCACGAGCGGCGCCGGGCCGAGGGCATGCGCGGCGTGGCGCAGCACGTCCTCGACGGCGTCGGCTACGACCTGACGCACCCGGAGCGCGGCGACCTGCCCTGCCGGCCCCGTGACGAGGCCGGCGTCGATGTCGGCGGCCGACTCGGCGAGGACCGCCCGTGCGCCGTGCAGGCACGCGTCGGTCGCCCCGAGGTGCGCCAGCCCGACCTGGTCGGGCGCCCGGTCACCGGCCGCGCGGAGCAGCCGTCGGTGGAGGGCCACCGCGCCGCCGTACCAGACGGCGGCCACGCCGATGCCGCCCCAGCTGAAGCCGTCGCGGCGGAGGTACCAGCCGGGGTCGCCGACCGGCTGGGCCGGGACGTCGGCGAAGGCGAGGGGGCCGCTCGGGATGTCGGGGAGGCCGGTCGGTGCCCACGCGTGGGCCGTCTCGGCGGGGCCGACGCGCGCGTCGGTGAGGTCGACGGCGAACATCGCGCGCCGCTCCTCGTCGACCCAGGCCGTGACGAGGGCCCGCTCGAGCTGCGAGCCCAGCGAGCACCAGGGCTTGGTACCCGCGAGGGTCCAGGTGCCGTCGTCGTGCTGACGCGCCTCGAGGCGTACGCCGGGCCCCTCGGCCGCGAAGACGCCCCACCGCAGTCCCGGGCCGGCCAGGTCGTCGCGGCCGGCCTCGTCGAGGATCGCCAGCGCGTCGAGGTGCGGCTCGGCGGCCCGGGCCACCTGGAGGTCATGGGCTCCGAGGGTGGCCAGCACCTCCCACCGGAGCAGGGTCTCCCCCGCACCCGGCTGCGGCACGCCGTCGGTCAGGCCCTGGGCGAGGGGCTCGAGGGGCTCGCTGCCCGGCGGGGTGTCGTGAAGGACGGCGCGCACGCGGTCGAGCACCGGGACCGTGCTGCAGTGAGGGGTGAGCCGGACGTCCTGGCGGTCGGTCATCCAGCATCGATCGGCGTGTGCTCACCCATGCTGTCGAGTATGGGAGGCCGAGGGCCTCCTCCGGCTCGCCCCTACGGGTGGAAGCCTGCAGGCCTACCCCGGGTCCAGCTCGCAGCGGGCCTCGCGCTCGGCCGCGCAGACGTCCTCGCCGGCCAGTCCGAAGGCACGGTCGAAGCCGGGCCCGCCGACGAGCGTCTCGCGATAGGGGTTGGCACCGGTCAGCCGGTCGTTGCCGCGCTGCCCGACCGCCACGGCACTGCGGTCCTCCGGCGGCGGGCAGGAGAACTCGTCGAACGCCAGCGGGCTCACGTCGATGACGTCGGGACCGGCACCGCCCGTGACGATCACGTCGCAGCCGTCGCCGGAGAGCCGGTTGGGGCCCGCGTCACCGATCACCCGCACCACCGGCGCGAGGACGCCCACACCCTCGAACGCCGTGAACGTCCAGGACGTCGCTGGTGGCGACGGCAGCGGTGCCTCCCGCGCGGGGAACGTCGTCCGGACCATGCCGGCCGGGAGGGACGCGACCACGCGCGCAAGGTGCTGGGGGTTCTCGATCTCGAGCAGGTCGGTCCCCGCGCCGCCGACGATCGGCCTGCGCACCCCGATCGTGGTCGCGACGAGGAGCAGCTCGTCGTCGCCGCCGCCGAGGTCGGCGCTCGGGTCGTGGCGCTCGTCCATGACCGCCCGCTCCGCAGCGGGGCCACCGAGGAAGGTCTGCCGGGTCCCGCCGAAGCCGCCCAGGAAGAACACCTCCAGGCCGGACCAGGTGAGCCGGGTCTGTCCGTCGAGCGTGGCGTGCCCGGCGACGTTGTCGAACAGCCAGTCGCCGGGGGTCAGGAAGGCCTCACCCGACGACGTACGCCGAGCGTCGAGCGAGTCCTCGCCTGCCCCACCGTCGAGGCTCGCACCTGCCTGGTCCTCACCGGTCAGGAACAGCCGGTCATCGCCGTCCCCGAGATCGACGACGTCGACGTTCGGCTCGCCCTCCACACCGGTGGAGACGTCGTCGTCGCCACCGCCCGTCGCCACCGTGTCCACGCCGGGTCCGGCTTCCACGGAGTCGTGGTGGTCGCCTGCCGCTGCCTCGTAGGTGTCGTCGCCCTCCCCGAGCCGGATGAGGTTGTAGCCACCGGCACGGTCGAGGACACGGTCGTCGCCGGGTCCCGCCTCGACGGAGAAGCCCCGCACGCTGTCGTCGAGACAGATCACGTCGTCGCCGCCCAGCGCACGCACCGGCCCACCGCGGAGCGCCAGGATCACGTCGTCCCCCTGGGTGCCGTCGACGCCGCCCGAGCCCGTGATGGTCGGTGTCTCGCCCTGGCAGGTGGCAGCGACCGCCGCCCCAGGTCCCGCGGCGAGCCCGGCACTCGCGGCGACGGGACCGGTCGCGAGCACCGCGCCGAGCGTGAGCAGGACAGACGTCAGGGTGCGGATCATGCGGGTCCTCCGAGGCGGGAGCGGCCCCTCACCCTAGACGCCAGATATCGCGCTCACGGGATGCCGGCCGTGGCAGCGTCGGCCTCCTGGGGGCTTCCGCCGGTTGGCGAAGTCATTCGAAAACGCCCACCTCGGCGACAGGCCGGCCCCAGGTCACCCTTCTCGCGACGAGCGCCACCTGTCCCGGGAGCAAGCGTGCGCGGCGTCCATCTGCCCTGGCGGCTTGATGCGCTCGTGCGAACCGCGCTCATCGCGGCATGTCCGGATGTATAGGAACGAGGTCGGATCCTGCGCGGTTCAGTCACTGCGAACGAACGTCATCGAACCTGCCGGGCCGCTCAGCGCCATCCGATTCTGCTCAACCTCAACAGAGGTTGTGCCGTTGAGAAGTCCGAAGTAC
>NZ_CALRWD010000064.1:0-27524 GCF_943371775.1 Nocardioides psychrotolerans
GAGGACGATCAGCCGATCGAGACGGACCTCGCTCGGGCGGCCCTGCCGATCCCAGCCGCCCGCGCCCACGTCCATCCAGTGCCGCCCGTGGCGGGTCTCGTCGGCGGCGTCGCGGTCGTGGTCCTTGCTGGTCAGCATCAGGCCCAGCCACCGCTCGTGGCCGCCGGCCCGTCGCCGCCCGATGATCAGCACCGGGCGGTCCTTGCCCTGGCGCGGGTCGTCCTCGTAGGGCACCCACGCCCACACGACCTCGCCCGGGTCGGCCTTGCCGTCGCGCCTCGGCGCGTAGCCGATCTCGTCGGGCAGCCTCGCGGGGCGGCGGCGCAGGCGGCTCAGCAGCTGGCGGGGAGACCTCATGGCCAGAGACTAGGCCGCGACATCGCGCCGACTCGGCAGGAGCCCTGCAGGAGATGGTGAGCGCGCCGGACCGGGAGCACCTCTCGGCGCATGGCCGCTCGTAGCGGCTTATTGTGGGACCCGGGGCTACCGCAGCCCGGCGCACTCAGGGATGAGTCTAGGGGGTCACGCCAGCCCGCGGGCGAGCTCGATGTGACCGGCGGCCTCGAGCTGCTCGGCCAGGGCGAGCATCCGCGTGACGTCCGTCTCGCCGCCCAGGATCGCGCGGCCGGTGGCCACGACCCGGGCGAAGGCAGCAGCCCGGAAGAGCACGTCGGCGAAGTCACCGTCGGCGATGCCGCGCAGGACCTGGTCGACCATGGCGCGCAGCTCGTCGGGCCCCGGCGGGTCGGCGACACCGGCCACGACACGCGCGACCTGGGCCCGCGCCCGGCCGGCCTCGAACTCGCGGGCGACGCCGAGGGCGTCGGCGTAGACCCAGGAGCGCAGGAGGAAGAGGCGCCACAGGCAGCCGGCCAGGGAGTCGGCCGGCGAGTGCGACCAGACCTCCGCGATCGACTCGATGCCCTCGGTGTCGGCCAGGTGCGTCAGCCGCTCGGCGACCGCGTCGTCGTCGCTCTCGCGCGCCCCGCGCACCAGCAGGGCCGCGGCGCGGTCGCCGGCCTCGGTCACCAGCGCCGGGTCGGCGCCCCCGACGAACTCGTCGAAGAAGCCGCTGCTGCGCTGCATCGGCCGGTGGTGGGGCCGATGGTCGGGACGGGGCTGGTCGGTCACGCGTTCAGGCTACGGCGGATGCGTTGGTCGCTGACCGGGTAGGCCGTGCCGAGCTGCTGGGCCCAGAGCGAGACGCGATACTCCTCGAGCATCCACCGCACCTGGCGCAGCGCCTCGCCCGGTGGCCGGTCCTCGGGCAGCGCGGCCACGCGGTGCAGGTAGGCCTCCTGGAGCTCGGCCACGCGGTCCATCAGCTGGCGGTCCTTGTTGATCGCCCCGCCGCCGCCGTCGAGCCGGTCACGACGCGCCTGCACGGCGGTGAGGTAGCGGTGCAGCTGGCGCAGCTGGGTCACCCCCGCGTCACCGACGAACCCGCGCGTGACCAGCCGCTCGACCTGCCCCTTCATGTCGGCCAGCGCCGGCAGCATCGCCATGTCGGCGCGCCCGCTGAGCCGCTTCTCGGTCGCCCGCCAGGTGTCGAGCACCCGGATCACCTCGGTCACGACCCCCGGGAGCTCTGCGGCCTGGGCGCGGCCCGCCTCGCCCAGCAGCACGTCGTACGACGCCTGGTCGCGCGTGGGTGGTCGGGCGTCGACGCAGGCCTGGAGGACGGCGTGGCGGCAGTCCTCGAGGAGCTCGGAGACGTGGGGGTAGGGCGAGCCGGCGAGGCCGAGCTTCTCGAGGTTGCTGAGGCCGTCGAGGACCGGCTTGTCGGCGCGGGGCAGGTTGAGCGCGAGCAGGCGCGTGACGCCGAGGCGGTGCCGTGCGTCGCGCTCGTCCTCGGAGCCGAAGACCTTGAGCCCGACGCTGTCGCCCTCGTCGACGAGCCCGGGGTAGCCCTGCACGTCGTGGCCGGCGCGCACCTGGCGGAAGGACTCCTCGATGGCGTGGAAGACCCAGGTCGTCTCGCCGGTGCGGGACAGGCCGCTGTCGGAGGCCACCTCGGCCATCGCCTTGGCGAACTGCGGGCGCAGCGGCGCCTTGAGCGCCTCGAGGTCCTTGCCGCGGGCCTGCTCGCTGCCGTCGTCGCCGACGACGCGGTAGGTCGGGCGCAGGTGCTCGGCGACCTTGTCCCAGCCCCAGGCCTCGCGCGGCACGACCACCCCGGTCGTGGAGCGCAGGTGGCGCTCGAGCGCGTCGAGCAGCGGCTCCTCCCCCGCTGGTACGGCGGCGAGGAAGGCGCGTGCGGTGTTGGGCGCGGGGACGAAGCTGACCCGGAGGTTCTTGGGCAGGCTGCGGATCAGCTCGGTGACGAGCTCCTCGCGCAGGCCCGGCACGTTCCACGAGAAGTCGTCGGCGACCACCCGGTTGAGGGTCGCGACCGGCACGTCGATGGTCAGGCCGTCGTCGGCCGAGCCGGGCTCGAAGTGGTAGCTGATCGGGAAGGTCAGCCCCTCGCCGGCCGACCCGTCGCCCGCGGACCAGGTCGAGGGATAGTCGTCCTCGCGGATCTCCCCGGCCGTGTCGTGGCGCAGCATCGAGGGGTCGAAGGTGAGCAGCTCGGGGTCGACCTGGCGGGCGTCCTTCCACCACCGGTCGAAGTGCGCGCCGCTGACGACCTCGGCGCCGACGCGGGCGTCGTAGAAGTCGAAGAGGGTGTGCTCGTCGACGACGATGTCGCGGCGCCGGGCGCGGTGCTCGAGCTCCTCGGCCTCCTCGAGCAGCGCCCGGTTGCGCGCGAAGAACTTCTGGCGCGTCGACCACTCGCCGTAGACGAGCGCGTGGCGGATGAAGAGCTCGCGGCTCAGCTCACGGTCGACCTTGCCGAAGCTGATGAGCCGGTCGGCGACCAGCGGGACGCCGTAGAGCGTGGCCCGCTCGTGGGCCATGACGGCTGCCCGCTTCTTCGACCAGTGCGGCTCCGAGTAGGTGCGCTTGACCAGGTCGCCGCCGAGTCGCTCGGCCCACTCGGGCTTGATCGCCGCGTTCTGCCGGGCCCACAGCCGCGAGGTCTCCACGAGCTCGCCGGCCATCACGAACGCGGGTGGCTGGCGAGCAAGACCGCTGCCGGGGAAGATCGCGAACTTGGCTCCGCGCGCGCCGAGGTACTCCCGCATCGGTCGCCGTCCCTTGGCGGGCCGCCCTCCTCCGCTGGGGGCGACCTCCTCGAGCAGGCCGATCTGGCTCAGCAGCCCCGACAGCAGCGCCTGGTGGATGCCGTCGGCGTCGTAGGGTGCTCCCCCTTCGTTGGTCGAGCTTGTCGGGACCCCGACGTCGATCTTCATCTCGCGGCAGACCTGGCGCAGCTGCGACTCGAAGTCCTGCCACTCCCGGACGCGGAGGTAGTTGAGGAACTCCTTCTTGCACATGCGGCGGAAGGCGCTGCTGCCCATCTCGCCCTGCTGCTCCTTGACGTAGCGCCACAGGTTGAGCCAGGTGAGGAAGTCGGAGCCCTCGGCCTTGAAGCGGGCGTGCTGCTGGTCGGCCTGCGCGCGCATCTCGGCAGGCCGCTCGCGCGGGTCCTGCAGCGAGAGGGCTGCGGAGATCACGATGACCTCGCGCACGCAGCCGAGGCGCTCGGCCTCGAGGATCATCCGGCCCAGGCGGGGGTCGATGGGCAGGCGGGCGAGGCGGCGCCCGAGCTTGGTGAGGCGTACGCCGCCGCGGGTCTCGGCCGCGCCCGTCGTGCCGAGCGCGCCGAGCTCCTCCAGCAGCTGCACGCCGGCGGTGACGTTGCGCCGGTCGGGCGGCTCGACGAACGGGAAGCGACCGACCTCGCCGAGGCCGAGCGAGGCCATCTGGAGGATGACGGAGGCCAGGTTGGTGCGCAGGATCTCCGGGTCGGTGAACTCCGGGCGACCCTCGAAGTCCTCCTCGGAGTAGAGCCGGATCGCGATGCCCGCCTCGACGCGGCCGCAGCGACCGGAGCGCTGGTTGGCCGAGGCCTGGCTGATCGCCTCGATCGGCAGCCGCTGCACCTTGGTGCGCGCCGAGTAGCGCGAGATGCGCGCGACGCCCGAGTCGACGACGTACCTGATGCCGGGCACGGTCAGCGACGTCTCCGCGACGTTGGTGGCGAGCACGACGCGACGGCCGGTGTGGGGCGCGAAGACGCGGTGCTGCTCGGCAGCCGAGAGCCGCGAGTAGAGCGGCACGACCTCGAGCGGGTTCCTGAGGTTGAGGCCCTGGAGCACCTCGGCGGTGTCGCGGATCTCCCGCTCGCCGGGCAGGAAGACCAGGATGTCGCCGGGACCCTCGGCGCTGAGCTCCTTGACGGCCTCGACGATCGCCTCGGTCTGGTCGCGCGTGACGACCTCCCCCTCCTCATCCTCCTCCGGCACCTCCATCAGCGGGCGGTAGCGGACCTCGACGGGATAGGTGCGGCCCGACACCTCGATGATCGGCGCGGGCGTGCCGTCGGGCGCGGCGAAGTGCTCGGCGAAGCGCTCGGGGTCGATGGTCGCCGAGGTGATGATCAGCTTGAGGTCGGGACGCTGCGGGAGCAGGCGGCGCAGGTAGCCCAGGAGGAAGTCGATGTTGAGGCTGCGCTCGTGGGCCTCGTCGATGATGATCGTGTCGTACTTCGTGAGCTGGCGGTCGCGCTGCAGCTCGGCCAGCAGGATGCCGTCGGTCATCAGCTTGACCCGGCTCGCGCGCGAGGTCTTGTCGGTGAAGCGCACCTGGTAGCCCACCAGGTCGCCGAGCTCGGTGCCGAGCTCGGAGGCGATCCGCTCGGCCACGCTGCGGGCCGCGATGCGGCGGGGCTGGGTGTGGCCGATCAGCTTGCCCTCACGACCGGCCATGCCGCGGCCCAGCTCGAGGCAGATCTTGGGCAGCTGCGTGGTCTTGCCCGACCCGGTCTCCCCGGCCACGATCACGACCTGGTGGTCGCGGATCGCCGCGGCGATGTCCTCGCGGCGCATGCTGACGGGCAGCTCCGGGGGATACGTGATCTGGAGCTGGTCGGTCATGGCTGGACCCATTCTGCCCTGCCCCTTGTCTAGAACACGTTCTCGTTGCGACGATCGCGCGGTGACCAGCTCCGAGGGACGACCCAGCGACCAGTACGACGTGATCGTGGTCGGCTCCGGCGGCGGCGCCATGACCGGCGCGTTCCTCGCCGCGAAGGCCGGGCTGCGCACGGTCGTCGTCGAGAAGACCGCGCTGATCGGCGGCACGTCGGCCTACTCCGGCGGCGCGTGCTGGCTGCCGGGGAGCCAGGTGCAGCAGCGCGCGGGCCTGCCGGACTCGACGTCGGGCGCGCGGGACTACCTCGCGGCGATCCTCGAGTCGCCCGACCAGGACAAGGTCGAGGCGTTCCTCGCCCACTCCCCCGAGCTGGTGGCCGAGCTGGAGTCCGACGAGGGCATCGACTTCGAGTGGCTGCCGTTCGCGGAGTACTACGACGCACCCGGCCGCGTGCCGATGGGACGCTCCATCCAGCCGACCAAGGTGCGCCGCGACGACCTGCCCCCGGACGTCGCCTCGCTGGTGCGTCCGCCGGTCGAGCTCGACCGGGCCGGGGAGGGCGGCCGACGCACGCTGACCGGAGGCCAGGCGCTCATCGCCCGCCTCGCCACGGCGTACGTCCGTGAGGGCGGTGAGATCCGCACCGGGCTCCCGGTGACGGGCTATGTGGTCGAGGGCTCGCGCGTGGTGGGGGTCGCGGCGATGACGCCCGAGGGGCCGGTGACGCTGCGGGCGTCGCGCGGGGTGCTGGTGGCGGCGGGCGGCTTCGAGGGCAACGCGGCCATGCGCGCCGAGCACGGCGTGCCCGGCGAGGTCGCGTGGACGATGGCGCCGCGCGGGACCAACACCGGTGAGCCGATCGAGGCGGCGATCGCACTCGGCGCGGCCGCCGACTTCAGCGCGGTCGGCTGGTTCTGCCCCGGCCTGGAGCACCCCGACGGCAGCGGGTCCTTCACCCTCGGCTTCCGCAGCGGCTTCTTCGTCGACGCCGCGGGGCACCGCTTCGGCAACGAGTGCCTGCCCTACGACCGCTTCGGCCGTGTGATGGCCGCGCACGCCGGCGCGGTGCCGTCGTGGTTCGTCTTCGACTCGCGCGAGGGTGGACGACTGCCCGCGATCGCCATGCCCGAGGGCGATCCCGCCGACCACCTCGCCGCAGGCACGTGGGTCCGCTCGGAGACGCTCGCATCGTTGGCGGAGGAGATCGGGGTGCCGGCGGACGCGTTGATCGCGACGGCCGAGCGCTTCAACGGCTTCTGCGCCAACGGCAAGGACGAGGACTTCGGTCGGGGCGAGGACGAGTACGACACGTTCTTCGCCGGCGGCACCGGGCCCAACGCCGCGCTCACCGGCGTCGACCAGCCGCCCTTCTACGCCGCCCGCTTCGTGCTCTCCGACCTCGGCACCAAGGGCGGGCTCGTCACCGACACCGCTGGGCGCGTGCTGCGTCCCGACGGCTCGGCGATCGCCGGGCTCTACGCGTCCAGCAACTCCTCCGCCTCCGTCTTCGGCCCGGTCTACCCCGGCCCCGGCGCGCCGCTCGGCTCGGCCATGGTGTTCGCCTCGTTGGCCGTGCGGGACATGCTGGGCTGAGGGCCCGGGGGCCCGAGTCGTGTGCCGCTCGCAGCGGCCGAGCGCGCTCTGCGGCACACGACCCTGACCGGCCCGGGTGTCAGCCCTGGACGCCCTGCGCGCGCCAGTAGTCGTTGATCGCACCGTTGGTCTTGACGAACCACACGATGGGTCCGACCAGGATGAAGATGCCGGGGAAGTACCACAGGCCGGTCGCGCCGCTGACGGGCTTCTTCTGGCCCCGGGCCTCGTACATGCTCCCCGCCTCGGCCGCGGTGATGTAGGGCATCACGATGCCGACGAAGAGCTGGAGCAGGGCGGCGACGACGCCGCCGAGGCCGCGGCCGGTGTGGCGCTTCATCTCCTCGTGGACCGAGTAGGTCCACACGACGGCGTAGATCCCGAACGTCACGATGGCCAGCAGGATGCAGACGCCGGTGCCACGGATCTTGCCGGTCGGGCCGGGGCCGCCGCCGTAGGCCGGGGCAGGGGCGGAGGGGTAGGCGTTCTCGGTCATGGGGGAGGTCCTTCGAGGCAGGCCCGAGCGGGCGTGGGTCCGAGACAGCGGACCGAAGGCTAGCGGCTCGTCCCCGAGTCCTCGTCCCCCTTCTCCCCTTCCACCATCTCAGGTGGTGTCGCGGTCGTCACCGGGCAGGTCGTCGCCGTCGGGCAGGTCGTCGTCGTCCGAGCGGCCACCGGGGCCGAACCCGTCCTGCCCTGGCAGCTGCCCCTGCTGGAAGCCGGCCGGCGGACCGCCTCCGGGGCCGAATCCCCCGCGACCGCCGTCACCGTCGGAGCCGTTGCTCACGGCACCGAGCGCGGCGCCGCCGAGACCACCCAGCACCAGGCTCGCGACGGCCACGGCCGCCACGCCCCTGAGGCCGAGCACGCGGTGCCGCCACCCGGCACCGGTGGCCGTAGCGGGGGCACTCGTGGCCGGAGGGACGGCAGAGGCGTCGGGCGCCGGTGGCATCTCGGGCGGTGCGACTGCAGCCGGCGAGGGCTGGTCGACGGGCTGGCCGACGGATTGGCCGGCCGCGAGGGGTGCGGTGTCGTCGGGCTGGGGCTGAGGGGTCTTGTCGGTCATGGACCCCACTGTGCGCAGCGATCCTGTGCGCGGGCTGTGGTCGGATCGTGCGGTTCCTAGGTCTGCACCACGAGCAGAAACCACACCGCCGTCACAGGAAACCCACAGGGACCGGCGGCAGGATGGTGCCCATGGCACCCTCCGACCTCCTACGAGCCGACGGCTCACCCCTGCGCGTCCTCGTCGTCGACGACGAGGTCAACATCGCCGAGCTCATCTCGATGGCGCTGCGCTACGAGGGGTGGCAGGTCGAGGCCGCGCACACCGGCATCAAGGCGGTCAACGCCGCCAAGGACTTCCGCCCCGACGCGGTCGTGCTCGACATGATGCTGCCCGACTTCGACGGCCTCGAGGTGCTGCGCCGCATGCGCTCCAGCGACCCCGACGTCCCGGTCCTGTTCCTCACCGCCCGCGACGCCGTTGAGGACCGGGTGGCGGGGCTGACCGCCGGGGGCGACGACTACGTGACCAAGCCCTTCTCGCTCGAGGAGGTCGTGGCCCGGTTGCGCGCGCTGATGCGTCGCGCCGGAGCCCAGCAGGCGCAGACCTCCTCGGTGCTGACCGTCGGCGACCTGGAGCTCGACGAGGACAGCCACGAGGTCCGTCGGGCCGGCACCGAGATCATGCTGACCGCCACCGAGTTCGAGCTGCTGCGCTTCCTGATGCGCAACCCCAAGCGGGTGCTGAGCAAGGCCCAGATCCTCGACCGCGTGTGGAACTACGACTTCGGCGGCCAGGCCAACGTCGTCGAGCTCTACATCTCCTACCTCCGCAAGAAGGTCGACACGGGCCGCGACCCGATGATCCACACGATGCGCGGCGCCGGCTACGTGCTCAAGCCGGTCGCGTGAGCGCCCCACGATGAGGCGTCGCTTCGCGTCGCTGACCGCGCGCCTGGTCCTGACCGCGGTGACGCTGGTGGCCGTGGTGTCCGTGCTGGTCGGCGGCGCCACGGCCCTCGCCATGCGCGGCTACCTCACCGGTCAGCTCGACGACAAGGTTCAGGCAGCTGCGGCCCGGGTCGTCAACGGGCCCGGCGTCCCGCCACCCGGCGCCCCCGACCCGGACTTCGACGGCGACCGCGACCTCGTCAACCAGGAGCCCGGCACGCTGATCGCCTTCCCGGACGCGGAGACCGGCGAGATCCTGGCCGACCGTCGCTCGCGCGGTGACGACCTGTCCGAGGAGGCCTTCGACCGGCTCGAGGACGTCCCGACCGACGGGGAGGTCCACACCGTCGACCTACCGCGTCACGGCACCTACCGCGTCATCGCGGTCGAGTCCGACCTCGGCGTCCTGGTGACGGGCCTACCGACCGACGACGTGCACGAGGCCGTCGAGTCGCTGGTGCGCGTCGAGCTCGTCCTCGCGCTGCTCGGCGTGCTGGTCGCCGGCCTCCTCGCCCAGGTCGTCGTACGACGCCAGCTGCGGCCGCTGCGCGAGGTCGCGGCCACCGCGCACACGGTCGCCGAGCTGCCGCTCTCCTCCGGCGAGATCGGCCTCACCGAGCGGGTCCCCGCCCACCTCACCGACGAGGACACCGAGGTCGGCCAGGTCGGCTCGGCCCTCAACCAGCTGCTCGCGCACGTCGAGACCTCGCTGACCGCGCGGCACCGCAGCGAGCAGCAGGTGCGCCAGTTCGTCGCCGACGCCAGCCACGAGCTGCGCACCCCGCTCACCACGATCATGGGCTACGCCGAGCTGGCGCGACGCCGGCCCGGCGACGCCGAGGCGGCCGCGACCGCGCTGTCCAAGGTCGAGGAGGAGTCGGGCCGGATGACCCGGCTGGTCGAGGACCTGCTGCTGCTGGCCCGCCTCGACTCGGGGCGGCCGCTGGCCCACGAGCCGGTCGACCTGACCCGCCTCGTGCTGGAGGCCGTCGAGGACGCCCGCGTGCTCGCGCCCGAGCACCGGTGGTCGCTGTCGCTGCCCGACGAGTCGGTCGAGGTGGTCGGTGACGAGCACGCGTTGCACCAGGTGGTGACCAACCTGCTGACCAACGCCCGCAAGTACACCCCCGCAGGCACCGAGGTCGCCGTCAGCATCGACGCGCACGGCTTCGTCGTCACCGACGACGGTCCCGGCTTCCCGCCCGACCTGGTGGAGCACGCCTTCGAGCGCTTCGCCCGCGGCGACGCGGCACGGCACCGCGAGGGCGGGGTCGGCCTGGGGCTGGCCCTGGTGCAGGCGATCGTGACCGCCCACGGCGGTCACGTGTCCCTCAGTTCGGCGCCGGGACGGACCCGGATCGACGTGCGTCTCGGGGCGTGAGCCAGCCCGTCGCCCGAGCCAGGACCACCAGCCAGGCCGAGGCGTAGACCAGGCTGGTGACGACGTCGGTCACGTGGTGCGCGCCCTGGTAGAGCCGGGACAGCGCCACGAGGAACGGGACGAGCACCAGCAGGCCCACCACCGCGCGCCGCACGGGCGCCGCTCGCAGCCGCATCGCCAGCACGACCGCGACGCAGCCGTAGGCGATGACCGCCGTGCCGACGTGGCCCGACGGGAAGCTGTGGTCGGGCACCAGGCCGGGGTCGAGGATCTCGACCGGCGGCCGGTCGCGCGGATCCAGGTGGGTGCCGAGCAGGTAGATCCCGAGGTGACCGACGACCGCGGCCACCACCAGCACCGGCCCGCGCCAGGAGCGGTCGACGACGTAGGCGACGACCGCGACGACGAGCGCGACCAGCACGCCCACCCAGGTGTCGGCCACGAAGGTCACGACGTCGGCGACCCGGTCGAGGCCGGGGGTGCGCCGGTCGGCGAACCAGCGCGACACGTCGTCGTCCCAGGCGCCCACCGACCCCGCAAGCGGGTGGGTGAGGAGCCACCCGAGGCCGACGACGGCGGCCGCGATCACGACGTACGCCGTGGCGACGCGCGCCACCCTGCTCTGCTGCTGCACCCGAGGACCGTAGCGGGGCCCTCGGGCCCGTCGTCGCCGACTGGCCATCCGTCAGATTGTCTGACAATCTGAACCGTCCCCCTACAGTGGGGAGCGACCAACGAGAGGAGTGACCATGACCGCGTCCCTCACCGAGCAGCAGCACGGTGTCCGCGAGTTCGCCCGCGCCGAAGAGCGCACCGCGCACAACTACCACCCCCTCCCGGTGGTGGTGGCCCACGCCGAGGGTGCCTGGATGACCGACGTCGACGGACGCCGCTTCCTGGACCTGCTCGCCGGCTACTCCGCGCTCAACTTCGGCCACAGCCACCCCGCCCTGGTCGCCGCTGCCCACGCGCAGCTCGACAAGCTCACCCTGACCAGCCGCGCCTTCGTGCACGACCAGTTCGCCGACTTCTGCGCCGCGCTGGGCGACCTGTGCGGCAAGGACCTCGTGCTGCCGATGAACACCGGCGCCGAGGCCGTCGAGACCGCCATCAAGGTCGCCCGCAAGTGGGGCTACGAGGTCAAGGGCGTGCCCGCCGACCAGGCCACGATCATCGTCGCCTCCGGCAACTTCCACGGCCGCACCACCACGATCGTCGGCTTCTCCGACGACCCCGACGCCCGCGACGGCTTCGGCCCGTTCTCCCCCGGCTTCGTGACCGTCCCCTACGGCGACCTCGAGGCGCTCGAGGCCGCGATCGACGAGAGCACCGTGGCCGTGCTGATCGAGCCGATCCAGGGCGAGGGCGGCGTGGTGATCCCGCCCGAGGGCTACCTGCGCGGCGTGCGCGAGGCCTGCACCCGCGAGAACGTGCTCTTCGCAGCCGACGAGATCCAGGCCGGCCTCGGTCGCACCGGGCGCACCTTCGCCTGCGACCACGAGGACGTCGTGCCCGACATCTACGTCCTCGGCAAGGCGCTCGGTGGCGGCATCGTGCCCGTCTCGGCGATCGTCGCGAACCGTGACGTGCTCGGCGTGCTCAAGCCCGGGCAGCACGGCTCGACCTTCGGCGGCAACCCGCTGGCCTGCGCGGTGGGCCACGAGGTCGTCGACATGCTCGCGACCGGCGACTTCCAGCGTCGTGCCGACGAGCTCGGCGAGCTGCTGCGCACCCGCCTCGAGGCGATGGTCGGCCACGGCGTGCTCGCGGTCCGCGTGCGCGGGCTGTGGGCCGGCATCGACATCGACCCGGCGGTCGGCACCGGTCGCCAGGTCTGCGAGGCGCTCATGGCCCGCGGCGTCCTGGCCAAGGACACCCACGGCTCGACGATCCGCCTCGCGCCCCCGCTGGTGATCTCGGCCGAGGACCTCGAGTGGGGCCTCGACCAGCTCGCCGAGGTCGTCGGCTCCTGAGCCGGCACCACCGCACAGGTGGCTGACAGGCCGACCTGACCGCCCGCTCAGCCCGGGCACCGAGAGTCGCGGCATGACGATGACCGCCACGCCGCAGACCGGTGCCCGGGCCGAGCAGGCCGAGCAGGCCGAACCCCACCGTCCACCCTCCTCCCGCGTGACGCCGGAGCAGGCGGCGCTGGCCGCGCTGCTCGTCGGGACGGGGGTGCTCTACCTGTGGGGGCTCGGGGAGTCCGGCTACGCCAACTCCTTCTACTCCGCCGCCGCCCAGGCCGGCTCGGAGTCGTGGAAGGCGCTCTTCTTCGGCGCCTCCGACGCCGCCGGCTCGATCACCGTCGACAAGCCGCCGCTGGCCCTGTGGCCGATGGCGCTGTCGGTCAAGGTCTTCGGGCTCTCCTCGTGGAGCATCCTGGTGCCGCAGGCACTCTGCGGCGTCGCGTCCGTCGCGCTCCTGCACGCGGCGGTCCGTCGCACGACGGGATCGGCGTGGGCCGGCCTCCTCGCCGGGGCCGTCCTCGCGCTGACGCCGGTCGCGGTCCTGATGTTTCGCTTCAACAACCCCGACGCGCTGCTCGTGCTGCTCATGCTCGGCGCGGCCGTGGCGACCCTGCGGGCCGTCGAGGGTGTGCACCCGGTGCGGTGGCTGGCGCTCGGAGGCGCGCTCGTCGGCTTGGCCTTCCTCACCAAGATGCTCCAGGCCTTCCTCGTGCTGCCGGCGCTGGTGCTGGTCTACGCGCTCTTCGCGGCCGTGCCGCTGTGGAAGCGGCTGGGGCACCTGCTCGTCGCCTTCGTGGCGATGGTGGCCAGCGCCGCTTGGTATGTCGCGATCGTCGAGCTGTGGCCCGCCGCCAGCCGCCCCTACATCGGCGGCTCCCAGGGCAACTCGATCCTCGAGCTCACCCTCGGCTACAACGGGCTCGGTCGATTGACCGGTGAGGAGGAGGGCTCGGTCGGCGGCGGCAACGGCTGGGGCGGCACCGGCATCCTGCGGCTCTTCGGCGCCGACAACGGCGGCCAGGTCGCCTGGCTGGTCCCCGCCACTCTCGTCCTCGGGGTCGCCGCCCTCTTCCTCGCGCGCCGAGCCCGGCCCGTGGTCACGCTCTTCCTCGCCTGGCTGCTGGTCACGGGGCTGACCTTCAGCCTCATGGCCGGGATCTACCACGCCTACTACACCGTCGCGCTCGCCCCGGCGGTCGCCGCGCTGGTCGGCGTCGGCACCTGGGCGCTGTGGCAGCGCCGCGACTCGCTCGTCGCCTCGGCCGTGCTCGGTGTCACCATGGCCTTCACCGTCGCCTTCGCGTTCTTCCTCCTCGACCGCTCCGGTGACTACGTCCCGTGGCTGAAGTACGTCGTCGCGACGCTCGGTCTCGCCGCCGCGGTGATGGTCGTCGGCGTGCGACACCTGCCCCGCCGTGTCGGCGCCCTCGTGGCTGCCACCGCGCTGGCGGCCTCGCTGGCCGGCCCCACGGCGTACGCGCTCTCGACGGCGGCGACGCCGCACACCGGCTCGATCCCGTCGGCCGGTCCGAGCACGGGCGGCGGCCCCGGCGCGATGCCGGGCGGCGGCACCGGGGTCGGCGGACTGCTCGAGGGCAGCACCGCGACCGACGACGTGACCGCACTGCTGCTCGAGGACGCGGACTCCTACACCTGGGTCGCCGCGACCGTCGGCGCCAACTCGGCGGCCGGCTACCAGCTGGCCACAGAGCGGTCGGTCATGCCGATCGGCGGCTTCAACGGCAGCGACCCGAGCCCGACGCTCGCGCAGTTCCAGCAGTGGGTCGCCGACGGCGAGGTCCACTGGTTCGTCAGCGGCGGGGGCGGGCTCGGCGGCATGGGCGGCATGGGCGGCCCGACCGGGGCCGGCGGCGACACCGGCACCACGTCGGAGATCAGCGCCTGGGTCGAGGCGACCTTCGACGCGGTCACCGTCGACGGGGTGACGCTCTACGACCTCAGCGCGGGCTGAGGGGCCCACCGCACCACCAGCCGCCTCACCCAGGGATGACGCCGACCAGCGCCGGCAACGACGCCGCGATGATCTCGAGCAGCTCCTCGCGGCTGACGCCGGAGGGGTCGGCGCGCCAGGTGATGACCAGCTCCTCGGTCATGGCGGCCCAGCCGCGCACGACGAGGCGGGCGGTGGGGGTGTCGGTGATGATCGTGCCTTGCGCGTCCTCCCGGAAGACGCGGTCGGTGAGGGCCGAGCGGGCCTCGTCGTAGATCTCGCGCAGCGTGTCGTTGCCACCGGCGGCACCCTTGACCAGCGAGAGGTAGCCCTCGTAGTTGGTCACCACGTAGTCGACGTAGGCCGTCACCGAGGTCAGCAGCCGCTCGAGCGGCTCCCCCTGCGCCGGCGGCGCGGTCTGGGCGATCAGGTCGTCGGCGGCCCGGCGCACGACGGCCTCGTGGAAGGCGTGCTTGTTGCCGAAGTAGTGGTAGAGCAACCCCCGCGAGATGCCGGCCTCCTCGGCGAGCACGTCGATGGACAGCTCGTCGAGGGAGCGGGTGGCGAGGAGGCGCACGCCGAGGTCGAGCAGCTGGGAGCGCCGCTCCTCGGGCGAGAGCCGGACGCGTGTGGTTGCGGTCACGCACCCCAGTCTATTGACACCAATTCAATAACGGCAATACCGTCGTGACATGACATCGACCACCTCCCCCACGACCGCGGACCGGGCGACCCGAGGCACCCGCGTGCAGGTCGAGCAGCTCGTCGTCGGCGCCGGCTTCGCCGGACTGTGCGCGGCGATCAAGCTCGACGAGGCCGGCGAGCGCGACTTCGTCGTGATCGAGAAGGGCTCCGACGTCGGCGGCACCTGGCGCGACAACACCTACCCGGGCGCGGCCTGCGACGTCCCGAGCCAACTCTACTCCTACTCCTTCGCACCCAACCCCGACTGGTCGATGTCGTTCTCCCCGCAGCCGGAGATCCAGGCCTACATCCAGAAGGTCGCCGCCGGCTCCGGCACCCTCGACCGCTTCCGCTTCGACACCACCGTCGACTCCGCCACCTGGGACGAGACGGCCCAGCGCTGGGTCGTCGAGACGACCGGCCCGCAGGGCACCACGACGTACGACGCCCGCGTGGTCATCTCCGCGGCCGGCGGGCTCTCGGAGCCCAAGCTCCCCGACATCGAGGGCATCGAGACCTTCCAGGGCGAGCTCTTCCACTCCGCGCGCTGGGACCACGACACCGACCTGACCGGCAAGCGGGTCGCCGTCATCGGCACCGGCGCCTCCTCGATCCAGATCGTGCCGAAGGTGCAGGAGGTCGTGGCCCACCTCGACGTCTACCAGCGCACCGCGCCCTACGTCCTGCCGCGCAACGACCGCCGCTACTCCACGCTCGAGCGGCTCGCCCTCAAGCACGTGCCGGGCCTGCAGAGCGTCTACCGCACGGCGATCTACTGGGGCCGCGAGACCTACGTCCCGGCGTTCACCCTCCAGCCCAAGATCGCCACGCCCGCCAAGGTGCTGGCGCTGGGCAACATCTCCAAGGCGATCAAGGACCCCGAGCTCAAGGCCAAGGTCACCCCGACCTTCGAGATCGGCTGCAAGCGAATCCTGATCTCCAACACCTACTACCCGGCACTGGCCTCCGACAACGTCGACGTGGTCACCGACCCGATCGCCCAGGTGACCGCCAACGCGATCGTCACCGCTGACGGCGTCGAGCGCGAGATCGACGTGCTCATCGTCGCGACGGGCTTCCACACCACCGAGCTGCCGATCACCGAGCACATCACCGGTCGCAGCGGCCGCACGCTGGCCGACACGTGGGCCGAGACCGGGATGGCGGCCTACAAGGGCACGGCCGTGCCGGACTTCCCCAACCTGTTCTTCATCGTCGGCCCCAACACCGGCCTGGGCCACTCGAGCATGGTCTTCATGATCGAGTCCCAGGTGACCTACATCCGCGAGGCCATCACGACGATGCGCCGCAACGACTACGCCGTGGTCGAGGTGACCCCGGCGGCCGAGCGGGCGTGGACCGGCGAGATCCAGCGCCGGATGAAGCGCACCGTCTGGAGCACCGGTGGCTGCGCCAGCTGGTACATGGACGCCCACGGCAACAACACCACCCTGTGGCCCCGCACCACCTTCTCGTTCCGCGGCGAGACCGCCGACTTCGACGTCGCCGCCTACACCGTCCAGGCCGCGACCGCGGCCGACACCTCACGTCAGGAGATCACCGCATGAAGACCCTCGAGGACAAGGTCGTCGTCATCACCGGAGCCGGCTCGGGCATCGGCCAGGCCCTGGCGCTCAACCTCGCCGGGCGAGGCGCGCTGCTGGCCCTCTCCGACGTCGACGAGGCCGGACTCGCCGTGACCGTCGACCTGGCCAAGGGCGCCGGCGCCAAGGAGGTGCGCAGCGACAAGCTCGACGTCGCCGACCGAGCCGCCTTCACGGCCTACGCCGACGCCGTGGTCGCGCAGTTCGGTCGCGTCAACGTCGTCATCAACAACGCCGGTGTCGCGCTGGCCGGCAACTTCGACGAGCTGACCTACGAGGACCTCGACTGGATCGTCGGCGTCAACTTCTGGGGCGTCGTGCACGGCACCAAGGAGTTCCTCCCCCACATCATCGCCTCGGGCGACGGCCACGTCGTCAACATCTCCTCGCTCTTCGGCCTCGTCTCGATGCCGGGCCAGAGCGCCTACAACGCCACCAAGTACGCCGTGCGCGGCATGACCGAGGCGCTGCGCGAGGAGATGCTCATCGCGGGCCACAAGGTCGGCGTCACCGCCGTCCACCCCGGCGGCATCAAGACCGCGATCGCCCGCAACGCGCGCGTCTCGGCGAGCGAGGACAAGGCCGCCACGGCCAAGCTCTTCGACGAGAAGCTCGCCAAGATGACGCCGGAGAAGGCCGCCGAGGTCATCGTCAAGGGCATCCTCGGCAACAAGGCGCGCGTGCTCGTGGGCCTCGACGCCCACGCGATCCACCACTTCGCCAAGCTCACCGGCTCGCGCTACCAGGACATCATCGCGATGGGCTCGAAGCGCGTCCTGCCCGCCAAGGTCGTCTGAGCGAGGCAGCATGGGGCCGGTGACAGCACTGCGGCCCGGTGACCAGGTGCGGGTGGTGATGACCAAGTGGCGTCACCGCCCGCACTGGCGTTTCGAGGGCACCTTCCTCGGCTCCGACGAGCACGGTGACTGGATCGGCTTCGCCGCGGGCAGCACCATGTCGCGCCCGGGGGCGTCGTACGTCGCCCCCGTCGACCAGGTCGTCCTGGTCCCCGCCGCCGGTGACGACCTGCTCCGCGGGTGGGTGGCGACGTTCCACGCCCCGCACGGGCCGATCCACACCTACGTCGACATGACGACGCCGCCGACCTGGCACGTGGTCGACGGTGTCGCGCAGGTGCACGCGGTCGACCTGGACCTCGACGTCGTCCGCGGGCTGACCGGTCGGGTGTGGATCGACGACGAGGACGAGCTCGCCCAGCACCGGGTCGAGCTGGACTACCCCGACGACGTCGTGGCGCTGGCCGTGGCCACGGCCGAGCGGATCCAGGCGGCGGTCACGGACCGGGTGGCGCCGTTCGACGGGTCCGCCGAGCGATGGCTCCGGCAGCACCGGTCCGACGGGGTCGACCCGACCTGAGCGGACCGACCAGGCGCGGTCCGGCGAGCCGACTCTCGAGACGCCGGGCCTCGCGCTTGAGCGGTTGGGCGACGTACTCCCCCAGGATCACGCCCGACGACAGCGCGGTCGCGATCGAGGCGGCCGTGACCATCGACAGCAGTCCCTGCGAGGTGTCGGCGCCGCCCTCGGCCATGAGTGCCAGGCCTCGGTAGATCGAGAGCCCGGGCAGCATCGGCACGACGGCCGAGACGACGATGACCAGCGGTGGCACCCGGAAGCGGCCGGCCAGGGTGAAGCTGACGAGGCCGACGAAGAACGCCGCGAGCGCGGTGGGCCAGGCGCGGCCGAAGCCCTGGATGGCGATCGACTGGGAGATCAGGATCGCGATGGCGGCGACGGCGGCGATCGGCAGGATGCTGCGCCGCGGTGCGTAGGAGGCGAAGGCGAAGGACCCCGCACAGAGAGCCGCGCCGAGGGCGATCGGGGTGAGCGTCTCCCACGTGGTGACGCCCAGGCCGACGCGGCGCAGCTCGACGCCCGCGACGTCGGCCACGGTGAGGCCGCCGCTGACGCCGGCGATGATGCCGGCCGTCGCGAGCAGCGCCTCGGTGAGGCGGGCGCCGGCCGTGACGTAGAAGCCGGACAGGGCGTCCTGGAGCGCACCCATGAAGCCGATGCCGGCGAGCATCATGACGATGTTGGCGGTGATCACCAGCGACGGGTCCTCGACCATCCCGATCGCTGCGGCCGCAGCGGCGAGGAGCGTGGCGACGCCACCGCCCGCGACCTGCTGGTAGAAGAACGGCATCCGGCGGCGCGCCATCAGGAGCTGGAGCCGGTCGATGCAGATCGCAGCGAAGAAGGCGATCGCGACGACCGTGAACCCACCGCCGAGCAGGATGCCGACGCCCGAGCACATCAGGCCCCAGGCCAGGCTGGTCGCCCACCGTGGGGTGCTGTGGCCCGACGAGACGATCCGCGCCAGGGTGGCGCGGGCCTCCACGAGGTCGACCCGGTCGGCGATGACCTCCCGGACGAGGTGGTCGACCAGCGTGAGGTCCTCGTAGTCGATCTCGCGCTGCTTGACGTGGCGCACCTGGAGCAGCGGCGGCTCCTCGGGGTCGGGCTGATAGCTCATCGACAGCGCCGTGAAGGTCACGTCGATGTCGGGGTGGCGCACCCCGAAGTGCCACGCCAGTGTCTGCATGGTGGAGGTGACGTCGGCGGCACCGGCCCCCGACGCGAGCAGCAGCTCACCCACCCGGAGACAGAAGTCCAACGTCAGGTTCAACGCGCGTGCCTCGAGCATGGGGGCAATGCTGGCAGCAACCCCATGTGCTTCGCTGTGCGGGTGCGCATCGACTTCCACGGGTCCGCCGAGCCGACCCTCGGAGTCGAGTGGGAGCTCGCGCTGGTCGACCGTCGCAGTCGTGACCTGCGCAACGACGCGTCCCACCTCTTCGCCCGGGCCCGGCCGCGGCTGGAGCACCAGGACCGGCTGCACCAGGAGCTGTTGAAGAACACCGTCGAGCTCGTCACCGGGATCTGCCACACCGTCGACGAGGCCATGGGCGACCTGCGCCGGACCCTCGAGCGCGTGGTGCCGGCGGGCGACGACCTCGACATCGACCTCTACGGCGCCGGCACCCACCCCTTCGCGTCCTGGACCGGGCAGCAGCTCAGCGAGGGGCACCGCTACGAGGAGCTGATCAACCGCACCCAGTGGTGGGGGCGGCAGATGCTGATCTGGGGCGTGCACGTCCACGTCGGGCTGCCCCAGCGCGACCGGGTGCTCCCCGTGCTCTCCGCGCTGCTCACCTACTATCCGCACCTGCAGGCACTGTCGGCCTCCTCGCCGATCTGGGCCGGCGTCGACACCGGCTATGCCTCCAACCGGGCCCTGATGTTCCAGCAGCTGCCGACGGCCGGGCTGCCCTTCCAGTTCACGACGTGGGCGGAGTTCGAGTCGTTCGCCCAGGACCAGCTGACCACCGGGGTGATCGACGAGCTCTCCGAGATCCGCTGGGACCTGCGCCCCGCGCCCCACCTCGGGACGCTGGAGAACAGGATCTGCGACGGGGTGTCCGACCTGCGCGACCTGGCCGGGCTCGTCGCGCTGATGCACTGCCTGGTCGTCGACCTCGACACGCGGATCGCGGCCGGCGAGAGCCCGCCGGTGCTGCCGCCGTGGCACGTGCAGGAGAACAAGTGGCGCGCCGCACGCTACGGCCTCGACGCGATCATCATCCTCGACGCGCAGTCGGACGAGCGGCTCCTCACCGACGACCTGGCCGACCTGCTGGTGCGGCTCGAGCCGGTCGCGGCGCGCCTCGGCTGCCTCGAGGAGCTGGCGTCCGTCGCGGACCTGCCGCGGCGGGGCGCGTCGTACCAACGACAGCGGGCGGTCGCCGAGCGCACCGGTGGCGACCTGGTCGCGGTCGTCGACTCGGTGGTCCGCGAGCTGCGAGCGAGCCTCTGATGGACGTCGCGATCGCGGCGACCAACGAGGCCGCGGCCGACGCGGCGAGGGTGGTCGCCGAGGCCGGTGGCAACGCGGTCGACGCCGCCCTCGCGGCCGCCCTGGTGACGATGGTCAACGAGGTCGGCATCGTCTCGCTCAGCTCCGGCGGCTTCGTGACCGTGCAGCCCGGGTCCGGCGCGGCCGCCTACACCGTCGACGGGTGGATGGACATGCCCGGACGGGGGCTCGACGTGGGGTCGAGCGGCACCTGGGACATCTCGACGGCGTACGGCGGCGGGGTCGACGTCACGATCGGCCCCGGGTCGGTCGCGGTGCACGGCTCCGTGGCGGCCTTCGAGGAGACCCACCGTCGCGACGGGCGGCTGCCGTGGCGCGAGCTGGTCACTCCCGCCATCGAGGTGGCGCGGGGCGGCTTCCGGCTCGGGTCGGCGTCGCGCTACTACCTCGGGCACGTGCACGCGTCGATCTTCGGCTGGGACCCCGCCAGTCACGCCGCGCTGCACTCGCCCGACGGGTCGGTGACCACCGGGCTCGTGGTGGTGCCCGACCTGGTGGAGTCGTTGGAGCTGATCGCGGCCGAGGGAGCGGCGACGTTGCACACCGGTGAGCTGGCCCGGCTGGTCGCCGACGACGTGGTCGGCCGTGGCGGCCTGCTCGGGGCGGCCGACATGGCGGCGTACGAGCCGGTCGTGCGGCCCGCCCTCGTGACCCGCGTCGGTCCGTGGACGCTCGCGACCGCACCGCCGCCCTCCCTCGGTGGCGTCTGCGTCGCCGCGATGCTGCGTCTCCTCGACGACCGGCCGCACGGACCCTGGACGCCGGACGACGTCCATCACCTGGTGCGCGTGCAGCGCGCGGTGCTCGGTCACCGCCTCGACGTGCTCGACCACACCGACGACCTGGTGCGTGACGCGGCCGCCTTCCTCGACCTGGTCGACCGCGACCACCTCGGCGCGCTCGAGTCGGGCTCGACCGCGCACGTCTCGGCGACCGACAGCGAGGGGACCGCCTGCTCGGTCACGGTGTCGTCGGGCTACGGCGCCGGCATGATCGCCGCCGGCACCGGGATCTGGCTCAACAACTGCCTGGGCGAGCAGGAGCTCAACCCCCGCGGCCTCCACGGCCTGGCTCCCGGCACCCGGCTGCTCTCCAACATGGCCCCCACCGTCGGCCGCCACGTCGACGGCTCGGCCCTCGCGATCGGCTCGCCGGGCGCCGACCGGATCACGACCGCGATCACCCAGGTGCTGGCGGGCTTCGTCAGTGGCGGGCTGTCGCTCCAGGACGCGGTCGACCACCCGCGCGTGCACCTGCACCGCGCCGGCCGCCCCACCGAGGAGCTCAAGGTCGAGGACGTCGACCGGCCGACGATGTACTTCGGCGGCGTCGGCGCCACCCTCGTGCGACCCGACGGCAGCCTCGACGCCGCCGCCGACCCACGCCGCGAGGGCGCGGTGCGGCTGGTGCGGGGACCCGCTCAGTAGCGACCCTCGGGCTCGACCATCTCCAGGCGTACGCCGAGCAGCCGCACCGCCCGATCCCGGTCGACACGGCCGAGCAGCTCGACCGCGGCGGCACCGAGGACCTCGGGGTCGTTGGTCGGAGCGGGAAGGGTGAGGCTGCGGGTCACGGTCGTGAACGGGCGGAAGCGCACCTTGATCCCGACCCGGGCGGCCGGACGCCCCTCGGTGTCGATGTCCTCGACCGCGCGGCGCGCGATCCGGCGAGCCGCCTCCTCCACCTCGGCCCAGTCCTCGAGGTCGGTCTGGAAGGTCTCCTCGCGGCCGTGCGCGCGTGGCACCCACGGCGTCGGGTCGACCGGGCCCGTGTCGGCGCCGCGGCCGAGACGGTGGACCCACGGCCCGATCGTCGGGCCGAGCGCGGCGGCGAGCACCCGGGTGTCGGACTCGGCGAGCTGGCGGACGGTGTCGATGCCGAGCGCGGTGAGCCTCTTGGAGGTCTGCGACCCGATGCCCCACAGCGCCCGCGTGGGGCGGTCGCCCATCTCGGCGGACCAGGTGTCCTCGGTGATCCGGTAGACCCCCCGTGGTTTGCCGAAGTCGGTCGCGGTCTTGGCCCGGATCTTGGTGTCACCGATCCCGACCGAGCAGTGCAGCCCGGTCGCCGCCAGCACCTCGGCGCGCACGTGTCCGGCGAAGGCGACGGGGTCGCGCTGCTCTCCGGGGGACCCACCCCCCTCCCCCTCACCGCTCCCGGGACGCTCGGCGACGAACGCCTCGTCCCAGCCGATGACCTCCACGTCGACCGGTGCGCCGTCCCAGCGCAGGCCGCGCAGGGTGTCCATGACGACCGCGGAGGCCGCCTCGTAGGTCGGCTTGTCGACCGGGAGGAACACCGCGTCCGGGACCTTGCGGGCCGCGACCCGCAGCGGCATGCCGGAGCCGACGCCGTGCTCGCGCGCCTCGTAGGACGCCGTGGCCACCACGCCCCGCTCGCTCGGGTCACCACGGCCACCGACCACCACCGCACGACCGGCGAGCTCGGGTCGTCGGAGCACCTCGACGGCCGCGATGAACTGGTCGAGGTCGACGTGCAGGACCCAGGTCACGGACAGCCTCACCTCACCGCGGCGGCGGGGGCAGGGCGTCGGTCGACTCGAGCTGGGTCATCCCCGTCAGCAGCAGCAGGTCGACCACGATCGAGCGCAGCTGGGCCAGGATCACCTCGGCGGTCAGGACCTCCGAGCGCTCCACCCGACCGGTCGCCTCACCGATCGCGAGGATCGCGTCCCGCGCCGCCACGGGCATCCGGTCGGCCGTCAGCTCCGCGGCCACCAGCTCCGCGGCGTCGGCGAGCTCGGCGGCGAGCAGGGCGTAGGCCGCCGGCACCGGTCGGCGGTGGTAGGCGGTCACGGCGACCTGCCGCACCAGGACCCGCGTGCTGCGCAGCGCCCGGTCGAGCGGGTCGACCAGGTCGGCCATGCGGCGCAGGTTGCCCTTGTGCCGCACCCGGAAGGGCGACGAGGCCACCACCGACATGCCCTCGTCGGCCGCGGCCTGGAGCTCGCGGATCAGGTGGTCGGTGGAGCGCGCGTCGGCCAGCAGGTCGAGACCGCGCTCGGCCTCGCCGTCGACCATCACCTCTCCCGCGGCACGCAGCAGCTCGGCCACCTTGGCCATCACTCGCGCCGCCTGCTCGCGCGGTCGGCGCAGCGGTGCCGCCGGAGCAATCGTGGCGGCCACCAGGGCGATCACCCCGCCGATGAGGGCGTCGGTCCACCGGGTCAGCGCCGCTCCCGGGTCGGGCAGCAGCGTGCTCACCACGATCGACTGCACCGCAGCCTGCGTGACGAAGAGCTGGCCGCCGTCGAGCAGGAAGGCCGTCGTCATCGCGAGTCCGACGATCAAGGTCAGCTGCCACCAGCCCGAGCCGAGCTGGATGACCAGCAGGTCGGCGATGAACACGCCGATCGCGACGCCGAGGGTCACCTCCGCCACCCGGCGCAGGCGCTGGCCGTAGGACGTGCCGAGGCTGACCACCGCCGCGATCGGCGCGAAGAAGGGCGTGTCGTGACCGAAAAGGTCGGCCGCGACGAACCACGCGGCCCCGGCCGCCAGCGCGCACTGCACGATGTGCCAACGCTTGGCCGAGAGTCGCTGCAGGCGCTCACCCAGCGAGGTGCGGCCCCGGCTCCACGCGCGGTCGAGCGGCGAGACCTCCATGGGGGAGATCGTGCCAGAGGAGGACGACCTACGGCTGCGCGTGGGCGTAGGCGAGCGAGCGCTTGAGCTCGCCGAGGTCGCGGTACCAGGTGCGGACCTCGACCCGACAGCGCAGCCGGTCGGACCAGCGGTCATATTCCCCGCACTCGGCGGAGGCCTCGGAGTCGGTGGGCGGGTAGAGCGCGGTGCCGTCGGAGTAGGTGATGCCGAAGCCGTTGGCCTTGTCGCCCTCGACCGCGACGATCACCGGCCGCTCGGTGCGGGCGGGTGGCTCGTGGACCGCGGCGCCGTCCGAGGCGAGCGCCGGCGACCAGGTCACGGCGGCCAGCAGGCCGACGACGAGTGTGCAGAGCGAGACGAGCGGCGTCGTGATGGGTGTCTTCATGGGTGTCCCCCGAGGGTCCGGCACCGGCGAGTTCCGGTGCGAGCAGGACGCTAGGAGCCCGGGCGGACAGCCGGGCCGGGCGCCGGCAGGGCCTGTGGAGGGACCTGCCGGAGCCCGGCCTGTGGACGATCAGCGGGCCACGATCAACGGGCCAGCGTCACCGTGATCGTCGCGTTGGTGCAGGACGAGGCCAACGACGACAACGCGGACTTCTCGCCGCTGTCGACGGTGAGCCGCCAGCGGTGCTTCACCGCGACCCACTCGCGCACGTAGCGGCACTGGTCGTAGGTCGGCAGCCACTCGCGGGGGTCCTGGTCGCCCTTGGCCTGGTTGACGTTGTCGGTCACCCCGACGAGCGAGCGGGAGTCGCCGAGGTCGTTGGCGAAGGCCTGACGGGTCGCGGTCGTCCACGACCGCGCGCCCGAGTCCCAGGCCTCGGCCAGGGGGACCATGTGGTCGATGTCGACGTCGGAGGGGTTCGTCCAGGAGACGCGGTCGTAGTAGGAGTACCAGCGCCCGCCCGAGAGCGAGCAGCCGCTGCCCACCGTCACCGGGTCGTCGGCCTCGCTGATCAGCACCTCGTTGCGGGTGCTGCACCCGTCGCCGTCGGCGTCGACCCAGTGCGGGAAGAGGTCGCGCGAGTAGCCGGTGCGGACCTCGCTCGAGGTGGGCAGGTCACTGATGGCGGTCGTCAGCGGGGCGGAGTAGTCCTGGGCCTGGGCGACGGCGGGCACGGCCACCAGGCCCACGGAGAAGCCGGCGGAGAGGCCGAGCGCGAGCAGGGTGCGGCGGATCATGGGTTCTCCCGAGAAGAAGAGGTCGCGCACCGAGGTCCGGTGCACGTCGACCCTCGGGCAGCCGCGGCACCTGCCGCAAGGTGCTCGACGTACTCGTCACGGATGCAAGGGAGAACCCTCACTCGGTGTTCACCGGGCACTCTCCTCCGGCACCTGCGGCAGGGCGCCTTGTGGCGGTCGTCACCGCGAGCAAGGATGCCCACCTACGAAAGGTGCTCCCTGTGGTCTCTCCGATCGATCCCACCTCCTCTGCGTTCCTCCTCGCGGAGAACCGCAACATGCCGATGCACGTGGGAGGCCTCCAGCTCTTCAAGAAGCCGGAGGGGGCGGGGCGCGACTACGTGCGCCAGATGTTCGAGGAGATGCGCGACGTCGAGGAGATCGCGCCGCTCTTCCTCAAGCACCCGCACCGCTCGGTCAAGACCGGTGGCCAGCTGGTCTGGCAGCCCGACCTCGAGTTCGACATCGAGCACCACGTGCGCCACAGCGCGCTGCCCAGGCCCGGCCGGATCCGCGAGCTCCTCGAGCTGTGCTCGCGCCTGCACTCCACGCGCCTCGCCTGGGAGCGTCCGCTGTGGGAGGCGCACGTGATCGAGGGCCTGCGCGACGGCCGCGTCGCGATGTACACCAAGACCCACCATGCGCTCGTCGACGGCGTCTCCGCGATGCGGCTGCTCGCCAGCGTCCTGTCGACCGACCCCGACAAGCGCGGCATGCCGGCTCCCTGGGGCGCCCAGCCCAATGCGCGACGCTCCCGCGAGATCGACAAGGCCGAGGCCAGCCTGGCCGGCGTGCCGATCAGCGCGCTGCGCACCGCGATGGGCATCACCGCCGACGCCGCCGGCATGCCCGGGGCGCTGGTCAAGACGATCACCAAGGGCATCAAGAACGAGACGTCGTCGCTGTCGCTGCACGCGCCGCGCACGATCTTCAACCAGTCGATCACCGGCTCACGCCGCTTCGCCGCCCAGGACTGGCCGATCGAGCGGCTGCGCGCGATCGGTAAGGCCACCGGGACGACGATCAACGACGTCGTGATGGCGATGTGCAGCGGTGCGATCCGGCAGTACCTCCTCGAGCTCGACGCCCTCCCGGACGCCCCGCTGGTCGCGATGGTCCCGGTCGGTCTCAACGCCAAGCAGTCGCAGGTCGCCTCCTCCGAGGGCGGCAACGCGGTCGGCGCCGTCATGGTGCAGCTCGCGACCGACCTGGACGACCCGGCTCGCCGACTCTCCGCGATCCACCGCTCGATGAAGGACGGCAAGGAGGGGTTGTCGTCGATGACGCCGATGCAGATCCTCGCGATGAGCGCGATCGGCCAGGCGCCGGCGATCCTCACGCCGCTGCTGCGCATGCAGGGCATCGTGCGGCCGCCCTACAACCTGATCATCAGCAACGTCCCCGGCCCGCGCACCACGCACTACTGGAACGGCGCCCAGCTGATGGGCACCTACCCGTTGTCGATCCCCATCAACGGGATGGCGCTCAACATCACCTGCACGTCCTACGACGGCAACATGGCCTTCGGTCTGACCGGCTGCCGCCGCACCGTGCCCCACCTGCAGCGGCTGCTGACCTTCCTCGACGAGGAGGTCGCGGCGCTGGAGAAGGCGGCCGGTATCTGACGGGGGTGAGCCGTGGGCCCTCGTCCCCGGAGTAGTTCGGCCTGGTCCCAGCTCCGCTGCGGGCGAGCCCAGCCGCCCGCCACTGGCAGGTACAACGGCCCTGGCACGGTGCGGGCCGCTGGGGGACCCTTGAGGTGTTCGACGCCTCGCGAAAGGAAACGGACATGACCACGATCACCCGCATGATCGTCGCTGTCGTCGCCGCAGTGACGCTGGGGATGGCCATGGCGGGGTGTGGCGACGACACTGGCACTGACGGCACCACCGAGCCGTCAGTCACCACCACGTCGCCCGCCGACACCACCACCGAGCCCACCGAGCCCACCGGGCCCGAGCAGTCCGCGCTGTGGCCGGCCTCCGACGTGGTCTTCGACGACCCCGTGGCCGCCGCCCAGGACTTCCTCGACAACGTGCTCGATGCCGGCACGGCAGGCGTGTTCCGCCAGGGCGATGCCCGCAGCGGTGAGGTCGACGCCCTGTTCGCCGGCGAGTCCAGCGACCAGTCGATCGTGCGTTCCACCCTCCTGCTGCGCCAGCTCGGCTCGGCCAGCGGCTGGTTCGTGATCGCCGCGGTCAACCCCAACGCCGCCATCACGGTCCCTGACTCCCTCGCCGAGGTGCCCGCCGCACCCCTGGCGGTCGAGGGCATCGGCCGCGGCTTCGAGGCCAACCTCAACGTGAGCGCCCGAGTGTCGGGCTCCACGGGTGAGCCCCTCGACCTCCAGATCGCCCAGGGCGGCTCGGAGGCCACCCCGCTGCCGTTCACCACGACCCTCGACCTGAGCGGCGCGGCTGCTGGCGACGTGGTGACGATCATGGTGCGCGGCGGCACCGGTATCGAGACCGACCCCGGCGACTTCGGTGCCATCCCAGTCGTCATCACCGGCTGACAACTTCAGATCCGGGCGAACTGAGCCGCCCTCAACGCGGCATGTCCGGATGTATAGGAACGAGGTCGGATCCTGCGCGGTTCAGTCACTGCGAACGAACGTCATCGAACCTGCCGGGCCGCTCAGCGCCATCCGATTCTGCTCAACCTCAACAGAGGTTGTGCCGTTGAGAAGTCCGAAGTAC